>CAXNCS010000001.1:0-172132 GCA_964201005.1 Myxococcota bacterium
TCAAAGTGCTCGCCGCGGCCAGAGCTAATAATCTCATGGGCTTGGTCAAAACTCATGGGCTCTTTGTAGATCCGCCGCGAAATCAGCGCATCAAAAACGTCGGCAATGGCCATCAGCCGCGCAGACAGCGGAATCTCCTCGCCCGCCAGGCCGTCCGGGTAGCCACTGCCGTCCCACTTCTCATGGTGCCAGCGGGCGATCTCCTTGGCGACAGAGAGAAACGCCAGCGGTTCGCGAACATCGCGCTCGGCCTGCTCAATTGCGGCGCTGCCCAAGGCGGCGTGGGTGCGCATCACGGCCATCTCTGCGGCGTCCAGGCGGCCGGGCTTGAGCAGAATGTGGTCGGGAATGCCGACCTTGCCGATGTCGTGCAGCGGGGCCGAGCGCGCGAGCAGGTCGACGTACGCGGGATTCAGCGCTGCGGCAAAGCGCGGTGACCGGCCCAACTGCAGGGCGAGGCGATGGACATAGCCCTGGGTGCGCAAAATGTGGTTGCCCGTCTCGGGATCGCGGATTTCTGCCAGGTGGGCCAGGGCGCGGATGCTCGCGAGCTGGGTGAGGTCGTTTTCGCGCATGCGCCGGGCTACCTCGAGCTCCAACGCGGCTTTTTGCTGGGCCATCCACTCGCGGGCGCGCCGGAGCTCTAGCTGGTTCCTCACGCGCACGAGCAACACCGACGGCTTGACCGGCTTGGTCAGGTAGTCGGCGGCGCCGTGATCCAGGCCAAATTCCTCGGCCTCCGCTTCGGCCATTGCGGTGACAAAAATCACTGGAATCTCAGCGGTCACTGGCTCGGCGCGCAGAGCTGCCAGCACCGAATAGCCGTCCAGATCCGGCATCATGATGTCCAGCACGATGAGGTCGGGCAGCTGCTCGCGGGCCAGGCGCAGTCCGGTTTCGCCCGTGATGGCGGCGATGACGCGGTAGCGGGACTGGAGCAACTGGCTCAAAACCGCCAGGTTTTCTGGGGCGTCGTCGACTACGAGGATGGTAGGGCGCGGATCCGTGGTCATGGCAACCGACCTCTGACGCGGGGCACAAACGCCGCCGGCATGCTTAGAGACGTTCCGCAGGTATCCGTGGTCCTTGGGCGACCCCAGTTCGTTGGCAGTGGCCGCAAAAACACAAAGCTGCGACAGGTGGCCCCCCACCTGCTAAGCGTGAAGCTATGCCCAGTCATGCGGTGCGTCAACCGTGGGCAAGGATGGCCGATTGACAATGAAGCCGTTTGAGAATCACCAAAAATCAAAGCAAAAATAGCACCTTGACGCGGGGTGGCCTGCGGGCGTATTGTCATCCTGCTGACCACCCGTCCCAATCTTGCGGACCAGGTTCTAGGCGCCATGCTGCTCCGCCTTCCAGCTGCTTCATCCCGCTCTGTACAGCAAATGTACCTGATTTTGCTGTTGGTTTGGGTGGTGCTGGTCGCCGCGTCGCTGGCCTTCAACGTCAGCCGCTCGCTGAAAGAGGCCGAGAACTCTGCCACGGAGGCGGCTCGTGTAACCATTGAAAATGATATCGCCTTTCGCAAATGGTCTGCCCATCACGGCGGCGTTTATGCTCCTGTCACAGAATTGACACAGCCCAATCCCTATCTCCACGTCCAAGACCGCGACATCACGACCCCGGCGGGCAAGAAGCTAACGCTCCTGAATCCGGCGTACATGTTGCGGCAGCTGCAGCAGAGCTTTCGCTCCACAGACAAGCTGCACAGTCGCATTGCCAGTTTGCGGCCGCTCAATCCCGCCAATGCGGCAGATCCGTGGGAAGCCAAGGCGTTGGCTGCCTTTGAGCTGGGCCAGCGCGAGTACCAGAGCTATGGCGATGTCCACGGCGAGCCGCACATTCGGGTGATGCAGCCGTTTGTCGTCGAGCAGAGCTGCCTCAAGTGCCACGCCGACCAGGGCTACAAGCTGGGCGATATTCGCGGCGGCATCAGCACCTCGGTCAATTGGGAGCCGTATCTGCAGGTGCATATTCAGCGCCGCACGGATCTGCTGGCTTCCCACGCGCTGCTCGGCTGTGTCGGGCTGCTGCTATTGGCCCTGGGCTACAGCCGCTCTGTGCGCTCTGGGCGCGAGCGCGACCGCATGCAAGCCGAGGTGGAAGGGGTGCGCCAGACGCTCCAGGCGACTCTGGACGCCGTCCCCGATCTGCTCTTTGAAGTCGACGAAGCGGGGTGCATCCACCGTTACCACACCCACCAGCTCGACCTCCTGGCCATGCCGCCGGAGCGCTTTCTGGGCAGGATATTTGACGAATTGATGCCGGCTGACGTGACGATGACCATCCGCGCCGCGATGGCTGAAGCGCGAGAGCAGGGGGTATCGCTGGGTCGCGAGTACAGGCTCGATTTGCCGGCCGGTCCCAAGGTCTTTGAGATTTCCGTGGCGCTCAAGCCGGGCGACCCAGACGCAGTGCCGCGGTACATATTGCTCACCCGCGACATCACAGAGCGCCAGCGGGCCAAAGACAGCCTGCTGCAGCTGAACGCGGTGTTGGAGGCGCGCATCGCCGAACGGACGGCGGAATTGAACGAGGCCAAGCGCGCAGCTGAACAGGCCAACCTGGCCAAAAGCGCCTTCTTGGCCAACATGAGCCACGAAATTCGCACGCCGCTGAGCGCGATCACCGGGTTGGCCCACCTGATGCGGCGCGCCGGGGTCAACCAAGCCCAGGGCGAATACCTGACGCGGATCGACGCCTCCGGGCGCCACCTGCTGGAGATTATCAACGCGGTGCTGGACCTCTCCAAGATCGAGGCCGGAAAATTTGCGTTAGAAGTCCACGATATCAACGTTGCAGCCATCATCGCCAATGTCGCGTCGATGATGCACGAGCGGGCGATGGCCAAAGGCTTGCGCTTGGTGATGGACGTGCAGCCGCTGCCCCGCGGGCTGGTGGGCGACTCTACGCGGCTTCAGCAGGCGCTGCTCAACTACGCGAGCAATGCCGTCAAGTTCACGGAGCGCGGCGAGGTCACCTTGCGCTGCCGCCTGGTAGAAGACGGCCAAGACAGCGCGGTGGTGCGCTTTGAGGTGCAGGACACGGGGATTGGCGTCGACCAGAGCCAAATCGGCAGCCTGTTTGGCGCTTTTGAGCAGGCCGCCCCGTCGATCTCGCGCAGGTACGGCGGCACCGGCTTGGGTCTGGCCATCACCAAGATGCTGGCGGAGTTGATGGGGGGCGAAGTCGGGGCCTCGAGCGCAGTAGGCCAGGGCAGCACCTTTTGGTTCACCGCGCGGTTGAACAAGGGCGAGGCGGTCGACGGCCAAGGGCCCGATCACGCTGCGCAAGCCAGTGCCGAGGCGCAGTTGGCCAGCGAATTCCCTGGTTGCCGCATCCTTCTGGCGGACGATGACCCGATCAACCGCGAGATTACGTCGCTGCTGCTCGCGGCTCCCGGGTGCTCCGTTGAAGCCGCGGTGGACGGCGTGGAAGCGGTAGCCAAAGCTCAAGAAGGCCACTACGATCTGATCCTGATGGATATGCAGATGCCTCGCCTGGACGGCCTGGAGGCGACCCGGCAAATCCGCGCCCTGACGCACGGGCGAGACGCGCCGATTCTGGCGATGACCGCCAACGCCTTTGCCGAAGACCGCGCGCGCTGCTTGGAGGCCGGCATGGACGACTTCATCAGCAAACCGGTGAACCCGGAGCTGTTGTTTGCCACGGTGCTCAAGTGGCTGCGGCGAAGTCAGCGCCGTGGCTAAGTGTTTTCTGAGGCAGGGTGTTGCGGGGCGTGCGCGGGCGACGCTGGTTCTGCTGGCCGTGGTCCTGTGGCCTGCGGGGTGTGGCCGCGAAGAGCCGGAGCAACCGCTGCGCTACGCCAACGCGCCCGCCCATCCGACGCTGCCGACCTACCTTCTCGCCGTCCACCCCCTGCACAATCCGCAAAAGCTTGCCGCCACTTACCAGCCTCTGGTGGACCTGATCAACCGCCGGCTCAAGGGCGCAAGGGTCGAACTGTTGGCGACGCGCGACTACCCGACCTTTAACGCCCGCCTGAGGGCCCGCGGCCCGGCGCTGCTTTTGCCCAATCCGTGGCAGACGTTAGAAGCGATCAAGGTGGGCTACCGGGTCATTGCCATGGCCGGCGACGCCAAGGACTTCCGCGGCCTGTTGCTGGCCCGGCGCGACTCGCCGATCCGCGAAGTAAGCGATCTCAAAGGCAAGGTCGTGAGCTATCCGGCGCAGACGGCCCTGGCGGCGTGCATCATGCCGCAGCTTTTCCTCCACAAGCGCGGCCTGGACGTCAACCGCGACATCGTCAATGCCTATGTGGGGTCTCAGGAATCGTCGATTCTCCAGGCCTACCTGGGCAAAGCCGCGGTCGCAGCGACTTGGCCGCCGCCGTGGCGGATGTTTCAGCAGGAGCACCCGCGCGAAGCCGCCGAGCTGAAAGTGATGTGGGAGACGCCAGCTTTAGTCAATAATTCCGTAATGCTGCGCGATGACGTGCCGCCCGCCGTGGCGGAGAGCATTCTCCAAACCCTGCTGACCTTGGGCCACAGCGCGGAGGGGCGCTTGGTGTTGGCCGGTATGTCGACGTCCCGCTTTAGCGCCGCAGACAACGCCACCTACGACCCCGTGCGCACCTACATCGCCGACTTTGAACGCGAAGTTCGGCCGGTAGAAGGTCCGTGATGCTGCGGGCCCTGGCGCAACTGCTCACGGCGACGATCCGCCGGCGCCTGACCCTGGGCATGGGCTTGGTGGTGGCGGTGCTGATGACCACCGCGGTCGTAGAGCTGACCCGCCGCGCTGAGGCTCTGGTGCGCCGCCAACAGGTCGAACAGGCGAGCTCGCTGGCCCGGGCGCTGGCGCAGTCTTCGGCCGTGTGGCTTGCGTCGCGCGATGACGCGGGGCTGCTGGAGATCGTCGACGGCCTCGCAGGCTATCCCGACCTGCGCCACGCCATTGTCGCCGACGCCGATGGCCGGGTGCTGGCCCACGGCGATCCGCTGCGGGTGGGCCTGTACCTGCACGACTTTCCCAAGGTGTTTGAGCCCCAGGTGCTTCAGCGCACCCCCGGCATGGTAGACGTGGTTTGTCCGGTGCGGTCGATGGGCCGGCCGATCGGCTGGGTGCGCATCGGCTTGGGTGGTCATTCCCTGATGGCTGAGCTTGAGCAAGTCCGGCGCAACGGCCTTCTGTATGCGCTGGTGGCGATCCTGCTCAGCAGCGTGTTTGCCGCGCTGACCGGGCGGCTGCTGACCAAAAGACTGCATGAAATCAGGCGGGTGGCCGATGCGGTAGAGCACGGCGCCCTGGGCCTGCGGGTCCAGCTGGACGGCGCCGATGAGGCTGCCCAACTAGCGGATCGCTTTAACCAAATGCTCAATGGCCTTGCCCGCCAGCAGGCTGAGCTGAGCGCCAGTGAGCAGCTGTTCCGCGCCATCACCGACAGTTCGCCGCTGGCGATCTACATGTCGACCGGTCCAGACCGCCAGGCCGTATACGTCAACCCTACGTTTCGCCAGCTGTTTGGCTATGAGCTGGCCGATGTGCCGACCGCTGGCCATTGGTGGCGCTGCGCCTACCCCGACCCTGCCTACCGCGATCAGCTGGCAACAGCGTGGAATCCACAGATCCGCAGAATCACAGCAGAAGGTGGATCTGCGGAGCCCTTGGAGGCCAAGGTCACCTGCAAGAACGGAGAAGTGCGCGACATTCTCTGGGGATTTGTCAGCAACGGCCAGCAGCACTGGGCCTTTGGGTTGGACTTGACGGAGCGCAATCAGGCCAAGGTGGCCCTGCAAAACCACCAAGCCCAGCTGGAGTTGCGCGTCGCTGAACGCACGGCGGAGCTGACTTTGGCGCGCAGCCAGGCAGAAGAGGCGTCGCGGGCCAAGAGCGCCTTTCTGGCCAACATGAGCCACGAAATCCGCACGCCGCTCAACGCCATCTTGGGCCTGACCTATTTGCTGCAGGGGTCGGCCACGCCGCAGCAGGCCGAGCGCCTGGGCAAAATCCGCGATGCCGGCCAGCACCTGCTGGAACTCCTCAGCGACGTGCTGGATCTGTCCAAGATCGAGGCCGGCAAGCTTCAGTTGGAGACCGCGGACTTCTCTCTGGCGGCGCTGCTGGATCACGTCCGGGCGATGGTCGCCGATGCGGCCCAGGCCAAGGGACTGCAGATCGAGTTCTCTGCTCAAGACGTGCCCGATTGGCTCCACGGCGATGCGACGCGCTTGCGCCAAGCCCTGCTGAACTACACGGCCAATGCCCTCAAGTTCACCGATCGCGGCCAGGTTCGCGTGCGGGTGCAGCGCCTCGCTGTCGCAGAGCCAGACCTGCGCTTGCGCTTTGAGGTTGAGGACACGGGCATGGGCCTGGACCCGCGGCAGATCGCCAATCTCTTTAAGGCTTTTGAGCAAATCGATCCGTCGACCACCCGGCGCCACGGCGGCACTGGGCTGGGCTTGGTGATCACCCGCCGGCTGATCGAGCGGATGGGCGGCCAAGTCGGGGTGCGCAGCAGTCCAGGGTCGGGGAGCACCTTCTGGTTTGAAGTGCCGCTGCAATGCGGACAGCGCGCGCCGGATGCCGCGGCTGGGCCGCACGCGCAGAGCCACGCTGAACAATTGCGCACCTCTAGCGCAGGGCTGTGCGTGCTGCTGGCGGAAGACAACCCGGTCAACCGCGAAGTGGCGCTAGAGCTCCTGCGCGCGGTGGGCCTGCAGGTAGAGGCGGCAGAAGATGGCCTGCGCGCTGTAGAAATGGCCCAACGGTCGCTCTATTCGCTGGTCTTGATGGACATGCAAATGCCGCATCTGGACGGTCTGGAAGCCACCCGGGCGATCCGCCTGCTGGACGGTTGGCAGGCCGTGCCCATCGTCGCCATGACCGCCAACGCCTTTACTGAGGACCGCAAGGTCTGCGAATTGGCGGGGATGAATGACTTTATCGCCAAGCCAGTGGAGCCAGAGGTCCTGTATGCGACGCTCGCGCGCTGGCTGCCTCGGGTCGACCACCCGCTCGGCAATTCTGCGCCGCTGCCCGCGGCAAAAGCAGCCGGGTTGTTAAAGAAAAGTAATGCCCGTCAGCCAATTGCGGATGAGCAGTCCGCCCGGCTGCACGCCCTAGAAGCGCTCAGCGGCGTCGATGTCGCCCACGGCTTGGCCGTGCTCGGCGGCTCAGTCGGCAAGTATTTGGATATTCTTGTCGCTTACCTGAAGCTGCACGGCGAGGACCCCCAACGCCTAGCCCAGCTCCTCGCCTCTGCGGATTGGACGGCCACGCAGCGCATAGCCCACTCGCTCAAGGGCGCCAGTGCCACGATTGGGCTGCAGGGGATCGCCGCCGAGGCGAGCCGGATCGACCTCTATTTCCGCCAGCTGCCGGAGAATGTCAGCGCCGACCACCCAGAGGTCGTCCGGGCCTTGGCTGCCATGACCGACCAGTTGGGTGAGCTCAAAGCGGTGATGCAAGCCCCTGATCCAAAGCCGTGATCAGTTGGGGTCGCAAGGTCCGTCGCAGACCTGCTGCACCAGCCCGCCGGGGCGCATGAACTGGTCGATCTGCTTGACGGATGAGGGCAGGGCGCGCTGGCCGTTGTGCACCGGGTTGCCGCCGTCGGGGCCGATGCCCAGCATGTCCAAGGGCTTGTAACCCATGTTAAATTCTACCAGCGCAGACTCAAGCGGCGCCGCCTTGGGGCTCAGGCCATACACCGGCCGAGCCGCGGGGGCCAGCAGCGCGAGGCCCAGGGCGCGGGCGTGCACATGGGTCGCCAGGTTGGGCACTTGGGTGTCGGCAAAACCTGCATGCATCAGGACTTGTCGCTGGGCCGGGTTGCCTGGCAAGGGCGCGGCATAGCCCTGGGCAGAGGCCAGCAGCCACGGCGCGTACGTCACCGGGTCGATGCGCTCGAGCGGGGTGCCCAGCAGCAGGGCGGCGCGCGTGGCCCCCTGACGCGAGCCGGTAGCCCCTTCCAGCATCGCCAAAAACGTCTCAAAAGGCGCCGCCCGCGACATCATCAGGCCAAAGCCGGCGCCGCCCACGCCCAAGGCGGCCTTGCTAAGCCGCGGATTAAGCGCCACTTGGGTGCCACCCAGGATGTGGCCCTGGCTCAGGCCGTAGAAATAGACCTGGGCCATATCGACCTTGGCGGCCACCTGCGTTTGCGGCAGCTGCCACAGCCCGCGCTGCGCCGCCCATGTCAGCGCCAGCTGATTGGCCATCCCCTGGTGGACCCGCTCGACAAACCGGGGTGCCTGGTTGGGCGCCGTGATCAGGTCGCTGACCAGGAACGCCGCGTCTGGGAACGACATCCCCCACCAATCCACCGCCATGCCCACCATGCCCGTCTGGTCCAAAAACTCGCCGACAAAGCCGTCATACAGCTCGGCCCGCGAGCCAAAAAACCCATGGCCAAACTGCAGAATCCGCACGCTGCCGTCCTGGGCGTTCTTGGCGACACTGGCCGGCACCACCAGAGAAAACCCTACGGACGCCATGCCATTGAGCTTGACCTTGCCCTGGCTGTCGCGGGCCAAGCGCGCCCCGGGTGTCGCCGCGTCCATCACCAGGGGCACCTGCAGCTGGCCCTCCAGGCGCAAGGCGATGTGCGGCGCGGGCTGGACAAACACCTGGGTGATCGTCGCCTGCAGCGGCAGTTCGGCCAATTGCCCAAGGATCAGCTCGCGGGTGCGCAGCATATCGCCCGCGGCCGAGCTCTGGGTGCGGGTGGTAAAGCTCCAGGCCAGCAGCAGATCCTGGCGCGCCACCCCGGCCTTCTGCAGCGGCGCAAACACCTGCTTCTCCCACACGCTGGCGAATTTCTGCAGCTCGGGCAGGGGCTTGCCGTCGCGCAGGCTCAGAAAGCCGCTGGGCGGAGCCGGCGTCTTGCCATCTGCACCCAGCACGCCGCCTTTGGGCCCCTGGGCGCGCAGGGCCACCGCGTAGGTCTGCCCGGGCCGCAGCGGCTCCACCGGCCTGAGGATCAGCGCGCGGTCCAGCACCTGCTCCGGGCGCTGGTCGACATCGCAGAAGTGGGCAATCGCCTTGCCCGTGCTGACTTCCAGCAGCAGGGTCGGGTGATCCGCCTGGGTCGACGGGGCAAAATCCGCGGTGATTTGGTCGCCCGCATAGGCCGCGGTCAGGTTGCTGGCGGTGACCCCAGCTGGCAGGCGGATGGCGATCTGCGGCAGCAAAGGGAAGCCATCTGCCCCGTATTCGTTGATGAAATCGATGGGCGTGCCCGGCAGCGCGGCGTCGTCCGGGTTGGGCCGCTGCGGCGCGGGTGTCGGAGGCAGGTCAATGCGCGGGCCAGCCGAGGCATTGGCGCGGTACCAGTCTGACGGCCACGGGTACAAGCAATCCCAAGCTGCGGCAAGGGGTTGGCACTGGTCGGGGGTCTGCGCCGCCTGCCACGCTGCGGGGGGAGGATCGGCGGAGGTCGCACCGCTGTCGGCCGTGTCGCTCGACCCGCTTGCGTCGCTCCGCTCTTCTGATGCTTGGCCACATCCGCCGGTCAGGAGCCCCAGGACCGCCGCCCAGGTCAGAAGGCCCAGGGTCGCGGGATTCCGTTGTGCCTTCATGAGCCTACTCCGCAAAGGTGATGATCTAGCTGCCGAGCGCCGTCGCCCCACCGGTCTGGTCGATAATCGCCTCTGTGCCGCTCCAGCGAAAGGGGATCCCGGGCTGGCGATACAGATTGCTGGGGATCTTGCTCTGGATCTCCGCGTGGTACGCCGGCAGCCGCGACCAGTGCAGGCCGTGGCGAGCGTGGTGCGCCGTGTGATAGCCCAAGTTGCCGGTGGCGAGATTGTAGCCGCGGTGCAAGATGTTGTACGAGGCCTTCATGTGGTCCTCGGTCACCAGGCCGCCGTGGTGGAAGTAGGTCGCCCACACGGTCACGGTCAGCGAGAGGATCATCGGCAGCACAAACACAAACAGCGCGTTGTAGGGCCGCAGCACCAGGGCAAGCGCCAGCAGGGCCAGCTGCAGGATCCCCATGTAAAGCAAGATGTTCTGCTGTTCCTTGTGCTGCTTGCCCACCTGCCAGGCCCGCGGATACGCCGTCAGCGCGGTGATGGCGATGTAGCGCGCCTCGCTCATGGGCCGGCCGTCCTCGCCCATCCAGCGCGACTCATCCTTCTTCTGATCCAGGTAGTTCTTATGGTGGCCCACCACGTGGTGCAGGAACCAAGCGTGCGAGGTCACCCCAGTCTGAAAGCCAAACATCACCTCCAGCAAGCGGTTTGCCCAGGCCGGCCGAAAGAAAGACAGGTGCTGGTGGTGGTGATTCCACGAGCAAATCCAGCCCTTGGGGATCACCCCGGCCAGCATCCACAGCGGCGGCAGCCACCAGCTCTGGGCCGTGGTCAGCACCAGCAGGTCCAAGGCAAAGTAGCAGGCAAAAAGCAGCACCGGCAAGCGATCTTCTGGGAAGCGGAACAGCGTCATGGTCGGCTCGGTCGGCAGCCCTAGCGCTGCTCATCGGCGCCGTGTAACAGCGCTGGACTTGGGCGGCAACGGCAATGCGCAGTCCGCGCCGCTCCGTGACGCAATGGTGACCGGACGGTGATGCATCCCCACCCGCGGCCCAGGGTGATTGCCTTCAACCGTCTGATGCGGCAGGAGTTGTCGCAGTGCCGGCAGAGGCCGCAGGTCTCGAGCGCGGGGCAGGGGTTGATCGCAGCGGCGCGGCCCTTGCGGCACGGCCTCGCTCGGCAAGAAGCCATGGCGGGGAATGCGCCTACGGTTCCTTGCCCATCCGCAGCAGATCAGGCCAGTGCCGCGGGTCAAACCAAGCCGGCACGACCGGCCCAAAGCTGCCCTGCACATGGCTAAATTCATTGGTGTGGCGGTTATAGCGATAGTCCGCCGCCCAGCTCTCACCGTGGCGGGCAATCGCGTCCAGGGCCACCAGGCACGCGTCCACCTCGGCGTCGCTGGTCGTCGGGTGCAAAGAGATCCGCACCCAGCCCGGCTTGGCGGATAGGTCGCCGGAGTCGATCTCATCGGTAATGCGGTGAGACCGCTCGGGATCCACGTGCAGCAGGTAGTGGCCGTAGGTGCCAGCGCAGGAACAGCCGCCGCGGGCTTGGATGCCAAATCGGTCGCTGAGCAGTTTGACCACTAAATTATAGTGCAGGCCCTCCAGATACAGCGAAAATATCGGCAAGCGCTGCTGCAGGGCGGGCGCCAGCAGGTGCAGCCGCGGGATGGCCTGCAGGCCCAAGAGCATGCGCTGGGTCAGGTGGGTCTCGCGCTGGTGGATCGCCGCCACGCCCATCTGCTGCTTGAGCTGGGTGGCCATCGCCGCGCGCATCGCCTGCAAAAATCCAGGGGTGCCGGCGTCTTCGCGCGCTTCGATGTCGCTCAGAAACGCGTATTCGCCCCAGGGATTGGTCCAGGCCACGGTGCCGCCGCCCGACTCATCCGGCACGCTGTTGCGGTACAGGCCGCGGTTGAGCACCAGCACCCCCGCAGAACCGGGGCCGCCCAGGAATTTGTGGGGCGAGAACAAGACGGCGTCCAAAGCCTGCCGCGGATCCGTCGGGTGCATGTCGATGTCGACATAGGGCGCGGAGGCGGCAAAATCGACAAACGCCACGCCCCCCGCTTCATGCATCGCCGCGGCCAGCTGCCGGTAGGGCGTCTCCACACCGGTCACATTGGAACACGCTGAAAATGAACCGATCTTCACCTCGCGGCGGCGGTATTCGTGCAGCAGCTCGCGCAGCGCCTCCACGTCGACCAGGCCCTTGGAGTCTGGGGCGATCACCTCGACATCGGCGACGGTCTCATACCAGCTCGTGTGGTTGCTGTGATGCTCCATGTGCGTGACAAACACCACGGGGCGCTGGGCGGGCTCCAGGTCGATAAAGCGCCGCAGCCCTTCAGGTGCCTTAAGCCCTAGCAAACGCTGCAGTTTGTTGACGGCCCCCGTCATCCCGGAGCCCACGGTGAGGATCAGTTCGCCCTCGCCGGCGCCCACGTGGGCCTTGATCAGCTGGTGGGCTAGGCGGTACGCCTCGGTCATGGCCTGGCCGGTCGCCGAAGCCTCGGAGTGGGTGTTGCCCAGCCACGGCCCGACCACCTCGCTCATTTGCCGCTCTATCGGCGCGTACAGCCGGCCGCTCGCCGTCCAATCCGCGTAGATCAGCGGACGCGGCCCCAGCGGCCCCGGCAGCGTATGGTCGATCCCTACGATCTGGCTGCGGAATTCGGCAAAAGCCGCTTCAGACATCATCTGCGGCCATCCTTGGGCAAAGCTCAGCGCGGCCGGCTACAGCCCGGTGATGGGATTGATCTTGTTGGTTCCCGCGTAGTTGCAGTGGCTGGCATTGGCGCTGGCGTTCGTCGACGACCAGATCGCCGGCTTCCACGCGCACACCACCCGCGGCAGATCCTGCGACTTCCAGGTGGCAAACAGCGCGGTCTTGTCCGCCGGCGGCCGCTTGACGCCGGACTGCACCGGGTAGTCGACATCCACGTACTTGCCGTTCCACAGGTCGTAGTCCGGCATCACGTCGACCTTGACGGGCAAGGTGAATTTCTCCGTGGACTTGTGCGGAATCGCCATGTTCATGCCCATCAGGTGGGCCAATTCGACCACGTGCTCGCCCTGCATGCGGTTGCAGCCGTGCGACACGGGACCGCGCAGCAGCTTCCACTCGCCGTCCTTGGCGGTAATCGGCCCGTGCAGCGCCAGTCCGCGGGTAGCGTGGTACTTGAGAAACGGGAAGCCGCCCCAGGCCGCCTTGTCTGTGTTGGGTACATAGGCCAAGCCAAAGATGGTCTTATAGGCGCCGGGGCCGTTGGAGCTCGCCGTCGCCCCAGTGGCCACGGGGTACACCACGGTGAGGCGATCCTTGCCGCCTACGCTCTCTTTTTTGGCGTACCAGGGCAGAGGGCCGGCAAATCCAACCGGCAGATCGCCGCTGACCCGCGCGGTGTGGCCCTTGAGCGAAACGACAATGGCGACATTCTTGAGCGCCGGCAGCGGGCCGTTGTAGATCCACTTGGGGTTGCCGCCTGCCTTCAGGTCGTCTTCCATGGTCTCGTAGCTCAGCGGATCGTCGCTCTCGCAGGCCGCCAGGCCCAGGGCGCCGGCCAAAATCACTAGGGAATGAGCGGCGAACCGACTGATCAAGCTGCTGTGCTGCATTCGCGCCCGCCAACCTCGCATCCAGCCGAGGGGGCGCAGAGTGTAGCGGCAATTCACCCGCTCGTCACGGCAAATCGGCCCTTACTTCTTGTCGTTGGTCGAGCAGACGTACTTGGTGGTCGCGTAGCCGCAGCCGCCGTCATTGAACTGAATGTCGTTGGCGTTCCACGTATACATCGACAGCCAGCAATTGCCAGTGTAGTCGCCGTTGGGCTCGCCGTAGGTCGAGTCGCGCAGCCACCAGCGGCCGCCGTCGGGCACTTTCCAGTCGCCGCAGCTGTTGCCGCCGTAGCTCGCCGGGTGGCGCATGATGCAGCCGGTGTAGTTGCCGCCGTCGCCGGGCTTGGTGACGCCGGGGATGGTGGCAAAGAACGTGCTGTCAAACTTGCCAAACACCCAGGTCCACTGGGCCTTGCTGCGCGGGTAGAAGATGTCCATGCCGTAGTCTTTGCAGGTGTTGTCGTCGGTCGACCGCGAGGTGCTCTTGCCAGACGCCACGCCAAAGTAGGTGTAGCCGCCGCCTTCGCTGCTCATGTCGCACAGCACTTGGATGACCTGGCCCTTGGGCGCGGTGATCCAGAAGGTGCCGTCTTTGGGCGTGCCCTCGCTGTTGGCCTTCCAGTTGTCCACGATGTCCAGGCAGCTCTTGCCCGGGTTGGCCTTGACCAGACCCAAGGCCGCGGTGCAGGTGGCGCTGCAGCCGTCGCCGCTAGCATTGTTGCCGTCGTCGCACTGTTCGTTGATGTCCAGGATGCCGTTGCCACAGCTGTCGGCCAGGCTGCGCCAGTTGGCGCCGTCGCAATAGCGCAAGGTCTTAGAGGTGATGTCAAAGTACAGCGTGCCCATATTGCTAGCCACGCACGCCACCGGCGCCGTCGCCGCGGGGACCAGCTGCAGCCCCTGGGTCACCGCCGCCTTCTTGGCCGACATGACCTTGACCTGCACCGACCAGGCGTTGAGCTTGCCGTCCTTGCCGCCGGTCGTGCCCGCCAAATCCGCCACAGAGATCGACCACTTGCCCTTGACGGTGCTGCCCGTCAGCTTGGAGAAGTCGCCGCTGACCGGTGCGGTCGGGCTGGGGTAGCTGGTCTTGATCGCAGTGCCGCTGCCGCTCTTGTCGTGCAGCACGTAGGCGGTGCCTTGGGGGTCAAAAACCGTGACTTTAAGCTTGCTTATGTCGCTGTTGGTCAGGTCCAGGGCCACGCTGACGCTCTGCACGGTGCCGTAGTCGGGCACGGTGATCTCGTCGGTGGTGCCGGCGGGAAAGGCGTCGGCGATGTCCAGCGGGGTCTTGCTCGACGCCGCCACCTCGGTGAACTGATTCGTCAGCAGCCCGTTGGAGATTTCGTCCAAACCGTCCTTGGGCAGCGCCGCAGCATCCACCGCACCGCTGACGCACTCATAGCTGCCGTCCGCCTTGATGCCCTTCATCACCAGGCCCGTGCCGCACGACGCGCCCAGCTGCGCAAGCACTGGCTTATTGGCCAGATCGGCGTAGGAGCCCGTGCCGGCGACCTTGGCCAGCGAGCTCGCCTTGACGTAATCGGCCAGCTCGGCGGCCTTGGCGTAGCTCGACAGATCGCTCACCTTGGCATAGGCGCTGAGATCCGTGCTCTTGGCATACGCCTGCAGATCCGTGGCCTTGGCTAGACCCTGTAGCAGCTGAGGGTCCAGATGGGTGGCCTTGATACAGCCGCTGCAGTCCAGGCTGTCCGCCACGCCGGCCCGCAGCGCCTGCAGGACGGAGCGCACCGGCACCGCGCCCAGAGGTGGATCTGTGCCCACCTGTACTTGCAGCCAGCGTTCGCCGTTGACCACGCTCGCGGAGAGCGGCGTCTTGGCCCCGGCCGCGACCTGGAACTGGCCATTCTTGACCGCCGCCGCCACCCCAGCCTCGGACCACGTTACGGCGCCGGTGGGCCCGTCGAGCAGCTGCAGGTTCAGCTGGTAAGTGCCGTCCGCCGCTGGACCGCCGGCGCTGTTCAGCAGCACGCCTTCGATCTGCGTCGTCGCTGGCACGGCCGCGTCGGCCATTGCGGGCAGGGCAGTGGCCAGAGCCATTGCGACCCAAGTGCCCATGATCCAAGCATTGTTCTGGCCCGCCGCTGCCTCCACTGCTATCGCTGCCTCCACCGCCATCGCTGCCTCCCCTGCTTGTGCGAGCGCGCGGAGCTGTCGCCCGCCCAGCTGCGCGTTTGTCCGTCAGATCTTGCCCATGCGGCTCAGCGTCGCAATGACGCTAAAGCCCAAAGCAAACACCAACACCACCAGCCCCACCCAAAGAAACTGCTGCACCACGCGTTTGCTCGGCCACCAACCCGGCACATCCGCGCCCGCGATAGGCGCCATGCCCAAGGGCTGCGGCATGGTCGGCGCCGATGCATCGTCCAGATCGGCGCGCTGCTCCGCGGTCAAGTAGGCGCGGGGAAACATCATCGACGGCAGGCGCGCTCCTGCAGCCGGCGCAGCGCTTTCCCCCGGCTCGGGCGGAGGCCGCCGCACCGTCGACTTGGGCCGCTCCAGCGGCGACTGCGCCACGACCGACAGCTGCGACGGCTGGTACTCCTCCCCGCGCATCTTGCCGATCGGCGGCGTGGCGATCGCGTTTTGCGGCAGGGAGCCCTGCGGCGCGGCAGACACCAGCCGGTGGACGTCGTCGGCCAGTTGAGCCGAGCCGTAGTCCGGGCGACTTCTCTGCAGCCAGCGCTCCAGGTCCTTGGCAAGATCCGCCATACTCGCGTAACGCTTGCCTTTATCCCGCTCCAGCGCCCGGTGGATAATGCCGCTCAGCTCCAGCGACAGCCCCGGCGTCAGGTTGTGGGCCTTGGCGATCGGCTCTTCGCGCACGGCCCGCAGCACCGCAAACGGCGAATTGGAGCCGTGGCTGCGAAAAAGCGCCTTGCCGGTCATCAGCTCCCACATACAAACGCCCAGAGAAAACACGTCCGACCGCGCGTCCACGGTCTCTGCGCTCGCCTGCTCCGGGCTCATGTACGCGTATTTGCCCTTGATAATCCCGGCCATGGTCTGCTGAATGCGCGCCGCTACCTTGGCCACGCCAAAGTCGATGATCTTCACTTCGCCACGGCGGTTGATCAGCACGTTCTGAGGAGACACGTCGCGGTGGACGATGCCCAGGTGCTTTCCGCTTTCATCAGCAAGATCATGGGCATAGCCGAGTCCACGCGCCATGCCCAGGGAGACGTACGCGACCATCACCGGGTCCATGCGCGCGCCGCGGTTCTCGCACGACGTGGCCAGCGTGCCCAAATCCACGCCGTCGACATACTCCATGATGAAAAAGTATGTGCCGTCCTGGCAGCCGAGCTCAAAGGTCTCTGCAATGTTTTCATGGTGAAAGCGCATTGCCAAGCGCGCTTCCTGCACCAGCATCTCTACCGCGCTCTGGTCTTCGCTCAGCTGCGCGTGCATGCGCTTGAGCGCCACCAGCTTGGAATCCCCCAGCGTGCTAGGGGCTTTGGCCAGAAACACCTCCGCCATACCGCCGCGCCCAAGCCGCCGCAGCAGCTCATAGGGTCCAAAAGGTTGGGGAAATTCGTGGCGCATAGAGCTATCGTATCACCGCGTGGGGGGCACGGCCAGATCCATCCGCCGCTCGCCGCCCCGCCCGCAGTGGCATTCTTGCTCGGGCTTGCATAGTCTTTGCGCAGGCGGGGCTCGGTGCCGCCTTTAGGTCTGCTGAACATGCGCTGGTCAACTTTGCTGCTTGGTTTGGCTCTTTGTACTCCGTCCGCGGCGCTGGCCGCCAAACCCAAGGCGCCGCCCCAGGAACCGCTGGTCATTGAGAAGGACGGCAAGCACGGCATCGTGGACCGCAGCGGCAAGCTGATCCTCGCGCCGACCCATAAATGGATTGGCGATTTTGTCGGCGGGGTGGCGCCTTTTGAGATCTCTGCCCCTGCGGCCGCCCCCGGCGAAGCGACGGCCCGCGCCGGCTTGCTCAACCGCAAAGGCAAGGTGCAGCTCAAGCCGAGCTTTGAGGCCCTGCGCGAATTCAGCGAGGGCAAGGCGGCGGCGCGCCAAGGCGGCCAGTGGGGCTACATCAACGCGGCAGGCAAGCTGGTGATTGCGCCTAAGTTCTTGCGGGCAAACGCATTTCACTGCGATCGCGCGGCGGTGGAGATCGCCACAGAGCAGTTCGCCTTCATCGACCCGGCGGGCAACCAAGTCATTGCCATGACCGACTACGCGACCAATGAAATCGAAGAGTTCTCTGAGGATGTGGTGATCCTCCGCCCGCTCAAAGAGGGCAACGCCAAGGTCGTCGACAAGGCCGGCCAGGTGGTCTGCGAGGCCCCGGCGCGGGTGGTCAAGGCCTTCTCCGACGGTCTCGCCGCCTTCCGCAGCGAAGATGGGCGCTGGGGCTTTATCGATCACCAGTGCAAAGCGGTCATTCCGCCCACTTTTGCCTTTACCGCCGGCTTTCGCGAGGGCCTTGCCCCCACAGAGCAGGACGGCCGCTGGGGTTTTGTCGACAAGACCGGCAAGTGGGTGGTGGAGCCGATTTTTGGCGAGATCGACGCGCTGTCGGAGGGCCTTGCGCGAGTTCGCGTCGGCATCCAATACGGCTACTGCGATGCCGCGGGGCGCACGGTTATCGCCCCCGTCTATGAGGATGCCCAGCACCCGGGCACGCGCTTCCGTAATGGTTTAGCGCTTGTAGGCAAAGAAGTGGACGGCAAGCTGGAGCGCGGCTGGATCGACAAAGCCGGCAACGTCATCTGGGCCCCGTGGCCGCCGCCCAAGAAAGAAGAGTAGCTGCCTTGCCCGTGCTGGGCCGATTGGCCGAGCGAGGGGCTAGCGACTCAGGCCAAAGTGCCGCAGCAGGGCCTCTTCACTCGGCTCGCGCCCGCGGAATTCCTTGAACACTGCGCTTGGCGCCGCAGAACCGCCCAGGGCGAGCACCGTGTCGCGGAACCGCCGCCCCAAGCGCGCGACTTCGGCTTCGTTTTCCAGGTCCGCTTCTTCAAAGGCGCCAAAGGCGTCGGCGCTCAGCACTTCTGCCCACTTGTAGCTGTAGTAACCTGCGGCGTAGCCACCGGCAAAGATGTGCTGAAAACTATTGAGAAAACGGTCTTCTGGCAGCGGCGGCAACGGCGAGGTCAGCGCGGCGACCTGGGCAAACACCGCCAGCGGGTCGCCCTGGACTGGCGCTTGGCTGTGCAGGGCCAAATCGGTCCACGCAAACAGGATTTGCCGCAGCATCGCTGAAGCAGCGCGAAAAGTGCGGGCCGCGGCCACCTTGGCGAACAGCGCGTCCGGCAGGGGCTCGCCCGTGGTCACATGGCCGGTCAAGCTGCGGAGGGTAGGGCGGTGATACGCCCAGTTCTCCATGAACTGGCTAGGCAATTCCACGGCGTCCCACTCAATGCCGCGGATGCCGGAGACCAAGCCCTCGTCGACCTGGGTCAGCATGTGCTGCAGGCCGTGGCCAAATTCGTGCAGCAGGGTCTCGACTTCGCCAAAGGTCAGCAGCGACGGCTGATCGCCCACAGGCGGCGTGCTGTTGCAGATCAAGTACGCCACGGGCAGCCGCGGTTGGCCCGGTTCCCCCGCCCGCGCAGAGCGGCCCAGGCACTCATTCATCCAGGCGCCACCGCGCTTTTCGGCGGGCCGGCTGTAGGGGTCCAGGTAGAAGGCCGCCATCGGCTTGCCGCTCTCCGTCAGCACGCGAAAGAAGCGCACGTCCGGGTGCCACACCGGCGCTTCGCCATCGGCCGCGGCGATCTGCACGCCAAAGAGGCGCTGAGCCAGAGAAAACACCCCGTTCAGCACGGTCGGCAGGGGCAGCCACGGTCGCAACTCCTCTTCGCTGTAGGCGTAGCGCTGTTCGCGCAGGCGCTCGGCCCAAAAGGCCACGTCCCAAGGCCGCAGATCGGCCGCCTCGTCAGCGCCCTCACCTGCGGTCATTTCGCGGGCCAAGCTGCGCAATTCCTCTAGCTCTACCAGCGCTTGCGGCCAGCTCGCCTCGCGCAACCGCTGGAGCATGGCGTGCACGGAAGCGGCCGACGGCGCCATCTTGGAGGCGATCGACAGGTCCGCGTAGCTGGCAAAGCCGAGCAGCGCCGCCTGTTCTGCGCGCAGGGCCAGAATCCTCTGGATCAGCGGGCCATTATCCAACTCGCCGCTCGAAGCGCGGGTGATATAGGCGCGGTAGGATGTCTCGCGCAGATCGCGGCGCTTGGCGTGCTGCAAGAACGGCAGCTGGCTCGGCGTGTCCAGGTTCAGCCGCCACGGCCCGCGCTGCCAGTCGCCTTCACCTTGCGGATGGGCAGCTTGCCAGGACTGGTGGGCGAGCTGCAGCCAACTGTCGGGCAGGCCGGCGACCTCTTCCGGCTGGCTCAGGTCCAGGTGCCAGGCCTTGGTCGCATCCAGGACGTGGTGCGAGAATTGGGTCGACAGATCAGCCAGTTGTTGCTCGATCTCGGAGAAGCGCTGCTTGTCCGCGCCTTTGAGGGCCACACCGGACAGCCGCGCAGAGAGCAGCAGCTGATCCAGCGCGCGTTGCTCCGCCGGACTCATGCGCGACCACTCGGCGTCTGCCTGAGAATCAGTGGACTTTGCCGCCTCAAGCTTGGCAAAAAGCACCGGGTCTTGGCCGATCTCCAGGCCAAAATCAACCACCTCTCCTTGGATGTCATCGTGGGCTTTGCGCAGATCCTCGCGGTCGCACACGCTCAGCAGGTGCTCCACCGTGCCCCACACCCAGCCCAGCCGCTCGGACACCAGTTCGTGCAGCGCCAACACCTCGCGCGCCGTCGCCTTGGGTTCGGCCACCAGGCGATCGCGCTCTGCGCGCAGCTCTTGCAGGGTTTTGCGCACCGCAGGGGCCACGTGGTCCGCGCGGATCTCCGCAAAAGCAGGGAAGTTCGCGGGGCGCAGCAGCGGATTGGCGGGGGTCAGCGGCATCGGAACTCCGGCAAGAAGGGCGGGCAGGAACGCCGCAGCAGGGGGCGCAGCCTTGCGCCTCGCGTCGCCGCAGCGAAGACCGCCATGGTAGGATTCTTCAGCCGCCAAGGCCAGTCCTCGCAGTCGCGCGCGAATTTGCATGGAGCCGCCCCAATGCCTGCACCTGTAGAGCCGACCTTGGCGCGCAACGACGCCTACTTGCGGGTGATTGAGGGCTACGACCTCTGCCCGTTTGCCCGTTCCTGCCGCACCACGGGCCAGCTGCTGCGCCGGGTGGTGCGCGACCCGGATCTGCCCACAGCGCTGTTGAACCAGCTGCTGGAGCTGCAGGTGTCGCGCGACGGCGATTTTGAGGTCGCCTTGCTGATCGCTCCCGATTATTCAGACGGGCCGCGGCCTTGGGAGGCGCTGATCCAACAGCTCAACGCCCAAGTCCAAGCGCTTCTGGCGGCCCAAGGCGCGGTGCCAACGTGCTACTGCGTGGCCTTTCACCCGCAGATGGCCTACCACACCGAGACGCCGCTGCAGCTCGTGGGCCTCTTGCGCCACAGTCCGGATCCGACGCTGCAGCTCGTGCGCCGCGAAGTACTAGACCGGGTGCGGGGTTATCAAGGCGAGCACCGCTTCCTCGATCCGCAAGAGTGGGCGACGCCTGCGCAGGCGATGGCCGCGGCGGAAGCGCTGGTGGGTCGGCCGCCGCTGTCGGACCGCATTGCCGCCGCCAATTACGCGACGTGGCAGCGCGCCGCCGGGCAGCTGGAACGCGAACTTGAAGCTGTGGCTGTGTATCGCGACACGGAGACCGACGGAGACCTGGCCGATCAGCCCGGCTAGAAGCAGCCTGGGGCCCCGCAGCTCGCGACGGCGTAGACCAGGGCGTCCGGGGCGCTGGCTTTGAGGCAGCTGGCCAGGCAGCCGCTGCAGCTCTGGGTGCATGCCCAAATTTCAGCCAAGGCGATCAAGCAGGTGGGCTTGGCTTGGCACTGGGCGGCCTGGCCCGGGCACACGGCGAGCGCGCAGCTGACGGCGGCCGCGGCGCCGCTAGCGCAGTCGTAGGCACAGGTTTTTTGCTCGCTGGCCTGGCACTGGCCGTCGCCACAGGTGGCCTTGGCGCAGTCGCTGGGGCAGGAGCCCGAGGCTTCTTCTTGGTCGCACACGCCATTGCCGCAAAGGCCGCCGATCGACCCATCGCCAAGGGCATCCTTGACCGGCGCGTCGCTTGAAAATGGCGCGTCTGAGCCGCTGTCGGAGCCGCCCAGGTCGGTTGATCCGCTGGCGTCCGCCGGCCCCGGGAGGCAGGCGGTGCCCTGGCCGGCGGTCGCCTCGCTGGGCAAGGGCGCGGCAGTGCAGAGGCCCAACTGCGGGCAATAGCCAATCGATTGCCACACCGCCGCGGTGGCGACGCAGCGCCAGCGCAGCCCTGGCACGCTCGCGTCGCAGCGCTCGTAGTCCGCCGTTGGGTCGCATGGAGCAAATTCCCAAGCGGGTTCGGGCTTATCAACCGGGTCGCACGCCCACTGCGCGGCGATCAAGGCGATCATTCCCAGGCGGCGGAGCCCCGCTCGGGCGGTGCTGGCGGTGTCCCAGGTCTCCAAGCCGAGCCTCCATTCTAAGGTTTACGCGGGAACC
Organism: Myxococcota bacterium; assembly: GCA_964201005.1. Lineage (GTDB taxonomy): Bacteria > Myxococcota_A > UBA9042 > UBA9042 > UBA9042 > SXRM01. Next base: position 21,683 of record CAXNCS010000001.1, read on the forward strand.
CCTTGAGCCCAGGCGCCGGGAGATCCTAGCATGGCACAGGGTCGCCGCCACGGGGCGCATCCGCGCAGCCTTTGCAGAACGCTGAAACTGGCGCACTGCGGCATGCAGAGCAGGGGATCGGATGGACAGTTCACGCAGACGATTTGGCAAAAATGCCCAGCGATTCTGGCATTTGCGCCATGCCTCCGGGGCGCTTTGCCGCCGAGCCGGCCAATTTGCTCTCCTGCTGATCGCCGCGCTGGCCTTCGCTGGCTGTGGCGAAGAGGCGACCAGCGGTGCGGCGACCGCAGTGGACTCGGCCTCGGCGGACGGCGGCGGCGACGTGGGATCGCTGTGCCCGGGCTCGTACGGCTGCCTCTGTCAGGCCGACAAAGAGTGTCCAGAGGACAGCCAATGTGTTGAAACTGTGGACGGATTGCGCTGCGCCAACAAGTGCAAAGCCGGGGTTTGCCCCGCGGGCCTGCAGTGTCAGACCATCTTTAAGACCGATGCAGCCGGTGTCCCCAAGAAAGTCGCCGACCTCTGCCTGCCGCGCTGGCCCAGGGCATGCGATCCGTGCAACGGCTCGGGCCAATGCATCACCGTCAGCGATCAGGGCAGCAAGTGCGCGGCGATTGACGGCGCCAGCGGGGCGAGCGGCTGGTTTTGCGCCCCCAGTTGCGAGACGGACAGCGACTGTCCGCCGGCATTTGGCTGTAAAGACGCGCAGATCCGCGAAGGAGGCGTTGCCAGGCAGTGCGTGCCCAATTCTCAACAGTGCACCTGCAGCGCTGGCGCCATCGCCGCCAAGAAGTCGACACCGTGTCTCTCCACCGCTCCAGGCGCACAGATCGCCACATGCGCCGGCACCCGCAGCTGCGAAACCGCAGGGTTGACCGCGTGTTCAGCGACTGCCACGGGGCTGGAGGAGTGCAACGGCCTCGACGACGACTGCGACGGCGCGATCGACAACCCCTCAACGGCAGACGGCAAAGCCACGGCCGCGGCCTGCAATGACGCCGACCCCTGCACGTTGGACAGCTGCGGCGGCGCGGCGGGTTGCGATCACCAGTTCAGCACCGCAGGCTGCGACGACGGCAATCCGTGCACCAGCGGCGACACTTGCGCTGCAGGCACCTGCGCCGGCAAACCCAGCGCCAAACTCTGCGACGACGGCCAGGCCTGCACCGTCGATGACGCCTGCGAGCAGGGGAAATGCACAGGGACGCCAAAGAACTGCAATGATATTAACGCTTGCACCGATGACAGCTGCGATCCGCAGACCGGATGCGTGTACAAGTTCAACACGGTGCCGTGCGATGACGGCGAGCTCTGCACTGGCCCAGACCTCTGCACCTTGGGGTCCTGTGCCGGCGGCTTCAACAGCGCACCCTGCGACGACGGCAAGCTCTGCACCGGTCCGGACAAATGCGCCGGCGGAAAGTGCGGGGGCGAGTTCAACACAGAAGCCTGCGATGACGGTGCGCTTTGCACGGTGAGCGATCACTGCACAGAGGGCGCGTGCAAAGGCGAGGCCAAGAACTGCGACGACGGCAATCCTTGCACCGCGGACAGCTGCGACAGCCAAAAGGGCTGCGTCTCCAGCCAAAGCGCGGGGGGATGCGATGACGGCAACGCCTGCACCAGCGGCGATCAATGCAGCGCTGGCGGCTGTAGCGGCAAAGCTATCACCTGTGATGACGGGCAGTTCTGCACCACGGATGTCTGCGACAACCAAAAGGGCTGCCAGTACCTGCAGTCCTTTGACCCAGCGTGCCAACCCGGCGACCTGCCGATGCTCGTCGCGTTTGCCTGCGAAGAAAAGGCCGCGCTGGCGTGGAAATTGACCGCCGAAGGCCAGAGCGGTGCGTTGCCGCCGTCTTGGGTGCGCTGGAAGCTAGATGCCACCGCCCCGGACGGCAGCGCCACCGGCGGCAGCTGCTCGCTCAATGCCAACAACGGCAAGGACTTAGCTTGCGGTTCTCAGCAGGCTTCGGTGGCGATCTACGCGACTTCGCCCAGCATCGACGCGACCTCTGCCAAGCCCGGAGCGACGCTGGTTCTGCGCTTTGAGACCACCGGCGCTTGGCCTGCTGGGTTTGGCGCTGTGGTGCAAGTCAGCGGTGACGGCTCCGAGTGGAAGGATCTGAGCAGTGTGCCTAGTTCGCCCGTTTGGGGCAAAGTGCTGGTCGATTTGTCGGCGTGGGCGGGCAAGGAGTTCCAGATTCGCTTTGCGTTTAAGGGCCCGTGCGGCGAACTCGGCAAGGGCTGGTTCATTCGCAAGCTCGCGGTGTTTGTCAATCAGTGCCTGCAGGCCAACGGCGGCTGTTCGGTCGACGCCAGCTGCGCGATGGGCGACGCCGGTCAGCCCGTCTGCGCCTGTAAGCCGGGCTTCAGCGGCGACGGCAAGACCTGCAGCGATGTCGACGAGTGCGGCAGCGGGGCCGCGAATTGCAGCGCAGACGCGGTGTGCAGCAACAGCGCCGGGACCTACACGTGTAGCTGCAAGCCCGGCTACCAGGGCGACGGCAAGACCTGCAAAGACCTGGACGAATGCGCATCCGGCACCGCGGGCTGCAGCAAAGACGCCAACTGCGTCAACAGCCAGGGCGGGGCGACCTGTACATGCAAGGCGGGCTTTAGCGGCGACGGCAAGACCTGCAGCGACATCAATGAATGTGCTTCAGGCACTGATAGTTGCGCTGAGGCGGCGGTCTGCACCAACACCTCGGGCGCCTACACCTGCGCGTGCAAACCGGGCTATCAAGGCGACGGCAAGACCTGCAGCGACATCAACGAGTGCGCGGCCAATAACGGCGGTTGCAGCGCCAACGCGAGCTGCGCCAACACCGTCGGTTCGGTGACTTGCACCTGTAAGGCGGGCTACCAAGGCGACGGCAAGACCTGCGCCGACATCGACGAGTGCGCCGCAAACAACGGCGGCTGCAGCCCCCAGGGGCTCTGCACCAACACCCCCGGATCGCTGACCTGTGCCTGCAAGGCGGGTTGGGTGGGCGACGGCAAGACCTGCGTCATCCTCAAGACGGCCACCTTTGGCTACAACGGCGGCGTCCAGACTTGGACCGTGCCCGCCGGGGTCAGCGTGCTAGAGAGCGTAGAAATGAAGGCGGGCGGCGGCGGCGGCGGCGGCGTCGACACCAAGCCCGGTGGGGCGGGCGGCGCCGGAGGCAAGCTCGTGCTGGCCAAAGTCTCCGTCAAGGCTGGGCAAATCCTGTCTGTGCTCGTCGGCGGCGGTGGTGCCGCAGGGGTCAGCTGCGCCACAGGCAAGGGCGGCGGTGCCGGCGGCTACTGGGGCGGCGGCGTCGGCGGCGCGGCGGGCGGCGCGGGCTGTTCGGGCGCCGGCGGCGGCGGCGGTGGTCTGTCAGGGCTGTTTATCGGAGGCGTGGCCCAGACCACCGTCCTTGGCGTGGCCGGCGGCGGTGGCGGCGGCGGCGGTGCCGGAAACAACAACGCTGGCGGCGCTGGCGCTGGCGGTTGCGGTGCGGGCGGCGGTGGCTTTGCCACGGGCCTCGTTGGCGCATCCAAGAAGAACGACGGCGGCGGCGGCGGCGGCGGCGGCAGCGGCTATTCTGGCGGCGGCGGCGGCGCGGTCAACGGCGGCTGCGATTGCGGCGCAGCGGGCGGCGGCGGCGGTTCTTGCCTCGCCGCGGCTGGCATCAGCGCCCAGCCCTTCCCAGGTGGCGGCGCAGCGGCCGGTGGTTCTGCGGCCAATGGCGCCAACGGCGAGATCAAGATCACCTACTACTCGCCCGTGCCCTAGGGGCGTATTCGATCGTCAAGGGACCATGTCCTGTCGCTGGCCGGCTGGTAGCTCCTAACGCTCCCCTGAGCCCTTGCGCCGCGACTCCAGGCGATCCTGCCACACCCGCGCTTGCTCGACTTCGCCGGCTTCCAGCGCCGATTGACCTAGCAGCGGCAGGAGCGCGGCGTGCAGGCGGCCAATGCCCAATTCCTCCGCAATTGCCTGGGCATGGCTCAAGGCGTGCAAAGCGATCCACGGACGCTTCTGCGCTTGGGCGGCGCGGGCGCGCTGCAGCCAGGCCTCGGCGGTGGCTTGCACGGCCCCTATCGGCCGCAACACCGCCAGGGCGTCGGCCGCGGTGTGCCAGGCGGTAGAAGGCTTGTCGCGTTGAAGCGCAATTGTGCTTGTAAAAACAAGGGAATGTCCGGCATCCATGGCGTCGCCGCGCTCCTCAGCGATGGCCAAGGCCCGGGCTGCGCCGCGCTCGGCCCCAACAACGTCGCCGCTCAAGAGCGCCCGGCGGGCCAGGGCCAATTGCCTTTGCGCAGCGCCTGCCTCCGTGCCAGTCCGCGGTCTAAAGGGCAGGGCGGCGGCGGGTAGAGCCAACTCCACAGCACAGGCCTCTCTCAGCGCCTCTGCGCGCCCGGCGAGGTCATCCTCCCACTCCGCACCTTCGGGCAAGGCCTTTAGGCGCGCCAACGCCGCCTGGGGATCGCCCTGCACCAGGCGCACAGCGGCGTCTGCCAGGGCCACGCGCAAGCGCAAAGGATCGCCTGCCGGCAGCCGCGCCTCGACGATCACGCCCTGGGCCTCTGCCAGCGGTCCGCGCACCCAGTCGACGGCTCCGCAGCGGACATCCCACTCGATGAGCAACAGCAGGGTCTCCAGCCAGGCCCGCGGCCGGGTAGGCGAGGCTGACAGCGCCACGGCCCGCGCCAAGTGTTGGCGGCGCTGGCGGGCATTCAGCGTGGCCTCTGCGCTCTGAAGCAACAACCGCGCCGCATCGCCCAGACGCCTCGCTGCGACATACAACTGCACCGCTTCGTCGCGCGTCGCGGTTTGTCGAGGCCCAGCGGCCTCAAGAGCCATCGCCGCCCGGCCAAGCACCAGTCGCTGCAGCCGGCCGGGCAACCGCGCCAAGCAGGCCTCGCGATCTGCTCCTGCCGCCAGCCGCAGCCCAGCCGGACCCTGCTCGGCCAGCCCAGTGGCTAACAGCGCTCGCACGGCATCGGGGTGCACTGGACTGCCGTAGGCCTTTTCAAGCGACCCTGGGTGGTGGACTAGGGCTGCCAGCAGGCCCGCCAGAATCTCCGCACCGTGATCGGCAGACCAATTGGGCAGCGGCAGGGCTACTTCCAGGCTCGTCGCCGCGGGGGCCAGGGCGGGCAGGCCCCGCGATCCCCCAGTCCATGCCGGCAGGTCTAGAGCGGCGAGCAAGGCATCGGCCAAGGCCGCGGCCGACGGCCAGCGCGCTGAAGGTGAAGCCTCAAGCCCGCGTTGTAGAACAGAAATTGCGGGGGAAGGGAGCTGCGGATGGACGGACAGCTGGGGCGCTTCGCGCCAGTGGTCGCGAGGCGGCGGCGCGCCCGCCAGGGATTCATAAGCCATTGCCGCTAAAGCAAAGATGTCGCTCGCCTGAGTCGGAGGCTCATCGGCCAGCTCGGGAGCCAAGTACGCCGCGGTGCCATGGCTCAGGGGCGCTCGCACCAGCCCGTCGCGATGCGAGCGAGCCAGGCCAAAATCGGCGAGTTTCGCCACCCAACCGCCGGCAGAATCGCCCTTCAGCAACACGTTTTCTGGCTTGACATCGCAATGAATCACCCCTTGGCTGTGGGCCGCATCGAGGGCCAGCGCCACCTGGGCCACCACCGCCGCCCTCTCAGCCACCGTGCGCGGTGCCGCGCGCCACCAGCTGCGCAGGCTTGGCCCGTCGACCCACTCCATCTCGATGTAGGGCCGCCCGGCAAAGTCGCCGATGCCGTGCACCGCCACTACACCCGGATGCACGACCCGCGCCGCTGCCCGCGCCTCCAGCAGCAGCCTCAGCGCCGCCGCATCGGGATCGCCGGCCGCCGACCACCACTTGACCGCGACCGGGCGATCAAGCAATTCGTCCGTGGCTAGCCAGACTTCGCCCATGCCACCGCGGCCGATCGGCCGGTCCAACACCAGCGAACTGCCCAGGCGGACTCCAGCGCGCAGGTCAAGCATGGCTCTCCTTCGCCGCAGCCGGCGCATCGGCCAATTCTAGGCCCATTTCTGGCAAAATCCACAGGGCGTTCTCGGTCATGGAGCAAGATCGCTCTACAGGGCCTCGGTGTCGCGCCCTTTGTCCGTGCGCCCCCTTGGAGGCACCCTTCAAGCGCGCTACACTCCTAGCCCTGCGCGGGGCGCGGGTTGGCTCCTCCACCCTTCTCCTCCCCGCCTGCACAGGTCGCCAGTGAGACTGTTTGACCCCTTTCCACTGCGGACCATTCCGCCCAATGCCATCACCGCAGCCTCCATGGCCCTGGGGCTCTCGTCGGTGTATTTCTCGTTGGTAGACAAGAACTTCGCCCTCGCCGCGTGGTTTGTGCTGATCAGCGTGTTGCTCGACAAACTCGACGGCAGCGTCGCGCGCTTTGTCCGCGGCAGCAGCGAGTTTGGCGTGCAATTCGACTCGTTTTCAGACGCCACCGCCTTTGGCATTGCCCCGGCCGCCCTGGTTTTTGCCGCGGCCCCGGTCTACCTGCCGCAGACTTGGGGCAGCGGCGCCGCGGTGCTTGGATTGCCCGCTCTTGGCGTTCTGGCCGCGATTTGCCTCACCTACGCCGTGATGACCGCGGTGCGCCTCGCGCGCTTCAACGTCACCACGTCGTCGATTGGGCCCATGCTGTTCCTCGGCCTGCCGTCGACCCTGTCCGGCGCGGTGATCGCCTCCGCCTACCTCACTTTGGTAGAGCTTGGGCTCGACAAATCGCACCCCGATCTCCTGGGCTGGTTCCCCTGGCTGGCCTCGATCAACGCCGCCCTGATGGTCTGCAACCTGCCTCTGCCCAAGCTCAAGGCGAGCGAAGTGTTGCCGATCAAAGTCTTTCAGATGCTCTCTGGGCTATACGTGTTCGTGGCTGTGCCGCTGCGCGTCGGTATGCCCGGCGTGCTCGCGCTGGTCGTCGGCTACCTGATCTTTGGCTTTGCCTGGCTCGGGCCGCGGATGTACGCGCAGCGCCCCGATCTCCATTCGGCGCACGGCTAGCGCGTTCAGACCTTGGTGTACTGCTGCTGGGTCTAATTCCGCACATCGAGCTCCTGCCCAGCTGCAACCGATCGCAAAATCAGGGTTCGATGTCCTAGGTCGCCATGCCCGCCCACCTGATCGCCACTCCAGATGGCCCGCTGCTCTCTGTCCGCGTGACCGGCCACGCTGGCGGCCCTGCGGTCCTGCTATGCGATGGCGTGGGCTGCGACGGCTATATCTGGCGCTACCTTCGGCCGGTTCTGGAGCGCCGCTGCCAAGTGGTGCATTTCCACTACCGCGGCCACGGCCAATCAGAAGTGCCCGACGATCAGCGCACCATGACCATTGAGCAAGCCGCCCGCGACGCGTGGACCGTGCTGGACCATCTGGGCATCCAGCGCGCCACCCTGATGGGCCATTCGATGGGGGTGCAGGTCATCCTCACCGCCGCGCACCTGCATCCGGAGCGTACCGCGGCGCTCGTGCCGATGTGCGGCGCGTTTGAGAAGCCGCTGGACACTTTTCAGGGCAGCGATGTCGGCTCCAAGCTCCTCCCGTTCGTGACCGGCGCGGCGCTGCGTTACCAAGTCGGCCTGCGCAAGCTCTGGCAGCGTTGGGTGCCGACCGAGCTGGCCTATCAGCTCGCCGTCGCCACAGAGATCAACCCCAAGATGATCCGCCGCGACGACTTCTTGCCCTATCTCAACCACATGGCCCGGCTCGATCCGTTGGTCTTCCTGGCGTTTTTGCAGAGCGCCGCCACGCATTCCGCGCGCGAGTGGCTGCCGCAGCTTCAGATTCCGGCCCTCGTGGTCGCCGGTTTGCGCGATCACTTTACCCCGGGGCGCTTGCAGGCCGAGCTAGTGCAGCTGCTCCCCGATGCTGAGTTGCTTGAAATCCCTGGCGGCTCTCACACGGCGCCCCTCGAGCTTCCTGAGCTGATTGAGCTGCGCCTGGAGCTTTGGAGCCGTGCCCGCGGCCTTGGCTTGATCTAGGACCCAAAGGCCGCAGCGCGGCAGCTGACCGACGCTGCGCGGGTATTGGCTCGCTTCCCCGGACTCCGTTCACACATCGCTACTGGAATCGCGCGAAACCCTTCGCGATCCGATAGTTCAACGTACGAGGGGGCCGGCAGGTCAGGACCTCGATCGCCCGGCGACCGCGCTCAGACCTCGGGCGCTGGGGTCCGATTCGCCGCAATCAAAAGTCAAAGAAAATCGGATCGTGGACCTGCAAGAAGGCGTTGAGGAGCTTGGACTCTTCGTCGCTGAGCGAGTCAAAGCGCACGCCAAATCCCGCGCGGGTGCGGTGGGTGCCGTCTGCGTCGACAGGCCGCGTCCAGGTGACCGTGGCGTGCTTGTCAAAGATGTGGCTGCTACCCGGGATCGAGAAGCGCACCTCGACCTTTTCGCCTTTGCGCATATGGGCGTCGCTGGCGATGAACAAGCCGCCGGTTGAGATGTTGTGGACGAGTCCGACAAACAACCGGTGATCGGTGGCGATACCGACCTGAATATCAAAAGTACGACGCGAGGTGTCGCGGCGATCTTGGCTGTCGGCCTGCTGGTTGGCGTTGGCCGGTGCGGTTTTGCTCATACTGCCCCACTTTCTCAGAGCGATGGTGTAGGTCCCAGCCCAAAACCACTTGGGTCTTCTGTGGGTCCAAGGTCAACTGGCCAATATTGCGGAGGAATCTCCTGCTTACCGCAGCGCACTGTCTGCGACTTGCCTGCCTCGCCCGCCCGGTGCGACTGCGCCCCACCCTGGAACGCGCTCCCTGCTCCGCTTCGCGGCGCTTAGCGTATCACGTTCACGCCGGCGCACCCAGGTGGATGCGCAGCAAATTTCGCCCCAGCAGAAACAGATCGCCGTTGCGCAATGCCGTCTCCCCCTTGGCCTTGACAAATGTGCCGTTGGAGCTCACCAAATCTTTAAGAAATCCGCGACCATTGCGATCGGACAGCACGGCGTGCGATCCCGACACAAAGCCGTCTCGCGGGAACAGGATGTCGCCTCTCTCCCGGCCCAAGAACACGTCTGGGCTCGACAGCAAGTAGGCGTTGGCCACCTGGCGCGCTAGGCCAAGCTGGCACAGCCGACCCCACACGCCCTTGGCCGGCAGGGTGCCCACCGTTTCCTGTTGGCCGTCCGCGTTTTTCTCCGGCACCAGCCGGTCCATTCGCTCAAAACGCAGCACTTCCTGGCCAATCCGCAGCACATCGCCGTGATGCAGCTCCACCGGCACGGTGATGCGCACAAACACGCCGTTGGCTTGATCGATCGGCCGCAGGCTGGCGTGGCCCACCTCCGCGTCGACGGCACAGTGCACGCCGGCCAGAAAGCCGTCATCGGGGAAGCGCAGCTGGCAGCTTTCGCCGCTGCCAACGCGATTCTCGCCTTTCATCAGCGGAAATTGCAGCGACTCTGCGCCATTGTCGTCGATCAGCGCGATAAAGCCCACGCGTTCTGGCTTGTGAGCCACCGGCGCCACGGGGGCCGCGCGCTGCGGATTTGGCGCGCCACACGAACCGCAAAATGCGTTGCCCTCAGGGACATCCGCACCGCAAGTGCCGCAAGAATGCCCCCCGACCATGCCCGGACCCACGCTTCCGGAGCCAGAACCCGGCGGCGGGGCATTCCGCGGGGCCCCCAAAGGCGGAATCGCCGGGGCGCCTGCCGGGGTGCTGCGCAAAGCAGGGGCCGCGCCGGCAGGAGGGGCCGGTGGGGCATACCGCGAGGCGGGCGGCCGCGCACTGGGCGTCGGCGACGTGGGCCGCTGGGGCGGTTGGCTCGCGCCGGGGGCCAGTTGGAAGCCAGGCAGGGTGCTGCCCGGCGGCACGGTCTTGGCCTCGCTGCTCGGCACCGGTCGCGGCACGCTCTGCAAGGTGTTGGCGCTCATGTCCTGGGCGAGCGCCGCCGCCTCCACAGGATTGTGGTTGGGCCCAGTGGCAATTCTCGGCGTGGGCAGGCCGATCGCCGCGGCCTGACTGCCCGGGTGTTCCATCGGCGGGCGAGATGCGGGCGGCGGGTTGTGGGGGGGCGGTGCCCCGGCGGTGCGCGCGGCGACCTGCTGCAACAGACTGCTCACCGCCGCTGTGGGCAGTTCATCGCTGCCGTTGCCCGCAAGGCGAGGGGCGGGTGGCGGCGCACTCGGCGCCATTGACGGCCCCATGTGGCCCGCGGACGGCGGCGCGACGCCCCTGGAACTGGCCGCACTGGGGCGCGGCGGCAGCACGGGGGCGATGGTGCGCGGCGCTTCGGTCTTGGGCTCCTCGGCCCGTGGGCTCGGCCCAGGCGCAATCTGGGCTGGGGGCGGCGGAATCAGCGCTTCTGCGCCGGCACGAGCGTCCTGGCGCGGCGCCACTGCCCCGCTGGGCACCACGGCGGGTGCAATTTTCTGATCCTGCGCCGGCAAGACTGCGCCGCAGCCCAGGCAGAACCGGTACTTGCCTTCATTGGCTCGGCCGCAGCGCGGACACATCACCATGCCCACTCCTTCTCTACCTGCGACCGCCGTAGCTGCCGCGGGTGCACCGGATCATGAGGACTCTCAGGTCCAAAAAGACGTCGCGCGTGCGGGTTAGCCAAGGTGGGGGGCCGGGCAACGCCGTTCCCTCCGCGCAACGCCATTTGACGTGGTAACCCGCCATCGGCGCCGCGTCAAGAAGCGCGACTCCCGCGCAGCGCAGTTCCATCTGGGCTCATGTCTCTGTTCGCCAAATTTGATCCGCGGCGTTGACCTGGGCCGGGGCTGGCGCTCCAGCGCATCTTGCGGTACAAGCACGGCGGTGGACTGCGGCTGTCTGGTCGCAGTCTCCCAGTCAGAAGCGCGGACCTCGGCCCCTGTGGCCGCTCCCGGTCTCGCCGCTTGCTGCACTGAACCTTCCGTCTGCGTCGCAACTGGGGAGAGCCCATGGCTATCGCGCTCCGCACCTTCGTGATTCTGGACAGCCTTCAGCCTCAGCTGGCGTCCTACATCGGCAAGACCGCCCGCGGCTTCCTGCCCCTGCCCAACATGGCGAGCCTCTTTGTTGAGATTGCCCCGGGTATCGCGATCAACCGCGTCACGGACGTCGCCCTCAAAGCGACCACCGTGGCGCCGGCGATCCAAGTCGTGGAGCGCGCCTTTGGCCTCTTGGAGGTTCACGATGCCGATCAAGGCGCCGTTCGCAGCGCAGGCCGGGCAATTCTTGAGGACTTGGGCGTAGAAGAGGGGCAGCGCCTCAAGCCGCGCATCGCCACCAACCAAGTGATCCGCGCGATCGAGCCCTACCAGGCGCAGATCATCAACCGCGACTCGTGGGGCATGATGATTCTGCCGGGCGACAGCCTGTTCATCCTGGAGACCGAGCCGGCCGGATACGCCGCCTACGCCGCCAACGAGGCTGAGAAGGCTGCGAACGTCAAGTTGATTGAAGTTCGCCCCTTTGGAGCTTTTGGTCGGCTGTGGATGTCCGGATCGGAAAGCGAGATCGACTCGGCCCGCGCCGCAGCGATCGCCGCGCTGGAAGGCATCGACGGCCAGACGCCGTCCCGCTAAGAAGAAGTGACAGATAGGCAGTTGCGAGCCCATGACGGTCGAAAAGCCCAATGTTTCCAGCAGTCTGTCAGTCACATCCGGATTACTTTCATAGGCTCTGAGCCGCGGGGTCTTGCCCCCAAAGCCCAATTCCGCCGCGGTCCAGCAACAGGTTGGCCCGCCTAGACCCAAGAACCCCGCGGCAGCTAGCGCCGCTTTGTCAAAGACTCGAGAGGAGTTGTCATGTCGGATGCTCTGGGAATGATCGAAACCCGCGGTTTTGTCGCTCTGATCGAAGCCTCGGATGCCATGGTGAAGGCTGCCAAGGTGGAGCTCGTCGGCTTTGAGAAGATCGGCGGCGGCTATGTGACGGCGATCGTGCGCGGCGACGTCGCGGCCGTCAAAGCGGCGGTCGAAGCCGGCCAGCGCCAGGCTGAGCGCGTGGGCGAGCTCGTCTCCGTCCACGTGATCCCGCGCCCGCACGCCAATGTCGACCTGGTCATGCCCCTGGGCCGCGGCCCGGCCAAGAGCGACGGCAAGGGCGTCTAGTTTCGCCGCCGGTGCCGGAGCGGAGGATGGCCCGCCCACAGTCGCGTTTGGCGTTTAGCCGCGCGGTTTTGGGCGGGGTCTAGCTCTGCTGCGTCGCCGTAGATTTCGCAGTGCCCGGCGGCGGAGGTCTTTGCGACCTGACCGCCGTGGCTTGTCGTCTTGGAGGTCGCCATGTTGCTCGGCAAGATCGTCGGCACCGTCGTCGCCACGCGCAAAGAGCCTGAGCTCAGCGGGTTGCGACTGTTGCTGGTGCGCGAGTTGGACGCGCAGTGGAATGCCACGGGCAAGGTCATCGTCGCGGTCGACGCTGTGGGCGCCGGCGATGGCGAAGTCGTGCTGTTTGCCGCCGGTTCATCAGCGCGCTTGACCGCCGCTACCAAGGACCGCCCCGTCGATCACGTCATCATGGCGATTGTCGACAGCGTTCACGTGGAAGGCGACGCGGTCTATGAGAAGTATCCGATCCGCGACGACGATCCGAGCGGCGCCGACAGCTAGTCCGGTACGGCGATCGCCTGCGGATCGGCATTTCCCGGCGAGGCGCGACGAGCGCAATGGGTAGGAGGGACGGATGGACGACGCACGCATCCAAGCGATCGTGGCAGAGGTGGTCAAGCGCCTTGGCGCTGGCGCTGGGGGCCCGACGATCTCTGCGCCGCGGTACAGCGCTGGCAAGAACGGGCTTTTTGACACGGTGGACGATGCCGTGGCCGCCGCGCGCAAGGCTTACGAGCAGCTGCACAAGACCCCAGTGCACGTGCGCGCCCGCGCCATCGACAATATGCGCCAGGTGACGCTCAAGAACCTGGAAGAGATGAGCCGCCGCGCGGTTGAAGAGACCGGGCTAGGTCGCGTCGCCGATAAGATCAACAAGAACCGGCTGGTCGCCCTCAAGACCCCGGGGATGGAGATCCTGCAGCCCGCGGCGCACACCGGCGACAACGGCCTGACGATCGACGAATACGGGCCGCTGGGCGTCATTGGCTCCATCACTCCGACGACGAATGCCACAGAGACGATTCTGAACAACGGCATCTCCATGCTGGCGGGCGGAAACACCGTGGTGTTCAACGTCCACCCCAGCGCCAAGCGCACCCTCTCCTGGTACGTGCAGATGCTCAACCAGGCCTGCGTGGAAGCGGGGGCGCCGGATAACCTGTTCACCATGGTCACGGAGCCGTCGATCGAATCGGCCAACGCGGTGATGAAGCACCCCGGCGTGCGGCTTCTGGCGGTGACGGGCGGCGGTCCGGTGGTCAAGGCGGCGCTGAATTCGGGCAAGCGCGCGGTCTGCGCAGGGCCGGGCAATCCGCCCGCCGTGGTGGATGAGACCGCTGACCTGAACAAAGCGGCCAAAAACATCATCGCCGGTGCGTCGCTCGACAACAACATCGTCTGCATCGTGGAAAAAGAGATCATCGCGGTGGCGTCGATCGCCGACCAGCTCAAGCGCGAGATGAACAGCAACGGCGCGTATGAGGTCAAGGACCGCGAACTGGCAGCGTTGGAGAAATTGCTGATTGAAGACGGGCATATCGCCAAGCGCTTTGTCGGCAAGAACGCCAGCGTGATCCTGCGCGAGATCGGCGTGAACGTGAGCGATGACACGCGCATCGCCTACGCGGAGGTGGATGAGAACCACCCGTTTGTCCAGCTAGAAGGCCTGCTTCCGGTGCTCGGCTTCTTCCGCGTGGCCGATTGGGAAGCGGCGGTGGAAGCGGCGGTGCGCGTCGAACACGGCTTTCTCCACACGGCCACGATGCACTCGATGGCGATCGACCGCCTCGACCGCATGGCCAAGGCAGTCAACACCTCGATCTTTGTCAAGAATGCCCCGTCCTTTGCCGGCTTGGGCCTGGGCGGAGAGGGCTACACCGCTTGGACCATCGCCGGCACCACCGGAGAAGGCCTGACCAACGCCCGCACCTGGACCAAACAGCGCCGCTGCACCCTGCACGGCTACTTCCGCATCGTATAACTTCTTCAGGCCCTCTGGGCTTGACGGAGGCACCCTTTGGCCCTCGCTACCGCGCACGACACTTTGGCCGCGATCGAACTGGTCTCCGTACCAGCCGGCCTTGTCGCGCTCGATGCCCTGGTCAAAGAGGCGCCGGTAGAGCTGGTGTTTGCCGGCGACATCGACCCAGGGCGCTTTCTGGTGGTCTTTGGCGGCGATGTGGCCAGTTGCGAGGCTTCGCTGCAGCGCGCCGCCCTTGAATCCGCCGGCGAAGTGACCGAGACCCTGCTCTTGCCGCAAGCCCATGAAAGGCTTCGCGCGGCGCTGCACGGCCAGATGATCGGCGCGGATGACGCCGCGGATCGCCAGGATGCCCTGGGGATTCTGCAGTGCCACACGCCCATCGCCACGATCGCCGCGGTAGATCGCGCCCTCAAAGCCGCGGATACCCAGCTGATGCGCCTGCGTTTTGCCACGGAGCTGGCGGGTCAAGGCCACGCGGTTCTCAGCGGCGACCAGCACGACATTGAAGCCAGCCTGCAAGCGGCCACGGAAGGGGCTGCCCCCGGCGTGGTGGTGCTGGCCCGGCGCATTGCCCGCCCTGCCTTTGAGGTCTACGCCGCCGCCGCCCAGCGCCGCGCGCCCCATCGGGCGTTGTCTGCCCTTGAGCCCTGAAGCCATGGACCTTTTTGCCCGCCAGGACCGTCGGCGCGGCTGGCCAATTTGGAGCCCCTTGTGACGCATTTTGCCTCTTCGCCCCTTGGCAGCCCGGCGCCCGCCGCCCCAGGCAGCGCCGCTTCGCAACGGACGGCGAATTTTGCCTTGGGCAGCGTCGCTTCGCAGGTGGCACCGCACATCGCGCCGATCGAACAGGCCATTGCCGACATCGCCGCCGGGCGCATGGTCATCCTTGTGGACGATGAAGATCGCGAAAATGAAGGCGACCTTGTCATCGCGGCCGACTGTGTGACCCCTGAAGCGATCCACTTTATGGCCGAACACGGCCGCGGGCTCATTTGCCTGGCGATGCAGGGCGCGCTCACCGACCGCCTTGAGCTCGGCCCCATGGCGCCGCACAACCAAGCCGCGCTTGGAACGGCGTTTACCGTGAGCCTGGATGCGGTCGATGCGCCGGGATCTGGTGTTTCGGCCCGCGCCCGCGCCCATACGATCCGCCGGGCGATTGCCCCAGACGCCAGCGCCAAGGATTTCCGCGTCCCCGGCCACGTGTTTCCACTGCGGGCTCGGCAGGGCGGCGTGTTGGTGCGCAGCGGCCAGACGGAAGGATCGGTCGATCTGGCTCGCCTCGCCGGTCTGACCCCAGCGGGCGTGATCTGCGAGGTCATGGCCCCCGACGGCACGATGAGCCGGCTGCCCGCGCTGCTGGAGTTTGGCGCGCAGTACGGCATTCGCGTGGTCACCGTGGCCGACCTGATCGAATACCGCCTGCAGCGCGAGCCGCTGGTCGTGCGCGAAGCAGAGAGCCGCATGGCCACGGAGTTTGGCGAGTTCCGCATCGCGATCTACCGCTCGCTGGTCGACGGCGGTTTGCACGCCGCGCTGATCCACGGCGAGATCAATGCGGAAGAGCCGGTGCTGGTGCGGGTGCACCGGGCCAATCTGCTGGCCGATGCCTTTGGCTTTGCCCTTTCGCGGGCCCAGCAAAAGCTCGGAGCGGCCATGAAGCGCATCGCCGCCGAGGGCAAAGGCGTGATCCTCTACCTCGACGCCGAGCGCGACACCGGTGAGCTCAGCGAACTGCTGCAATACCACGTCGATCGCAGCGCCGGTGCCCCCGCACAGCCTGGGGACGCCGCAAAGGGTCAAATGGACTTTCAGGAATTTGGCATCGGTGCCCAGATCCTGCGCGACTTGGGCCTGCGGCGCTTGCGGGTGATGACCAATCAAGCGCGGCGGCTGCGCGGCGTTTCAGGTTACGGCCTGGAGATCGTCACCTGGGAGCCCATCGTCCCCGAGGAGGTGCGGCCATGAAGCGAATCGCACAGTTGGGCCTCCTTTGGGCCGCGGTTTTGGCGTTGCTTGGGGCGTGCAATGCGCCTTGCACGGACTTGGCAGAGCGCACCTGCAAGCGCGCGGGCGAAGCGGATCCGCTCTGTCAGCGCCTGCGCAAAGTGGCGGCCCAGCCCTCGGCGCAGGACAACGAGGCCTGTCGCGCCGGCCACGCGTTCATCGACGAGATGGAGAAGCGCTAGTCTGCCGGGGGGGAGGCTTGCGTTTTGACTGCAAATGCGGCATTGGAACAGGCGACGGCTGCGGGTCGCTGGTCCAGAAGAAAGGAGCTCGCTAGGGAGTTCGCACCCGGAGAAGACCGGACGCTGGTAGAGTTGCAGTCGCTTGAATTTGCGGGCAATTGAGTTTGCGGGGCCGTTGGGTTTCTAGAGGGGTGAGGTGACCTTGACCACGATGTTCGGTCGCTACGAACTGCTGGACCGCATCGGCTTGGGCGGCATGGCCGAAGTGTGGCGTGCGCGCGTCGGCGGCGTGGGCGGTTTTGAAAAGATCGTCGTCATCAAGAAGATCCTGCCGAGTTTTGCCTCCAACCGCACTTTTATCGACATGTTGCTCGCTGAAGCCCGACTCTGCGCGGTGTTGCAGCACGCAAACGTCGTCCAGACCTACGAAAATGGCGAGATCGACGGCATCTTTTACATCGCCATGGAGTACGTGCCGGGCCACGACCTGTTCAAGGTCCTGTCGCGGGCCACCCAGACGCAGTACCGCATCCCGCCTGAGATTTGTCTGCTCGTGGCCTCGGAAGTCGCCAAGGGCCTACACTACGCCCACAACGCCAAGGACCACTACGGCCGCTCGCTGAACATCATCCACCGCGACGTCTCGCCGTCCAACGTGATTATTAGTGAATCCGGCGAGGTCAAGGTCATGGACTTTGGCGTGGCCAAGGCGACGCCGGGCGGGCAGCGCGAAAATGCCACGCGATCCGGGGTGCTCAAGGGCAAGCTGGGCTACATGAGCCCGGAGCAGGTCACTGGCCGGCCCTTTGACCATCGGTCGGACATTTTTAGCCTCGGCATCATCCTGTACGAGTCGCTGACGCTCAAGCGGCTGTTTCTGGCCAAGACCGATCTAGAGACCCTGGTCAACATTCGCGATGCACGCATTGAGCAAAAGTTCAAGAAGCACGCGTATATAGAAGAAGACATTCGCGAGATCCTCCGCAAAGCCTTGGCCCGCGACCCGGCCGAGCGCTATCCGACGGCCCTGGCGATGCACGACGACATCATGACGGTGCTGTTCGCCCGGCGCCAACACGTCTCTGCGGGGCATCTCGCTAAGTTCATGGAGGAATTGTTCGATCCTTCGCGGACACCCGCTGCGCCCGCGCCTGTTCCGGGGCCCGCGCCAACCAAGCCCGACGCCCCGCAATCGCGCAACAATCACCAATTGGCGCCTGACGAGCCGCCGCCGATCCCGGACTCGGCGCTCTCAGCGCTGCCGACGCAGAGCAAGGCGGAGGTGGCCCAGCAGAACGCCGCGGCCTTGGCGGCGGTCAAGCCTCGGGCGGAAGTGGCAGCGGTGATGGAAGGCATGCCGCTGCCGGGATCCAACTCGCTGTCCTTCTCTCCAGAAGAGATTCAGAAAATCCGCCAGCGGATTGCAGAAAAGCAGGCGGCGACCGGTCTGAACCTGCCCACGAGCCGCGCCTCAGACGCCGAGCTGTCGCGGCCCACGGTGCCCACGCCTGTGCGGGTCACGGGACCGACCGCTCCGCCGCCGGTGCCCGTCCAGTCGCTTCCGCCGGTTCCGCTAGCGCAGTCAGCTCCATCCGGACAGGCCGTTGCCGCGGTTCAAGCTGTCTCAGCAGTTCAGACCGCCCAGCCTATGCAAGCCATTGCTCCTGTTCGGGAAATTCAGCCCTCTTCGTCGGTATCCCAGACAGCGCCGCAAGCCGTGCTCGTTCGACCAGCGGCCGGCGCAGACTCGCGCGAACAGGTGGCGTCGACCCAGCCCTCGCCATTCCGCCAGGAGTGGTTGAATGTCGCTAAACCCTCGTCCACACCGGGGTTTCAGCCAGGTGCACCCAGCCCGGGATCAGGTCTGAAGCCGCGGCCCAGCGAATTCGCCGTCGCTTCGCCAGAAAAGACCGACCCGGCTGCGACGGCCGCAAGGCTGCGGGCTATGCGTCCGGAATTGCAGACGTCGCCTCAGGAATTGCTGGAACCGGCCTCTGCCGGCGATGCCCCTCTGGCGCGGCCGGAGCCGGTGCTGCCGCAGCCGCCCGCCTTCTTTGACGCTCGCGCTCGGGCCGTGGCGCCGACTCTGGTGCGCGTGGGAAGCCAGGATCCCACACAGCCGGCTCAGGATCTGTTTGATTCGCTTAGCGCGATGGACACGCTCCCGCCCGGCGTAGGCGATTTTCTGGACCAGCTCGCGGGCGGCGGGGCTGCGACCCATGCTCCCGTTTTTGCCGCACCGTCTAGCCAGCTTGGGGCAGCTTCGGCGTCGTCTGGCCGGATTGCAGTGGCTGCCGCGTCTTCGGGCCCGTTTGGGGCGGCCGCGGCTTCGTCGGGCCGGATTGCCGCGGCGGGCGCTCCCTCCGGCCAGTTTGCCGCTGCCGCTGCCGCGTCTAGGCCTCAGCCAGCCGTGGCGCCCGCGCAGTTGCCGGCGGACCCGCAGGCCCAAGACGCCGGCGAATACCGCGTGCAGCTCGCCGACGGCAGCGAGTTTGGCCCCATGAACGCGGCGAACCTGACCGCGCTGCTCAAGGCGCGCACCATCCACGAGTCGGCGATGGTGGCGATCGGCCGCAGCCCTCTGCAACCGCTTGGATCGATACCTGTATTTCGCGCTGTGCTCGCAGAAATGGCAGCGCAGCGCAAGGCGCCGGTGCTGAGCGGGCCGCTGTCGCAGTGGATCCTCGTGCGGCTCATCTACCGGCTCCACGCCGATCGCTCGAGCGGCTGTCTGGAGCTGACCCGCGGCGATGGCATCAAAGCTGTGTATTTCCGCAGGGGCCGAATTCAGTACATCGCCTCCAATCTCATGGAAGAGTTGATCGGCCCGTTCATGGTCAGCAATGGCTACGTCAGTCAGGCAGATGTCGACCTAGCCGCTCAGCGGGCCAAAGACACCGGCGCTCGGCTCGGCGATCTGCTGATCAGCATGAACAAGATCAAGCCGTTTCAGCTGTTTCAGGTGCTCGAGCAGCAGTTGCGCGCCAAGCTGATCCAGGCCTTTGGCTGGGACAGCGGTCAATTCGCCTTCTTTGACGGTGCGGAGCCGCCGGCCGACATCGTGCCCCTGGACATCGACCCGGTGCCTATGCTGGCTGAAGGCGTGCGCGAGCGCATTTCGCTGGCGACGCTGGAGCCGCTTTTTGCAGACAAGCTCGATCGCCGCTTCTATCCGGTGCGCCAACCTCAGCTGTCGATCTCGGATCTCAAGCTCCAAGCGCGCGAGTCCAAAGTGCTCTCTTTGCTGATGGCCTCCGACACGGCCCGGCCCGCGTACCACGAATGCTACGCCAATCGCCAGCAACGCTTAGCCCTGCTGCATGTGCTGTTCTTGCTCTTGCAGACCGATCTGATCACCTTTGACCCCGATCGGGCGTGACACCATGCTAAGGGTCATCGGGCATCGCGGCGCTCGCACGCTGGCGGTAGAGAACAGCTTGCAGGCCCTCAAGGCTGCGGTGGATGCCGGGGCAGATGGCGTTGAGATCGACGTCCAACTCAGCGCAGACGGCGAGCCCGTGGTGTTTCACGATGACGACCTGCTGCGGCTGTGCGGCGCGCCTGGCCTGCTGTGGCAACACCCCTGGCGGCAGCTGCGCGACGTGCGGATGGCCGAATTGGGCCTGCAGCCTCAGCCGATTGCCCACCTGGACAACGTGCTGGAATGGTGGCTGTCCGCTGGGGTTTTGATCAATGTCGAGCTGAAAGTGGCGGCCGGCCTCCCCCCAAAGCAGATGCGCCAGTTGGTGCAGGTTGTGGCGAGGCGCTTGAGGGAAATGCCCGCCCCGCAGCTGGTGGTGTCGAGCTTTTCGCGGCCCGCGCTAGAAGAGTTTGCCGACCTAGCGCCCCATGTGCGCTGCGCTGCGCTGATCGAGCCGGCGCCGCCTTGCGATTTTTGGCCGCTGACCCAAGAGCCGCTGCAGGTGGCCGGGCCGGTTGCCCAGTTGCATCCCCACCACAGCCTTCTAGACCAGCCGTGGCTCAAAGAGGTGGCTCAGCGACAGTGGCCGGTGTGGGCCTGGACTGCCAATCGCCCGGCGCAGTGGGAACAGCAGCTGCCCTTGGCCCAGGCGGGGCTGCTGCACGGGCTGATCAGCGATCATCCTCAAGAGTTGCGCGCATTTATTGAACGCCATGCCCCAGAAATGCGGGCCGACTGACCAGCCGCGCTCCGGCGCAACCCAGCCGCAGAGGCTGCAAGGAACCCAGCAGATGAAGAAGTTCTGTTCTACGTGTGACACCCAGGTTGACGTCGCCTCGGCGGAGGAAGCGCGGTGCCCAAACTGCCATAAAGCCTTAGGTGATCAGCCAGTTGTAGTTGCTGGTGCGCCGGCTGCTGGCTCCTCCAAGCTGCTTGTCGCCGGTGCAGCGGTGGCGCTTGTGGCTGCGGGCGCGGCGGGCATCTGGTACACGCGCGGGCCTGGGAGCGCGGCTAAGGCCACGGTTGCAGCCGCCAGCGCCGCGCACGCTGGGTGGGCGGCCAAACTGGCGGCGGCGGGGCTGAGCGGTCCGCTGGCGATTGCCCCGGGCGTAGCGGACGCGGGGATGCGCAAATTCGCCAGTGAACTGCCCAATACTGACGAGCTGGCCACCCGCCTCAAGGCAATGGCGGCCCCGGGCGGACTGCAGGCTGTGGCGCCGCAAACGCGCCGTCGCCATCCGGTGCTCGACTCGTCGGCGCTGTTTGCCAGTGTCCAGAGCGGCAAGGCGCTGCCCGTGCATAGCCTGGAAGTAGCCTTTCTCGTCAAGGCCTTGTATGAGGCTCGCGGAGAGAAGGTTGCGCTGGTCGTCGAGTCAGGCGGGGTGACGACACCGCTGCTGCTGAGTCGCACCCGCGTCGCCGTGCAGCTAGAGGGCGGCAAGACTGTAGAACCACTAGCCAAAGCCGCGATGATCAAGCCGCAGCCGCTGGCCGAAGCCGATGCGGTGGCGCTGTGGTTGGTGTTGCGCGCCCATGCTTCGCGCGTCGCGGGCGATTTCAAGGCGGCCAATGTCGATCTCGCGGCGGCGGAGTCGATCGCCCCCAAGCAGGCGGCGGTGACGTTTGCCAAAGGCGTGATGCAGCTTGAGCAAAAGATTGAAGAACCCGGTGTAGCCAACTGCGAAGCCGCGCTGACGGCGATGGCCGACCCTCTGGGGCACCTCTTTCTCACAGAGACGCTCATGGCGCTGGAACAGCCGGTCAAGGCCCTCCAGCACGCAGAGAAGGCTCTGCAGGTCTCTCCAGGGCTGCCAGAGGCCCTGCTGGCCAAGGCCGTCGTGCTTCTGCGCCGCGTGTCCACAGTGCCGGAGAATCAGCGCGACGCTCTCTTGGCCGACGCGGCAAAACTCCTGGACCAGGCCCAGCAGTCCGCGGAACCGCCGCAGGGTGTCTACGCCGCCAAGGCCCAGCTGCTGCTGATGAAGCGCGAAGAGCAGGCCGCGGAGAATCAGCTTCGCGCGGCGATCAAAGACCACCGCGATCTCGAGTCTGCGCTGATGCTGTCGGCAATTCTGAGGGATCGCAAGGCTTTTGACGAGGCCGGCCAGGTCATGGAGTCTGTAGGCGCCGGTATTGACGATGAGCGGGTGCTGATGGCCCTGGTGAGTGCCAAGATGGGCGCCAAGCAGCTGGATCAGGCGCTGGCCCTGACAGAAAAGGCCTTTGCCCTCAATAGCAAGAACCCCACTGTGGCGCTCATGCGCGCGGACCTGCTGCGGCAAAACGGCAAGGTCAAAGAGGCGATCGCCGCGCTGGAGCCGCTCAAGGCCGGGCCGGATGGAGAGCGCATTCAGCTGTTGCAGGCACAATTGCTCATTCAGGACGGGCAGATGGCCAAGGCGCTGAGCTTGGTTGAGGCCATTCGCGCCAAGAAGCCCATGGATCGCGAGCCGGCCATGCTGCAGCTTGTGGCCCTGGCCATGGACAACAAGCGCGACGAGGCGGAAAAGGTCGCTGCCAAAGCGGTGGCGGACAAAGTGCTTAAGCCCATGGAAATCATTGAGCTGTGGCTGCAGGCCAACGACCTGCCAAGGGCGCAGAAGCTGTTGGAGACGGAGGTCGCGGGCGACAAACCCGATCCGCAGCTGGCGGCGACCCTTGCGGCGCTCTACACGGCTACGGGCAACAAAGACAAAGCGATCGCCTTGCGCGACCGCGTTGCTGCGACCTTGGGTGACAAGGCGGACGAGTACAAAAAGGCCGTAGACCAAGGCATTGAAGGCGCAGAGGCCGAGGCCAAGGCGATGAAAGATGCGGCCGCGCAGCCCGGCGGCCCTGGCCCAGCAGCCGGCCCCAGTTCCGCCGCAGAGGGCCAGCCATGAGCGGGTCTTTGGAGGCCTTGGCCCTGCAGGCGCGCGCAGAAGGGCTGCCGTGGCAGGACGGGTGGCTGCCGGTGCTTCACCGCCTGTCGGAGCTGCTTCTTCTGGGCCAAGCGCGGACGAATTTGGTGGGCGATGCCAGCCCCGCCGGGCTCGCCGATCACGTGCTGCAAGCCCTTTGCGTCGCTCGTTTGGCGGGTGAAGCGGGCGTCGAGCCGCACTGTGTGGTCGATGTGGGCGCGGGCGCTGGCCTGGCTGCATTTGCCTTTGCCCTAGTTTGGCCATCGGCCCAGGTGATTGCAGTCGAGCCGCGACGATTGCGTGTTGAATTTATTGATGAAACCGCAAGGGCTTTGGGGCTCCAGGGCGTCTCCGCGCAGAAGCGCTCGCTCCACAGCGCAGAGCTGCCGCGCGTCGATCTCGCCGTCGCCCGCGCGGTCTGGCCCGCGGCGGAATGGCTGCCCAAGGCCTGGCCTCTGCTCTCGCCGCGCGGGGTGGCCGCGGTGCACGGTCACGGTCCGGGCGCAGAGTTGGCAAAGTCTCTGGCGCCGCTGGGAAAAGTCGTGGGCACTTTAGATGTCCCCGGGCCTCGCGGTCATGCCGTGGCGATTTTGCGGGCCAGATAGCCAGCCCAGCCTTGGGGTCGGGGCGCAAAAGAGCTCAGCGTTCAAGGCGATCAGAGCTGCAAAGGCGGGCAGGGCGCACGGAGCGGGACCACTAGGACGCCGCCGGCTGGGTCATCGCCAATTGCAGCCTCGCCCAATCATTCTCCGCGAACAGCCAGATCGCGCAGCACCGCCACCGCACAGCCCACCAGCCGGCCCTTGCCTGCGCGAACAAACGGCACGCCGCCGCCGGCACACGCTTGGCGCAGCACGGCCTCGGACGCATGGCTGATAAAGCCGGTCAGACCCAGCACCAGCTCATAGCCGCCGTTTCGCACCCGGTCGCTGGCGGCATCCACGCTGGAGCCGTTGTCGGTCAGGCACCAGTCCAGCTGGGCAAATCCCAGCCCTTCGCGCAAGTGGCGGTCCAGGTGCGGGTCGGCGCGGTTGCCCAGCACCAAGGCGCGCTTGCCCTCTAGCAGCAGCCGGGCCTTGGCCACGGGGCCCGCCTCGGCGGGATCGGCGCTCTCTGCCTCTTGGACGGGCAGGGCCGGCGAGGGCAGGGCAGGCGTTGGCCCAGGCGTGCCCAGGCGTTTTTGCACTTTGCGCCAGCGGTCTCTCGCGGTGCCGTCGCTGGGAAATGCCGCTTGGACGTCCGTGGCCAAGATCAGCTCGCGGTGGCCAGCGAGCCGCTCCGCCAGTTCCTCGGCGTTAAAGAGCTTGTAGATGCGGAGGAACCACGGATACAGCGCCTCTGCGCCTGCCTCGGCTGCGGGGAGCTCGGCCAGCACTTTGCGCAATTCGCCGCGCTGCGGAGAAAAGCCGTTCTCGCGGGCCCAATCGCGCGGCGGAAGTGTCTCTGGCAGCAGCAGCTCGGCCATACTCTGCGGCACCGCGTTGCCCAGCCGCTGTACCAGCCAGCGCAGCCAGCCCATCGCCCGGCCCCACGGTTCCGGATCGGCGCTCAAGCGCAGCCAGCGCAGCATTCGCGCGACGGCAGCCATGTCTTTGATCGGCGGGTTCTGCCGCAGCTCCGCGGCGCGCACGATGGAGGCCGGCGATCCCGGCTCCTCAAGACCCGGCAAGAGCCTGCGCAGCGTCGCCTGAGCCTCGCCCAAGCGGCTGCGGGGATCGCGAGGCTGCGGCCCCAGCTTGGCGCTATCGGACCAGCCGTATTCGTCGATCGCCGTGGCCTCCGCCATGGCCAACTCGGCCAGTTCCGCCACATCGGCCCAGGAGCGCGGCTCGCCGCCCACCAGCGCGATGCAGTCGCTCGGCCGCGCGTCGAGCCGCAGGGCCGCCACCTGCCCCGGCCAGTAACGCCTAGCGATCGCGCCCATCCGCGCCGCTAGCCCGCTGACTCGCTGGGTCACCAATTCGTCGCCCAGCCGGTCTTGCCAATCGCGGGCTACGGCGATCCACGCGACCAGCTGCAATCGCATCAACGCCGCAGAAAGAAGGGCAAAATCCTGGGTTTCCTCAATGTCCTTCTCCAGAGCGCTCAGGGCCCCCAGGGCATCGTCAATGCGCGCAAAGTCCACGGGCCTCGGAGCTTGACGGGGTCGCACTGGCACAACCTCGGGCTCCGCCACGGGGTTTTGGGGCAGGGGCTCCACATCGACGCTCTGGGGCTCCTGCACCGGCGCCTGGTCTGGCTCGCTGGCCACGACCAACAGCTCTGCCCCTTCCGCCGGCGCTGGACTCTGGTCTGGCTCGGCCGGCTCATGGCCAAAATCAACTGGGATCGCCTGCTCTTCTGGAAGGTCCGCCCCTAGGTGCAGCTGCCAAAGCGTCCGCGCCAAGGGATGCGCTAGCATCTGCCCCAGCGCGTGCTCCAGCGCCGCCTCGCGGTCAGCGCCGTGGCCAAGCACAGCGGTGCCGTGACCCAACACCGCGCAGCTCCACCACTCTTGTTCGCGCCAGCGCACCTGATAGCCAAGCTTTTGGAGCCGCTGCTGTGTCTGATTCAGCTCGGGAGAAAGGGTATTCATGGCTTGGAGCATGGGCATTCCCGCCCAGGTGCGCAAGGCGCTCGCCAAAGCCGGATTCGCTGGCTTAGGCGCAACTCGGCTGATGTTGCCCCAGAGATCGCTCCGCGGTGTCCAGCGCCTGCGAAAAGCCCTCAGCGCACCGTTCAGCCCCTAGCGCTCGGCGCCTCGCAACGGCTTGCGCAACCGCTCGACCAGCATCTCAATGGCCACGCGGTTATTGCCGCCTTCCGGAATAATGACATCGGCATAGCGCCGCGACGGCTCGACAAACGCCTCGTGCATCGGCCGCACCGTCTTGAGGTATTGGCGGCGGATGTCCTCAAACGTGCGACCGCGGCGCTCCATGTCCCGGCGAATGCGCCGCAGCAGGCGAATGTCAGACGGTGTCTCAACAAACACCTTGACATCAAAGCGCTCTCGCAGGCCAGGCTCGGCAAAAATCAGAATTCCCTCGACCACGATGACCCGGGTCGGCTCCAAGCGCGTGGTCTGGGCCTTGCGCTGGTGAAGCACAAAATCGTAGTTGGGCCGTTCCACCGCTTCGCCGCGGGCCAATTGGTCCAGGTGTGCCGCGAGCAGCTCGCTCTCCAAGCTGTCGGGGTGATCGTAGTTCAGCAGCGCCCGCTGATCCGGATCCAGGTGCGGGTGCTCGCGGTAATAGTGATCGTGCTCAATCAGTGTGACCGACTCGCCGGCCAATTCCGCCACCACCGTGCGGGCGATCGTGGTCTTGCCGGCGCCCGTCCCCCCGGCGATACCGATGATCAGCGGCCGGGGCGGCAGACCCAGGCTCTCTTGGCGCCGGCGCGCCGCATCCAACTCTTCAGCCAGCGGGACGGGAGCGGATTCCTCTGGTGCGGCGCCTGATTCGCTGTGCATGCTGTCCTCTGCGTCTTGGCTGCCAGGGCTCCGGGGCCCCCTCGGCGGCGGGACTGTACCGCGAAACCGCCAAGTTCCTCAACCTCCAAGCAGTGGACGGCAGAGCCTAAACCCGCGCTGTAGGCCCGCTGAAACGCCAATCCCCCTGAATGATAGTCTATGTAACCACAGAGTTGCTCATCAGCGCGGCCTGTGGTTCGGCAATTCGCACTTTGTTCTGGACCGTGCCATCATCGCCCGAACCTCCGGCGCTCTGCCGCGTTGCGGGGGCTGTCTAACGCGTCTGACAGGGTGTGAAAGAACGTCGGTTTCAGGCCATTGAGAGTCAAAAAGAACCCAATGCAGTCCAGGACCGTTCTTTTGCAGCCAGATTACTCTTCCTGGCTCTGAGGTGCCGCATGCCGCCGCCCGTTCGTCCCGGTCTGCCCACGCACCTGCTGGACCACTTGGGACCTGCCGGCGATGCCGTGCTCGACAAAGACGGCGTCGTGGCCGCCCGCGCCGCGCTGACGCTGGTCGAGTCTCTGCCCGCGATGACCTCCGCCCTGCACGAGCGCTCTGCCTGGCTCGGCTATGTCCGCAGTCTCCTTGTGGAATTGGCGGATGCTTGCCCAGAAGACGTCGAGGTTCGGCTGTTGGCCAGCATTTCGCGCACGGCCTTGGCTGCCCATGAGACCAGTGCAGGCCTCGCCGCCGCTGAACATGCCCTAGCGCGCGCTGAAGAGACGGGTGAGCTCGCCGCACAGGTGTCGATCCTCGCCGGTCGGCTGCCGTATGTGGCCCACCGATCGCCGCTCGACGCGAACCGCGATCTCCGCAAGATGGATGCGGCTTGGAGCCTGCTCAGCGAAGACATCCACCTCGATGACAGCTTGCAGTTGTTGCACGCAGAGGTGTTGCTCGCCCGCGCCGCCTACCACGGATCCTGCGGGCAGATCGACAAGCTGCGCCAAGAGATCACCGAGCTCGGCCGCCTCAACCTGCCGCGCTGCGAGGCGCTCAGCTTTGTGGCGACGGCGAGTTTTGCCCTGCTGGGCCAGTACTATTTGCGCGCCGGCCAGCACGCCGCGGCGGTCGATCCGCTCAGCCGCGCCGTGCAGCTCTGCGAGCAAGCCGGAGCTTGGACGGAAGCGGCGAATCTGCAGACCACTTTGGCAGCTACGGCGCTGTTGCAGGGGCAGTTTGACCAGGCGCTGGTCCACGCGCGAGCCGCGGTCGTCGATGCCCAGCGCAGCGGCGCGAGCCACGCCCAGCCCGATCCCTGGCTCGGACTTCCGTTGGATGTCTGCCCAGTTCGCTCTGCGGCGGAAGCGGTCCATGCCGCCGCAGAGGCGGTGCTGACTGCCCAGGATCTAGCTGATCCGGCTGGCTTTTTGCTGTCGACCGCGGCGATGGTCGCCTTCTATCTGGCCGACGATCGCGCCCTTGAAGCCCTGGACGCCCTGACAGAAGCTACGGAAGTGGCCAAAAGCCTAGAGGATCCCAGCATTACTGCGGCGTTGCGCGGGATCTCGGAGCGCTTGCTCGGCCACTTGGGCGTGCTCAAGGGCTAAAGGGCCTGCAAAAAATCAACTTGATTTTCTAAAAGGGCCTCTCGCCTGCTAGGTGGGTCGCAAGCTCGCGTCTTTAGAGACGACTCGCCGCTCCGCTCGACATACAACTCGATCGAGTTGTTGCTTTACGAGCCCTACAGCGACCATCGGCGCGCTAGGAATCATAGCCAGAAATTCGCCTTGGGTTTGCCGGACGTCAGCGACCCGCCAGCGCGTCGGCCCTCTGCACAGCGGCCTGTACGGCGTGGGTCATAGCCTCTGGCCACTGGCGCTGGGCGAGGGCTTGCAGAGCCGCCTCCGTCATACCGCCCTTGCTGGTCACGGCTTGGCGCAGCTGCGCCGGGCTCCGCGCGTCGCCCTCCAGCTGCCGCGCGGCGCCGATGAGCGTCTGGCGCGCCAAATCCGCCGCCGCCGTTGGGGCCAGCCCCACAGCTTCGCCCGCGGCCTGGAGCGCCTCACAAAGGGCAAACACATAGGCCGGTCCGCAGCCCGCCACCGCGGTAAAGGCATCCATCTGCGCCTCGGCCAGCTCCAGCGTCAGGCCAAGGGGGGCGAGCAAATCGCCTTGCATCTGCCGATCGCCAGGTGTCAGGCGATCGCCCGCGCTCCAGGCCACTAGCCCTTGACCCACAGCCACGGCGGTGTTGGGCATCCAGCGCACCACCCGCGCCTCTGGGCCCAAGGACTGCTGCAGCTGCGCCAGGTCCACCCCGGCCAAGATGGAGATCCACAGCGGCCCGGCGCCACCGACCGCGCCTTGGGCCAACTGCGGCAAGACCTCGTGGCGCTGTTGCGGTTTGACGGCCAGCAGCACCGCGTCGGCCCCTTGGATCGCCTCGACCGCGCCTGTGCCGCACGCAACGCCATAGCGCTCGCGCACCGCCGCCGCCGCAGCCTCATCCGCCACGCAGACCTGAACGTCGGCCCGCGCCAGCGCCTGCTGGTCCAGCCAGCGCTGCAGCAGTGCTCCACCCATGTTGCCGCAGCCGATCGAGGCGAGTTTCACGCTTGGCTCCCCAGCAATTGCCCAGGTCCCGCCCGCAACCCGCGCAAGACATCTGCCGCCACAGCGCGGCCTTTGCCCGGTCTCTGGAGCGCGGCGACACCCAGGCAGCCTTGGCCGCAGCCGATCCACACCAGCGGCCCTTCTACCGCGGCGATCTGCCCCGGCTCGGCTTGGCGATCGGAGCGCTGCAGCCCCTCGGCAAACACCTTCCAGTCTTCCCCTGGGGCCAGCAGGCTCGCAAAAAACGCCCCCGGCCACGGCTGCATTGCGCGGATCTGGCAGTGCAATTCCATGGCACTGCGCCGCCAGTCCAGCCGCCCCTCGCTTTTCTCGATCGGCGGCGCCCAGGTCAGACCGTCTGTGCTCTGGGTCTGAGGCTGAAGCTCGCCGTTCCACAGGTCCGCCCAGCGCCTCAGCAGCAGTTCAGCCCCGGCCGCCGCGAGCTTGGTCTCCAGGTCTGGGGTGGTATCGCTTTCTGCAATCGCCACTTCCACGCGGTCCAGCACCGCACCTGTGTCCAGCCCGGCGTCCATCTGCATCAGGCACATACCGGCGTGCGAGTCCCCCGCGGCGATCGCCCGGGCAATCGGCGAAGCTCCACGCCAGCGCGGCAGCAGCGACGCGTGCAGGTTGATGCAACCCAGCTCCGGCACGTCCAGCACTTCTTGAGTCAGAATGCGGCCATAAGCCACCACGATCGCCAAGCGCGGCCTTTTTTCGCGCAGCCAAGTCGCCAGGGCACCATCGCGCACCTTGACCGGCTGGTACACCTCAACCCCGCGCTGGAGCGCCAATTCCTTCACGGCGGGCGCTTTGAGCTGGTTGCCGCGGCCGGCCGGCTTGTCTGGCTGCGTCACAACGCCCACGACTTCAACGCCTGCGTCCAGCAACGCGCCAAGCACCGTGGCCGCCAGGGGAGGCGAGCCAAAAAACACTACCGCCATACGCAGTTCCTCCAGCAGATGCCGCCGCAACGACTATTGCGACACCACCTGAGGCTCGGCGCGCTTGGCTCGGGCCGCCTTGGTCCGGAACTGCTTGTCTTCAATCTCTTCGCGGTTGTTGCGCATGTAGTCGCGCAGGGCCACGCGGCGCTTGAGCGGACTCAGACGGTCCAAGAAGGTGATGCCGTCCAGGTGGTCCATCTCGTGCTGCAAGCAGATCGCTGCCAGACCTTTGGCTTTGATTTTCTGCTCTTGCCCGTGGCGGTCTTGATAGGCCACCTCAATGTCATTGGCGCGAATCACCGGCTCGTAGAGGTTGGGGAAGGACAGACAGCCTTCCTCGTACTTCACCTCGCCGCGCCGCGACAGAATCCGCGGGTTGATCACCTCGATCACCCCGGTGCGCTGCCCTTCGCCGTCCGGCACGTCCATCAGGAACAGCCGCAGCACCTCGCCCACCTGATTCGCCGCCAGCCCCAGCCCTTCCGCCTTGGCCATGGTTTCAGCCATATCGTCAAGCAATTGGTGCAGCTCCGGACCAAATTCGGTCACCTCGCGGCCGCGTTCTTTGAGCACCGGGTCGGGGTAGGTGCGAATTTCCAGCAACGCCATCGGTCCTTCTCCTGTCCTGGTCGGCACGGGCCTTTGCGGCTCGCGCAGCCTAATTCGTTTTGGCCTTGCGGGCTTTCTTGGGGGCCGGTCCAGCCGCCGCACCTTGCTCGCTCGCCGGCTCTTCGCTCTGCTCTGCTGTAGGAGCCTGTTCCGCCGCCTTGGCTTCAGCCTGGGCCCTGGCGAGATCATCCGCCGCCTTGTTGGCCGCCAATTCCTCTTGGGCCTGGTCCAGTTGCTCGCGCAGTTCGGCGATGTGGTCTTCCAGATCGCGCATGGACCGGCGCACATGGGCCATGTCCTCGCGCGTCACCAACTCCAAGCTCACCGCCAAGTCCTTGACCCGCGTCTCCAGCAGCTCGCGGGCCCCTGCGCGCATGTTGATCGCCGTCACCACCACGTGGCGGAGCTCTGCGCTGTTCAGCACCCGCATCGTCGCCTCTGAGGTCAGCACTTTTCCGACCTGCTTGGCTGCGATATCCTTAAGCAAATTGAGCATTCTTCTTCCTTGCCGGCCCGTGCGCTGCGTCAGCCCCATGGCTCGCGCCGATCACGTGTCGATTGTTCATGGCGTTGGCCGATCTCAGAAGCAGCCGCAGGCCGCAAAGTCCGCGCAGCAATCGCCCGCCGTCTCGCAGAAATCGTCGCAGTAGCAGCTGCCTTTGCCCGGACCGCCGCACATGCCCTTGCAGGTGGCCGCCGGATTCTTGCCACACAGGCTGCCCGAACCGCCGCCGCCGCCGCACGCATTGGCATAGTCGGCACAGCAGTCGCCGGCGCTGGTGCACGCCGTGTCGCAGTAGCAGCCGCCGGGCGCTTGGCCGTTGCAGTTGCCCACGCAGCTGTTGGCGCCGCCGCCTCCACCGCCGCCGCATACGCTGGCATAGTCGCTGCAGCAGTCGCCGCTGCTCGTGCACATATCGTCGCAATAGCAGGAGCCCGTCGCCGACTTGCCGCCGCAGGAACCCTTGCAGGTCTCCGTCCCGCCGCCGCCGCCGCACGTGCCGCAATCCGCGGGGCAGCTGAGGCAATTCTCTGTAGAAGCGCAGACTTTATCGCCACAGCTGGGTGTGGTGGGGCACTTGCCGCAGTCCGTCGGGCAGTTGGAGCAGGTCTCGCTGACCTTGTCGCACATGAAGTCGCCGCACTTGCCGGTGCTGCCGCCGCCGCCGCCGCCGCCGCAGACGCTGTTGTAGTCGCCGCAGCAATCGCCAAAATCGACGCACGTGTCATCGCAGAAGCAGCTGCCGTCGGCCGGGCCGCTGCCGCAGACGCCCGCGCAGCTGCCCGAGCTTCCGCCGCCGCCACCGCCGCCGCCCGTGGTGCAACCCGCGATCTTGGCGTTGTCGCAGTAGCCGCCCTTGCAGCTGTCGCCGGTGCAGTCATCGCCGTCGTCGCACTCCAAGTTGATTTGGCACTTCTTGCCGGTGCCGACCGTGCTGTTTTGGCAGGTGCCGGCCACGCAACTGTCCGTTGTCGCGCTGTTTTGGTCATTGCAGTCGGCGTTGGTCGTGCAGCAGCTGCTGTTGCTGGGTTGGTGGCTGCACTGGCCGGCGGTGCACTTGTCCGTCGTGCAGTCGATCTGGTCGCTGCATTCGCTGTCGCTTTGGCAGCAGCCGGCGCCGGCCGTGTGCTTGCACTCAAAGTTGTCGCAGCTGTCCACGGTGCAGGCGATGCCGTCATCGCAGCCGCTGGCGTCGCTGCAGCAGCCCGCGCCCGCCGAGCTGTAGCTGCACTTGCCGCCTACGCATTTGTCCAAGCTGCAGCCCAGGCCGTCGTTGCAGCCCGCATCGGTCGCGCAGTCGGTCATGGGGTATACACAGCGGAATTCCGCACACTTGCCGCCGGGCGAGGCGAGGCAGTCGCCATTGCTGGCGCAGCAGCTGGTGTCGGGCTTGTTGGGGTCGTTGTACTTGCTGTAGCTGCACGTGCCGTTCTTGCACACGTCGGCGGAGCAGCTGTTGTCGTCCTTGCAGTCCTTGGTGCCCGTGCAACCGCAGCCAGGGCCAGGCGATTTGGGGTGGACACAGGTGCCGGCGACGCATTTGTCCAGCGTGCATTCCACGCCGTCATTGCACTCGCTGTTGAGGGTGCAGGCCTTGCCGCCGGCGCCGCCACCGTCCAACGCCGTGTCGCTCTTGGCGATATCGCCGGAGGAGCTGCTGTCCGAGCCGGACGGGCCGCCGCCCGCGTCGCTGCCGCCCGTGCTCGCGTCGCTGGCGTCCTTGCCAAAACTCGTTTGGTTGGTGACGCACTTGCCGCCTACACAGGGCGAACCCTTGCAGTCCGCCACCGTCGTGCAGGTCTTGGCGCTGCAGACGTTGAACGAACAGGTCATATCGTTGGGGCAGTCGTTCTCAATCGCACACGGAATGGACGCAGAAGCCGTGCCTCCGCCCGCCGCTCCACCGGCCGCGCAGCCGACGAGGCCGGCCAAGCCGATGGAGGCAGCAAACAACGCGCGCAACAGGCTGGGAGCAGAGAGGCGAGTCATGGTGGTCTTCCACTGGGCGCTACCTGTGGCGCAGCGTCCAAACCGATCAGCATAGGGGACACAGCGGGCCAGAGCAACACGAATCCGCAAGCCCGCAAGGCGATAGGGGCAGGGGTAGTACTCAGGGCCCCACCTAGGCTGCGGCGGGGCACAAGCCGGCCGGCGCCGGCAGGACGCCCAGACGGCGGGCTCTACCCATGGGGACTATCGAGGTTTGGCGAACGATGAAAAACCAGCGCGAATCAGAACTTGCCGCTGGCCGAGAACATCAGGGTCATGCCGCTGATCTGGGTCGCGCGCAGCCGCTGGCCGGGCTGGTCGACGGACCACAGGAACACCGGGCTGTACTCGTTCTGGCCATTCTTGTTGAACTGCTGGACGTTGGCATTGCCGTCGAGGTCTTTGCCCACTTCGCCAAAAGTGATGTAGTGCGGCGTCTCGCTCATCCAGCCGAGCTTGGCGCTGAGCTGAAAGTACTGGATCGGCTGGTAGTGCAATGCCGCCCAACCGCTGAAGCGGGCGTAGCTTTCGACTTCGGTGATGCCGTCGCTGTGGCGCGGCTTGCCCGTGACGGGATCGACCTCAGAGCGATCGTACAGGCCGGTGCTGCAGCCCTCCGACGGTTTGCACGGATTGCTCGGCGACGCCAGGGCCTCCCAGATTTCCGAGTATTCGCGGCCGCGGGCGATGTAGTCAAAGCCAAAACCACCTTCGATTTCAAGGCGCTCGTCTCTCTTGAGATTCTCCCAGGGCACAAGGGTTAGACCAAAGTTGGTGCCGCCGGTCATGCCGGGGGCCACGGTCTTCTGAGTCTGGCCATGGCTGATAAACAAGCCGCTGTCGGCACCTGAGCGCAGGGGCGTGAAGTGAAAGTTCACAAACGGCTCAATCACCTTGAGAGCGCGCCGCGAAATCGTCGTGAAAAGCGTCAGCTCATGCAGGCCATAGCCTACGCCGCTGTTGCTGGCGGTCATGGCCGTGCCGGTGGGGGCGGTGTACTCCACGCCAAACACCCATGTGGGGTCGCCGGAGTCGCGAAAGTAGTTGAACGGCGCCCACTTCAGGCCCAGCTGCAGGTCGCCCAGGCCCGAGCGGCTGGTGGACTGGTACGGCACTTTGAACAGCGCCTCTTTGGGCGAGGGCGGCAGAATCGTCGAATTGGCCTTGCTGACGCCAGCGGCGAACTCGTGCTTCCAATCGTCGCCCAGCACCACCGGGACGACGCCGTACAGCTCAAGGTCTTTGTACAGACCGATGCGCACGTCGATGTTCAGGGTGTTGCGCACCCGCTCGTACTCGAGCTCTTTGGCCAGGACAAAGCCGTTGCCGCCCGGGCAGTTGGTCCCCAGGACGTCATTCTTCAAGCAGCTCTGCTGGCGGGCGATCGTCGACTTGCGCGACTCGCTGGCAAAGCGCAGCCGCACGGAGCCGTCAAAATCGTCGCCATTGTCGTCGTCAAAAGCATCAAGGACATCCGTGACTTCAACGGCTTCCGCGGGTGCCGCCAGCCCAAGGGCGCCGCAGCTAGCCGCCAATACCAGCAGCCGGCCAATCGCAGAGCAGTGCGCACGCATCATCGGGGCCTCCCAAATCGAGCGAGGACGCGGCCAACCGCCGAACCTCAGACGCCGCGAGGATAGCTGCAAGCCCCCGCTCCGGCAAGGGGCGCCGGCTCCCCAGATTCGCCGCCTTGGGCCTGCACAGGTGCACAGGTCCGCGGTCTGGCTTGTCGCGGGAGGTTGTTCGGCAGAATTGGCAGCGGCCAAGCCGGTCCCAAGAGATTGGCGAGGCGGCTGCTGGTCAGGGTCAACGACTGCTGGCGAAACAGGGGGCCGTTGCCTCAGCGCAGGAGCTTGGCCGAGACATCTTTAGCCACGCCGGCGCCGATGACCACACTGCGGCGGGTCAAGGTCAGCGAACTCTGGTCGCCGCTGGTGGGACGCAGGCGCAGCGCCGAGGGTACGGGCACCCCGCCGCGGTCTTCCAGATCCAGCCACTCGGCATGGGCCAGGCGTTTGCCATCGCGATCGCTTACTTCCATAAGGGTCCAGCTGGCCCAGCGCTTGTGTACGCCCAGCTTGCCCGGCGCCACGCCCGCGGAGGCTTTGTAGCTCGGCCGGCAGCGGATAACGCCGGCGTCGCCAAATTCGCCTTCCAGTTCATAGTCGTACTCGCCCACTAGGTCGCTGAGCGCGAACAGAAGCAGCGGCACCTGCAGGCCGGGGATCACTTGAGCCAGCTTGGCCGGCGTAGCCAATTCCGCTTTGCTGCCGGGGAGCCGGAGCCACAGCTTGCTGCCGTCAGAGACCACGCCGGTGCCCGCCAGCTGTGGCGGCGAGTCAAACCGCACCATCCAGCGGCCGAGCGGCACCGCCCGGACTTTGCCGCCGAGCGGATCCTGGGCCTTCGCTTCGGCGACGGGCAGCCTGATCACGGTCAAGCGCAGTTCAATGGGCGAGTTGCCGGCCCCTTTGAGGGGCACCAGCGGGTGATCGGCCGGCAGGGTCACGGCGTATTCGGCCTGCCAAGGCTGGGGCGCAGAGCCGCGGCGCGCATCGGCCAGCATCGCCGCCGGACCGGCCCTGCGGAGATCCAGCCAGTCCCGGGCCTGAGCCTGAGGCGCAGCAGCCAGCGACACCGCCCAAGCGCAGGCCAGAATCCCCAAGCGCTTTGCGCGGATCAAGGCGTGCCGACCTTGTTCAGGTTCACCTGCACCTTGCCGACGGCTTCCGTGGAACCGGTCTCTTCGCCGCTGGTCAGGAAGTAGAGGCCGCCGCCAATGAGCGCTGCGCCGCTGGCCACCGCGGTCCAGAACCACCACTGCGACGTGATGGCCTTTTTCTTGGCCTTGTCGTCGTCAAACAGCGGCGCGTTGGGGTCGATTTGCTCTGTGCCCGCCTTGCGACCGGCGCCCTGCGTGACCACCGACTGGCGCAGGTCCAGCGGCAGCGTGCTCACATCCGCGCCCAGCTTGGCGCCGGTCAGCTCCGCCACAAAATTGCCCAGGCGATCAAAGTATTTCTCGTCCTTGTCGATCGCCTGATCGACCTTGCGGAACACGCCATCGGCGCCCAGGAAATAGCCCGTCAGCGTAGTGGCCTTCTTGCCGTCCGAGGCCGGCCGCACCACCAGCATCTGATCGGCGCCCAGCTGGTTGCGCAACTCGCGCATGCGGTCCTCGACCACGCTGGGTTGCTTGAAGTTGGCGGCCAGCACGGCGCGGCCTTGCTCCAGGTCGGGGCCAAAAGTGGCCGGCTTTAGGTCAAATTCCGCTGATCCCGGCTTGCCCGCGGCTACGTCGACAAAGCGCCGCTCGGCGACCATGCCGCCCAACTTGACGGTGATGCGGTGGCTGCCGGCTGGCAAACCGCTGGCCTGGGCTGTCCCCGCGCCGCGCCAAATGCCGTCGATCCAAATGTCGGCCTTGCCGCCGCGCACCGCAACCTTGATGTCGGCCTTTGCCCCGCCGTTGACCGAGGAAGAGACCTGACTGTAAAGCTCTTTTGCCTGTGAGCCGTAGGCCGAGTATTCTTCTTCCGTCTGCCCGGGCATGAGCACCAGCGACTTGACCAGGGTGTCGCGCGCCGGAATCAGCTCGCCCACCGCCAGCAGCGCCAGGGCCTGCGCCTTAAAAAGCCGAGCGTACAGCCGCTCATCGCCGGCCATGGGCGCGTCTTTGAGCTTGGCCACCGCCACTTGCAGGCGCTCTTGGGCGCGCTTAGGCGTCCGCAGCAGCAGCGCGCGCAGGGCATCCTCTACCGCAACCGCCGCCTGCTCTTCTGCCTCGATGCCGACAAGAGGCGAGAGTTCGAACGTCCTCACCGTGTCGAGGCGCGCCGACGCTTCGCTGAGCATGCGCTCCAGGGCCTCGGCGTCATCGCCGCCCTTCTTAGCCAGCGGAACCACCAGCACGGCCAGGGTCGAATTGACCGCCGTCTGCGCTTGGGCCGAAGCAAAGTACTCGCGCCCGCCGATCATCGACCAGAAATGCGGATCGGTCGCCGTCGATGCGGCCACAAGGGCCAACAGGGCCCGGGCAGAGCGGCGGCGCAGGGTGGCAAATAGGGCGGGCTGGTGCATGGGGTGGCTCGCAAGGTTATGAAATTGCTGGCAATTCATGTGTTTCGTCCAGATTGCAGTCGCGGCGACCGGCGCGCAGGCCAGACGTCGCCCGATCCCCGGCTAGTTGGGCAGCAGGAACTTGGGGCAGTAAATGTCGGCCGTCGCAGCCTGGGTCGACGACAGCCCGCCAGCGCCCAGGACGGAAGTGCCGCCAAACATCAGCACGCAGTCGTTGCGCAAGGTCAAACCGCTGTGCCCGCCGCGCATCACAAAGCTCTTGGCCGCGGGCAGGGCCACCACCGCCGGGAGCTTGGCCTTGTCCACGGTGAGCTTCGTGTCGTCCACGTAGAACGGTCCCACGGAGGGCAGGGTGAACGCTTGCATCGTCTGGCTGACCGGCTGGGCGTGGGCAGAAAAACCGCCGCTTGTGACGACATGGCCGGTGCCCGCCAGGTTAGACTGGTGAAAATACACGCCTTTGCTCAGGCCGGGCACGCGAGTGGTCAGGATGCGCCCCTTGGTCGACTCGGTGGCCTCCTTGAGCGAGATGCGGAAGACGTCATCGGCCTTCGGCGCCAGCCACGTCTTGGTCTTGGGGTCGTAGCGCACGCCGCCAATTGACAGAAAGTGGTAGTATTCTCCGCTCTTCTCCGTGGTCTTGCCGATGCGGGTGAGCGTGGGAAAGAACAGCGGAAAATCGGCTGGGAAGTCGCCCTCGAGCTTGTAGTCGGAAGAGAACTCGCCGGTACCGGGCTCCGTCGATTCCTTAAAGCGCTCGGCGTGCTTGATCGCCGTGGTCAGCTGATTGCCCGGATCGTAGCCCTGGTCGATGGTCGTGCCGCCCCAGATCAGGTAGCGGTTGGTGCCGTTGCTGGTCGGGCCGATGTACGCCACGGACGATCCCGCGCGCACCGCGTTGAGCTGCAAGGTGTTCATCGAATCGACAAACTTGCCGGTCTTTTGGCCCTGGGCCCGCGTCGAGTTGAACAAGTCCGACTTGGCGTAGTCGTCGCTGTTTGAAATCGGCCACGGCGCGCCGCCCAGGGACACCACGTAGTCGTCGGTCAGGGCGATCAGGTTGGGGAACACGCGCTTTTTGGCGTACAGGCCGTTGTCTGCGCCGGCCAAGAAGGTGTCCGAAGCGACGTCGTAGACCTCATAAGACAGGCTGGTGCCGTCGGTCACGCTCCACATCGGCGGGGCAGAACCGTCCGCGGCGACGCTCATCTTCTTGGCGCCACCGACCACCAGCACCTGATTGAGCTTGGGCAGGTAGATCATCGAGTGGCCGGCCCGCGCTTCCTTCATCAGACCCTTGGCCCGGGCAAATGCGCCGGTATTGGGGTCAAAGATGTACGCGGCGTCGCTCGGCGACTCCAGGCGCACGAGGCCGCCGTCCGGCGTGGCGTTGGTGAAACCGCCGGTGATGAGCACGCGGCCGTTGTCCATGACCACCGACGAGCTGAACAAGGCATTGGCCATGTTCTTGGTGCCCACGCAGGTAAAATTCTCCACAGCCATCAAAGACATGTCGAGCGAAGTGGTGTCGTTCTTCTTGATATTGACGCCCGTGCGCCGGCCAAACCACTGCGCCGTGCCGCCGCCGCTGCCAAAGCCCATCAGGGTCACTTCAAACGGACTGCCAGCCTTGATGTCGTTGAAAACAAGACTGCTTTTGCCGGTGCTGTACGCGGCGGTCGGGCTCGAGCCGGCGACGACCAAGCCGTTGGCCCCTGGCTCACGCACCACCAGTTTCAGGGTCTTGAGGGCCGAAAACGGGTCGGCCACTTGCCCGCCACAGGTCGCCAGCGCCATCACTTGGGTCGCCACGCCGCCGGTTTCCTCCGCGGGCAGGTCCTGCGATTCGCAGCCGGCCAGGACGGTGCCCAGCAAGGTCAACAGCGCCGTCGCGCCCGCAATCGCAGCAGGGGCGGCCGATGGGCGGCGGAGAAGGGCAGAAAGGGGCGAGCGCATCATGGACTCCCTGTGGGCGAGGTCGCGGTCTAGGTCCGCCTAAAGGGCGGGGCCAGGGTCAGGAACAGGTCGGGAACCGCTCGGTAGCAGGGCAGGATCGCATCTGAGCAGGCCCTCAAACGGCAGTCCGAGCTGGCGTTGCTTTGCTCCATCCCAGCTCAACTGGGCCCGAGCGTATCAGAAAGGTGTCAAGAACACGATCTTGTCGGTGCCGTCAGCTGGGCCAACGGTGATCGGCGGGGGCGACTGCCGCGGGTCCGAAGTGACAATGTAGTACATGGTCCCATCGTCGCGGTAGGCGGTGCGGCAGACCACAAAGTCCGGTTTGGGCGGCTCGACCAAGTACTTCTTGACATTGGTTCGCACCCGCTGCCAGTAGTTTTCGCGGATTTCGCGGACATTCTTGGTCGACGGGAACAGCGCCGCAAACCGGGCAAAGCTCTCTTCGCCGTCGGGCTCCAGCGCCACTTGGTACATGCGCCAAATCACGCCCTCGGGACCGGTGGGGCCGGTGATGCGCTTGTTGAGATCGCAGAGCCCGCCCTTTTGCTTGAGCTGGTTGGAAGAAACCGTCTGGTCGGCGGCTTTCTTGGAGTCGCCGACGGCTTGGCTCGAGCCCACCGTGGTGGTCGGACGGCAGCCGCTGCCCGCCAAGAGGCTCACCATCGCGGCCAGCAGCAGGGCCGCCCAGGGCGATCGATGCCTCGGGCGAACGGGCCCAATAGCGCTGGCGGTCGGGGATTGGCAGCGGGGGGCCCAGGTTGGCATCGGCAGCTCCTTCTGGTCTATCGGCGCCGGCGGGGCCCGCCCGTGGCGCGGAACGCCCGCCCAAGGTCAATTCGGGGCGGCGGTTGTGCGGGCGGCGCGCCTGGCCCTGCGACCCTGGCGCACCCGCAGGTGATTGAGAAGCCTAGCACGGCGCCCGGCCAAGCTCTACCCCTTGCGCACCGGGACGGCGGCGCCAATTGGGGAGTCTCAGGAGGGACCCGCCAATTGCCGGCTCCCCCGCGCGGTCGGGGTTGGCTTGCTCGCAGGTCTGCATCTGCTATGCTGCACAGTTGTCCCGCAGCGGTTCTCCGGAGAGGCCGTTGACCCGGAACGCGATCCGCTTGCCCGGCTCAAGGGCGCGAACATCGGTGTGCGGTTTGCTCTTTAGAGCGCCGACCATCTTCATCCTAGGGAGGGACCGAGCGGCTGCGACGCCGCGAACTGGTCCCAAAAGAGCGCATGGACGGCAGCAACCTGGTCGGAAAAACCCTCGCAGGCCGCTACAAGCTGATCAAAATGATCGGCCAAGGTGGCATGGGCTCGGTGTTTCAGGGCCAAGACCTGCAGATGTCGAACAAGGTCGTGGCGATCAAGATCCTCGCCCCCCACTTGGTCTCCGATGAGAAGCAGGTCTTGCGCTTTGAGCAGGAAGCCCGGGCCGCCAACCAGTTGCGCCACCCCAACACGATCAGCGTCCTCGATTTTGGCCGGTCCGACGCCCATATCTACATGGCGCTGGAATTCCTGACGGGTGAGACCCTTACGGCGGTCCTCAAGCGCGGACGGCTCGACACAACGCGCTGTATGTACATGGTGCGGCAGGTGCTCAAGTCGCTGGCCGAAGCCCACAGCAAGGGCATCATTCACCGCGACCTCAAGCCCGACAATATCTTTGTTTGCGACATCTACGGCGAAAAAGACTTCATCAAGGTCATCGACTTTGGCATCGCCAAGTTCCTGGAAGCGGGTGGAGCAGAGCTGACCCAAGCCGGCAAGATGTTTGGCACGCCGCGCTATTTGTCGCCAGAACAGGCCCAAGGCCTTCCGCTTTCGCCGGCGAGCGACTTGTACTCGCTGGGCGTGATCCTGTTTGAGATGCTGACGGGCCGGCCGCCGTTTGTCGCCGAAGACCCGATTGCCGTGGCGATCAAGCACGTTCAGGAGCCGCCGCCGCGCTTTGCCGATGTCGATCCAGACCTCTACGTGCCCGATGAGCTCGATCACCTCGTGTTCAAAATGCTGTCTAAGAAGGCGATTCAGCGCCATCAGTCGGCAGAAGAGGTGCTTGAGGCGATCGACGGGGTGATGGCGATGCTGCACGGCGGGCGCTATCCGTCCGGGCAGTTTGCCGCGCTGGGCAACCGCACGCCGGGCAAGCCGGTGACCGTGCCGCCGCCGTCGCGCAAGTCCCAGCAAATGCCCGTGACCAAGAGCGCTGAGCCCGAAGCCACCCGCGCCCTGGATGTGGCCGATGTGCAGTACGGTTCGGCCGGCGGCATGGACTCCGAGCGGACCATGGCGCTGGACACGTCCGCGACTTCGGGATCGGCTACGGCCAACGCCGCGACCATGGCGCTCGATCTCGACGCTGCCCGCGCCCAACTGCAGGCAGGCAAAGATAATTCCTCCGGTTCCAAGGGCAAGAGCGCCAAGGAAGCGCCGGCGAGCGGCGGGGGCAAGAGTGCAGCGCCGGCCCAGAGCGGCCCTTCTGTGCGCAACCTTCTGTTGCTGTTAACGATTGCCGTCCTTGTGGTTGGCGGTGCGGTGATCGCGTTGCTCAGCGGCAAGGAAGACGCCAAGGGCCCTGCGAAATCTGCAGAGATCGCCAACGACGATCGCGGCGGCGGGGCAGGGGCTGGCGACAATTCCGGGGCCGAAAAAGACAAGGCCGAGCAAGAGCGGGCGGAAAAGGCCAAGGCCGAGCAGGAGAAGGCGGACAAGGAGAAGGCAGACAAGGAAAAGGCCGACCAAGAAGCGGCGGCCAAAGCTGCGGCGGAAAAAGCCAACGGTTTGCCGAGTTCCGCTACACCTGCCCAAGCTGGCGTTGCCGCCGCGGGTCAGCCTGCTGCCGCTGAATCGCGCAAGGTCCGCCTTGAGACGACGCCGCCGGGGGCGACTGTGCTAGTCGATGGCAAGGAGAGCTGCACGACCCCGTGTGAGGTCGAGCTCAAGCCCAGCGGCGGCCAGAAAGTGGCCCTCAAGAAGGCCGGTCACGACACATTTGAGCTGGTTTACAACGACCTGTACTTGCTGGCTCCGGCCAAGCCGGTGTATCCCGTGACGCTCACGGCAGCCAAGTCAGTGATCAAGAAGGCTAAACCCAAGGTGGAATGGTGAAAGCGCTTTTGCCAAGGGCAGTGCAGAGGGCGTTGGCGCTGACGTGCAGCGCAGTCGTGCTCGCTTCGGGACTAGTCGCGACACCGGCATGGGCGGGCGACGCCGAGGTGCGGGCCAACGCGATCTACAAAGAAGCCAAAGACCGTTTTGATGCCAAGGAGTTCGACAAGGCGGCTGACCTTGCGGAGCAGGCCGAGCGCATCTACGGCCACCCGGCGATCACCTTGCTCAAGGGGCGGGCGCTGCGGGCGCTGGGCAAGCTGCGCGAGGCAGAATCCGCGTACAAGGTCGTCAAGGACGGTCTGGCCCAGCTGCCCAAGCCGCTGGTCAAGATTCTGACCGATGAATTGTTGGGCACCGGCGAAGAAATGCGCCAAAAGGGCGAGCTCAAGGTCATCGCCGAGCCAGCCAGCGCCCGGGCGATGCTCGATGGCGCGGATATTCCCCTGCCGTTTACCAAGTGGATTGCGCCAGGTCGGCACAAAGTTGAGGCCGGTGTTCCGGGCAAGAGGCCTGTGACCCGCGATGTTGAGATCCGCATTGGCGAAACTGCGGAATTGAACATCAATCTCAATGAAAAAGAGGGTCGGCTGATCGTCGTTGTGCCAAGCGGGCTCAAGGGCGCGCTCATCACGATTGACGGGGCGATTTTTGAGATCGACGACGCCAAGCGTCTGGGCGATCGCGCACCGCCCAAGATGGTCGAGCCCGGCAAGCACAGCGTTGTGTGTATGCGCGATGGCCGCCAAGTCGGTGTGACGGTAGAGGTCGGCTCGGACCAGACGGTCGAGGCCGGGTGTATGGGGCTGGAACCGCCCGCCACGGCATTCAACGGCACCAAGGCAGCGGGTTGGGGCGGCATGGCCGTTGGCACCGGCCTCTTTGGCTACGGCATGTACGGCCTCGGCTCGTATCTGCTGGTGGACATGGATGATCCGCGCGGCGTCAAGAGCACCAACAAGCATTGGCTCGGCTCGACCTACGCGCTCGTCGGCGCAGGGGCGGCGGTGGCCAGCTACCTGTTGTTCGTCCGCGACGGCGGCTCCAGCAGCGCGGCAGCTCCGGCCAGCCCGTCTGCCCGCCAGCTTGCCCAAGGGGCCGGCCAGCCTTGAGCGAGGGCGTTCCCCAAGCAGAACTCCGCGAAGCGACTGTCTTTCGCGCCGACGCTGACCACGAGGGCAAGTGCCGTCGCTGCGGCATCAGCTGCCATATGGCCATCCCGTCTGACCGCCACGGCTTGGTGGCAGTCCCCGGCCTGCGCTGCCAATTCTTGGAGCAGGAGCCCGACGGCCGCTTTGGCTGCAGCGTCTACCTGGATCGCTTCGCCCGCGCGCCTTGGTGCCACCACGCAGATGAGGCGGCTCCGCTGGGCTACTTGGCGAGCGATTGCCCCTACGGCACTCCGCCCGGCCTGGGTAAAGTCCGCTTGCCGGATGATGAATTTGATCGGGTTTGGCCTGAGATGCTGCGCAAGATGCGCTCTTGGGGCGTGCCGATCTACGTCCACCGCGAAGCCCTACTCGCAGAGGTGAGGCGGCGCACCGGCTTGGCCTATGAGCTGGAGCCTTGGCCCGGCGACCCCGAGCGGTTGCGCTTGCGAGGCCCGCGCCCCCTGGAGCTGCCGTGAAAATGCGCCCCGGAGTGCCCACGCGCTACCGCCCCGCCTTGCGCGCGCTGGGCTGGATGGCCGTGGCGATTGCCATGACCCACTGCGCCTCGGTCAGGAGGTTTCTCGTGCCGCCACCGACCCCTGAGGCGCATCAGCGCGCCGCAAAGGCCAAGCCGGAGCCCAGTCATGCCGACCTGGCGCTGGTGGCCGCCAGTGTCTACGGCGTGCCAGGCGCGCGGACCGTGGCCATGCGCGGCGATCAGGTCTTGGCCGTGGGCACCCCGCTCGAGATTTCTGCGACCTTGGGCCCTGCGACGCGGCTCGTCAGCGTGCCGGGCGGGGTGGTCATGCCGGGGTGGGTCGACGCCCACGTGCACCTGCAGGGCGTGGCGCAACTGATGGACGCGGCCGATCTCCGCAGCGTGCGCGACCGCGCTAGCCTGGCGGCAGCGGTGCAAGTCGCTCTGGCGACCGCCGATGAGTGGCTGTGGGGCTTTGGCATGCCCCAGGAAACCTATGATAATTTGACCAGTGCCGATCTGGAAGCCGCGCTGGACGGCAAGCCCGCGTACCTGTCGCGCGCTGACGGCCACGGCGCCAGGGTGACGGCGGCGCTGCACGC
The DNA here is from genome assembly GCA_964201005.1 of Myxococcota bacterium. Classification (GTDB taxonomy): domain Bacteria; phylum Myxococcota_A; class UBA9042; order UBA9042; family UBA9042; genus SXRM01. The sequence goes on from CAXNCS010000001.1 coordinate 65,633, forward strand.
TTGGTTGACGCCGGAGCTGCGCAGCCAAGTGGTTGCCGCAGATGGGCGGATCGACGAGGTGTTGGCGCAGAAGGTTTGGCGCGAGCTGCCGTCGCTGCGGGCGGCGCGCTTGCGGCCGTTGGTGCGGCAAACCCTGATGAAATTGCAGCGTGTCGGCTTGACAGAAGTCCACGCCATGGGCGAATCCGCGACGGTGGCGACCGTGCTGGCCGAGCTGGAGCACGAAGGCCGCCTCCCCATGCGCGTCAAGCTGTTCCTGGACTACGAGAGGCCCGAGGGAAAGCGCCTCCTGGATGGGACATTCAACTTGCCTTACAAGGGCTTGCTGGAGATCGCCGGGGTCAAGCTGTGGCTCGACGGCACCTTGGGCGCGCGAACGGCGGCTTTGAGCAAGCCCTATGCCGATCGGCCCGGGGAATCGGGGAAATTGCTGTACAGCGACGCGGAGTTGCAGAAGGTCATTGAGCGCGCCGATCGACGCCAGCTTCAGGTGGCCCTGCACGCCATTGGCGACGCCGCAGTTGTGCAAATCACTAGGGTGATCAAGGGGATGAGTCGGCCCAAGCTGGCGCGGCCGGTGCGCATTGAGCACGCCCAGGTGGTGGATCCGCAGACTCTTCAGGGGCTTGAGCCGGGGAGCGTGGAATGCAGCATTCAGCCACGCCACGCGGAGATGGACAAGGCCTTTGCCCAAGAGCGCCTGGGGGCAGAGCGCTTGAGCTGGGCCTATCGCGGTCTGGAGCTGGCCGAGCGCTGCCCGATCCGCGTGGGTTCTGACATGCCGGTCCTGGGTGCCGATCCGCTGGCCGATCGCCTTGCCCTGCTGCGTTCTGCGCCGGGGCAAATGCCCAAGGAGCGCGCGGAGAGCCTGGCCTTGGCCGCGCTGACCTCAGGTGGCACGGCGGCTGGCGATGTAGCGATTCGCAGCGGTTCGCGCGCCGACTTGGTGGTCTGGTCCGCCGATCCTCTTGTGGATCCCCAGGCCAAGCCGCTCTGGGTGATCGTCGCGGGCGTGGCGATGCGCATGATTCTGGAGTAGTGCGAGGCGGTTGCGGGCTTGGTGAGCCGCAGGGCGATCGAGCTACCAGGCCGCTTCGACCACTGCCTTGGACCGCCAGACGTTCCACTGCTGGTCCGGTTCACGCTCGCGGTTCTGATCTTTGTGCGTATATTCAAGGTAATAGCTAAAGCGCACCCCTTGGTAGCTGTAGCTCGCTTGGGCGCCGAGCATTTGCCGCGCGGTCGTGTCGTCGCCGTAGCCTAGCTCAGCCGTGCCGCGGCGATTCACTTCGTCCCAGTTCTCGATCTGCCCCACGAGGCCGAGCCGCAGGCCATCCGCGACGGGTGACGACACTTTAATCCGGCCAATCGCGATGTTGCCGGTGTAGTCGTCCTCGCCCGGGGCGGCGGATTCCAATTGGCGGTAGTCGACGTCGTGGACGTACTTGGCCTTGGCTTCCACATCGATGCCGCGGCCCACGTCAAACTGGTGCTTGAGCGACAGGACCCCCAGGTTGGTGCGGCGGAACTGGTTGCGGCGGTAGACCGAACGGGGATCGCGGCCGCGATCGGTGACATTGGCGTAGTCGTACAGGCCCGTATCGGTCCAGCCATCCGAGTGCAGAAAGTCCGGGAACGCCGTGTCGACGTCGCGATTCTGCCGGTTGGTGTTGTACTCGATGTGGGTGTATTCGGCCTTGACCGACGTATTGCTGCCGTCCCAGCTCAGCACGCCCGTGGCGCCGTGCCAGCCGATGCAACTCTCGACCCAGGTGTCGTCAAAATCAATGAATTCATTGGCCAAGTTGAGGGTGGGCAGCTGGCCGCCCGTGCCGATGAGTCCGTCGGTCAGCAGCACGTCCGCTTCTCGGCGCGCGCCAAACACGCTGTTCCACTCTGCACCAATGTTGAAATACTCGGCTTGGAGGGACAGACCGTTGCCCAGGGGGTCGGTGGCGCTCAGCCGAAGCGTGCCGGCCACGTCCTGAGTATCGCGATACACCAAGGGAAATACGCCTTGGTTGAGGGCGACGCCGTTGCTCGCCAGCCGCGGGTCGATCTTTTGCATGGAGAAGCCGACCAGCGCCTGGACCCGCAGCCAATCCAGCGGATCCGACTCCAATTCCATCGTGGTGTTGGCTGAGAAATAGCGCGTGCGCAGGTCGACGGCGTGATCGAGCGTACAGCCGGGAATCGCCTGATTGAGCGCGTCCTTGCAGGTCGGGTTGAAGCTACCCACAGCGTCGGGATCGGCGCGATCGACTTCCAGGTCCTGGGTCAAGTCGCCGACCCAGCGCAGGCTCGTCGTTTCGCCCAGGCGCACCTTCACCGCCGCGGCGTAGGCCCAATCGCGAGACCAGAAGGCGTTGGCCAAGGCCGGATCGCCAATGCCGGTCGACCAGCCGGGGCCGACAAACAGCTTGGGCATGGCCACCGCACCGGCGAACCACTGCACCGTGTCGTCGCCAAACTTTCCGCCGACAAAGTAGCCGCGGCCATTGTCGCGGTCGATGTAGCGCACCTTGCCGATCGTCCAGGGGTTAAACAGCGAGAAATCGTGGGCGCCAATGCGCACGTAGTTCAACCCGGGGATGTCCGGCGTCAGCTGCACATAGCTGCCGCGCATTTTCATGTAGCTGGCGCGGTTCATGCCGGCGGAGTCGCCTGAGGTGTTCTCTACGCCGCCGTAGCTCTCTTGCCCGGACTCCCACCAGTCGTGCCAGCGCTCGCCAAAGCGCGAGGCCAGCCGCGCCCCGGCCTCGGCAAACTCGCTGACCTTGCCGCGGATGATCAGCTCGACTTCGCTGCCGACACCGTTGTGGCCGCCGTAGTTCTCTGGCCAAAACGGATTGCCCCAGGTCAAAAGGCCCTGGGAGTCGTCGTTTTGATACAGATGTTTGGTGTAGATGCGGCCGTCGATCTCAAACTTGGCCAAATCCGCGGCCGCCGGGGCTGCGACCAGCGCCGCCGCTGCAGACAAAAGCGCGAGCCGGCGGACAAAACCCGAACTGGAGCTGTGGAGCATGGCGGTGGGCCGCAGCGCATCCGTGCGCGGGCCGAACGATAGCCCAGGACGCGGCGCAGCAAAAGGACACCGCCGGCCGTGTCACCGAGGCTATGGCGCTTGGTAAATCATCGGCAGCGTGGCAATCCTGCTGCCGCAAGCGTACTTGAGCGCTTTGTGCTGTTCGCCGACTTCGCCGCCCTCGCCCTTGGCCTTGCCCGCGAAGATGTCGATGACATGCGGATCACAATCGCCGTCGTCGCCGCCGCCAAAGCGGTGCGGGCCGGGGGTCTGATTGACCGGACGGGTCAAGATGTCCTTGCCCACGGGGAAGCCTTCATTGGATTGCACGACCGCCTGGATGCCCCAGGTCGCTGCCGGCTGACCCAGGTCGCTCTTTTTGACCACTGCGATCAGGGTCTTGCCACTCACGCGCGTCGACTTGGGCACCAGCGCGGCGCCGCGCATCGCTCCCGCTTTGGCCTTGAGCTCGGCAGAGACTTTGGCGCGCGGCTGCGGGCTGATCAGCACGACCTTGTCCCACGCTTCGTCATCGGCGAACTGCGCGCCGCCCAGACCCGGCAGAGGCTTGGTGAAGCCGGAGCCCTTCTGGTGATCCGTGTCGAGGTAGATCTGCACAAACTGAAGGGAGAAGCCGTTGCCGCCGCCGTCGGGCCAGCTCTTGGACTCCCACGGGTCCTCGATCGACGCGCCGAGGGTCACGCGGAACTCCACGTCGTCTCCCTTGTCTGCGATCTCTAACTTGCGGAGGTCAAAAGACTTGCTCTTGTACTCCGGGTTGGTCGGGTACTTGTAGCTGCCCGGTCCGTGGTCGTCGCCATCGGGGTCGAGGAGGGTCAGATTGAAATCGCCGGCCAAAGCCAGCGGCACGGCGATCGCACCCGCCGCAAGCGAGGCAGCGAGGCGAATCCAGTTCTTGCGCTTCATGGGTTGACTCCTGGGGGCGCATCCGCGCGATGGCGGAGGGGCGCATACGGTATGGCAGGGACGGTATGGCAAGATTGCCGGGGCGGGTCAAGCTCGCGAGGGCAGACGCACGACGCCCCGTGGCGATTCGATGACGCGGCCACCGCCAGAGCCTGCTGGCCCGCGCAATCCGCCGCTACAGGCCGAGATCGCGCAACGCTTCGGCGAGCTTGCGCTGGTCGTCGCTTGGCGCACCGGGCAAGGCCACCTCTAGCTTGACGTAGAGATCGCCGCGTTCGCCGGGTTTGCCCAGCAGCGGCGCCCCGTGCTTGCGCACCCGCACCAGCGCGGCCGTAGAAGTTCCCGCGGCCACCTTGACGTGTTTGACGCCTTCCAGCGTGGCGATCTCCACGCTCCCGCCGAGCAGCAGGGTGCTGGGCTTGAGCTGGGCGACCGTGTGCAGATCGTCGCCGCGCCGCTCAAACCGCGGATCGGCCTCTACCGTCACGAGCAGATTGAGATCGCCGCGGGCGGTGGCGTTGCCGTGACCTTCGCCCCGCACCCGCAGTTTCTTGCCCGTGGCAATGCCGGCCGGAATGCGCACTTTGAGGTCGCGCTCCTGGTTGTCGATGTGCAGCTTAAGGTGGCGCTCACCGCCGTGCATGGCCTCGTGAAAGCTAATCACGATAGGCACTTCTGCATCGCGACCTTTGACAGCAGCCTGCGGAGGCGGCTGACCCGCGGCATTGCGCGCTCGCGCGGAGGGAGCGCCCGGCCCGCCACCCATGCCAAACAGGTCGTCGAACATCGAGCCCACGCCACCTGAGCCGCCGCGCTTGCTGTTGCGAAAGCCACCCCAGCCAGAATAGCTCTTGCCAAACATCGAGAACAGCTCGTCGACGTTGAAATCCTTGAAGATGTCGTCCGTCGAGTAGTTCTGGCTGAAGGCCTCCGCAGAGCCAAACGAGTCGTACTTGCGGCGCTTCTCTGGGTCCGACAGCACCGCATACGCTTCCGAGATCTGCTTGAACTTTTCTTCCGCGTCCTTGTTGCCCTGGTTGCGATCGGGGTGGAACTCCATGGCCAATTTGCGATAGGCCTTCTTGATCGCTTCCGGCGTGGCGTCCTTCTGGATCCCGAGCAAGGCGTAGTAGTCCGACTTCATGCTGTCCTCTTTGCGGTCCTGACGGCGAAGGGCCGGTGGGCCTTGCGGGCGCCTCTGCGGGCCTCGCATGCGACGGCGCCGGCCAAGGTCAGTCTCCAGTGGGAGCTACCTCGGCCGGCACCGCCGGATCTCAGGGCTTTTCTAGGCTAGTCGAACTCGGCGTCGATGACGTCGTCTTTCTTGCCGCCGGCCGGCCGGGCATCCGCAGGCGCGCTCTGATCGGTCGCCTCAGGTCCCGGCGCCGCACCTTGCTGGGCGTACATCGCCTCGCTGAGCTTGAAGGCCGCCTGCTTGAGCGCCTCCTGGCTGGCCTTGATCCGCTCCATGTCGCCGTCTTTGAGGGCGTCCTTGGCAGAGGTGATCGCCACCTCGAGCTTGGCGCGGTCGTCGGCCGAGATCTTGTCTCCGTTTTCCTTCAGCATCTTCTCGAGCTGATAGATCGTCGACTCCGCCTGGTTGCGCGTCTCCACCTCTTCGCGGCGCTTCTTGTCCTCTTCGGCGTGGGCCGCGGCCTCGCGCACCAGCTTGTCGACCTCGTCCTTGTTCAGGCCAGAGCCGCCTTGCACGGTGATCTTGTTCTCCTTGCTCGTCGCCTTGTCCTTGGCGGTGACGTGGAGAATGCCGTTGGCGTCGATGTCAAAGGTCACTTCGATCTGCGGAACCCCGCGCGGTGACGGCGGAATCCCTTCAAGATTGAACTGGCCCAGCAGCTTGTTGTCGCGGGCCATTTCGCGCTCGCCCTGGTAGACCTTGACGGTCACGGCGGTCTGCATGTCGTCCGCGGTCGAGAACACTTCGGTCTTGCGGTGCGGGATCGTGGTGTTGCGCTTGATGAGCGCCGTCATGATGCCGCCCAGCGTCTCCACGCCCAGGGACAGCGGCGTCACGTCGAGCAGCAGCATGTCCTTGACTTCACCTGCGAGCACGCCGGCCTGTACCGCCGCGCCCAGGGCCACCACTTCATCCGGGTTGACCGAGCGGTTGGGCTCCTTGCCAAAGAAGTCCTTGACCAGCTGCTGGATCTTGGGGATGCGCGTCGATCCGCCGACCAGAATCACCTCGTCGATCTGCGAGGCCTGCACGCCCGCATCGCGCATCGCCTTCTTGCACGGCTCCAGGGCCCGGGCAAACAGCGCTTCGCACAGCGACTCCATCTTGGCGCGGGTGAGCTTGACCTGCAGGTGCTTGGGCCCCGTGGCGTCCATGGTGATGAACGGCAAGTTGATCTCGGTCTCGCTGGCCTGGCTGAGCTCGATCTTGGCTTTTTCCGAGGCCTCTTTCAGGCGCTGGCGGGCCATCATGTCGTTGGCCAGGTCGATACCCTGGTCGCGTTTGAACTCCGCCACCAGGAAGTCCATGATCACATTGTCAACGTCGTCACCACCCAGGTGGGTATCGCCGTTGGTCGCCTTCACCTCGACCACGTGATCGCTGATCTCCAGGATCGACACGTCAAAGGTGCCGCCGCCGAGGTCAAACACGACCACGAGCTCGTCGCTTTTCTTGTCCAGGCCGTAAGCGAGCGCCGCGGCGGTGGGCTCATTGACGATGCGCTTGACCTCGAGGCCGGCGATGCGCCCCGCGTCCTTGGTGGCGTTGCGCTGGCTGTCGTTGAAATAGGCGGGGACCGTGATGACGGCTTCGGTCACCGGCTCGCCCAGATACGCCTCAGCGGCGGCCTTGAGCTTGGCGAGCACCTTGGCCGAGACTTCCGGCGGGCTCATCTTGCGACCGCCGGCCAGCACGTGGGCGTCGCCGTTGTCCGCGGCCTCCACCTTGTACGGCAGGCGGCGGATTTCATCCGTGACTTCAGTGAACTTGCGGCCAATCAAACGCTTGGCGGAGTACACCGTGTTGCGGCCGTTGACGACGGCCTGGCGTTGGGCGATCTGGCCGACGAGTACGTCGCCCTTGTCATTCCACGCGACCACGGACGGGGTCGTGCGCCCGCCTTCCTGGTTGGCGATCACTTTGGGCTGACCGCCCTCCATGATGGCGACCACGGAATTGGTCGTACCGAGGTCGATGCCGATAATCTTGCCCATGCTTCATCTCCCGTTGCGGCGCACCCTGATGGCCCCTTGGCCCGTGCGCAAGAAAGTCTTTGAGCCACCGCGGCATCCCGTGCACGGCGTCCAGTGAGCCGAGCACCGGCCCGACCGCTGGCTGCCCGGCCCGGGCAGTTTTGGCAGTGTTTGGGGACCGCGGGCAGCCGCCTTGTAGTCCCCGGGGATGGCCTTGATTCGTGACGGCCTACGCGACTGTCGCCGTCCCCGTTAAGAAAGGAGGCGCCGCAGTCGTGTCAAGGGCGGGACGCCGATCTGCCTCCAGCGCGGACGGGCCACTGCAATCGATTGCCGCCAACTCTGCGATCGGCACAGGAATCGCCAGGGCGGCAGGCGGCCAGTTGTCTCTGCGGCGGCCGGCGTGATACGGTCTGCCCCGCGATGCCAGGGCGCATGCCCGCTGGGAGCTACACGTGGCCATCATCACCTTCATCAGCGACGAAGGCGTGGAGACGACCTACCGGGTGGGGGAAGCCGAGCCCGACATCGTGATCGGACGCCACCGCACCTGCAACATTCGCACAAGCAATCAAAGTGTTTCTCGCTATCACGCGCGAATTTTCTTTGACGGCAACGCCTACTACTTGCAGGACAACGAGTCGGTCAACGGCACGTTCTACGAGAACGAGCGCCTGGGGCCCGGCGATCCGGTGATGCTGGAAGACGGCAAGTACCTGCTGTGCGGCAACTTTGAGCTGCGCTTTGACTACGACGACGACGACCACGCCCGGCTCGACGGCGGCTACGAAGAGGCGCTGCCGGAAGAAGATCCGGATAGCACGCGGTTTTCTGACCAGTATGGCGATGGCTACTACGACCCGCCCGCTGCGCCGCCGCCGCCGCCACCGCCGCCTCCTCCGCAAATGCCTCCGCCGCAGCAGATTCCGCCGCCGCCGCCGCAGGTTCCCCCGCCGCCAGTGCCGGCCTACGCTGAGCCGCCGCGTCAGCGCTCCACGGGGCAAGTGCCGCCGCCGATGCGCGAGGATCCGGTGATCGAAGGGTTGCGGGCCGACGTAACCCAGCGCGACAAGATCATCGGCGAGCTTCGCGGCGAAGTGTCGGCCCTGACGCAGTTTTTGGAGGATGCCCGCAACGATCCGCAGCGCGGACAGCTGCAGCAAGATCTGGACAACGCCCGCCGCGCCGCCAATGACGCGCTCAGCCAAGGGGATGAGCTGCGCCGGCAAGTCGGCCAATTGGAGGGCAGACTCCGCGACGCCGATGGCCAGCTTGAGGATTTGCGCAGGCAGCTCGCTGAGGCCAGTGGCGGCGGATCGAGGCTGGAAGACGAGCGGCACATTGCGGCGCTGCAGTCGGAGCTGCAGGTCCTGCGAGATGGCTTGTCGGCGGCCCAGGAGAAGTTTGAGGAAGCCCGAGCCGGGCGGCGCAATGCCGAGGAGCTCGCAAACTTGCAGCGAATCCGCGCAGATACGGCGGACGGATCGGTGCAGCTGCTCAAGGGCGAGTTGGCCAGACTGCAGCAGGCTCACGCGGTGGCCCAAGGTGAGACGGTCTCGGCAGAAGAATACGACGCCCAGGTCGCGGCGCGAGAAGAGGCGGAGGATCGGGCATCTAAGGCAGAGCGCGAGCTCATGAGTCTGAAGGCCCAGGCCGTTCGCCAGCAGGCTGACGCGGGCTCGGCGGATGCGCAGGTGGCCGAGTTGCAGGCGAAGCTCGCGGCGGCGGAGGCCAGGGCTCTTCAGGCTGAGGCCAAGTCCAATGCGGCCCCGGCGCCGGCAACGGGTGGAGACAGCGAGGCTGAGCTAGCGCGGTTGCGCATTCAGCTCAAGGCGGAGAAGGGCAGGAGCGCCGAGCTGCAGGCCGAGCTCCAGACCGCTCGCGCGGCGACGTCTGTACCGGTCGCGGATCCGGCCGCGATGGCCGCTGCGCAGGCGCAGATCGACAAGCTTCAGGCCGAGTTGGCCCAGGCTCGCCAAGCACCCGCCGCGGACAGCGGTGAAGTGGCGACGCTGCGCGATGAGATCGCCCGGATGCAGGTCGGCAACAAGGAGCTGCAGGACACGATTAGCGCAAACCTTAAGCGTATTCAGCGACTTACGGCGCAGGCCTCGGCCAGTGGCGACAGCGACGCGCTGCAAAAGCAGCTGACGACGCTCCAGGCGGAGTTGAACGCTGCGCAGGCCAAGGTGCGCGAACTGCAGGCGGCGCCACCTAGCGCTGCAGGTGGTGGGGCAGATCCCAAAGTTGTGCGCATGGTGAGCGACCTGAACGGCGTCGTGTCGAGCTTCCGCAACGATTTTGCCGCTGTGGTGGACGCTTTTGACCAAGTCCGCAGCGACGACGGCGCCGAGCGCGACGAGGGCATGGCACAGATGACGGAAAGCTTGGACAATTGTTCCATGCGCAGCCAGGAAATCAAGAACTTGCTGCGCGACCTAAAGGCGGCCGTGGAAGGCAACTAGGCTATCTACCCCACAAAGGTCGGCGGGGCCTGCGGCTCCCAGAAGGCGGCGTGTTTGCGGATGCCCTAGGGAGCTGCCCAGGGGGCGCAAGGTGGCAGCCGCTTGGGCCGATGGGGGCCGCGGCGCTACGGAGAGCAGGCTGTTCTTGCCCGTCTGCCGTGGACCCGGTCGCTGCGCACCTGATGCTTTGTGCCCAGGGGCGCGCAGTCCGCGGCGATGTGGAACCCGGCTGGTTCGATTCTAACTCTGGAGCAACTGAGCGTGCCCGAAGCGATGCCGCGGCCGGAAGAAGGCCATCCAATCACCCTGTTGCTGGAAGGCCAAGGCATGCCGGCGGCCCTTCGCGCTCGCGCTGGTCGGGTCGGCGAGAACACGCTGCTGGTGTCAGGCTTTGGCGGCGCGGCGCTCGCGGTGGCCCCGGGCGACTACTTGACGGTCATGTTTCAGTTGCACGGGCGCTTGCAGTTTTGGCGGATGATCGTTGAGGAATTGCTGCCCACCAGCTGCTATTTGGTGGCCGCGTCGCCGCACGACCGCCGGGAGCGCCGCAGCTTTGCCCGAGCGCAGATCCGCGTTTGGGCGGCCGTTTGGCCCGCAGAGACTGCCCAACCGGTGATGCGGCCAGCGCTTCTAGACGTATCCGCCGCTGGCTTGAGCGCAGTGATGGCCGAGCCATTGGCGCTGGCGAGCGCGGTGATGGTGCGTCTGGCGGACAGCGCAGATGCGGACCCCGTGCGGGCGGGTGGTCGGGTGGTTCGCTGCGTTCGCGTGGTGGATGGCCATGAAATTGGCATTATGTTTGAGGAACTGACTAGTGAAGCGGAAGAGCGCTTGCACCAGTTGGTCGCCCAGCACCGCGAGCAGGCCCTGCAGGATCGGCTTGGGCGGCGACGGCTGCGCTAGCCCATCGAACCCAAAGTTCGCGATGGGTTGTCGGTAGATCCGAGCTCGATGTACGAAGAAAGACCCAGCAGCAGTACCCCAAACCCTGGCCATGGCGGGCGGCGAACCCAATGCGAATTTCGGGTTTGGGGTACTAGACGCTGTCGGGCGGGTCTTGGGTACTCGGCTGGGTAGGACTCGGTCGCTTGAACAGCGGACTAGGCGGTCGGCTTGCCAGTTCCCGGGCGGCGAATCAGCTTGCCGGGAGTATTGGGCGGGGCCAACTCGGCGCGGCGCAGGTAGATCTCGGTGTTGCCGTCCGGCATGCGCGTAAACAGGTTCTTCTCGCGGTTCATGCACATGGAGAAGATTCGGCCCGCGTCGGGACCGGCGACCCAGCTGTTGGCGATGGAGATGTCGAGCAGTTGCTCGCGGGTCTTGGGGCCGGGGTTTTCGCGCATCCACTGATCCAAGTGGTCGACGAGTCGCATGGTGCGACCCTTGGACTCACCTAGGGTGTCGGCCGCAGTGGCCGGGCTCTCGCTAACCGCGGGCTCGCTGGCCTTTTTCGCCACAGCAACGGCAACCTGGGGCGCCGGTTCCGCCGCGGGTGGACTCAGGGGAGTCTTGCGCGGGCGTCCCGGGGCTTGGGCGGGCGGAGTATCACCGGTCACTCTGTTGCGCGATCCGAGCGGCCGACCTGGCTTGCGGCGAACGGGCGTCTCGGAGGGACTCTCGTCCGAAGGGGTGACGACGTCAGGGCTCAGTTGCCCGTTCAGCGGCGTTTGGCGCGGCCGGCCGGGGCGGCGAATTGGGCTGTCGGCTTCGGTCTGAACGGCCTCAACCAGCGCCTCTGTGGCTCTGGCCGGCCGCGCAGTGCGGCGCAGCGTCGGTTCTGCTGGGGGCGGTGCGCTCGCCAGTTCCGTTGCGGCCGTCGGGCGAACAACGCGCTGAGAGGCGGCAGGGCTGGCGGTCTGGGAGGCGGGCGCGGCGGCAGCAGCAGCAGCCGACGTCTCTACCGGGCGCAGCACCCGCCGCGGGGCGGCTTCGCCTTCGGTCTTTGCCGCGGGGGCTACCGCAGCGACGATCTCGCCGCTGCCATCTGCGGGTGTCGAAGGTCGGAGCACGCGGCGCGGGGCGGCTTCGCCTTCGGCCTTTGCCGCAGGGGCTACCGCAGCGACGACCTCGGCGCTGCCGTCTGCGGGGGTCGAAGGCCGCAGCACCCGGCGCGGGGCGCCTTCGCCTTCGGTCTTTGCCGCGGGGGCTACCGCAGCGACGATCTCGGCGTTGCCGTCTGCAGGCGTCGAAGGCCGCAGTACGCGGCGCTGGGGAATTGCGACCTGGGCGGCGGTGCCGCTGTCAGCGAGGTCACCGGCCGCCTCGCTGGAGGCCTCCGCCTTGGGCGCTACCACCCTGCGAACGGCGGCTGGCAATTGCGGCGCGGCCGACGGCGCCTCCACCTCAACTGCAGCGGTCGTGGCCTCCACGGCCTCCACCGGGGCAGGCGCCGCGATCACTTCAGCTGCTGTAGGGGCTGTAGGCACGGCGGGCGCTGCGGGCGCCGTGTCGCGGATCCGCCTCGTGGCGCCAGTTGAGCTTGGGGCAGCCGGTGCTTCCGACGACGCCGCAGCTGCAGAGGGCGCGGCCGAGACCATGCGACCCGGAACTCGCGTCGCGCTGTCCCCGCTGACGGTGGTTACCGCGGCTGCTGGGCGGACGGCGAAACGCGGCGAAGGCGCCGGGCTGGTCTGTTCAACCTGGGCAATCGCGGCCTCTGCCACCTCGGTGGACGCTACGGGAACACTGGCTGGAGCCGACACCGGGGTGCGGATGGCGAAGCGCGGCGCACCAATGGGCGCGGCGATAGTCCCTTGGGCAGCGGCGCTGCTGACCTGCACAACGGGAGCCAATTCCGCAGGCGCTGAGCTCACCACGGGCAGTGACGGGGTGCGAAGCGATTCGCTCAAGAGCGTGAGCAGCCTGGCAATGAGCTCGGCCTGTTCTGCACTGACGGCGAGATCCGGACAGTGGAACCGCACCGCATGGTCCTCAGCGCTAATGCGCAAATCGCCGATCTTGACTTCAATTCTCATGCCATTGCTCCTTGGAGACTCGGGAACTGCCCCATCGCTACCGTGGCTAACCCGCAGATATTAATTGCATTCCATGCGCTGGGCAATTCTGTCCTGGGCATTTGTTCTCGCGCGGCCGTGGCGGCTCACGCGGGCCCCGAAGATAGCATCGCTGGGGCGGCGCCGGAAGCCCCAACTCAATGTTCAGGGCGGCCTCGCGGTGCGCAGAGAGCATCAAATTGACCGGTTTACCGGACACCCACAGCTGCGAGCCCGCCTGCAATTGGTCGGCTCCCACCCCACGCGTTAAGGAGAACCGGGGGGTTGGAGTTGCAGGTGTCCCCTGTCCGGCGAATGCCGAGCGGGCCTCAGGTCAGCAATTCAACAGAGTTGGGCAATCCGCAGACGTGCGTACAAACAGGGGGCAAAGGCGAACCCTATTTGCCGACCTGCAGCGCCGCTGGGCCTGGACCCACAGGAGATTTCTTTGCGAGAGTATCAGCGGTTTTCTGCAGTGCGGCGGCTGAACTCTGCGGTATTGCACTGATCGCCGACGCCTTGCCGTTCTGCAGATGAGACACCCACACTTCTTCACCAGATTTCTTCCTGGAAATCGCGACCTGCAAGACCTTTCCATCTTTGCTCTTGATCTGGAGCAGGTCAAACAGCTTGTCGAGCCCCACGTCCGCGGCGGTTTTCTCGGTTGGTGCACCCCGCTCAATACCGGTCAGTTCGGCCAACCATCCAGCCATTATGTCAGGCTCAATGGTTTCTAACTTGCTGTCGCGCTTGAGATTCCAGCCCGTCGCGCTGAGTTCTGCAGAGAATGATTCGCCTTCGGCAGGCCGCACTTCTACAGCACTGATAGCATCTTTTGCGAGGGGAACAAGGCGTTTGTCGGCAAAATCGGCTGCTGTCTTGCGGAGTTTACCCGCATTCCACGCCTGCAGCTTGAAGATGTCGCCGCGACCTGCCGCTCCGGTTGCGCTGCCGAACACGTGGCCATCGACCTCCTTGCTCAGTTCGACGGCCATTGTTTCGCCATTCGACAGGGTTAGGCGCAGGGTCCACTCCGGAGCTGTCAGCCCGGCACTGCCAGGCGTCGCATCAGCGGCAAAATCCACTTGAAGGCCATCCAACTCGCCCAGGAATCCGTCCACCGCGCTCGCCGCAGCCGCTTGACCCGACGCAAACTGCCAATCGGCCGAGGTGCGGCGCAAGGCCAATTCCCCTCCAGGACCGACCAGGCGGATTTCTTTAGCGTCCTTTGCCTTGGCGGAGCCGAGGAGAGTTCGTTGGCGCAATTGATCAAAGCGCATGAGCACTTGATCGCGGCTATAGCTGGCGATTTTGTAGAGCTCATCGCGTCCTTCAATGCGCATCCACACGTCCTTGCTTTCGCTGGATGTGTCAACGGCGCCAAAGACCAGGACGGTCTTGGCGTTGCCAGCGGTGATCGTCAGCTTTGCGGCGGTCTTGGGATCGTCCAGACCTGTGGCGGTCTTGCGCTCTGCTGCGTCTGCCGGGTCGACAAAATCGGCGGCGCTCAGGCGTTCCACGCTGCGAAGCCACTCGCCGACGTCGCCAACCGCATAGCCGGTCGGAGCGTTGATCGCCCAGCCCTCTCCAGCATCGCGCTTTGCGCCAGCAGCCAAGGGGGGACGGCTAAGTGAGAATCGGACCGCGCGCGGATCAGCCGGGTTTTCCACCTCGAGTTTGTCGATGGCACCAAGATCAAGGACCAGCAGATTGCGATCGCGCAGGTCACTCCAGCGGGTCTCAAAGGGCGAACGCAGGTCGCGGCCAGCCACTTGATAGACCACGGTGGGCCGCGCCGGGTCCTGCACCCAGGTGGTCGGCTCGCCGCCTTCGCTGCCTTTGTCCAGCTTGCCGATGCGCAGCTTGACACTCCGACCCGGCCACTGCGCCTCCACCTCGATCGCCTGAGCGCTGTCGAGACCGAATTCGGCCTTGTCTGTTTCCTTGATCTCCCTGGAGAATGTCGATCTGATCGACCGACCAAACACCTCGGCCATGGCGCCCGCTCGATACGGCATGGCCTTGGCTTCGCTGCTGCGGCCTTTGCGCACGAGCTTAGCCGACCACTTGGCTTCCAAAGGCTTGGCGGCATCGGCTTTGTCTGGCGTGGCTGCAGCCGGGGGATCCTGGGGCAACTGCGCGAGGATCAGTTGGCTATCCTGGGTCTTGATCGTCAATTGCTTGACAGGCGAAAGCCTGTCCTTGGTTTGGGCGCGCATCTCGTCATCGCTCACAGCGCCTACGTAGCCGTCGATCGACAGGGGGGCCGGCGCCGTCGGCGGGCTCTTCATACCCTTGGCCAGCCACGCGGCCAGGAGCACGGCAAAGACGCCAACGGCGATCCAACTTGAACGCTTCATGATTCCCTCGGTAGGTTGGATGCTTGTGGGGGGCTGCGGGCGGCTCTACACCTTGAGCGCAGCGTGGCGGGCCTTGCGCAAACGCCAGCGCAAAAGCCCGGCGCCTACGAGCAGCAGCGGCCCTGCCAAGAGCGCGCTCAAGCGCAGGTTCTTGGTCTCACCCTCCTCCATTTGGCGCAGCGGCCGGCGCGTATCGCCCTTGGAGCGGATTTCCACCAAGGCTTCGTGGGACGTCGCCCAGTCAATCACGTTGGTCAGGAATTGCAGATTATCGGCCAGCAAGTGCGAGACCTGGCCGATGCGAATCTGCCAATTCTGAAAGTTGGCATTCCACGCCTGGTAGTCTTTGATCACTTCCGCAGAGAACTGCGCCATCTTGGCCATGTCGAAGCCCTTGAGGACGGCGTCGCGCGACAGGCCTTCAATGCCCAAGTTAGAAGCGACCACGAGCAGTTTGCCGCTTCCTTCTGCTTTGAAAGTGCGCTTCTGCACTTCGGCGTCGTTGGCGTCGAGCTTTTCGGGCGGGCGTGTCGGGTCAACCTGCTTGGGTTCCGGGCGCTTGGGCAGTTCTTTGCCAGCAAAGGCCGACTTGAACGGACCGCGTACGTACAGCGCCAGCGTGTGAGGCCCCGTCGGTTGCTCCTTGAGCACCAGTTCTTTGAGGGCCGGCGGAAGCAACGGCAGCGGCGCGTTCTTCTTGAGCGACGAGTCCGAGCTCTGCAGCACCTTGACCACCTCAAAGCGGCTGTCCTTGGCCAATTCCGCGCTCGGCTCGACGCTGGTGGGGTAGGGCAACGGCAGACTTTCCAGGGACTTGCTCAGCGGGTGGCTGCGATCAAAGCCGGTGGCCACCGGGATCGCCGCGTGCGGGAAATCCTGCTGGGTCTGGAACTGCAGGCCGCCGCGGTTGACCAGCTTCATCAGGCGCACGTTCTCTACGTGCTTGCTGTCCAAGGTCATTTCGCGCTTGAGATCGACGCCGTAGGGCTTGAGCCACTCCTGCAGGTTGGACCCGGTTGCGCTCAGATTTGTGTAATCCAAGCGCATTTCCTGGGCCATATCCTCCGCCGGCGCCATGTTCAGCACCGCCGCATCCCACTCCTGGGCGAACAGCGCCACCGGCTTGCCGGACAGCAGGAACTGGTCAAGCTGATAGCGGGTGTAGTCGGACAGGGCTTTTCGCGGCGCATAGACAATCAGCGCGGAAACCTCAGCCGGAATCGGTTGATCGCTGTCCACCCGGCGGATCGAATAGCCGCGGCGGGTAAACAGGTTGTCGCCGATGCGCGCGTTGGTATCGTCAATGCCCTGGGCAATCTGCGTCGCGGCCTGGACAATCTGCTTCATCATCGGGTTGTTCTGGCCCATCATCGCCGCCATTTGCTCTTGCACCAGCGGCTGGCCCTCGGCAAACGGGCAGAATTCGTCGTGGCCACACAGAAAGCCGACGAGCTTGCGCCCCGGACTATCCGTCAAGTTGGTGTGGGCGCGGTCCACCTCGCGAAAGAAGCCCTCCAGCATCGCCGACAGCTGGGTCACGGCCATGGCCGCTTGCTTGGGCTTGTCCTTGTCCTCACCGGCTTTTCCGCTGAGAAACTCCAGCAATTCGTCGGACACGGCCTTGAATTGCTCGGCGTTGGCCAGCAGTTGGTCGCCAAACTGGCTCTTGCCCTTGAGCTGCGCCGCTGCCGAGAGCGCCGTGGCCACTTGTCCACAGGTCTTGGCAATGTCGTCCTGAGCGGCCTGCAGCGCTTCTAGGCGCTTTTGCGTGGGATCGCTGCTGCCCTTGAGCGAAAGGCCAGCGGCGCCGTCGTCCTTGGCGTCTTCGACTTTGCCCTTCTTCTGCACCAGCTCGCTGCACGCTTTGACCGCCTCAAAAATCGCTTTGCCCTGGGCCAGGGGCTGCTTCTGAATCTGCGCGGCCTCGTGTTTTTCTTTGAGGCGCAACAGGATTTTGGTGATCTCAAACTCCAGAAAGCCGGGCTCCAGGGCCTTGGGCAAAATCTCGTGCACTGTCTGGTAGTGGAACGAGGCGCCCAAGACGTAGCGCGAGAACTTGAGCTCGCTGCCCGCCAACTGCGCTTCAGAGCTAGAGAAAGGCTCGAGCTTTGCCGCTTCAGCCTGCTCTTCAACGGTGCCGACGCCCGGATTGTTGTCCTCGGCGTACACCAGGCGAACCCGGCCACCGCTCGCGGCGACGTATTCCTCCAGTTTGTCCCTGAAGGCCCTCTCGATGCCCTTGAGCGCCACCTTGTTGCCACCCGGAAGCGGAATTGTTTCGGGCAGTTTCTTAGAAATGTACGCGGTGATCGTCACGCCCTCCAGATCGTTCGCCGCTTTTACGGAGGCCGGCGACAAGGTGTGGATGCCTTGCTCCGTCAGGTCCGCACGGACATTGGTCTGGCTGATCAGCGCGTTAAGCACCACCGCGATGCCTAGCGCCGCAAGCAGGGTAATCAGGGCGTCTGTACGCGAGCCCTTCTTGGAGGTTTGGGGAGTCTGAGCCATGTATCGACCTCTTAGGGACAGGGGCGAAATCCTACCGATCTCGGACGAAGCGACTGCATGCGGCCTGGGCGGCCTCTACTTCCAGTGGCGCGACTGGAGCGAGTAGACCGAGCCGGTCACCGCCACCGCCGTCACCGAGAGGAAATAGACCACGTTGCGCAAGTCTATAACACCCTTGGTAAAGTCATCGAACTGGGTCTTGAAACTGAGCAATTGGAGCGCGAGCGGCGGCCGGTCAAAGGCGACCTTGATCAGCGCATCGGTGGCGGTCCAAAAGAACACGCAGAGCAGCAAGCCGACGATAAACGCGACGATCTGGTTGTGCGTCCAGGTCGAGGTCAACAGGCCCAGCGCTAAAAAAGCCAGGCCGATCAGCAACAAGCCGACATAGCCGCCTGCCACCGCACCCAGATCCGGGTGGCCGACACTCGCG
This sequence comes from Myxococcota bacterium, assembly GCA_964201005.1. Taxonomy (GTDB): domain Bacteria; phylum Myxococcota_A; class UBA9042; order UBA9042; family UBA9042; genus SXRM01. The sequence goes on from CAXNCS010000001.1 coordinate 83,512, forward strand.
ATGGCGATGGGAAACACCAAGGTGGCGAGCAACACGGCGATCAAAAAGCCTGCGGCGCCCAGAAGTTTGCCCAGGACGATCTGTAGATCGGTCACCGGTAGGGTCACCAGCAGCTCCAGCGTGCCGGATTTCTTCTCCTCGGCCACCAAGCGCATGGTCACCGCGGGCAGAATCACCGCCATGACCCACGGCGCATAGACAAACAGCGGCCGCAGAGTCGCTTCGCGGGCGGCAAAATAGTCCGCGGTCCCGTCATAGCCAAAGAAGAACAGCAGCCCGGTGACCACCAAGAATACGGATCCGGCGATATAGGCAATGGGGGAATCAAAGGTGGCGGCCAGCTCGCGGCGCGCCAGAGTCAAGACGGCATTCATGCTTTGGTCTCCGGTTTAGGCCTGGGCGTCCTGGGTGAGTGATTGGAAGATGCCTTCTAGATCAAGGGCTTTGCGCCGCAGTTCCAGCAGGGTGTGGCCGTTCTTCTCTGCCCAACGGAACAGGTCGGCGCGCAGATCCGTGTTCGCTTCGATTTCATAGGTGCTGTGGGCCACGGGGGCGGTCGCTTCAAAGGACAGCTGGGCCGACACAACCCCAGGCAAAGCCTTGAGATCGCTTGCCAGTTGCTGCCTGTCGCTGCCGGCTTTGGCCTGCACGCCCACGATCAGCCGGTGGGTCGCCGCGACCCGGCCCTCCAGCTCGTCGAGCGTGCCATCCGCTACGACCTTGCCGCGGTGGATAATCACCACCCGATCGCAGATCTGGCGAACTTCCGCGAGGTTGTGGCTGGAGAGGATGATCGTGTGGTTGCTGCCCAGCTCGCGAATCAGGTTGCGGATCTCGATGATCTGGTTGGGGTCGAGGCCCGAGGTCGGCTCGTCCAGGATCAGCACCTTGGGGTTGTGCAGCAGGGCCTGGGCGAGCCCGACGCGCTGCTTGTAACCCTTGGACAAGTTGGCGATCTGAAAGCCCACGTACTCCTGCAGGCCGACCATGCGCACCACTTCAGCGATGCGCTTGTGCAGATCGGCCTTGGCAAAGCCGCGCATGGAGCCGACATACTGCAGGTAGTCGTACACGACCATGTCTGCATAAAGAGGCGTTGATTCAGGAAGATAGCCGATGCCGGCCCGGACCGCGACGGGGTCGACATTGGCATCGACGCCGTCCACGACCACGCTGCCTGAGGTGGCGGTCAGAAAAGTCGTGAGGATTTTCATCGTCGTCGACTTGCCGGCGCCGTTGGGGCCCAGCAGACCCAGGATCTCGCCGCCGTGCACGTCAAAACTGACGCCGGTCAGCGCGGTCTTGGTGTCGTACTGCTTGACGAGATCGCTTACTCGAATCATGGTGTTGGCGCTCATTGTCCTCCACGGGTCTCGCTCACTGCTTCTGTTCACTGCTTCTGTTCACTGCTTCTGTTCATTGCGGCCATTCTCTGGTTTCATTCGCAGGCGTCGTTCGCCGTTCGCGGGTGTCGAGGCGCATCTGCCGGCGCCTATCGGCGGGGCAGGGCCGCATCGTCAGCCGCCTCAGGTCCCATCCACCGCCAAAGCGGTCGATCCATTGGGGGAGCCGGCGCGCCGGTCAGGTCCTGCCCAGCTCGATTCGGCTGGTGGGGCCCCTGTCGCACGCGGCGCCGCCACGGTAGGATGGGCAACGCGGCTGTCAAGGCGTCCCGCCCTTCGCTGCGCTGTGGAGTCCAATGCGCACCCAAATATTCCCTGTGCCGCGGGGTTGGCTGGCGGCGGTGTTGGCGCTCAGTGGCGCACTCCTGCCAGTAGCCTCGCTGTGGGCGGCGCCCGTGGCGTTTTCGCCGGCTCTCGCGGTGGAATTGCAGCCCCTGCGCGGTGCGGTCGATCGGCCCGAGTGGTTCTCGCCACCTCTGCGGCCCATGTTGGCGGCGTACAAAAAGCGCCAGTGGGCCAAGGCTTGCGCGATCAGCACCGCCCGGCACCAGCAGCTGATGCAGAGCGCCGCGCGGATCTTCTTTGGCATGGAGCGAAAAAAGGCCGACACCGAGGCGATAGAGCGCTTCTTGGACAGCCACGTGCGCGGCGACAAGCCCGAACTCGAGGTCGCGGGCGAGGGCTTTGTGCCGGCGATGGCCTGGCGATCGCTGGCCGCGGACGCCTGTTTGCGCGCTGACAAGCCCCAAGATGCCATCCGCATGGTCGATCTGAGCGCCTCGCTGGCCGGCGATGGCCCCGCAGTCGTGGCATTGGCGGTCGCGCGGGCCCAGGTGGAGCGCAGTTGGCCCGCGGCGGCGGCGATCGCGGCGCGCAGTCGCGACAGCCTGCGGGTGGCGCTGATCCGGGCCTTGGCCAAGCCAGAGGAAGCCAAGCACTGGCTGGGGGTGGCGGAAAAGCACCTGCAGACCGGCGCGGAGCAAGAGCTTTTGGCTGCGGTGCGCAAAGCGGTGGGGCAGCCATGAGCGGTGTTGCAGAGCCTCCCAAGCCAGCCAAGCCGCCAAAGGCGCAAAAGCCGCTGCAGCCTGCGCGCCGGCCGCCGTTTCAGCCCGATCTGCTGCAGGGCCGCGATCGCAGCGAGGTCAACCGCGAATTTCTGCGCGACGCGGATCACTGGCAGCTGGCGTTTCGCTGCCGCGAGTGCGTGTTTGTCTGCGCCGATGGCCGCTGTTCGCTCGGTTGGCCCAACGCCGCCCTGCGCTCAGTGGACTTTGAAGTCGTTGATGAGCAGGGAATTGCCCAATTTTGCAAGGCATTTGAGCCGGACGATGGCTGACGCGCCGTTAGGCCTGCAACAGCTCTGAGCTGACCCGCTCCAGCAGGTGGCGATAGCGCGGCTCAGCCAGTACGGCGACTTGGGCGGCCACTTTGAGCCACGCGCGCACACTCTGGCGGCCCTTGGCGGTGCTGACCAGCTGCTTGGGCGTGGCGCCCCCGAGGCCCGGCTGCGGCGTCTCAGAGAAGCCCGCGAGCATCTCGCACAGCCAATCGCTGGCCAACCGCCGCCACTGATCGGCGTCGCCGCGCACGGGGGTCTGGGCCTCAAAAAGGGGTCCCAAATCGCGGTGAAGCGTCATCTGCAGCGGCGCCTGGGGCAGCCACTGGGCCACGGCGTCTTGCAGATCGGCCAAGCGCTCTGGCTGCACTGTGCTGGCGTGCAGCCGCGCGCCGTGCAAGCGCAACACCGCACCAGCGGGGGCCTGACCGCCCGGCGAGATCGAGAAGCTCTGAGGCGAGAGCTGCTGCAGCACATGCTCGCCCTGCAACTGAACGAGCTTGCGCTGCGTCCCGCTGTGATCATCGACGCGGAACACCAGCGTGGTTCGGCGGCTGCGCTCAGCCATCGGCGCGGCTGTCAAGGTCGGAGCCCGAGAGAGAGAGCGGCGCGCAGCGGTCAGTAGGCAGCGCAACTGGTCTGCGCGCGGCAGCTTTTCTGCCTGGGCCTGGGCGGCGGTCATGGCGCGGAGGCAGCGGGCGGGCAGGGTGGCGTGGACCGCGTCCATCAAGTACAGGCCATCCACACACGGCAAGCGCGCCACCAAGAGCTCGCCCACGGGCGCCAGCTTGGCCAGCACCGGCTCGCGCACGCTCAGCTCCGCGGGGCCCGCCAAGCGACTCAGCGGAGCCAGCACCGCGCCGTCTTCGAGGATCCGCAGCACTTTGTAGGCCTGAGGTGCGCTGTCCACCAGAGCCTGCAGAATCTGCTGATCGCGGCCGGCGGCAAATTGTCCAGCGATCTGCTGGCCCAGCGGGCCCTTGTCGAGCGGCGCGTCCCAAGCCAGCCACGGATAGAATTCCACGTCGGCGCCGCGATCGATCAACAGCGACTCCAGCGCGGCGCCACTGGTCAGCCGGGTGCGAAACCAGCCCGAGGCGGCGTCCAGAACAATGGGATCCGCCAGCTGATTCTGCACATACTCCACCACCTGGACCAGGATGCGCATGTGGTCGCGGCGCAATTGGTGGAGGTGGAGGGAAGTCGGAGGCATCGGTGCTCGAGTGGTCGCCCCCGGCTTATACGTCTGCATTTGCAAGGCGGTCAATGCAAAGTGGGCCGCTCTTCTGCGGCGGTGTCCATAGTTATCTCTGGCGACTCGGCGGGTTCCGGCTGATTTGTGTCGTCGATCTCCATTTGGCCGACGCGCAGGGGCTCCAGTGTAAAATCGCGTAGTTGCCAAGGGCGCAGCGGTCGATCGCCGGATTCCGCTGGAGCGATCGCTCTAGGTTGCTGCGGTTCGTCCCCACCGGCGTCCTCTTGAGGCAGATCCGCAACAGTCTGAGGCGATTCTCCATGGATCATCGGATCCTCAAGCATGGCCAACGCGGCGGCATCGGCCCGCTGACCCAGGACTCCGCTCGCGTCGCCTTCAAGCAACGGCCGCTGGGCCCGCTGCCACGGCCGGTTCAAGGCCTGCTGACCGGCGGCGGCCACCGCTTCCAAGTCGATCGGCTCGTCGTCTTCCGGATCGCCGCTGGGCTGGGGCTCTGCGCGCGGCCGGTTGCGATGGGCCTGCAGCATGGCGAACATCCCCAACAGCGACACGACGGACCAAATGGCGCTGTCTGAAAACAGCACCGCCCAAGCAGAGGCGCTGGCCTGAATTTGCGTCGCGTAGGCCGCGTACAAGTCCTCTGGAGGGGCGCCAAAAGTCATGGCAAAGGCCCGCTCCAGCGTCGCCCCTTCTTGCAGGCGCTTCTGCACGTCGCCGATCGCGCTGATCCCGCCCACGCGCCGGGTGGCAAACTGCAGAAACCCCGCGGCCGTGGCATAGGCGCGCTGGCGGGCCACCTGGCTGCCGTGAAAGCCCTCATTGAGGTTGCGCAGGCTCTCCAGCTGCCCCAGCGGCGCGGCACCGGCCAGATCGCGCAGGCGCTCAAAGGTCGCCTCGCCGGCCAGCAGCGTCGCCACGCCCTCCTGGTACCACGTGGGCAAGAACCGCCCGCGACTCGCTGCGTGCAGGCCGACATGGACCAGCTCGTGCTCCAACGTCTCGCGCGTGGTCAGGGCTCGGGTGCCATTAACGTGAACAATAATACGCCTTTGGTCCAGCATGGCCAGGCCGGCGAGCCAGCGCTCGTCCCACCCTTGCACCGCGTGGTCGGCCATGACCTGCGAGAACGCATCCTCGCTGCCCACCAGATCGATGTCGACCGCACCATCAAGCCCGCCGCGAAGGTAGGCCTGCACATTGTCCGCGGCTTCCTTGACCGCTTTGGCCAGCGGCTCGCGGCGATCGTCGTCCACGTCGCGCAAGCGCAGTCGCAGCTCTAGGCCGCCGCTATACACAGAAAGCGCTGGGATCGCGGGCACTACCGCCGGGGCCTTCTCCGCCGGCCGCTGGGCCCAAACCGGGAACGCCAGCAGCAGCGAGCATAGCATCAGCCATTTCCCCAACCAGCGGCGGGGTCCAATAACGCGAAACTGCAAAGTTCATCCTGGGTTCGAGGGCTATCCCTACTGCCAGCCGCCCATCTTGAAACGCTGCGAAGAGATCTCAAAGAGGAAGCCGAACTGAAACTCAATCTCGCCGTTGCCGTTGCGAAGGCCCGCCGGCGGATTGGGAAAGGGACTTGCCGCAGCAAAGGCGCGCCGGGCCTCGTCGTCAAGGAACTCCAGGCCAGAATCTTTGGCGACCTTGAGGTGCTTGAGCGCACCCTCAGGATCCAAGGTCACTTTGACGATGGTGAGGCGGTTCTTGACGCCAAAGCGCTGGCCGGTCGGATCGCGCTCGCGCCACACCCGCCCCGGCTCCCACTCCTGGGAGACCCGGTCTTTAACCCGCTGAAAATAGTCCCAATAGCGGAACTTGCGCGTGTTGAGCAGGTTGGTGTCGCCTTCGTCATCCACGTCGGGCAGATAGTCGTTGGAACCCGGGGCGCCGGAGAGGGCCTGCAGGTTGCGCAGCACGTTGCCGGGGGACGTAGAGGGCAGCAGCAAGCCGTTATCCACCCCGCGCACCACCACCGAGCCGCTTTGCCCCGCCTGGCGCTCTTGCTGCGGCGCTGGCCCCTCGCCCGGACCCTTGGCCGCCTCGACGGCCTGCTGCGCCGGACCGCCGCTCGACTTGGCCGCCCGCGCCGCCATCGCCGGCAACTGCGTGGGATCCTTGCTCGTGGACTGGGGGCTCTGAAGCTTAGACGGGTTGTCGATCGCCACCCGCCCCAGATCGCGGCCCGGGGTCTTGCGGCCGGTCGCCTTGGTCTCTTTCTGCACCGTCATGTCATAACGGCCCAGATACTTGGCATTTTTGGGCGCTTGCTCGCGTTCCGGCCGCGCAGTCTCCACCACCTGGCCGTTGAGCAGCTCTTCTTCTGGCTTGGGCGGGTCGGGCTTCTTGACCTCTGGCGGCCGCGGCACCGGAGCGAGAAAGCGCAGGCGAGAAGCGATCTTCTGCGGTCCTTGCCCTGGCTTCTTGGCGCGCTGGCCGGCGCTGAGGGTCGGAGCTTGGCCGGCGTCGAGATGGACTAAGGCTGCAAGACTCCACAGCAAAGCCAGGGCCGCTGCCAACCCTGCGGCGACAGCCCCCAACCAACGCCGCCATGCTTTTGCAGGACCGACCATATCCCCAAGCTATGCGCCCACCCAAACCGGGTCAAGCAGAACCGCTCAGACGCCCGCATTGTTCCTGGGGATCTAGAACAGGTCGGAGATCGAGTCGCCGTCGTGGATGCGGCGGATGGCCTTGGCGAAGAGCGGTGCGACAGACAACACTTCGATCTTGCTGGACTTCTTGTCTCGCAGCGGGATGGTGTCGGTGACGATCACCCGGTCGAGCACGGAGTTATTGATGCGCTCCACCGCCGGCCCAGACAGCACCGCGTGGGTCGCCGCAACCTTGACCGATAAAGCCCCGCGCGACATCAGGAAATTGGTCGCTTCGATGACCGTGCCGCCGGTGGCGATCTCGTCGTCCACGATGATCGCGTGCTTGCCCGCGACCTCGCCGATGAGATTGGTCGCCACAGCGCGGTCGTCGTTGCCGTAGCGGCGCTTGTCTACGATCGCCACGGGCAGGTTGAGCACGTTGGCAAACTTGCCGATATCCTTGGCTTCACCCACGTCGCCGGCCACCAACACGCAGGTGCTGAGGTCCAGGTTCTTGAGGTAATCGCACAGCACCGGCGCGCCCGTGAGCTGATCGACCGGGACGTGGAAAAAGCCTTGGATCTGAGCGGCATGCAGATCCATGGTCAGCACGCGATCGGCACCGGCGGTCTGCAGCAGATCCGCCACCAGGCGCGCGGTGATCGAGATGCGCGGCTGATCCTTCTTGTCCGAGCGCGAATACGGCAGGTAGGGCAGCACCGCCGTGACCCGCGCCGCCGAAGCGCCTTTGAGGGCGTCGATGGCGATCAGCGTCTCGACCAGCGCCTCATTGACCGGCGGCGCCGAGCTCTGCACATAGAAGACGTCGCAGCCCCGCACGTTCTCTAGGATCCGCACCATCAGGTTCTCATTGGCGAACTTGACGACTTCGGACTTGGAGAGAGGCAGGTCAATGGCGTCGCAGATGGACTGGGCCAGCTGGGGGTGACTCGTGCCGGCAAAGATCTTGATCCGCTGTTGCATGGGGCCTCCCGTGCGGGGAATGGGGCAGCCGGGGACAGGAAGACGCGGCGGCTACTCGATGTAGTTCTGACGCAGATCCGCGAGATCCTTGGCTTCATCCTGGTTGGGGTGCTCGAGCACCGCGCGATCGCGATACGTGCTGAGCTTGAGGCGCAGGGCGTTGAGCTTGATAAAGCCGTCGGCGTCGGCCTGGTTGTAGACCTTGTCCGCCTCAAAGGTGCTGTACTCAGGATTGTACAGCGAATTCCGGGCCTTGCGGCCAGTGACCGTGACGTTGCCCTTGTAGAGCTGCAGGCGGGCCACGCCAGTGACGCCCTTCTGGATCGACTTCATAAAGCCGAGCATCTGGGTCATCTCCGGGCTGAACCAGTAGCCGTTGTAGATCATGCGGGTGTACTGCGGCACCAGGCCGTCGCGCAGGCTCATGACCTCGCGATCGAGCACCAGCGACTCCACGGCGCGGTGGGCGTGGTACAGCAGCGTGCCACCCGGAGTCTCGTACACGCCGCGCGACTTGATGCCGACGTAGCGGTTCTCCACGATGTCGACGCGGCCGCAGCCGTGCTTTCCGCCCAATTCATTGGCTTTTTCTAGCAGCGCCACCGGGCCGAGCTTGACGCCGTTGATCGCCACGGGCACGCCGTCTTCAAAGCTGATCTCCACGTCCTCGGCCTCATCCGGGGCCACGCGCGGATCGACGCTGAGGCGGAACATGTCGGCCGGCGGGGCGCGCCACGGGTCTTCCAGGATGCCGCCCTCAAAGCTGATGTGCAGCAGGTTGCGGTCGGTCGAATACGGCTTGGCCGCGGTCACCGTAATCGGAATGTTGTGTTCTTTGCAGTAGTTGATCAGGTCGGTGCGGCTCTTGTACGGCCAGGTGCGCCACGGGGCGATGACCTGGATCGACGGCTCGAGCGCGTAGGCGCCCAGCTCAAAGCGCACCTGGTCGTTGCCCTTGCCGGTAGAACCGTGGGAGATCGCAAAGGCTTTTTCAGCCACCGCCACCTCAACCAGCGCCTTGGCGATCGGCGGGCGGGCAAGCGACGTGCCGAGCAGGTAATAGCCCTCGTAGACGGCGTTGGCCATGAGCGCCGGGAACACGTAGTCGCGGACAAAAGTCTCGCGCAGGTCCATGACGTACAGACCTGAAGCGCCTGAGGACATAGCCTTTTCTCGCAGGCCGTCCAGCTCCTCGCCCTGGCCGACGTCGGCGGTCATGCACACGACATCGTAGCCCTGGTTGTACTTGAGCCAGTGCAGCATCACCGACGTGTCCAAGCCGCCCGAATAGGCCAGCACAACCTTCTTGCGTTCGCTCATGGTAAAGATCCTCGCTAAATGACTGGAATTTTGCTTGGCCAAATTGGCGGTAGGGTCGGGGCACAGGGGCAGTTGGGTCGGGGCACACCCAGGGCAGGGCTGGGCCGTCGCGGCCGGTAGTGTCGGCGGGAATTGGCCTGTGCGTCAAGATCGCCGCAGCGGCTAACGCGGCGCGTTAAAAGCCAGGCTTGCCCCAGACCCAAACTGCGCGCGGCAAAGTTTCGGTATTGGCGGGCGCGGCTTGCAGCAGGTTGCGCAGCACGGTCTCCGCGTCATCCCCCGGCACCGGTGCCAAGGCGACCAGATGCGCCGGTGCCCCGGGGGCCAGAGAGCCCAGGCCAGCCAGCTGCGGGTCAAACTGCCCCAGCCACTGCCCGGGCACCGCGCTCGCGCGGCAGAGAGCTTCGGTTGCGGTGACGTCGACTAACCCATTGTGGACGCTGAGAAATGCCCGCATGGTGTCCAGCTGGCTCAGCTGCGGTCCCGCGCCGATGTCCGTGGCCAACACCCACGCCACGCCGGCTTGACGGAGTCGCTCCAGCGGCATGCGCCCTGACCCCAGGGCTTCATTGCTCGTCGGGCAGTGGGCGATCAGCGTTCTGGTGGCAGCTAGGCGGGCAAGCTCGCGATCGGAAAGGTGGATACCGTGGGCCATGACCACGTGAGGCCCCAGCAGGCCGGCGCGGTCGTAGACGTCGCTGTAGTCGCTGGCCTCGGCAAAGAGCTGGGCAACCCAGGCGATTTCGTCCAGATTCTCCGAGAGGTGCGACTGAACCGCGAGCCCAGCCTCGCGCGCGCGCTGACCGCTCAACGCCAGGCCTTCTGCCGCCACATTGGGGGCAAAACGCGGCGAAATGGCGGTGCGGCGCTGGGGCCAACCGGGCAATTGCTCAAGCTGGGCCAGGGTTTCAGCCACGGGCTGCAGCAGCTCTTCGGGCGCATGGCGCTCCATCAGCGCCGGCCCCTCTAGCCAACCCGGCCAAGCGAGGGCCTGAAAAGCCGCGCTCGCCGAGGCATAGGGCGGACCAAAAGCCAGCCCCGCGCAGGTCCCGGCCCGCGAAGTGGCGCGCAAGAACTCCGCGGCTCGGGCTGTCGCAATTTCTGGCGCGGAAAAGGCCGCTTCCGCGGGCCAAATCGACTCGCGCAGCCACGGCAGCAGCTGGCCAGAGAATTGCCCGCGCACGTGGCTCTGGGGCCAATGGATGTGCAGGTCTACAAAGCCGGGAAGAATCAGCGGCGCTTCCGGCGGGGCTGGGTCCAAGAGCTCTTGAACGTCATGGATTCGGCCGTCGCGCCAGCTGATCTGGGCGTGGGGAAGCCAACGGACTGTCAAGTCGGCTGAAGGGAGCAGGACCGATCCGCGGATCTGGCCAGAGGCGGGGGACTGCGGCATGGGGAGGGAGGTCATGGGCGAACTCAAGGTCACTTCTTGGCCTTGGAGCCGGCTTTGGCTTTGCCGGCCTTGGGCTTTTCCGTTTTGGCTTTGGCTGACTTAGCGCTGCCCTTGCCCTTCTTGGCTGCAGGCGCCGCGGCCGTGGGCTTGACCGGCAGCATCTCTGCGGCGCGCGGCAGGTCCTGATCGACTTGATCGACCAAGCTCGGGTTGGGCCTCACCCCTGGGTCCAGGGCCATGCGGAGTTGGTGCTGAAACTCGCCGCGGCGCTTGGCGACCCACAGCTGCAAGTCCGTGTCCGGCGCCAGGTATTCTGGGGCCAAGCCCAGGCCCGCCAGCTTGCGCGCTTCTGCATTGCGCCCCTGCTGAAACAGGGCATCGGCCAGGCCTTTGCGCGCGGCGTCGTGGTTGGGATGCAGCTTGAGCGCCTGATCAAAGAGCTGCTGGGCTTTGGCGGCGGCCGAGTCGCGCAGGGCCAATTCGCCAGCCAACACCAGCAGAACGGCGCTGTTGCTCGCCGCCGGCTTGGGCAGCGCCGCCTGCACCAGCTGACGCGCCAGCACCAGCTCATTGTCCGCCAGGGCCCGGGCGATGGCCTTTTCCGGCGTCTGGTCAAAACCGCCAAATTCCACGCGCTCCCCGCCATCGCCGGCGTTGCGCAGGGCCCGGGCCACAAGCGGCAGAGCCATCAGCGCCGGTTGGTGGCGCGGATCCAGGGCGACGGCGCGGCTCAGGGCGGTGTGGGCGGCCAGCAATTCTTGGGCACCCAGCTGGGCCATGGCGAGGCGGTAAGCGCGATCGGCCGTCGCCTCTGCCTGCAGGGCCATGGCCAGCCAGACTGCCGCGGCTTCGTAGCGCTTTTCCGCAAACAGCCCTTTGCCCTCGGCGTCCATCTGCGCCGGCGAAAGCTGGCCGGACTGACTGTCTCTGCGCAGCTGCTCTAGCCGTTCCGCGGCCCAGCGACCGAGCGTCATCCCCGGAAAGCGCTGTACCAGGGCTTCCGCTGCGGCGATCGCCGCCGGCCAAGCGCCTAGCTGGCTCTGGCAGAGCACCTGGCCCTTCCAGGCCGGGCCATTGCCCGCATCGCGCTGGGTGAGAGACTGGTAGAGGGGCAGGGCCTGGCGGCAGCGTTCGTCGGCGCGGAGGAGCTCGGCCAAGGCCAGCTGGGTCTCCACCGCCGAGGGATCCGCGGCAAGGGCATCGCGAAACTGGCTCTCCGCCTCGCGAATTTGCCCGTGCAGTGCGTACAGCACCCCTAGTTCGTGGCGAGCGCGGGCGTCATCGGGGCGAACGGCCAAGTGGTCGAGCAGGCGCTGGGCGGCCTCGACAAAGCGACCGGCGCGGCGCAGGGCCACCGCCTCAGCGACGGCATTGGCGGTTATTTGTCCTGCGGTTACCGCCTTGGGCGCCGGGGCCGCAGGAGCGGCAATTGCCGGACCCGCGAGCGAACTTGCCGCCCATAGCGCCGTCAGCAGACCGTAGGTGCTCCGTTGCAAACGCATCTCGCCTCCTGTCTGCGGCCGCTGGCTGGGCGGCGTCCACACGGCCAGAGCCGGCCCAAACTGCTAGAGCTGCGCCGGGGAGGCGATGTGGCCCTTGATGGCCGACGCCGCCACGACCAGCGGACTGGCCAAATAGACTTGCCCTGGACCTGAGCGACCCGGAAAATTGCGGTTGATCGCGGAAATCGTCACGGTGTCCGGGGTCTTAGACACGCCAGGGCCGGCGTTGATGCACGCGCCGCAGCTGGGGTCGATGACTTGGGCACCGGCGGCGGCAAAAATCGCCGGATAGCCGCGCTCTACCGCGTACTGCTTGATCTTTTGGCTGCCGTATTGGATGAACAGCTGCACGCCGTCGTGGACCTTTAGGCCTTTGTCCACGGCGATCTTGAGCACCGAGGCGTACATGTCCATGTCGGCCATCTTGCCGCCCGTGCACGAACCGCCGTAGGCCAAGCTGATCGCCACGGGCTGACCGCCCAGCTGGGCTAGCGGCACGCCGTTGCGCGGATCGCCTGGCGTGGCCACCATCAGATCCAACTGGTCAAGATCAATCTCAAAACTCGCCAAGTACTCGGCGCCCTCATCCGAGCGGAAGAGCCGATCGGCGTAGTTGGAGGGGACAAATCCGGGCCGGACCTTGGCGAGCCAATCGAGCGTCGTTTGGTCCGCGGCGATGATCCCCGTGGTCGCGCCCGCTTCAACCGCCATGTTGGTCAGCGTCGCCCGCTCGTCCATGGAAAGGGCCTCTACGCCAGGGCCGCAGAACTCCAACACCTTGCCGATGCCCTTGCCATCCTTGATAAAAGGCGTGGCCATGATCTGCAACATGATGTCTTTGGCCGCCACCCCGGGCCGCAGGGTGCCGGTGACATGGAAGCGCACACTCTCGGGCACAGTGACGCGGATATCCTTGGTGTACCAGGTGTTGGCCATGTCGGTCGAGCCGACGCCAAAGGCAAAAGCCCCCAGCGCGCCGGCGGTGCACGTGTGCGAGTCCGTGCCCACCACGATGTCGCCCGGGACGCCCAGGTCCTCGAGCACGGCGTTGTGGCAGATCGCCTCGGAGCCGGAGCCGTCGGCATTCTCATCGTACAGGCGAATGCCCTGCTCTTGGCAGAACTGCCGCTGAATAATGGGCAATTGGTCGGCCACTTTGTCCAGGCCCATGCCCTTGTGCTTGTCGCTCATCACCTGCTTGAGGAAGGTAAGGTGGTCGCGGAACGCAAAAATCGATGCAGGATCCTTGACTTTAGCCGCGTCGCCCAAGGCCGCCTTAAAGCTCGCCTGGGCCATCGCCGTGGTGTAGTCGTGGCTGAACCGCACGTCGCTGCGCACAAACACCGCTTCGCCCGGCTTGACCGCCGCCACGCCCACATGGCCCTGAGCCGCGTCGACAATGGTGCCTGCGGCAATCACTTTCTCCACCAGGGTCATCGGCCGCGGCGGCGTTTGGGGCGGAGGCGGCTGAATGGCCCCGGCGAGCCTCTTGCTGTTGTAGTTGAAGAGCCCGCCGCTGTTGACGATTTCTGCCGCGACGCCGTCGAGACCCGCGGTGAATTCCTCAAGCGCGATCGCCTCGCCGGCTTGAATTCGCGGAATTAGGCCAAAATCCCGAGAGGCGTACAGGCCGATGTTCTGGCAATTCTGCCCGTAGATCTTCTCGATGGTCTGGGCGATCACCAAGCGGATGCCGGCGGCCTGTTCGCTATACGGCGCCGTCTCGCGCGAAGACCCGCAGCCTTTGGACTTGCCCGAGACGATGACGGCAAAGTCGCCGTTGCGCAGAGAGCCGCGCTCGATGGCTCCGCCGCGCAGGCCCACCAGCGAGTAGTCGCCCAAGGTCTCGTCAAAGTAGAAACACACCCAAGCGGGGGTGATCTCGTCGGTCGAGATGTTGTCGATGAGCGGCAGCGACGGATCCCAGGGGATGTCTTCTCCGGCGAGTTGGCGGCGCACCAGCTCGAGATCCTCGTACAAAAACAGGATTCTACCGGTGAACTTCACGGCCGGGCGGCCATCGGCGAGGGTGAGGTGCTGCAGGTGGTCGTGGGTCATGGTGCGGCGAGCCAGGCGTCCGTGCCGGCGGAGCGGGGAAGATAGCACGGCTGCAGCGGTTGTCGACCGCAGTGCGATGCCTTAGCCCAGCTGCCCAGCCACCCAAGCCGCCACCTGATCGGTTGTCAGCGCCCCGCCCAAGTCGGGCGTGCACTTGAGCTCGACCACGGAGCGCTCACAGGCGCTCTGCACGGCCGCGGCCGCCTCGGGCTGGCCAAAATCGCTCAGTAGCATCGCCAAAGACAGGATCGCCGCCAGCGGATTGGCCTTGCCGGTGCCCACGATGTCCGGCGCGGAGCCGTGCACGGGCTCGTACAGCGCCGTCACGCCGGGATGAGTCGAGGCCGACGGCGCGAGGCCAAGCCCGCCCACCAGGGCCGCTGCGAGATCGCTGAGGATATCGCCGATCATGTTGTCGCCGACCACCACGTCGAACTCGTGCGGGTGCGTGACCATGCGCATCGCCGCGACATCGGCGTACAGGGTCGTCGCCTTGACATCTGGATATTCCTTGGCGATTTCCTTGAGCGACAGGCGCCACAGGCCGTGGGCCGCTTCAATGGCGTTGGCTTTGTCGCACAGCACCAGCTGGCCGCGGCGCGTGCGGGCGAGCTCAAAGGCGTAGCGCAGCAGGCGATCACAGCCCTTGCGGGTAGAAAGCATCATCGACTGGGCCACTTCGTCGGGGGTACCGGGCTTGAAGCGGCCGCCGATGCCCACATAGACGCTCTCTGTATTCTCGCGGACGATGGCCATATCGACCCCGCCCGCCGCGACGCCTTTGAGCGGGCAGAGGCGCGCATCGACCAGCTTGACCGGCCGCAGGTTGACGTACAGGTCCAGACGCTGGCGCAAACCCAGCAGAATGTCTTTGGCGTGGATGTTGCTCGGCACCCGCGGATCGCCAAAAGCGCCCAGGAGGATGCAGTCAAAATCGCCGCGGAGCCTGGCAAATTCGCCGTCTGGCATCGTCTCGCCCGTGCGCAGGTAGCGCTCGGCGCCCAGGTCAAACCACTCGCTGGTGTACGAGAAGCCAAAGCGCTGGGCGGCGGCGTCGAGCACCGACTGGGCGGCGCGGATGACTTCAGGGCCGATGCCGTCGCCGGGCAGAAAGGCAATGCGCATACAGAAACTCCTGGGCCGCGCTGGGCGGTCCCTGATAGGGTCGAGGCTAGATCAGTCAAAGTAGTAGGAAAAGCCGACACCGCCGCTGTAATCGCCATGGGTCAAGCCCAGATCCAGCGAGGCGCTGTTGCCGGTCAGCGGATTGCGCCCGCTCGAGTTGACCGCGATGGTGGGGCCAACAGCGCCGGCCACCGCAAAGTTGGGGCTAAAGAAATACTCCACGCGAATCGGCAATTCGGCGGCAAAGCCAAAGCGCCACGGGCCAGCCACGCCGGTGTCGTTGTTGCGCGCGGTGGCTCCCAGGAGGCGCACGCCCACTGCGAGGTTGACCGACGGAGCGCGCACGATGTTGTAGAGCACCCCGGCGCTGAGGAACGTGCCAAATTCGACGGGCTGGTCGCTCGGCTTGTGGGCGACGAAGCCGACGATGCCTTCCACTGCAAAATTGCCGATATAGCGGCGAATTGCCAAGCCTGAGGCGGGCAAGTCCGGCACGGGGCGGGTGTTGAGCGCGGCGCTGGCGCCCTGACTGCCAAACCACTGGCGCGAACCAATGGAGGTCAAGGTCTCTTCAAACCCCAGGCCCAGCTTGCCGTCGACGTTGTGGGCCCAGGCTGGTGCGGCCAATACCGACCCGGCCAAGGCAAAAGCGGCGGCAATCCGCATTGGTATGCTGGGACGGGCCGGTGCGTTCACGCTGGACTCCGCCGCACAACGGTGCGAAGACCCGGCTGATCCTGCAGCGCTGCGGCAATGGCGTGCTCTTGTTGAAAGCCGACGAGGGCCACGCGATCGGCGCCTTTCTTAAGGATCGCCGCGACTTCCTCCAGCTTGGCCACCATGCCTCCCTGCACGGCGCCGCTGGCGATGAGGCCGGCGATGTCGCGGTCCCAAAGCTCAGGCAAATGCGTCGATGGATCGGCGAGGTCGCGGTAGACGCCCGGCACCCCGGTCACCAAGATGACATCGTCAATCCGCAGCGCCTGAACCAAGGCGGTGACCAGAGAATCGGCATTGAGGTTGAGCAGTTGTCCGTCCGCGTCGCACACCAAAGAGGACAGCAACGGCACAAACCCGCTGGCCCAGAGCGCTTCCAGGAGCTTGGGCTGCACGAGCGCGACATCGGCGACGAGACCGTAGTCGACCGGCTCCGCTTCCCCCGCCACCACCTTGGGCGGGCGCTTCTTGCCGACCACCAGACCCGCAGAAGCCGCCGGTGTTGAGACCGCGGGCACTTGGGCCTGCAAGCACGCCGCCAGCAGATCCGCGCCGACTTGCCCGGCCATGGCCATCGCCGCAGCCTGGAGCATGGGCGCATCGGTCACCCGCCGCCCCGCGCGAAACACCGACTGCAAGCCCAATTGCTTGCCCAGTTCCGTGATCTGCGGCCCGGCGCCGTGGACCACGCAGACCTCAGCGCCGCCCGCGATCACCTGGGCGAGGTCGCGGGCAAGCCGCTGGCGATCCGCCAATTCCTTGCACGTTTCGCCGCCGACTTTGACCAGAACCCGGCGGGTTTTCTTGCCGTCGACCATCGCAAGCCTCCTGAACTACGGCCACTGCGAGGGGGCGAGCAGCCCGGTGTACTCGTCACAACCCAGCATCAAGTTGAGCGAGTGGATCGCTTGACCCGCGCCGCCCTTGACCAAATTGTCGATCGCCGAGTGCGCCACCACCGTGCGCTTGCCGTCGACCACCCTCTCGCCCACGGTGACATTGACCTCAGCGTACATGCTGCCGGCCACGGCGTTGACTTCGGGCAGGCGCTCGCCCAGCACCCGCACCAGGCGCTCACCGGCATAAGCTTTCTTGAAAGCGGCCTTGAGCTCGGCGGGATCGATGGCCGCGTCCACGTCAAAGTAGCACGTCGTCAGGATGCCGCGGACCAGCGGGGCGGAAACGGGCACAAAATCCAGGGTGATATTCTTCGCCCCAGCCAAGTGCAGGGTCTGCTCAATCTCAGGGGTGTGTTGGTGGCCCAAAGGCTTGTAGGCCTTGAGGTTTTGCGCGCGCAACGGGTGGTGCGTGCCGATCGCCGGTGCGGCGCCAGACCCAGAGGAGCCCGTCATCGCGGTCACCCGCACGCGGCCCTGGAGCCAGCCGGCCTTGGCAAAGGGCAGCAGGGCCAGAGCAATCGCCGTGGCAAAACAGCCGGGCGAGGCGACGGCGCGGCTCTGGGCAATCGCGGCGCGGTTCAGCTCGGGCAAACCGTACACAAAGCTGCCCAGCCGCTCGGGAAGGGGGTGCTCGACCTCATAGAACTTGGCGTACTGATCCTTGTCGAGCAGGCGATAGTCGCCCGACAGGTCGATGACCGCACAGCCCAGATCGACGAACTCAGCGACGATCGCCGCGGAGACCTTGTGCGGCAGGCCGACCACCACGAGGTCCGCGTGCGCCGCCACTTCGGCGGGGGGCAGGTCTTCAATGCGCAGGTCGGTCATCTCTGCCAGAGACAGGTGTACCTGCCCCAACTTCTTGCCGATATTGTCCTTGGCCACCAGCTTGGTGACCTGCACATGGGGGTGAACCAACAGGTGGCGCAGCAGTTCAGCGCCGCCGTAACCACTCGCGCCGACGACGGCGACCCGGCACGGGCGGGGAAGATCGCGATGAGCAGACATGAGTTCAGGCTCCTTGGGGCTGCGGCTGCCGCGCCCTCTCCCTAAGCCAGCGCGGATGGCAACCGCACTGGGACGATCAGGTCCAGGCGTGTCGTCCAGAGCGGCACACCGGCCCTGCTTGGCGGCCTTAGAGCCGCATCAAAGCGTCGCGCGCGGCCTTGTGGCCCGGCAATACTGCCAAGGCCTGCTCAAAAGCGGCGCGCGCTTGTTCGCGCTGCATCCGCGCAAGGCGGCACTGGCCGATGCCAAAGTGGGCGTCGGCGCGCAGCTCTGCGCTGCAATCCTGGGATGGGCGGTGCGCGACAACGTCAAACAAGCGCATCGCCCGGTCGACTTCGTTCAGGGCCAGGCACACCCGCGCGCTGCCGAGCGAGGCCAGATCGTCGCCCGGAGCCGACTCCAGCGCCCGCTTGAAGCGCTCGCGCGCCCCCATCAATTCGCCGCGCCGCTCGTGCAACAGCGCCGATCGGCTCAGGTGATGGGCCAACCGCTGTTTATCCTGGGCCAGCTGAAGGACCAGCCAGTCGTGCAGTTCGGCTGCCAGGGCAAAGTCGCCGTCCGCTTCAAGCAGGGGCGCCAACGCCGCGTCGAGGTCAATGCTGTGTCCATTGAGATCCCAAGCCTTCTTCAGGATCTGCGCGGCTTCATGCGACTGACCCAGCAGCACCAACACGTCGCCCAACTCGCGCATCAAACCGACGAGCGCATCGCCGCGCCCCAGCTCCAAAGTCACCCGCTCCTGGCTGTCGTGCATGGCGGCGAGCCACTGTCGCAGGCTTTCTGCCAATGCTTCATAGGAGTTGCGCGCGCGGTATAGGTCGCACAGCCTCCGCCGCACTTCCCAGCGCTTGGGGTCCAGGGCGATGATCCGCTGCAGCTCGCGGATGCCCTTGCCCGGATTGTCAGCGGCGCCCAGGTAAAGATCCGCCAACTGCTGATGAACACTGAGCAACATTCGCGGATCGTCGGTCTCCTTGAGCACCTGTTCCAGGCCCGCGACCGATTCCTGTGGGTCGCCGCTGCGGGCACCGAGCAAGGCCAGCACCAGCCGCGCCCCGGCATCCGTCGGCGCCGACAAGGACAATTCTCCCGCATGGGCCTGGGCGCGCGCGGTGTCGTCCAGTTCCGTGATCGCCACCCGCGCCATCTGCACCAGCTGTGGCAGGCGGGCCTCGCGGCGGGTCTCCTTGGCCACTTTCATGCTCGCAGCGCGGTACCAAGACGGCCAAACCCGCTGCGTTTCTGCGGTCTTTAGCCACTCATCTAGCACGGCAGTGTTGGCCGGATCGGCGACCATCGCCTGCTCGAGCGCGGCACAGGCCCCCGGACCGTCGGCGGCGTCGCGGCAGGCGTTGGCGAGCTTGCGCAGGATCACCACCTTGGCGGGGCCGTTGTCCAGGGCATCTGCGCGCAGCTGCAGGATTGCGGTGAGCTGGCGCGGCTGGCTGTGCAAGTGCTTGTCAAGCCAAACAAAAGCCTCATCCATCCGCGGATCGGCGTCAAAGGCAGCGCGGTACAGGTCCTCTGTACGGCCTTCGGGATCGCCAATGCGGCCGAGGGCCCGGGCCGCTTCGCAATAGACCTCTGCCTTGACGTGGGGATCCTCTGTCTGGGCGGCCAGTTGCACCAAACCCTCGGCCAGCGCGTCCGCAGCACCTTCTTCGCGCAGCAGCTCGACCCAGGCGTTCACCGCGTCCACGTCGCTGGGGTCCAGCTCGGCCAAGGTGGCATAAGCGGCAATGGCTGCTGAGGTATTGCCCAAGGCTCGCCCCAGGCCGGCCACGCGGTTGAGGCAAGCGCGGCGGGCATCCGCGTCCGTCTCGCGATCGGCGCGTTCCGCAAGCAGCAGCAATTGGTCGTCAAAGCGCCCGGCTTCGTCGAGCAGTTGCTCGAGCAGGTCAAACGCCTCCAGCGCCAGCGGATCGGCGTCATAGGCAGCGCGCAACTGAGCTTCAGCACGAGCTTTCTCACCGATCTCCAGGCACAGCTTGGCGTGGCGCAGCAAGAGGGCGCTGCGCTCGCTCTCGCGGACTGGACCGGCCAGCACCAGCGGAAAAGCCTCGGCCAGCGTGGCTTTTTGCTCCGCCGTAGTCGCTGCCGACTCCATGGCCAGGAGTGTTCCCAGCTGAGGATTGGCCTGAAGGGCCACCCACAGGCTGTCAAACGCCGCGCCCACCGGGCCTGTGCCGCGCATGAGCACGTCTGCCAGGGCCTGGGCCAATTCCGCCCGCGTCGCACTGCTGTGGGTGCGGTCGATCCGCTGGCGCAGCACCCCTGCAAGGCCATCCCACTGTTGCGCCGCGCGGTAGAGGGTCTCCAGCGCTGCCAGAGCTTCATCGCCACAGACGGGATTCTGCACCAGCTGTTCGGCCAGCGCGGTCGCTTGCGGCAGGTCCGGCTGCTGCTCCAGCAGGTCCAGCACCAAGCGCAGGGCTTCGCGGGGCCGGCCCAGCTTGGTCAGCTTGAGCTTGGCCAACTCGAGCTTATAGCTAGCAATTTCGCCAGGCTCGGCAAACATCAGTGCCCGGTCCAGTGCGGCAGCCAAGCGACCGGGGTCGCCAGCCTGACGGCGCAAATCCAGAGCAGCATTACGAGCTTGCGTGTCCTCAGGCCGTTGATCCCAGAGCAGATCCCAGAAATCGGCGCCGCGATCGGCTTGGCCAAGGTTCACGGCGGCTTGGGCTGCCAGCGCCACGACTGCCGTCGCTGCGTCGCCTTCGACATCGCCTGCGCTGACCAAGTCGACGACGCGATCAAACCAATCGTCCAACTCATCCAGGTGTTGGGCGGAGACCAAGGCCTGGCGCAGCAGCTCGGCCGGGTCCGCGCCTGGCAACTGGCTGTACAACACATCCGCGCGCAGCCGATAGGCCGGCAGGTGAGTGTCGTCTGCCAACAGTGCGAGTTCACACGACTCCAGTGCGGCCGCTTGGTCGCCTAGCTGGAGCTGCAAGCGACCTTGAGCCAACCAAGCCTGGGCGGCCGCGGAGCCCTCTAGGGTACCGGCCAGCGCCCCCCATGCCTGGGCAGCCGCTTTGGAATCCCCAGACTTCTCCGCGAGATTGACCTGCTGGCGCAGCAGAGCTTCGTCGCGGCCGTAGGTCTGGAGAGCCTGGTTCAACGCCGCTGAGGCCGCCGCCGCGTCGCCCAACTCGCCGGCCAGGAGGTCAATCAGCTCCAGCCAAGCGGACACCGCGGCGTCGCTATCGCCCTCTGCGACCGCAGGCCGTTCCGCGCGCTCGCGCAGGCGCCGGGCCAATAGCAGCTGATCGCCGGCATCGCGGGCCAGGCTCTCTAGCCACAGCGCCGCATCCAGGCGGCCAGCTGCCGCCATTTCCGCCGCCGCCACAGCCACTTGGCCTGTCGATCCGATCTCCGCGAGGGAGTCAAACACGGCTTCTGCCAAGTCGGGATCGCCAGCCAAGGCCTCGCCCAGCAAGGCTTCAACCTCTGGGCCGGTTGCCCCTTGGGACAGCTGGCGTTTTGCTAGCCGAAGAGCGGCGTTGGCGCGTTGGTCCGGCTGAGACGCGTGCAGGCGCAGGTGCTGCAGCAGGCCATCTGCACTGCCTTCCGGGGCGTCGGTCCAGCGGTCTAGAGTGGCCAGGTATTGTTCCGCTGCCGCGTCAAAATCTGCATGGCGTTCAAGGGCAAGGCCCAGCCAGCGGACGGCCAAGGCGGCATCCCCGCGGGCTTCCGCGGCCGTCGCCAAGCTCAACCACAGTGCGCGGCGCTCGCCAGGCTCGGCGACGTTCTGCAGGGCATCCGCCAGCTGCTGCTCCACTGCTGGCGATTCCCCTGCAGTTGCAGCACATTGCAGCAGAGCTTCTCCGTCCGCGCGGCTCCAATCGAGGTCTTGGAGGATAGCCTGCCACTGCGTCAGCGCGGCTTGTGGGTCTCCCAAGCGGTCGGCAAAAAGCCCAGCCAGCAAACGGCGTTCCGCCTGGCGGTCTGCGGGATCGGCCAAGTAGGCAGTCCGCTGCAAACGCGCGGCAATTTCGCCTTCCACGTCGCCGAGTCGTCCGCGAATCTGCGCCGCTGCGGCCAGGGCGCGGCTGGCGATCTGTTCGTCGTCCGCGGCGTTGGCCACTTCATCCAGCAGCGCCGCCGTTTCTGCAAGGGCTACGCCGTCTTGAGCCAGTGTTGCCGCAGCATCGATCAGGGCGTTGGCTTCGGCCGCACGACTGCGCAGGGCCTCAAGCCAGCGGCTGGCCACAGCTTCCGCATCTGCTGGGTCGGCCCACTGCACCCGCTGCCACGCGCCTTGCAGGTGGGCAGCGAGATCGCCGGCGTGCGGCTGGTCGCGGAGTTCAGTCTCCAGCGCAGAGAAAAGCGGTTCAGAAGCAGGCAGTTCCGCGCAACCTTGCTGCAGAGTCGCCAAGGCCGCCGCTGCGTCGCCGCCATCGCGCCAGGCATTCGCGAGGCGCAGGGTCAGCACCGCGCGGGCGTCAGCGTCTTCTTCCGCATCGCGCAGGCGCTGAAGGGCCGCCGTCGCACGCAGGGGCAGGCCAGCTTGGTCCGCCGCTTCAACCAGTTGCAGGTCGGCCGTCTGGCGCAAGTCGGCTTCGCCTAGGGCGCTGGCCTCGGCATAGCTGTCCACCGCTTCCGGCCAAAGCCCAGCGCTCTCTGCCAGTTGTCCGCGCTCCAGGTGCAGGGCAGGCTGGTCTTCCAATGCGGCGGCCTGGATCCTCAAGGTCAGCAGGGTCAGGCGGGCTTGCACGTCGCCCGATTGCTCGGCCATGGCGTCCAGTTGCGTCAGGGCCAGCGAGTCGCCGGGGGCGTCGGCCAGAATGCCTTCCAGCAGCGGGCGCACCCGCGCGGGGCTCGCCCGGTCGCCCAAGGTGCGCAGCGCCGTGCGCCGCCAGGCCAGTCGAATCTCTGAAGAAGTCTGCAGCGTTGCGGCACTGTTCCACCGCTCTGCCAGGCTGTCTGCAGCGGCTGAATCCGCAGCGGCGTGGCCGGCCAAACGAGCGGCTCGCTCCAGCGCCTCTGCACTTGCAGGGTCGATCTCTAGCAGTTGCAGGGCAAAATCGTGGGCCGCGGCAAAATCGCCAAGGCTCTGCTCGCTCAACAGCAGGAGGCGCTGCAGGCTGTCCTGGCGCGACTCCAGGGTTGGCGAGTGCTTGAGCCGCGCTTGCAGCAGTTGCATCCCGGCCAGCGCGTCGCCGCGCGCGTCCGCCACCATGTCCAACTGATCGATCAGCGACTGCGCTGCGCTGGCATCGCTGGCCAGCTCGGCGGCGCGGAGGACGGCCGTCAAGGCGCCCGCAAACACTTGATCGTCGCCGGGGTCGCGCTCGATGGCCGTGAGCCAGGCCTGCGCGGCCGGCTGTGCCGCGTCATCGCCACAGCGGTCCAGGGCAGCGGCGAGCTCAAGCTCGGCCGTGGGCATTTCTTCGTCGGCAATGGCTTGGCTGGCCATGGCTTTGCGCAGACCGTCGGCGAGCCGCTGCGCGTCGGCCGATTCGCTGAGCCCCTGGTCGCGCAGGGTGCCGAGCCAGGCGGTCCACAGTTCGCGGCGCTGCGGCAGCGCTTGGACGGCGTCCTGCAGAACTGCCGTAAGCTCTGTGTTCTCTGCGGTATTGGCCAGGCGCAGCCATGCCTCAGCGCGCTGGTCCTCCGTGCCGAGGCCCGTGAGCTGGCGCAGCACCTTGGCGCTGGCGGCACTGTCGCCGCGATCCTCGGCCCGGGCCAGTTCCAGCTGGAGCGGCTCGCTTGGGTCGGTAGCCAGCGCCTGCCAGGTGTGCAAGGC
Source organism: Myxococcota bacterium (assembly GCA_964201005.1). Classification (GTDB taxonomy): domain Bacteria; phylum Myxococcota_A; class UBA9042; order UBA9042; family UBA9042; genus SXRM01. Next base: position 106,816 of record CAXNCS010000001.1, read on the forward strand.
CTCCTCGGCGCCGCCGTCGTCACCCAGCATCTCTGCCAGATTCGCTAGACGGCGGAGCAATTCCGCCTTCTCGGCCGGTTGAAGGGCCGCCGCGCCATCGCCCGCCGCAGCGTCCATGCCCGACCACTGGCGCAGGTTCAGCGCAGCTTGCAGCCGCCGACCCTCTGTGGTCGCCAACTCGAGCCAGCGGTCCACGATGTCCAAACGCCCTGGCGCCTCGGCGGCAGCCATCTCCAACAGCTCAAAAGCTTTGGCTTCATCGCTCGCGAGCAAAGCCGTGGCCACGGCCATCAGGCCTTGGATCCGCGCGTCCGAGCCCGCGGGGGCACTGCGCGCCAACACTTCTTGGCACTGCAGCGCTTGGGCCTCGCGGCCATGGCGCAGCCACACCGGCAGCAGCTTCTCCGCAGCTTCAGCTGCACGTTCAGGTAGTTCTAGCTGGGCGTGGGCAATTTGGAGCAGATTCTCTTCTGCGTCAGAGAGCAACTCGGCGTCGGCCAGGCCCTGGAGGGTCTTCCAGGCGTGGGCCAAGGGATCCTGTGCCTGAGACTCGGAGCGCAGGGCTGCCAGTTCGACCAAGGCGATCGCCATAGAATCGCGGGCCAACGGCGCCTTGCCGACCATGGAGTCCAAGACGTTGGCCACAGAGTCTTTGCTGCCCAGGGCGCGCACCGCGGCGAGCAGGCCCGCCCAGGCTTCGCGATCGTCTGGTTGATGCGCGACGACTTCGCGGTACAGGCGCTCAGCGCGGGCCGGATCGTTGCCCGCAGTGTCGCACAACACCGCGGCGCGGCGGAGGCTTTCAATCCTAGCCGACCCGGTCAACAGGTCAGCGCGGGCCTCGGCTGCGTCAATGGCTTCTGGCCAGCGCGCCAATTCGCCCAGGGCCCGCTCGCGCAGCTCCAAGGTTTCAACGTCCGCGGGTACCACCTGTTGCAGCGCCTTGACCACCAAAGGCCAATCGCACTCGCGCAGGGCAGCACAACGGGCTAGTTCTTTCCACAGCTTAGGCAGCTCGTTGCCCAGGGCTTCCGTCATCGCCGCGTCGGTGTTGGCGAGCTCAAGCCAGTCGACCACGGAGGCAAGGGCCGCTGCAGCGTCGTCCAAGTCGGCCATTTGAGCGGCCATCATCAGCACCAGCCGCGCTCCCCGAGCCAGATTGGCCGCGTGGCTGTCGCCCAAGGCGTCTTCCGCGCCAGACCGGGCCATCGCCAGCGCCTCATCGGGTTCGCCAGCAGTAAAGCTCAGTTCCGCCAGGTCCAGGAAGAGGCTGGTGCGCTCGTCCTGCGGGGCCCACCGCGTCATCGCTTCGACGGCCATGCGTTCGGCGCCGACGAGAGCTGCCGCCCGCGCCGCCCGCTGAGCCGCCCGACCGATGGTCATGCAGAATTCATCAGGCAATGCGCCAGGTGCTGCGGCCTGGGCTTCTTGCAGAGCCTGGATCAGCAACTCGCAGGCCCGTTCGTGATCGCCCAGCTCTCGCTCGGCCACTTCGGCACCGGCGAGCCACCAGCGGTAGCGGCTCTGAGCGTCGTCGCCGTTGCTGCTGTCGCTTTCAGCGGCCTGTGCGGCCTCTTGCATGAACTGCCGCGCGCCCTCTTCCCCTGAACCGCACCAATGCCGCAGGCCGTCCACATCGCCGCGCTGGACTGCCGCGCGCTTGGCCACCCGCAAGGCCGCGGGGTGATCGGCGCCGTCGGCGATCAACAGCTTTGCGTTTTCTTCTGCCTCTGCCCACTGTTCCAGGTCGGCCATTGCCGAAACCAGGGCGCTGCGGACCTGCACAGCTGCCTCGGCCGAACACGCCGCCAGCTGGGCCTGGAGCAGGTTTGCCAACTCTTGGGGCTGTCCGCCGAGGATCCGGGTGGCGAGCGCCAAGCCCGCAGGGGCGCCCGGAGCGGCCAAAGCCGCCAAGGCCAACCAGCGCGACGCCTGGGCCGGGTGACGGTCAAACTCCACCGCCAGTTCAGCAGCTTGCAGCAGAGGACTCGCGAATTCAGCCGCCACGCTGCCGGGCAGAGGCGCTGCTGTATCCACAGCCTGATCGCCAAGCTGTTCGCGCAATTCTGACGCCACTGACCGGTAAACCCCTTCCTGATCGCCCGCGGCTGCAGCAGCTTGGCGCAGAGCTTTGACGAGGCCGGTGCGCTGGGGCTCAAGCGCCAAAGCCTGACTCCACGCCGCCGCCGCTCCGGCCGGGTCCGCCAGGGGGCCAGCGAGCACTTCGCCCAGCCGGGCGAGCAATTCGGCTTTGCGGGCGCTGTCTGCCTCGGCACGCGCAGCATGGTTCAGGAGATCCGCGAGTTCTGCATGGCTGGCTTGGGCCTGAAAGTGCTCCGCCCACGCCTGAACCGCCTGAGGATGGCAGGGGTTGAGGTTCAGCAGCCGGCGCCACACGCCCAGCGCCTGAGTGCGATCGCCGCCGATTGCGGAATCTCCAGCCATGTGAGCCAGTTCTGTCAGAGCGCCCTGGGCAAGGTCCGCCGCCCGGGCGTCCATCGTCGCCTTGGCCAACCACGCGCTGGCTTGGCGTTCCAGGGTCTCTCGCACTGCAGCGGCCCGGCCCAAGCTTCTGTAAAGGCGCAGCAATCCCTCAAGCGCCGCAGCGTGATCCGGCTGAAGGGTCAGCACGCGCTGATACGCTTCCACTGCGCGGTCCGGCGTAGCCAGCGGCCCTTCGCACAACTGCGCCATTTCTAGAGCGATTCGCACGGCTTCGCGGCCCTCAGCGGCGCTCAGGCGTTGCGATAGCGCCACCAGCAGGCGCTTGTGATCCTGCTGTTGCCGGTAGTAACTCTCAAAGAAATCAAGCGCTTCCGTCTCTTGAGGCGCCAACGTGCGCACTCGGCGGTAGTGTCGCTCTGCCGTCGGCCAGTCGCCGCGCTGGCGGGCCAGCCAAGCCAGGGCCAGGGAGGCGTTGGCCTCGCCGTGGCGATCGCGGTCGCGCACCGTCGCCTGGCGCAGCGTTTCCAGGGCAGTTTCAGGCTGATCGCTCATCAGCGCTTCCACCGACTGAAGCCGCGACGGCAGGGTGGCGTCGTCGGGCAGGACCTCCATCAGCACCTGCAGCGCCAGGGCGGCCGCCTGCGGGCTCATGCGGTCAACGCCTTGGATATTGGCGAGCTCATCGGCGTGCTGCAGGCGCGTGGGCAGGGCTTCGCCGGCGGACAGAGAGCAGGTCAGCGCCCGGGTCAGCTCGGCCTGATCGCCCATTGCCCTGGCCACTTCGACCCACAGGGGCGCCACACTCGCTGGGTCCGCGCCGCTGTCCAAAGCATCCGCCAGCACCGCAGCGGCGTCGCTCAGCGGCTCGTCGCCAGCCAGCAGCAGCTCTGCGTAGCCCACCAAAGCCGCGGGGCGATCGGCATCGCTGCAATCGGCCAGTTCGCTGCGCTGCGCCGCCAGGGACTCCTCTCGCGCGGTCTTTTGCGAAGCGGCGATCTCCGTCCATTCATCCAGGTCTGGAAGATCTAGGTCGATGTCGGGGTTTTGCTCCACCACTTTGCGCAATTCGCCGATTTGCCGCAGCGCCGCCGAGCCGTGGCCCAGGGCCAAGTGGTGGCGGATGGCCTGTTGCAGACCGTGGTTCCGGGCCCGCGCGCCCGTACTCAGGGCAGCGACGGCATCTACCAAGTGGCCATGGCGAAAAAGCCGTTGTGCAGAAGGGTCTTCCGCCGAGGCTTCCGCCAGAGTCCCGCCGACCTCCGCGCTGGGGAACAGGCGAAACGCCTCGCGCATCAGGTTGGCCGCGCGCGACGGATCGGCCGATCGCACAAGCAGCGCAGCGTGGTGCAGCAGGCCGGACTTGACCCGCGGGTGCGGTTCGCGGCTGCTCAGACCTAGCAGGGCATCGGCCAGTTCAGGGGACGCCCCTGGCTGTTCGCGCAGGCGCTGCAGGAGCTCCTCCACGGAGCCGTGGCTGGGAAGCGGTGCGGTTTCAGGGGACGCCAGCATCGGAGCCTCTTTTGCCTCGCCTCGCCTCTGCCGCATGAGCCGCGGACCGGGGAGCTTGGCACATGGGGGCAGGTACAACTCAGAGGTTTGGCGAGCCGCCGCAAAGCCGCCCGGCCGGAAAAACGCACTCCACCCTGGAGTCTAGATGCGTCCTGCTCCGCTGCCAACCCTCGTATGGCGATCGCCAGGCGCCCCAGGGTCCGCTGTGACCAAACTGCGATACTCGCCAGCGGATGCCATTCTCAGCGGGTGTGCTTTTCAGCGGGTGTACTTGTCGGCCAGGCGCACCACGTCTTCCAGTTCCGGCGTGCTGACCTCTACCAGGCGCACGTCGCCGTCTGGGGCGCAGAATCGGTGGATGGTTCCCGGGGTGACATGATAACTTTCACCGGGTTGCAGTCGCAGAACCTCATCGGGGCCCGCACCCAGCTCCAGCGAAAGAACCCCTTCGAGCACACAAATCGTCTCTTCTTTGACCTGGTGATACTGGCGCGACAACAGCTCTCCGCGGCGAATCACCAAGAATTTTCCGGCATAACGCGGGGTTTCGGCCCAGATCTCTTCATGGCCCCAGGGTTTGTCGACGACGCGCATGATCCACCTGCCGCGCGGACGGCGGCGCGCCGAGTATCCGCCAAAGGAGGAGCACGGGCAAATTGACACGGCCATGCTGTGAGAAGATCAAGGCAAATGCCCGGTTGGGCCGCACAGGCGCATGGCCACGTCAATGGTCCACGGGCCGTCCGCTTGGCCATCTGCTGGGCCGCCGCGCACGGTCTCAGAAACGCCTTGGGCGATACAGAGTTCGCAGCCTTCCAGCCAATGGCAAAGGGCGTCGTAGGCCGCGCCGATGCCGCTATACGCGCCGACGTACTGGGCTTCGATGACGTCGACGGGGTCGAGCCTTGCGCTGCGCATGCCGAGTTCGGCGGGGATGTCGCCGCTTACGGGGACGCACAAGCGCACGGGCACGGCGTCCAGATCGCGGTCTCCGCTTGAGAAAATCGCCAACGGCGCGCCGCTGACCTGCAAGCCCGCGGCGCTCACCTGGGCGTGCCAGCGCAGAAGCGCGCCGGGAATGTCGCTGCTCGCACCGCGATGGACGCTGACGGCGACGGTCAAGCCTGGAAAGGACCGGCGGCGCACTTCAATGGGCGTCGCGGCGCCGTCGGCAGGGCGATCCTCAGGAGGGTCGGCGGACAGGGGCGCAGACATGCGGCCTCAGGCAGAGCCGCCACCGAGTTTTTGGGGGCAAAGGGGCAGGGCGCTGCGGTGTTGAGACTATGCCTCAGGCCTCGCAGCAGGTCAAAGAGCCGCGCGCATGGCGGTTAGCGGCAGCTCGACCCGGGCGATGTCCGCCACGGCCACGGCCAGGTCGCAGCGGGCGCCGTGGGTGCGGTAGACGCGCAGCCGCGCCGCCCAAGTACGCGCCAGCCCAGGGGTATCGATGTCGACAAAGTCATACACCCGCGCCTGAATCTTGCCGTCGTGGGGCCGCAGCACCCGGCCCAGCGCCTGGGTCACCCGCGTCACATTTGCCGACGGCACCGCGAGGTAGAGCGTGTCGAGCGCCGGACAGTCAAAACCCTCGCCCACCAGGCTAGAAGTCGCCACCAGAATGCCGCCCTGCGGGCCTTTGAGCTGGGCCAGCACTTCTTGGCGCTGCGCCGTGGCCACGCTGCCCGTCAGCCCCCAGGCGCGCAAACCGGCGTCGCGCATCAGCTCAGCCAGCACCTGGCAGTGTTCGACCCGCTCCACCAGCACCAGCGACCTCTGACCACAAGTGCTCAAAACAACGCGCAAAATCTCGCGGTTGCGCTGGGCATGGCTCGCCAGCTTGCCCATCATCTCCGCGTGGTCGTCCATGCGCCCGCCGGCAAAAGTCGTGTGCACCGGCGTGACCCGGCTGGCGCTCAGCGAACCGACCGCCAGCAATTCCCTAGGCTGCATGCGCATGAGCTCCGGGCCCAGCGCCGCGTGCATCAGCGGGTGCAGCCCGTCCTTGCGCTCCGGCGTGGCCGTCAGCCCCAGGCGCCAGCGCGCGGCAAACTGTTCCACCACCTCGGTAAAAGTCGGCGCTGGGCAGTGGTGGGCCTCATCGAGCACGACCACGCCAAACAAGTTCTTGAGTTCGCTGAGATCTCGCCGCATCAGCGTCTGCACCGTCGCCACGGTCAGCGGCCGCACGTCAAATTGCCCCGCTCCGATCACCCCGGCCTCAACGCCCAAAAACCGCTCCGACGCCTCGCGAATCTGGTCCACCAACAGGCGGTTGTGCACCAGCAGCAGCGCCGGCGTGGCCAACTTGGCCAAAAGTCCCATCGCCATGACGGTTTTGCCCGAACCCGTGGGGCTGACCACCACGCCGTCGCGCATCTTGACCGCCCGGTCGACCGCCGCCTGCTGGTAGTCGCGCAGCTCTGCCTGCAGGGTCCACGGTGTCTCCAGGGCCGGGTGGCTGCGCCGGTCGTCGACCTCGACCTCTAGCTCGGGCCACTGGCTTTTGAGCCACTTTCGCAGGTCACCGCCCACGCCTCGCGGCAAGGTCAGCTCCGCTTCATCTTGATGATAAAGCACAAACTGCTTGGCCAAGTGCTTGCAGGGCCGGCGGTGGTTGCGCGCTTCCCAGTACACGGGGTTGATAAACGTCAACTTCTCGGTCGCCCAGGCTTGGAGGTGCTGCCACGCCGGCTCGGCCATCTCACCGCGGGCAATGGCGATGCGGTGGTCGATGCGGAGCAGCAGGCGCCCGGGACTCTCTGGCGGCGGCACGGGCGAGGCGATGGGCTGGGACATGGACGTCCTAAATCGGTCATTGGCGAGGAGGGGCTGGGGCAAGAGCTTGGCACGCATCAGCAATTAGACAGCGAATTAGTCGAGCAGTGCCTCCGCCGCGCTGCCCTTCCACGCCGACCAAGCGCTGCCTAAGTGAACCGTCACCGCCAGCGCCGCCAGCAGCCCGCTCTGGGGATTGACCACGCCGCGCTCCAGGGCCAGCACTGCCGTCGACAGCACCGCATCCGGCAGGTCGCCGCGGCTGGCAAAGGCGGTAAGATCGCAGATGAGAAGGGCAAGACAGTGGATCACCGCCCAACTGGCCAGCAGGGACGCCGCCACCTGACCGCGCACCAGAAGACCCAGCCCTGGCCACAAGAGCCCAAGGCCTCCGGCAATTGGCTGCGGCTTGGCCCCATTCGCGGCTGCAGGCGGACCTTTGGGCGTCAGGGCCTCGGCGGGCTGCACGGCGTCGCTCATCGATCGGGCTCCATGGCAAAGGGGCAGGGTGGGCGGCAATCAGTTCAGCGCGGCCACAGGCTGGGTAATTCGCGTTGCCGCGGGCGAAGTTTGGGGGCCCCGCACCGCCACAAACCTCTCCAGGCCTCGCCGCCTCAGCCGCACGTAGCCTCGCTGTTCCGCCACCACGTCGGTGCCGACCAGGCGCATCTGCACCGCCACCGGAATCAGATAAAGCCGCGTTGCTTTGCGGGTTTTTAGCTGGCCGCCGTCCACCAGCAGCACGTGCTTGGGCTGGTCGTCCAGCTTGACCAGCAGCGGCGACAGATCATAGCGGAACACGTGCTTGAGGCCCACCAGCCCCTGCTGCTGCAGCACCTGCATCCCCGTGTGGCGCAGCCGCTCCCGCACGTGCAAGTGGTGAACCAGATGGGTATTGCCCAGCTCTGCGTTCAGCAGGTCCGGCGCCAGACTGCTGGTGATGTCGATCGTCTCGCGGGCCAGGCCAAAAGCCGAGCGCTTGGGGTCCATGTGCGCCTGCAGGCTCAGATGCGCCACCCGATCGGCGTAGCCGTGCTTGACCCGCCGCGCCAGCCAATCCCGCCCCACTTCCTTGATGCGATCCTTGGCGGCGTACACCAGCGCAGCGATCGATCCAGCAACCAGCAAAGAAAACGTGGTATTGGCCGCGTTCGTCGCGGTGTTGAGGATCCACACCTGCCAAACAAAGTAGAAGGTCGACGCCACCATCGCCATGGCGATCGCGATCCAATTGCGCAGCCGCTGGTCCAGCATGTAGGCGTTGGCCTCCAAAAACACCGCCTGCTGAAAATGCTTTTTCAATTGGGCTGCGCGCTGCAGATAGCCGTCCACCGCAGAACTCGAGTGCAATTCTGGATAGCGCATGCCGGCCGCGCGGCGGAACTGCGTCTCGTCGACCAGCTGTTGATGCAGCACCGTCCGCAGCCGCAGCGCCTCGCCCGCCATCGGTTTGCGCTTGGGCCGGTCCGCCATACCGTCGAGCGTGCGGGTCAGCTGCGTGACCAACATGATAATCTGATTCGAGATAAACTCCACAGCCAGCGCCACTTCGCGCTGCAGTGCCATGGCGTCGCCCCGGTTGTCCTCGACCGCGTCGCTGCCGTCCTCTCGCCGCAGGGCGCTGCGCTGAGACAGGTCCAGCAGCCCCAGCCGCCCTTGCTTGGCCTGCAGCGTCGCCCGCAGCACCCCTTCGCCGATCCACTCGGCCTCTTCGCTGCGCAACTGCCCGTCCCGCTTGCGCACCGCCATCAGGGCCCGCTGGAGCCGCACCGTCTCAAACTTCAGCTCGTGGACCACGGCCAGGGTGCGCCGGCGCAGCTGATCGGTTTGCGGCCCCACCAGCTGCTGGCCCGGGCGCAGCCGAGGACTCGTCAAGCGCGAGCGCACCTGAAAGTGATTCCACGGCTGGTGCGGCACCCACATCGCGTCGGGGATGTCGGCCTGCATGGTGATGTCCCACGTATGCGTCTGCCCGGGCGCGGCGACCGGCACCGTGGCGATCCACTCCAGCCGCGAGCGATCGTGAACGGCGACGCGCAATTCCGGCAGGGGCGCATTCTCGCTCAGGCGCGGCAGCGACGGTGAAGACGGCCTTCGCGGAGGAGTCAGCGGGGGAGGCCCAGGGAGATGGGCGAACGGGCGGCTGTCGTGGGGCATGGGGCGGGCGAACCTCCGCTGCTTACCATAGCGTTTTTGCAGCGCTGCGCTAGTCCTAGCACCGATCGAGATTTGCCGCCCTTGACTTGGCGAGCTAGCCCGAGTCTCCTATGCGATCGGCTTGCTTGCCGAGGTATCCATGTCGCTGACGGCTCCCCTCTCCCCAGAATTCCAGAAGCGCCGCGTCCAAAACTGGGTGTTTTTGGGCCTGATGTACGCGATGTTCTACATGGGTCGCTACAACTTCTCGGCGGTCAACGCGCTGCTGGCAGAGAAGTTTGGCTGGAGCAATGCCGACCTCGCCTCGGTGATCTTCGCCGGCAAAATCACGTACGGCATCAGCGTATTCCTCAACGGCCCCCTCGCCGACCGCATTGGCGGCAAAAAGGCCATCCTCTTGGGCGCAGCCGGCGCAACGGTGTTCAACCTCGCCTTTGGTTTCGGCTCCATGTTCCTGGTCAAAGACGCGGTGTGGAGCGGCAAGACCCTGGTCGAGCCCGCAACGCTGGCCAGCGGCATGTCCATGAGCACCGTGCTCGCCTTCTTTAGCGTCGTTTGGGCGCTCAACCACTACTTCCAGAGCTTTGGCGCCCTCTCCATCGTCAAGATCAACGCCGCTTGGTTTCGCGTCCCCGAGCGCGGCTCGTTTGCGGGCATCTTTGGCATCATGATCCAGTCGGGGCGCACGCTCGCTTTTGCCGTAGGCCCGTTGATCGCCGGCGCGATGCCGTGGCAGTGGGTGTTCTGGGTCCCGGCTCTCTGCCTGGTGCTGTTGTTCGCCGCCAACTACTACCTCGTGGAAGACACCCCGGCCAAAGCGGGTCTTGAAGACCTGGACACCGGCGATGAGACCGCAGAAGAGAAGGCCCAGCCCGTCAGCCTGAGCTTTGTGCTCAAGAAGGTCTTTACCTCGAGCGCGGCGTGGACCATCGCCCTGTCTTCCATGATGATCGGCTTTGTGCGCAACGGCGTGGACGACTGGTGGGCCAAGTACTTTGTCAATGTCCAGGGCGCCCAGGTGATGCAGTCCAAGGCCATGATTCCGTACAACATTGGCGCCTTGATCGCCTCCGTGTTGATCATCTTGCTCATTCTGCGGGTCAAGCGCCACGTCGACGGCATTAAGGACTGGACGCCGATCAAGCGCTTTGGCGCCAGCTTTGGCCTTGTGGGCGTGGTCTTTGTCGCCGTCGGCTTTCTCGTGCAGTTTCTGATGCAGGGGATGAGCCAAAAGGACGCCGCCAGCCTGTGTTTTCAGCTCGCCAGCGTGGGCATGCCGATTGCCGCGGTGTTTGGCGGCCTGGTGAGCGGCAACGCCTCTGACGCGCTGTTTGAGTCGCGGCGCGCCCCGGTGATCTTCTTTGCTTTCATGGGTATGGCCGCAGTCGGCACCCTCCACAGCGTGGTCGGCGGCGGGCCGTTTGTCGCGGCGTTTATGCTCATCGGCCTGTCCTTCTTTATCCAGGCGGCCCACTCCATGGTCGGCGGCGCGGCCAGCATGGACTTTGGCGGGCGCAAGGCCGTGGCCACCGCCGCGGGGCTCTTTGACGGCGCCCAGTACCTCGCCGGAGCGGTCGTCGCCCTCTTTATCGGCAAGTTGGTCGACAAGTACGGCTGGGACGTGTGGGCCTGGACCTACGTGCCCTTCGCGATCCTCGGCGGCCTGCTGATGACGCGGCTGTGGAATGTCCGTCCTGGAAAGAGTGCTCACTAGTACATCGAACCCCAAGTTCGCGGCGGGTTGTCAGGAATTCCGAGTTCGATGTACGAAAAAGGACCCAGCAGTAGTACCCCAAACCCGAGCGATGGCCCCCGAAGTACCCGGTGCGAATTTCGTGTTTGGGGTACTAATTCAGAGTTTTAACCCGGAGACCGCGATGCGCAGATTTCTCGCCGTGCTGATGGCCGCCGCTACCCTGCTGACCGCTGCGCCCAGTTGGGCCGTCGATGACGAGCGGACGCCGACCCAGCTGAGCGTGCTCCTCGATCCGATGCTGCTCTTTTTGCCGTTGGGTCAGGTGACCGCCGAGTACAAGCTCCATCCCATGCTCGGCATCGCCGTGCTGGGCGGTTATGGTCAGGTGACGAGCGAGCGCAACGCCGGATTTGGCTTCGTCAATGTCACCCAGCCCGTCCTGCGCATCGGCGGCCAAGCCAACGCCTACCTGTGGGGCAATTTCGCCTCCGGCAGCCACTTTGGCGTAGAGTTGCTCTATCAGCGCATTGGCGAAGGCGACGACAACCTGACTAAAGCCTCTGACAACACTCAGCTTGGCCTGTACGGCGGCTACAAGTACACGCACATGCTCTCGCCCACCCTTGGCCTGACCGCCTTGCTCCAAGCGGGCTATACCTTTGAGCTCCATTCCAGCTCAACGACCACGAGCACGGCGACGGTGTATCGCTTTAATTTGCCGTCCGATACGCTGCTGAACATTAAGCTCGGCATGTCGTTCTAGCCCGCTTATCCCTGGTTTAAGGCTGCTTTTCGATGCCAGGTGCCGGCAAGTCGTCCTCCGCCGGCGCTTTGCGAGTCGCGTCGCGGGTGACACCGACCGGCGGGGCAATCCGCAGGCTCAGCAAGGCCTTTTCAACCTCATCGCCTCGCTTGCGCAGGTCGTCCAGCGGCCCGACTGCGGTGGCCGTATACAGGCCGTCTTCCGCCACAGCGGCGACCATCCACAGCGCGACCGGCGGGCGGTTCTTCAGATCGACCACTTTGAGCAGGCGCCCCTCCAGGTCGTCGAGCATGACGCGCTCATCGCGCTCCGCACCGCCTTGGCCGAGCTTGCCCACTTCTTTGAGCTGCTGATCGATGAACACGTCGAGCCCGCCTTCGGGTTCCGCGCTGAGATTCGCCCGCAGCAGCAGCACTCGGTCCTGGCCAAGCGACAGAGCCCAAGTCTGATCCTCCACCTGTTTCCAGCCCTTGGGCGGGGCAAACGTCACCTGATTCTGCCGGCCAATCGGCACAGTCAGGCGATCGCCGCTTGTGGTAGGGAGGTCACCGAGCTCTTGAGGGCTGCTACACGCGGCCAGCAGCGCGGCAGTCAGGGCGACCAGCGATTTCTTGAAGCGGAGGAGGTTCATGGCGCCATGGTAGGCCGGCCGTCAGAGCCCGGCAAGCGCTTGGAGTTCTCCCCTACGCCGCACACTCGCCTTCGCCAGTGGTGTCGCCCAAGAACGCCTCGGTCGCGCCGATATCCCAGAAATCCAGCTCGGTGGAGGCGCTGTCGAGATCGACAAGATCAGCCAGAACAGCTTTGAGTTCCTCTGGCTTTGCGGCGCGCAGCGCCGCTCCTGGGGTCTGCGAGTCGAGCTTGTGCAGGTCGGCCCACTCGAGCAGGCGAAGCACCGCTTGGGGCGCCCGCCGCGCCGGAATGAGCCCAAGATCTCGGCCAAAAACAGCACCTTGAGGGCCGACATCGCCGCCCACGAGCAAGCGGTAGTGCGGAGCCGGCCGGCCGTTGATGCGGCGGAGGGCGCCGTAAAAGCCCAGCGTGCCGATGTGGTGTTGGCCGCAGGAGTTGTGGCAACCGCTTATTTTGATGGAGAGATCTGCGTCAGGCCGATCCTCGGTCACCCGCACGAGCTCATCGGCGAGGTTGCGCGAATAGGTGATGCCCAGGTTGCAGGTGCTGATCCCCGGGCAGCTGGTGATGTCTGCCGTGGTGCCGGCGCCGGCCAGGCCAAGGTCTGCGGCGAGCAAATCGCGATGCAGTTCCGGCAATTGCTCGACCCTGACCGCGCGAAGCACGGCATTTTGCTGGGGCGCAAAGTGCAGCTTGCCTTCGCCGTAGCGCTCGGTCAGGTCGGCCAGCGCCAGCAGCTGGGCTTTGGAGAGCTCGCCGCCGCGGTCCACGCGCACCGCGACAAACACCCGGCCGGGGATGCGGGTTTCGCGGATCGCCGTCGCCGCCCAGCGGGCAAATCCCGGGGCAAGGCCAGCGCTTTCATCGGGGCGGCTAAAGGTCCACGGCTGGTCCTGCCCGTGCAGCAGCGCAGGCGTGTCGATCGCTTCAGGCGGATCAAGCAAGACCTTGGCCAGATATTCCGCGTATTTGGCGGCAAAAGCCTCATCTCCCATCTTGCGCAGGACGTGCTTGATTCGCGCTTTGCTTCGGACTTTGCGGTTGCCATGCTCCTGAAAGAAGTCGATGACCGCCAGCATGGGCGTGAGGATGTCGCGGGCCGGCCACGCTTCGTGGATCACCAGCGCCGAACGGGGCATCGAGGCGAGGCCACCGCCGACCAAGAACTTGAACGCCGGCTGGCCATGGTCGTCCAGCGTGGCGACGAGGCCGATGTCGTGGATGGCGGCGTAGGCGCGGTCGGCCGGCGAGGCGGAGACGGCGATCTTGAACTTGCGCGGCAGGCCCTGAGCCCGAGGATTGCGCAGGAAAAACCGCACCATGGCCTGCAGGTACGGGGTGGTGTCAAACAGCTCGTCCTGGGCCAAGCCCGCCCAGGGGTCCTGGGTGATGTTGCGCACGGCGCTGCCGCAAGCTTCGGTCATGGTCAACCCGGCTTCTGCCAGAAAAGTCATGGCCTTGTCCACATCCGCCAGCGGAAAGCTGTGGATCTGGATGTTCTCTCGGGTGGTGATGTGGCCCAAGCGGCTCGGACTCTGTTCGACGACTTCCGCGACGGCGCGCAGCTGCTTGGGCAGGACAATCCCGCCGGGCATCTTGACGCGCAGCATGTAGACGTCGGGCTGGCGCTGGCCGTAGACGCCGCGAGTCAGGCGGTAGGCGCGGTAGGCGTCCGGCGTCAGGCGCCCAGCGGCATAGTCCTCGGTGCGGGCGACAAACTCGTCGACATCGCTCAACTGGCTGTAGTCGTTGTCAAACGTTGCGGCGCTCTGGTCGATATCGAAGTCGGTGTCGAGGTCCATGGGGCTCCCAAAGGGCAGTGCTGCGGGCCAGGGGCGCAAGGCCCCGCTCGGATCAGTGTAATCTATACCGGCGCTATAGACAAATAGAGAAATGGTCGCCGCCGCGGAGGTCTGATTATCTCGCGCCGTTTGGCCAATCGTGTACCATCCGGCCGATGCGCCCCAGCGGGCAAGCGAGCTTACGGATGCAAGCATTGGTTGGACAAAAGGTCTGGGTCATCCAGTTTGACGACGAAGACACCAGCGTCATCGGCATCGTCGAAGGCGTCGAGAGCGGCTTTATCGCCCTCCGCAATGAGCGAGAGTCTACTGCCTCGCTATACATCAATTTGACAAATGTCAAAGAAATCGAAGTCTACAAGCCGGAAGGCGAGGGCGAGCTGCGCATCCTCCGCTTCCCCGACGCCGAAGAGCGGGCAGCGCGTGAGCAGGACAAGAAGGGACCGTAAGGACGGGCCTGAAGACAACTCGACAAGACCTCTCGCGGAGCGGTGCGACGAACCCGATAGAGGGCGCGCAATTGCGACCCACCCAGCAGGCAAATGGGACCGCGGAAAGTCGAGGCGATTTTCACGGGCCCCAACCAATTCCCCCCATCGGAGTCGGCATGTTGCGCACAGGAGCAGAGGTTCTGGTCGGATCCCCAACGCTGGGCGGGCTGCGCGGCAAGCGCATCGGGGTGGTCTGCAATCCTTCGTCGCTGGTGCGCGTAACTCAGCCCCAGCTTTCGCGGCGCCATCTCGTCGACGTTATGGTCGAGCAAGGGCTGGAGATTGTGCGGCTTTTTGGCCCAGAGCACGGCCTTTGGTCGACCGCACAGGACCTGATCGCCGTAGAGGGCGGCCAGGACCCCGTGTTTGATCGCGAGGTGACCACCCTGTACGGCCGCAGCTTTGACACCCTGACCCTGCAGCCGCAAGCCTTGGACGGTCTGGACGCGCTGGTGTTTGATGTCCAGGACGTGGGCAGCCGTTACTACACGTATTTTGCGACCTTGTGCATGGCCCTGGACACTTGCGCTCGCCGCGGGGTCGAGGTGCTGGTGCTCGACCGACCCAATCCGCTGGGCGGCGAGGCGATCGAAGGCGGCTATTTACCTGAAAAGTATCGGTCTTTTGTCGGTTGGCTCGATCTGCCCCAGCGCCATGGCCTGACCATCGGCGAGATCGCCCGGCTGTACGCCGCCGAGGCCGGCCTGCCGGTGCGCCTCCAGGTCATCCCCTGCAGCGGCTGGGACACCGGACTCTACCTGGACGAACAGGATTTTGCCGGCCTGGGCAGCTGCTGGTACGCCCCCAGCCCCAATATGCCCAGCGTGCAAACCGCGGTTGTCTACCCGGGCGGCTGCCTGATTGAGGGCACGCTCCTCTCAGAAGGCCGCGGAACAACACGGCCCTTTGAGTTGGTCGGCGCTCCCTACTTGGATGCCCGCCGCTACGCCCAGGCGATCGAGCGGCGCCAGGTGCCCGGCCTGGTGGTGCGGCCGATGCGCTATGAGCCGACCTTTCAGAAGTTTGCCGGCCAGGTCTGCGGCGGTGTGGCCGTCGAAGTGAGCGATCGCCGCAGTTTTGCCGCGGTTCGCGCTGGGCTAGCGCTGATCGACGCCGCCATCGAACTCGCCCCAGATGCCTTCAAGTGGCGCACGGAAGTCTATGAGTTTGTATCGGATCGCCTCGCCATCGACCTGCTGATGGGCGGCACCCGCGCCCGCGAAGTCTTGGAGGCCCGCGGTTCTCTTGACGCCGCCACCAGCGATTTTGCCAGCGCTGAAGCGGACTTTGCCGAACGCGCCCGGCCGATCCTGCTCTACCCCCGCCACAGCGGTCGCCTGGCATGAGGGTCGCGCTCTTTGGCGGCAGCTTTAACCCGCCCCACGTCGCCCATCTCCTTGCCGCGACTTGGGTTTTGGCCGCAGCGCCTGTCGACGAGCTGTGGGTGGCGCCGGTGTGGCAACACGCCTTTGGCAAGGCCCTGGGCGCGGATTTTGACCAGCGCTTGGCGTTGTGCCGGCTCAACTTTGCCCTGCTGGGGCCGCGGGTGCGGGTCATCGATGCCGAGCGCGGCGGCAGCGGCCGGACCCTCGACCTGCTCGACAAGCTGCAACAGCTCCATCCGCATACACAATTTCGCCTAGTGATCGGTGCCGATATTCTGGCCCAGGCGCCGCACTGGCACCAGTTTGACCAGGTGATCCAGCGAGCCCCGGCGCTGGTTTTGGGCCGCGGTGGCTATGAGATTCCCGCACAGTTCCGGGGCGATGTGGCGCCTGTGACCCTGCCAGAGCTGAGCAGTTCTGCGGTGCGCGCGGGCTTGGCCGACGGATCGCTGCCCCACGGCTGGCTGGTGCGCGAGGTAGAGAGCGAGATTCTGCGCCTGGGACTATATTCCTCTGCAGGAACAGTCTAAATGAAACAAGTGCTTATTGTTGGGGCTGGGCGTCTCGCCGCGACCCTGCTGGCCGATCTGGCCGCCGCGGGATCGCCTGCCCTTTGGTGGGCCCGGCCTTCGCCTCGCCGCGACGCCGTCCAGCAGTGGTTGGCGCGGCAGTCGCTCCCCAGCCCCCCTCGCTTCGCCGAGCTTTCAGAGCTGGTCGATTTGCCCATCGATGTGCTGGTTCTCGCGGTCACGGACAGGCAAGTTGGCGCAGTGGCGCAGCAATTGGCGGATGCGGGGCTGCGCGCCGCCGTGGCGCTGCACTGCGCTGGGGCCCTGGCGGTGGAGCCGCTGCGCGTGGGCCTTTCGCCCGCCTGCGGTTCCTGCCATCCCCTTGCCGCCGTGGCCGACCCGCTGCTGGCCCAAGCGCGACAAAGTCCTTTGCGCCACGCGCTTTTTGCCGTGGACGGCGATGAAGAGGCCCAGCTCGCCGCCCATGAGCTGAGTGCGCTGTTGGGGGGCTTTTCTGCCCAGGTACAAGGGCCTCAGCGGGCTGCCTACCACGCCGCCGCTGCGCTAATTGCTAATGATTGGGTGGCGTTAGCCGATGCTGCTCTGCGCACGGTGGTCCAGGCCGGCTTGGCGGAACCGCTGCTCCGCCAGGGGCTGCTGCATTTGGCCGGGACCGCCCTTCAGGCCCTGCAAGCCGTGCCGGCTGACCAAGCGCTGCTGCGCGGTCTGACCGGTGCCGTGGCCCGCGGAGATGGGGCGACCCTGCAGCGACACCTTGAAACAATTGACGATTCCCAGGTTCGCGAGCTGCACCGCTTGGCGTCGCTGGTCCTGGCGAAGCGCTGCGCTCAGGAAGGTCAGCTCAGCCCCCAGGTGGCGGATCAGCTTGCCGCGGCTCTGCAGGATCCCGCCAGAGACCTGTAGGTCTTATGCGTACTTGGCCGCACGGCGATACAGCGTCGCCCGCGAAACGCCCAGGCGCTTGGCGGTCAGGAGCATGTTGTTGTCCAGGCGTTTGAGCCCCAAGCGCACCCCCGCCGCCTCCAGATCCGCCACTGTAGGCAGAGTCTCCGCCGTGGGAAAGGCCAGCTCCAGCGCCGCGTCCAAGCGCTCCTCCGCAGAGGCCCCAGCTAGGCGGTTGTTCCACGCCTCGGCCGATGGCTGCGATCGAAGCGCTGCGGTCGCCGGTGCCAAAGGGCCCGCGCTCTGCCCCGGGGCGCCCGAGGGTGCAAACCGGCTGGCCTGAGGCGGCGGCGCACCGTCGGCGTGCAGGGTCACCACTGGCAGGCCCCGCGGCGGCGTGGCGTCGTGAGCCGGGGTCTCGCGCGACAACTCCATCAGCTCATTCATAAATGGCGTTGGCAGGTCGCGCACAGAGATGGTGTCGCCCACGCAGACCACCGCAGCGCGGGCCAGCACGTTCTGCAGCTGCCGCACATTGCCGGGCCAGGTGTGGCGCTCAAACAGCCTCATCACCTCGGGCGAAACCCCTTGCAGATCCTTGCTCTCTTCGCGGCCGTACAGGCGAAGGAAATGCTCCACCAGCAGCGGAATATCGCCCTTGCGCGCCGCCAAGGGCGGCAGACTCAGGGGAAATACGCCGATGCGGTAATACAGGTCCTCGCGAAATGTCCCGGCCTTGACCATCGCCGGCAGGTCGCGGTTGGTGGCGCAGATAATCCGGGCATCGGCCTGCAATTCCTGATTGCCGCCCAAGCGTTGGAAGCGACCGTCCTGCAGCACCCGCAGCAGCTTGGCCTGCAGAGCCAGCGACATCTCGCCGATCTCGTCCAAGAACAGCGTTCCGCCCTGTGCCGCCTCAAAGCGCCCCAACTTGCGGGCCACGGCGCCGGTAAAAGCGCCGCGCTCATAGCCAAACAGCTCGGACTCCAGCAACGTGTCTGGAATGCCTGCACAATTGACGGCGATAAACGGCTGAAGATTGCGCGGCCCGGCCTCGTGGATCGTCCGCGCCACCACTTCCTTGCCGGTACCGGACGGCCCGGTGACCAGCACGTTGACGCGCGACATCGCGAGCTTGTCGATCGCCGCCTTGACCTCGTTCATCTGCGGCGCCCGGGTGATCATCCGCGAAAACCGGTTGCGCTGCACCAGGGTCGACAGCTGCAGCAGGTGGTCCTCTTGGTCCAGCGCCACCATGGCGTTGCGCACCGTGACCGGCACCCGCCGCATGACATCAGAGCTTTTGCTGATAAATTCATAAGCTGCGCCGCTGGTCGCCTCGATCACCACCTCGTCGGCGTCCATCGCCGTCATGATCACCACGCGGCTGCGCGGCGAGATCGCACGGATCTTGTGGAAAAGACTGAGGTCATGGCTATCCGGCAGTGACAAGTCGAGCAGCACCACCCCCGGCGGTCGCGTGCGGACGATCTGCTCGGCCTGCAGCGCCGTGTCGACCTCTTCAATCGAATAGCCGGTGTCGCGCAGCTCGCGGGCAATTCGCGAAGAAATCACCGGATCGTCTTCGACAATCAGCACGCTGCCCACCGCAGGTTGCGGGGCGCTCTGAGCATCGCTGGGAGCCGGGGTCATGGCGATCTGCCTCCTGGTGCCCCAATACCTCAGGGGCAAAAAGTGTTCCCGCGGGCGCCGTTGACGCCAGCGCGGCAGGGTCTGTTTCAAGATGAGACACAGTGTAGCGCGCTTCGCCCGTACGGGCAAGGACGGCCGGTCGCGGCGATTCGGCTGGCGCTCTGGCCTCAGCGGCCCTACCATGGCGCGGCGCGTTCCATTCTGCGCGAGAGTCGCCGCACCGTGCCCCTGCAACACCCTGAACACAATCCATTTATTGGCGTCGACCTGCTGTCACTGCCGCGCTCGCGCCTGGGCGAATTGCTCAAGCTCGCAGGGCTGCCGGCCTTTCGCGCGGAGCAGATTTTTCGCTGGCTGCACGTGCGCTTGGAGCGCGACTGGCAGCGCATGACCGACCTGCCCGACGGTCTGCGCCAGCTGCTGCAACAGGCCAAACCCCTGTCAACCCTTGAGGTTGAAGTCGCGCGCACCTCGGCGATCGACGGATCGACCAAGCTGGCCCTGCAGACCATCCACGGCCAAGCCATTGAAACGGTGATCATGCCGATGGAAGGCGAAGACAGCTCGCCCGCGCACATTACCCAGTGCCTTTCGAGCCAGGTCGGCTGCAAAATGGGCTGTGATTTCTGTGCCACTGCGCGAATTGCCGTGCGCGCCAACCTCAGTGCGGGGGAGATCGTCGAGCAGGTGGCGATCGCCTGTCGCCGCGGTTTTGCCGAAGGTCTGGCGCGCGGCGGTGTGGCGGGCGGCCAGGCGGGGCCTCTGTCGGCGCGGCCGCACAACTTGGTGTTTATGGGCATGGGCGAGCCGCTCGACAACCTCGACGCCGTGCTCGACGCCTTGGCGATTCTGACCGATCCCAAGGGCTACGACTTCTCTCCCCGGCGGATTACCGTGTCTACAAGCGGTCTTGCCAAAGGTCTGTCGCGGCTGGTAGAGGCTCAGCCGGCGATCAACCTCGCCTGGTCGCTGACCGCCACCACTGACGAAGTGCGCACCCGCCTCATGCCGGTGAACAAGGGCGTGCCGATCGCCAAAATGGTCGAGGCGCTCGTCAATTTGCCCCGCCGCGATCACCGCAAGATCACCTTTGAGTACGCGATTTTTGACGGGATCAATGACTCGCCTGCGGATGCCGAGCGCTTGGCGGCCATGGCTCTGCAGGTCGGCGCCCACTGCAATGTGATCCCGTTCAACGCCTGGTCTGGCACTGACTACCGCCGGCCGCCGCGCGTGGTGATCCAGAGCTTTGTTGATCTCGCTCGGCGCCGCGGCGCTTCGGTCAGTCTGCGCGAGTCCAAGGGCCAAGACATCGGTGCGGCTTGCGGCCAGCTCGCCGGCGAATCTGCTGCGGCTACCGACGCTTCCTGCACGCTTTAGTGCATTTAACCCCAGGTCCGCTCAGCACCTTGGCCAATACCTACCCGTAGGGGCCTGTGTAAAGATAACTTGACAAGACCTCTCGCGGAGCGGTGCGACGAACCCGAAGGGGGCGCGCAATTGCGAACCACCCAGCAGGCAAATGGGACCGGGGAAAATCGACTAGATTATTCACGGGCCCTAAAACGCCAGACGGCCGCCCTGCCACAGAAGGCAAGGGCGGCCGTCGGCAGCTCGTCCAGAGGGGGGATCTGGAGTCGCCGTTCCGGCGGGCATAGGAGGGAGGGGGCCCGCCGGACAGGGTGATTGTGCACGATCCGGCGGCGCTTGCCTACCGAAATCGTCGCCGAACGCTTAGACCTGGGCGGAGCGACGGCGGCGCAGTACCCCGAACAGGCCTGCGATCAGCAGGGCCAAGGCGCCCGGCTGGCTGGCCGAGGGGCCCGCGGTGCAGCCGTCGCTGCTGCTGCTGGTGGCGGCCGGCGGGGCCGTGGTGGTGGCGTCGGTCTTGACGCTGGCGTCGCCGGTTGCGGCGTCCGGGTTGCGCGGCGCGGCGGATCCCGTGTCGCTGTTGGAGAAACTGTCGCCTCCGCCGCTGGTGCTGCCCGCATCGCCGCCGGTCTGGCTCTCTGCGTCGCCCTTGACCGGGTCGGTGGTGCTGCCGCCGCTGTTGGATCCGCCGCCAAAGCCCACGCCCATCAGGGCGAGCTGCAGGCTCGGGTCCTTGTCGATGACCCCTTCAAAGGCGTTGAGTTCGGCCATGCAGTTGGTCTCGATCGCCTTGCAGTCCGCGCTGTTCTTGGCGATGCAGGCTGCCGCGGCATCAAACTCGGCCTTGCCCGCGCCGTTGAGCTTGATCACGCTGCACATTTGCAGGCAGGCCTTGGTTTCCAGGGGATCGGGGGCCTGCGATCCGCCATCGGGGGGCGGCACTTTGCCCTCGGTCGCGTCGGGGGCAAAAGCCGAGCCCGCGTCCACACTTCCGGCATCCTGGGCCGGCATTGGCTCGGTGCTGCCGCCGTCGACTTGCGGGGGCGGGTCGGACGGGTCGGTGCTGCTGGTGCCGCCGCCCAGGCCGCCGCACTTCATCGCCGCGTCGCAGAACTCCTGGCAGCCGGCCTGGATGACGATCTTGGCCGGGTCAGGCAGGCAAAGGCCGATGTCTTTGGGGCAATCCGGCGCGGGCGGCATCGGGCCGCCGTCGATCTCCGGCATCGGGCTCTGGGCGTCGTCGGGCGAGCTGGCGTCGGGGGCCGGCGGCATCGGATCGCTGCTGGAGCCGCCGTCCGTCGCGGGGGGCACGGCGCCTGAACCGCCCGAACCGCTGGAACCGCCCGAGCTGCCGGCGTCTACCGTGGAGGTGCCGCCAGAGCCGCTGCTGCTGGAGCCCATGACTTTGCAAGTCATATCGCAGGTCTGCCACGAGGCGCATGCCGGTGCGGCGGGGTTGCAGACCGAGGCCGACGGCACGCACATCCAGCCAAAGCACTGGGTGCCCGCGCTGCACGGCGTCTTGGCGTCGCAGAACTCAAGAGCGTAGCCCTGGGTGCTGACTAGCAGGCCCGCGGCGATCAAAGCGGCCGAAGCAGCGGCGGAGCGGTTCAGGCCCAATCGGGCGGCGAGGGTGAGCAGGTGGCGCATGGGGATTCTCCTTGGGATGGGGCAGGGCAATGGCCCCGCGGCAAACCGTGTCCGCCTTCGCGGTGCAACACCGCCCGGCTCACAGCACGCTGACTACAGTTTGCACGAGCCGTGCCAATGGCGCCAGCTTTCGCTAATTAGCCTTGCGTGTAGCGAATTGCTCCGGGGCAGGCGAACAGCAGGCCATGCCGGCAGTGTGGAACAATTCAACATGTACAGAAAAACTACAGACGCGGCTCAGAGGGCCTTGACCAGCTGCTCGATGAGACCCACGCCGTAGCCGGTGCCGCGGTTGTCCACAAAGGCCGGACCGGCCAGGTCGATGTGCACCCAGCGCAGGTTCAGATCGTCGATGTGCAAGTAGACCCACAGGCCGCTCGCCGACGACGGCGCGTTCATCCGGTCCGCCACGGAATTGCGCATGTCCGCGACCGCACTCTTGAATTCCGACGTGTGCAGCTCCGGAGAGTACAACAGCGGCATGCAGTGGTCGCCGGAAGCCAGGCCCGCGGCCACGGTCTTGTCTTCCAACTCCGCGTCGTTGCTCACAATGCCCGCGTGGAACTTGCCCGTGGCCATCAGCTGGGCGCCGGTCAGCGTCGCAGCGTCGATCAGCACCTGGACCGGGTAGTTGCGGGCGATATAGGAGGCGGCGTCGGCCAGGGCAATGCGCCCCTCGGCGTCGGTGTTGTTGACCTCCATGGTCTTGCCGGAGTGCATCTCGATCACGTCGTCCGGCCGATAAGCATCTGGGCCAATGGCATTTTCTGCCATCGCCAGCGCCGCGACGACCCGCCGCTTGAGGCCGCTCTTGGCCAGCAGCACAAACGCTCCCAGCACCGCCGCCGCGCCGCCCATGTCGCACTTCATGGTCAACATGCGCGAATCGACGATCTTGAGGAACAGACCGCCCGTGTCGTAGACCAGCCCTTTGCCGATCAGCGCCACCGCTTCGCCCTGGGCGTCCGCCGGGTTGTAGTCCAAAATCACCAGGCGCGGAGCGACCATCGCCGTGCGACCCACCGCGTGCAGGCCGCGCAACCCGTGGGTCAGGAGCTCGTCGCCGATGATCGACTGGGTGGTCACGCCAGGCAGGCCCGCGACCGCGGCGATCGCCTCGCGCTCAAACACCGCCGTGTCGAGCTCCAGCGTCGGCATGTCGACCAGCCGCTGGGCCAGGCGCACCGCGTCGACCGCCGCCTGCAGATCGCCCAGGCCGGCCTGAATCGCCCCGGCTTGCAGGTGCAGGTGGACGGCGATCTTGCCTTCGGTCGGCTTGGCGCCGCTCTTGCGCGAGTACAGCGGGTAGCTGCGGCCGATCGCCAGGGCCGTACCTTCGGCCTGTGCCGCGTCCGTCAAGGCGGCGACGATGGCGACCTTGCCGGTATCGGGCCGGGCCGCGCCGCGCAGCGCCAGGTAGATCTCAAGGGCGCGAGTTTCAGACAGGTGGCGAGAGATCTTGTCGTGCAAAGCGATCAGCACCAGCTGCTTGGCGCCGCCCACGGGCAACAGCGTCGTCGCGGCGGCGCCCATCGCCGGCTTGGCATCGGCGGCTAGGCGCTCAGCGACTTCCTTGATCGCGGCCGGCAACCCATTGAGCGGCCAGCCGTTGCTCAGATCGGCCTTGCGCGCGATGACCACCAGGGTCTGGGCGTCAGCGAGGCAGTCCTGAAGGTCGGCGGAAAACGTGATCTGGGCCATCGGGCTACCTCGGGGTGCAAGGGGAGGGGAAGGGCAAAAGCGACGGTAAAACGCAGAAAGCCACCCTGGTCACGCGGCCTTCGCTGGGGAGCGACGCCGGTGGGGGTGGCCTGCTTCGTGGACTCGCGGTGGACCTGAGGGGGATCGAACCCCTGACCTCTGCATTGCGAACGCAGCGCTCTCCCAGCTGAGCTACAGGCCCGTACTCAAACTCTCTACCTTACAGCCCCTCTGTGGACAGGGCTGACGGCGCGCCATTCTGACCGCGGAGACAGCGAATGTCTACCGCGGGGTTCTGGCAGTGCCCAGGGCCGGAATCGAACCAGCGACACGTAGATTTTCAGTCTACTGCTCTACCGACTGAGCTACCTGGGCAACGATGACAACGGGAAGCGAACTGGCGCCGCGCAGGCGCCGTCTCGTGGTGCGGCAGTATGGGGCACTGCGCGGTCGTTGTCAACGGGGTAATCGCCTCGCTCGGCTACTTTCCGCCAAAGCGCCAGCGCACGTCTACATAAGCGCCAAACAGGTTGAGGGCATAGTCGCCCTTCTGACCGCAGAACGCGCAGGTTTCCTTGGCGTTGGCCAAGTCTTCCGCGGTGACGGTGGTGCCACCCGTGCGATACGCGCCGGCCAGAGAGACGTCCAGGTCCTGCGAAATCTCATAGCCCAGGCCGGCAGTGACGGTGTGCGTCGGTGCGGGCGGCGAGCCAAAAGCGCTGGGATACGAGGGGTTGGCCGCTTGGGTGTCGAGCAGGTAGCCGAGCCGCGGCTCCAGCGATCCGATCTTGTAGGCACCGCCGACGCGAACGGTCATGCTGTCCGTCCAGTTGGAGATGTTGGGCACGGCCAGCTCGGCGCCCTTCATGGTGCAAGCGGCGCCATCGAGGCAGGGCTTGCCTTTGACGAAGGTCTTGGCGTTCTCCGAGTTGAAGATGTACTCAAAGTCCGCGCCCAAGCGCAGGTTTTGGATGCCGCGGTACTGAACGCCCACGCCGGCCTTGCTGGGCAGGATGAACTCAAAGGTGGCGTCGGCGGCGGGGATGCCGTTCAGCGTGGCCTTGTCGGCTTCCACGACAGACGTGCTGCCGCTGCGGTAGACCGCGCCGATGTCGAAATCGCCGGTGCTGTACTGCAGGCCGACTTTGACGCCGGTGAACGAGTAGCCCTTGAGATCGAGATCGTGAAACGGCGTGGCGACGCCCTTTTCTGTGTTGGTCACATTGCGCTGAAAGGTCACCTGGGCCATGCGCGCGGCAATGCCAAGGCGCAACCCGGGGATCAGCTCGGCGGCGATGGTCGGCGCGGCCTCCATAAACACCAGCTTGGCGCTGTCTTCCGTGGTGGTGACGACGCCCTTGCTGTCCGTGGTGCTGTAGCTGTAGCCGCCGCCCGAGCTTGCTGCCGGGTACACGGCGATGCCGGCGCTAAAGTACTGGTGCAAGCGCCAAGCGACCGCGCCCAAGAAGGCGGGCGAGACCGAGAAATTCGTCTCGATATTGCCGGAATTCGTGCTCGGTGAGCCCTTGATCGCCCCCATGATCGGCGAGAAATCGAGGTGCAGCGCGCCGGCCTTCTGTGCGGCAATGCCCGCGGGGTTGTGGAAAATAGCGCTGGGATCGTCCACGGATCCGATAGCGACACCGCCCATGCCCATGTGGCGGGCGCTGTAGAGGATCGGCGTGTCGTAGCCCGCGGCCAAGGCGGCGCTGGGCAGCAGGGCGATCAAGCCCGCAACTGCGGCAATTCTGCGGAAAGACAAGGAATTCTGCAGGCGCATGGCGTCTCCTAGAAAGAGGTGGCTGGGGGGCACGGACGCCGCGATGGTGCCACGTTTGTCGCGGCGGTTCTAGGGCATGCACGGCGGCAGGGGCCAAAAACACCAACGGGGGCCAGCACTGCTGCTGGTCCCCGCCGGTGCTGTCTCAGTAAGGAGCGCTTACTTGGTCGCGCCGCAGTTGCTGGCGTCGTACGGGTCGCACGTGCCGGCCTTGCAGGCGTTGGTGTACGGGTCGCAGTTCTTGGCGACGCACTCGCCACAAGCGGCGCTGGCGGAGTCGATGCAGCTCGCGAGGCACGGGCCCGCGGCGCACCAGCCGGTCAGGCCGTAGCAGGCGCTGCACGCCTTGGTCAGGCCGGCCGAGGTGTAGGCGGCGTCCATGCAGTCGGCGATGCAGGTGATCTTGGCGGTGGCATTGGCCTTGCCCAGGCAGCCCTTGGTCAAGGTGCAGCTCGAGAGCGTAGCCTTGAATTCCTTGAGCTTGGTCTCGTCGGCCAGGGCGCCGAGGAAGGTCTTGTCGGCGTCGGCCGTGCAGCCCTTGGGGGCGACGGTGGTGGTGGCGTCGCCGGCCATGTCGGCGGCCATTGTGTCGCCCGTGGCGGTGTCAGTCGTAGTCGTGGTCGTGGTGGATTCTTCACCACAGCCGATAGCCAGCGCCGCAACGGCAGCGAGCGCGAGCATCCAACGCAAATTCTTCATGAAAAACCTCGTGCTCGGGCGCAGTCCCGGGCTCAGGGGAAGGCTGCCCAGCGGTCCAGCGCGGCGATCACCGCGCCAGCAAGACCCCCAAACAGCAAGGGCGGCAAGGATAGGGTCGCGCCGCAGTCTGTCAAGTTTTCTCGACAATTCCCCGCTGGCGTTATTGTCTGCACCCGGGCGGAGAATTACAGGCCGCGCCAGCGTGTAGCGTTTTCGGCGGTTTTTTCGCTCTCGCCCTCTCTTGTCGCCGGCGTCCACAGCAGATCGCGGCCGGTCTCCTCTTGAAGCAGAGGCGCCAGCATGGGCCCGGGAATCAGCCGCCGCGAGCCAGCCGCCTGGGCCAAGACCTGCTCGTAAACCTGAACAATCCGGGTAAAAGTCTGGCGCCAGCTGTAGCGGGCTTTGCTCTCCTGGTGGCCGCGGGCTCCCAGCAGGGCGGCGCGACCCGGGCGCAGCAGCTCGATCCACGCGTCCGCCACCACGGTGGGATCGGCGGTCTCCACGGCGATGCCGCAGCGGCAAGTGGCCAGAATCTCACCGATGCTCATGTGCGCAGAGCCCAGAATCGCCGCGCCAGAAGACATCGCCTCCACCGCCGCTAGGCCAAAGGTCTCATACGGGCACAGCGCCGCCACCACATCGGACGAAGCCAGAATCCGCGCCATTTCGCGCGATTGTTCGATGAATCCCAAGTAATGAACCCGCGGCGATCGCCCGGCCAGGGCCCTCACCATCGCCTCGCCGGGTCCGTGGCCCGCCACCACCAGAAACGGTTCCCTGCCTGTCCGCTCTGCCACGAGCTGCCAAGCTTCAAGCAACGGTTTGTAATTCTTATCGTCTGACAGGCGGCCGGCCCACGCCATCACCACGTCATCGGGGCCCGCACCCCATTTTGCCCGCAGTGCGTGGTCGCGGTGCTTGGGGTGGAACATCTGCGTATCCACGCCCAGCGGCGTTTGCACCACGTCGTCGATGCCGTGCTGGTGCAGCTGCTGGACCATGCAGTCGGTGGCGGCCATCGTCGCGGCAAATTTCCCGTAGGTACGCCGCGCCCAAGCCCAGGCTAGCTTCTCGCCCAACTCCCCCAGCCATTTGGATTGCTTGGACAAAACCCGCCCTACATCCGTGACCGGGAAGTTGGCGTGCCAAAAGCCCACCAGCTGGCAGTCGAGCCCCCAAACGGCAAACCGCACCCAATCCGGGGTGTTGTACGGGCTGCCGACCTCGATCACGTCCGGGCGAATCGTGTGCAACACCCGGCGCAGCCGCAGCGGATTGAGCATCATGCGGTAGCCCGATCCCAGCGGCGTAGCCTTGACGTGGTGGATGCGGGCGTGGCCAAAAACCTCAATGCCGTTGCGATCGCTGGGCAGCAGCAGGTGGTATTCCAGGTCCTCGCGCTTGGCCAGATAGCGCAGCTTTTCAAGGTGATAGCGCCGCACCCCGCCGCCGGTGAGGTTAAAGAAGTCGTTGACATCGGCGACGCGGTACTTGGCCATGGAGATCCTCAAGAGAGGGCCGGACTTATCCGCCGCGCTTGCCGGCTTGGGTTCCGCATGGCACGGTCTGCGCAGAACGGGGTCCTCAGGGCTCTGATGCACGAGGGGAACCCCATGCCGCAAGCGCCGCGCCGCCAGCATTATCGTCTACTTTCCGTTGAAAGCCAGATTCTGCGCGACAATTGGCTGGGCGACCCCACATCGCGCCAGCTGCCGGTGTATCTGCCGCCCCAGTACGACCGCGAGCCGCAACGGCGCTTTCCCGTGGTGTTTTCTCTGGCAGGCTACGGCGGTTGGGGGGCACAGCGGCTGGCCGAGAAGTCCTTTGAAGAGCCGCTGCACGAACAGCTGGACCGCTGGATGGAGAGCGGGCAGATCGAGCCGATGATCGTCGCCTTTCCCGATTGTTTTACCCGCTTTGGCGGATCGCAGTACCGCAACTCCGCGGTGTGCGGCAATTATCTGGACCACTTGGCGGAGGAGCTGGTCGGACTCGTCGATCGCGAGCTGCGCACCTTGGCCGATCGCGATCACCGGGCGGTCTTGGGCCATAGCTCGGGCGGCTATGGGGCGCTCCACGCGGCGATGGAGAGGCCAGAGGTGTTTGGCCATGCCTGCAGCACCGCCGGCGACGGCTATTTTGCCATGACCTACCTGTTGGATTTTGGCAAGGCTCTCCAGCAGTTCCATCGCTTTGGCGGCCCCGCGGCCTTTGCCCGGCAGTTCCTGGCCAAGCGGGTGCGCGGCGGCAACGAGTTTGGCGCGATGAGCATCCTGGGCTATGCGCAGGCCTACAGCCCGGACCGCGAGGTGCCGGAGGTGTTTTGCCAGCTGCCGTTTGACCTGCAGACCGGCGAGCTGCGCCCCGAGATCTGGCAGCAGTGGCTGGCCTGCGATCCGCTGAACATGGTCGAGGCCAAGGCGGAGGCGCTTCGCTCCCTGCACACGCTCTACCTGGATGCGGGCACCAGCGACGAGTGGTGCTTGGATGTGGCCACCCGGGCCCTGTCGGCGCGACTGCAGCGACTCGGCGTGGCCCACGTGCACGAAGAATTTGAGGGCGGCCACATGAACTGCGGCTGGCGCATCGAATTTTCGCTGGGGCAAATCTCCGCTGGATTGCGGAAAATCGCCGCCGGTTAGGCGCCCTTTTGCGATTGCGCGTTGACGAAATTGCCTACCTTCTGTACCTTATTGGCCCCTTTGGACGGGCCAGAGAGGATGTGAAAGAACGGCCGTCTCGATGCACTGAGGCTCGAAAAGCCCAATCTCGTCAAGCGCTATTCTTTCTCATCCTCGATCTTAGTACAGGCTGTGTGCCCTGGGGCAAGGTGATGGCCATGACGACGGCTCAGCGCGAACCCGGCAATTCTGCAGGCGGCGACAGCTCTTCCCAGCCCCATGGAGAGAGGCGCAGCCATGTTCGCGTGGCGGTGGACCTGTTTGTCCAGGAGCGCGACGGCGATCGGCTGTTCGTCCACCCGGCGACCAACCTCTCGGCCTCGGGCATCTTCATCGAGAGCCACTCGTACTCGCTGCGCAACGCTCTGGACCGCCACTTCATCGACCTGGAATTCCAGCTGCCGGAGCAGGCCGAGCCCATCAATGTGCGCGGCGAGGTCATTGGGGCGCGGCGAACCCGCGGGTTTTCTCACGGCCTTGCGGTGCGCTTTCTCGATCTCAAGGACAGCGATCGCGAGGCCTTGGCCACCTATGTGGCCCACAAACTGTCTGAGGGCGCCGGCGAAGGTCCCGCGAGCGAAGCGGCTCCCGTCTAAGGCAACTACCGCTTGCCCGGAGCGGCCCCTGCAGCGACGCTGGCCCCGTGCTGCTCTTGTCCCGGCCCCAATACCCCGTAGACCAGCTCCTCGGCCCCCTCTCATTTTGCTTCTACAGGAGTCCCCGTGAGCGCTTCCGCTTTGCCGTCCGCCTCTTCTGCGACCTCGCGCCCCACCGTGCTCGGCGTCATCGGCGGCTCAGGCCTGTACGACATGCCGGGCCTGCAGGACGTGCGCGAACACCGCATCGACACGCCGTTTGGCGCCCCCTCAGACGCGCTGATCGAAGGCCGCATCGGCACCACCCAGATGTTCTTTTTGCCTCGCCACGGCCGTGGCCACCGCTTCTCGCCCTCCGAGATCAACTACCGCGCAAACATCTGGGCGCTCAAAAGCGTAGGCGTGACCGACATTATCTCCGTCTCTGCCGTCGGGTCGATGCGCGAGTCCATCCACCCGGGCGACCTGGTGATCATCGATCAGTTCATCGACCGCACCCTGGGCCGGCCGCGGACTTTCTTTAGCGACGGCGTGGTGGCCCATGTGCCGTTTGGCGACCCGGTCAGCAAGCGCGTCTCGACGGCGCTGATCGCCGCGTGCAAGAAGGTCGACGTCAACCACCACATCGGCGGTGCATACGTCTGCATTGAGGGCCCGCAGTTCTCTACCCGCGCAGAATCTCTGACGTTTCGCACTTGGTCGGATGTCGCCGTGATCGGCATGACCAACCTGCCAGAAGCGCGGCTGGCCCGCGAGGCCGAGATTCCGTACGCCACGCTGGCCCTTGCCACCGACTACGACTGCTGGCACAGCGACCACGACGCGGTGACGGTCGATCAGGTCGTCGCGGTGATGAAGTCCAATGTGGTCAACGCCCAGCGGGTCATCCGCGCGGTGGCCGAGCAGCCGCCGGTGGGCGCCGATCCGGCGGAAGAAGCTCTGAAATTCGCCGTGATGACCCATCCAGACGCGATCCCGGCTGCGGCCCGAGAGCGCCTGGCGCTGTTTCTAGACAAGTACCTGCCGCCCCGCGCCTAGCCGAGCTTTCCGCGGCGCTGCCGCCCTATTTCTCTTTCTACTCAAGGTCTTGCCATGCTTTTGGTCGTCGGATCCCTGGCTTATGACTCGGTCGAAACCGCTCACGGCAAGGTCGAGCACGCGCTCGGCGGCTCCGCGACGTTCTTTTCGATCGCTTCGTCAATGTTTCTGCCCACGTCTGTGGTCGGCGTGGTCGGTCAGGACTTCCGCCGCGGCGATTTGGAGCGCTTGCAGGTGCGCGGCATCGACACAAGCGGCGTAGAAGTGGCGGAAGGGCATACGTTCCGCTGGGGCGGCGTGTACAGCAAGCACTTTGAGACGCGCACGACCCTGTTCACCGAGCTCAATGTTTTTGCAGAGTTCAAGCCCAAGCTGGGCCCACAGCACCGCGACGCCGAGTTTCTGTTCCTGGGCAACATCCATCCTGCGCTTCAGCTCGACGTGCTGGACCAGTGCCGGGCCAACGGCGGCGGGCCGCGCTTTGTGGGCATGGACACCATGAACTTCTGGATCTCCGGCGAGCGGGCGATCCTGGAGAAGGTGCTGGCCCAGGTCGATGCGCTTTTTGTCAACGATGAAGAGGCTTTTGCCCTGTCTGGCTGCGGCAACATCCTGGAAGCGGCGCGGCACATTCACCGCATGGGGCCGTCGACGGTCATCATCAAGCGCGGCGAGCACGGCGCTTTCTTGTTCCACGGCGGCCACGCCCTGGTGCTGCCTGCGGTGCTGCTGGACCGGGTGATCGATCCTACCGGCGCTGGCGACACTTTTGCTGGCGGGTTCATGGGTTACCTGGCAAGTCGCGGCAGCCTCGACGTCGAGACCCTGCAGGGCGCGATGGTCGCCGGCACGTGCGCCGCGTCCTTTGCCGTGGAGGACTTCAGTGTCGATGGCATTGAGCGCGTCGACATGGCGGCTTTGGCCCAGCGCCACAAGCAGCTGTGTGCCGGCCTGTTGAGCCCCGTGTTGGATCTTCAGCAGCTGCGGGGCGCCCAAGCTTCCGCGGCCGCGAGCGCCTGAACCCAAGCAACCGCCCAGCGCCCCGCAAAGGAACTGGCAGAAGGAGCGACCCATGGCCCTGCCCACGCAACCGCCGCAATGGCTCGAGCTGCTCTCTAAGCCCCAGGTTTCGCAGGCGATGCACCGCCTCGTGACCCTGCGCGCGCCCAAGCCGGTGCTGCAGGCGGCGATCAGGGGTTTTGCCAAGCTCTACAAGGTGGACATGGCAGAAATGGCCGGCGCCTTGGACGATTTCTCGACGTTTCAGGACTTTTTTACCCGCAAGCTGCGCGACGGCGCCCGGCCGATCGAGACCGCGGCGGACATCATGCCCTCGCCGGCCGATGGCGTGCTTTCTGCCTTTGGTTCGCTGGATTCCAGCACGCTGATCCAGGCCAAGGGCATTGAGTACTCGCTCGACGCGCTGCTGGGCGGTTCCGAGGACGCCGATCCGTTCCGCGGCGGCAGCTATGCGGTGGTCTACCTGGCGCCGCACAACTACCACCGCGTTCACGCCCCCTGGCGCGGCACCGTGGTCAAGTGGCGCTATCTGCCCGGTGCGCTGTATCCGGTGAATAAGGTTGGCATTTCTAAGGTGCCTAGCCTGTTTGCCCGCAACGAGCGCATCGTCGGCCACTGCGACACCGAGTTTGGTCCGGCGGCGATGGTGATGGTCGGCGCGACATGCGTGGGCCACATGAAAGTGGCTTTCACCGACCTGGTCTGCAATGAAGGCCTGCCCGGCTCTGGTCTGCAGCCCTGCTCGCCGCTGCTGGCCCTGGAGCGCGGCGACGAATTTGGCGTGTTTGAGATGGGTTCTACCGTGGTGCTGCTGCAGGCCCGCCCGGGATTTGAGCCCGCCCGGCCGCTGCCGTCGCCCGTCAAGGTCGGCGAGCCGCTGCTGCGCTTGGTCCGCTAGCCCATGAGCGCTTTGAGCTCTGAAAAGCCTTGGTATCATCAGCCCTTGGCTGTGCTAGACACCGAGACCACCGGGCTGTCGCCGCAAAATGGCGATCGCGTGGTTGAAGTGGCGGTGATCGCTTTTGACGACGGCCAGGTCACCGATCGCTGGTCGCAGCTCATCGATCCCGGCTCGCCGCTGCCCGCGGATACCGTGCGCATTACTGGGATTACCCAAGCCGATGTCGACGGCCAGCCCTCCTTTGCCGCCATCGCCCCAGAGCTGCACAAGCGCCTGCAAGGGCGGATCCTGGTGGCGTATAACGCTGGCTTTGACCGCGGCTTTCTTCTGCACGAGTTCAACCGCGCCGGGATGTCGATGCCCCGCGGCTCGCGCTGGCTGGACCCGCTGGTATTTGCAAAGCATTTGCAGAAAGGCCAGGGCAACCACAAGCTGGGCACCGTGGCCAAGCGCCTGGGCGTGAACCTTGAAGAGGCCCACCGCGCCGCTGCCGACGCCGAATGCGCAGGTTGGGTGCTGATCAAGCTGGCCGAGCTGCTGCCCGCCGATTACGCCGAAGTGCTTGACCTGCATGAAAAATGGGAAGCCGAGCAGGAAGCCGAGCGCGCAGTATGGAAGTCGCGACAGCAGGGCCGCGGCAGCAAAGGCCCGGTGGCCGCCACCTCCAGCGACCTGCCGATCAATACGCTGGGGCCCGGTTATGCCCACGGCGATGAGCTGGACCCTGTGCGCTACATGTACCTGCGCTTTGTGCGGTGACCCGCTTGGGCTTTGCCGCCAACTGGGCTAGCATCGCCGCCATGGCCACTGAAATCGAACTCAAGCTCTGCCTCTATGATGAATCGGACTTTCAGCGCGTGCAGCAGGCGCTGGACAACCTGGCCCACCGCAAGGGCACGGAAGTCGAGGTCCAGGAACAGACCAACTACTACCTCGACACGCCGCTGCTGGGGTTGCGCAGCCAGCGGGCGATGTTGCGCGTGCGGACCTTTGGCGAAACCGCGCTGCTGACCCTCAAGGTCAAGCCGGTGCTGGCCGGCGGGGTGCTCCGCGCGGGCGAGTTTGAGCAGTCGCTGCCGGTCGCGGAGATCGGCCGGTGGCTGCAGGCGCCGCCGCCGCGGGTGCTTGCCGCCGATCTGGGCTGCGAGGCGTGGCTGGGGCAGGGTGGTCTAGTCGATCAGCCGCTGGCAGATGAGAGCTGGCTGCACGTGGTGGGGGCGATGAGCAACACCCGCCGGCTCTACCACTTGGAAGGCTACCAATTCAATGGACCGCTGGGTCCGCTGAAGGTTGAGCTGGATCACGCGCGCTTTGGCCTGGGCGGCGCAGATGGCCACCGCTATGAGATCGAGCTGGAGCACCCCGACGCCGAGACTTGGCAGGTGGTGCTCGACGGTTGGCTGTCCGGGCTTGAGGTCAACGCCTACCCGGCCACAGAGACCAAGTACGCCCAGCTGCTGCGTTTAGCCGCGCAGGACCGCGGGCCGCTGGCTACGCCGCTCTAAGGGCCCGTGAAAAATCTAGTCGATTTTCCCCGGTCCCATTTGCCTGCTGGGTGGGTCGCAAGCGCGCGCCCCCTCTCGGGTTCGTCGCACCGCTCCGCGAGAGGTCTTGTCGAGCCATCTTTCTACGGGTCCTAGGGCCACAGCTACGGACACATCTTGGCTTTGTCCACGCAGCAGTCGCCGCTGCTGGCGCACAGATCGTCGCAAAAGCAGCTGCCGGTGGCGCTTTTCAGGCCGCAGGAGCCGCTGCATGAGCCGCCGCATTCGCTGATAAAGTCGCTGCAGCAGTCGCCGTTGTCTGCGCAGTACGCGTCGCAATAGCAGGTTCCCGTCAAGGACTTATAGCCGCACTGGCCGCCACAGCTGCCGCTTGGGGGCACGAGGCAGCCGCCCGGGACTTGCGGCACCGGCGAGGCGCAGACTTCCGGCGCAACGCACGCCTGTTTGAGCGTCCACGCCGACCACGCCAAGGTCGCGCTGTTGCAGGTGGCCGAGCCGCCGACGCAGCTGTTCATCGCCATGCGTTCTTGCAGTTGCGTGCTGCCACCCGTGGTGGTGCAGCGAT
The DNA here is from genome assembly GCA_964201005.1 of Myxococcota bacterium. Lineage (GTDB taxonomy): Bacteria > Myxococcota_A > UBA9042 > UBA9042 > UBA9042 > SXRM01. The sequence goes on from CAXNCS010000001.1 coordinate 141,044, forward strand.
TTTGCGTGCCTAGGGGCGTGCCGCATGCGCTGCCGGCGCTGGCCCAGCCGCCTTTGGCGGTGCAGCAGGTGCTGCCGGGATTGCAGGCGGTAGTGATATTGTCGCCGCTGGCGAGCTTGACCGCGACCTCTTGGCAGCCCGGGTTGGCGTTGGCCACAGTAAAGAAGGCCGTGCCGCTCTCGTCCAAGGTGAACGCGGCATCGGGGATGTAGTCGATGGTGCCGCTGGCGGCGGTGGTGCAGCAACCGTTGTCCGGGGTGGCGCTAACCGCAGCCAGGCTGGCCTTGGTCGAGCCGCTGGGGCAGACGATGGCTGTGCAATTCTGCCCGCCGGCTCCGGCCTTGCAGCGGTAGTACGCGCAGACCTTGACCGGGGCGCTGGCCTGCCAGCTGATGTAGACCCTGGGGTCGGTCAGGATGCTGCTGTCCTGGATATCCAAGGCCAAGTAGTCGACATCGCTGTTCGACTGCAGCCGCACCTTGGGGTCGAGCCAGAACGGATCGGCGGCATCGGACACCGTGGCGACCTGAAAGGCGCTGCCAATGGACTCCGCGGTCTCATAAGCGTCGGTTCCGCCGCACAGGTCGGCCGGCTTGGGCTGGCAGCTGGGCAGGATGGCGGCGACGATGCCGGGCGTGCACACTTCTGTGCTGAGGCAGGTCTTGGCGTTGTTCCAGGTGGTCCAGGTGGCGGCAGTCGCCGAGCACGTTGCCGCAGTTCCCAAGCAGGTGCCAAACTTTTTGCGCACTTGGATGGTATTGCTGGCGCACTGATACTCGGTGGAGAGGGCCGACTCACAGCTGCTGCCGGCCGCGGCAAAGCTGCCGGTGCTGCTGCAGCAGGTGCTGCCGGGGGCGCAGACGGTGCTGGCCTTGCAGCTGCCGGGCAGGCTCGGGCTGACTACGCTGCAGGTTTCAGTAGACGCGCAGGTCTTGTAAGTCGTCCAGTCCGACCAGGCGTAGCTGCTGACCGCCGTGCTGCACGAGGTCGACGAGCCGCTGCACCCGGCCACCGCGCTGCGCACGAGCATCTTGCCGCCGGGCAGGCCGGTCTCGCACTTGTACTGGCTCGCCAAGGTGATGCTGCCGCAGGACTTGCCGATGGCTGAGAACTGGCCGCTGTCCTCGCAGCAGCTGCTGCCCGGCGTGCACGGCGTGCTCAGGGTCTGGCCAAAGGCCAATTGCACCGCCAGCGCGTGGCACTTGCCGGCCTGGTTGCTGATCTGTAACCACCCTTGGCCGCTGGTGTTATAGCCTGTGGGTGCTTTGGGGGTAAAGCTGAGGCTGCCGCTGCTGGCGGCCAGGCAACAGCCGTTCACCGTCGCGCCGCTGACGTCCGTGGAGGTGGCACCGCTGCTGCCGGCGGGGCAGGTCAGGGGCGCGCAGTCCTTGCCCGATGGCCCGGCAGAGCAGGCAAAGTAGGCGCACACCTCCACCTTGGCGGTCCCAGTCCAAGTCGCGGATACCAATGGCTGTTTGCTGTTGACGCCGTCGGTGAGCTGCCAGCGCACCACGTCCACATCGCTGGGGCTGCCAAACTGGAAGCTCAGGCTCTTGGGGAGCGACGTATCCAGGTAAGAGCCAATATCATAAGGGGTTTTTAGCGAAGTGCCGGCCTCTTGATTGTCCGGCTGGCCGCAGGCTGGGTCGGCGCCGGCCTTGCAGCTGCCGGGCAGGGTCTTGTCCACCACCTCGCAAGTATCGCCGCCGCTACACGTTTGGACGCTCTGCCACGGCTGCCACACGCGCAGCGCGGTGCTGACCGAGCAGGTGCCGCCGGGGCCACTGCAACCGGCTACAGCAATTCGCTTTTGTACTTCCTTGCCGTCGGCGCTGCAGGCGTATTCGCTGGCTAGGGTCGCGGTGCCGCAGGCGGTCCCCAGGGGCTTGACCACGCCGGCGCTGCAGCAACTGCCGGCGGTGCATTTGCAGGCGGCGAGCAGGGTCCACGCCGTCGGGTCCACCGCCGCTTGGCAGCCGTAGCAGCTGTCGCCGGGCTTCTTGACGCCGTCCAACATGCACTGGCCGCCGATGCTGCACAGACCGGCCTGGGGTTTGACGCCGCACTGACCGGTCGATTCGCTACATGTGGCCACTTCGCAGCTCAGGCCAGCCGGGCACTTCTTGGGCAAGTGGCTGCACACGCCCTGCACGCAACTGTCATCTGTGCAGGCGTTGGCGTCGCTGCACTGCGCCGCGGAGGTACAGCCAACGGGCGCCAAGGGCTCGCACACCGCCTGGCCGCCCGGGGGCGCCACGCATTTCTCCTGTTCGCCACAGGTCTGAACGGTCTGCCACGCGCTCCACGCGAGCTTGGCCGGGTCGCTGGAGCAGTCGTCCGCGCCGCCGCCACAGCCCGGGGCGCCCTGGCGGAGCTGGACTTGCTTGCCGTTGCAGCTCCATTCGCTCTTGGTGGCTGCACCACACGCGCTGCCGGCGGGGAGGATCTTGAGGGCGGCGCTGTCGCAGCATGCCCCAGAGGTGCAGCAACCGCTGACCGCGCTGGTCTTGCACGAGCCGCTGGCGACTTCGCAACTGCCGGTGCTGCACGGGTCGCTGCTGGCGCAGTCGGCGTCGCTCTTGCAGCAGCCGAGCTTGGGCGTGCCCACGCAACTGCCCGCCAGGCATTCGTCCTTGCCGGTACAGGCGTTGCCATCGTCGCAGGCTGCGCCGTCGTTGTCGGTCCAGCCCGTCGGGTTGGCGGTGGGGTCGCAGCGGTGGCAGAGGTCGGCGGCGGCCGTTTCACCCGCGGCAAAGCAGGCGCCCTCAATGGCGCAGGTGCCGGCCTTGGCTTTGTGCTTGCAATCGCCGGTGTTTTTGTCGCACGCGTCCGCGGTACAGGCCAAGCCGTCGTCGCAGTTGCCCGGCGTGTGGGTGCAGCCAGAGGAGGTGCACAGGTCGGCTGTGCAGGCGTTGGCGTCGTCGCAGTCGGCCTTGGTCTTGCAGCACGCGCCGCTGCCCGGGAAGGTGCAGCTGCCTGCTTTGCATAGGTTTTGCGTGCACGGATCGCCGTCATCGCAGTCGCCGTCGCCGCTGCAGCCGCCATCGCCCGGCCCGGTGTCGGCGCTGTCTTGGGACGCGCTGTCTGGCCCAAGCGTGTCGGCGGTGTCATCCGAAAGCCCAGTGTCGTTCCACGGTTCTGCGTCACTGTCGGCTTGCGCGACTGCGTCGGAACCTGGGGCGCTGTCGCCGTCGCCAAAACCGCTGTCCGCGCCGCTATCGCTCACCGCGCTGTCGCTGCCCACATGGCCGGTGTCAAACTTGGGCGCCGGGGCATCCACTTGGATGTCCTGAGCCTCAAAGGACTTTACTGGCGCAACGGCCTCTGAGCAACCCGCCGCGGCCAGCAGGAGCGCCAAGGCCAACGACAGATTCCAGTGGGGTTGCACAGTCGAGAAGGGCGGGCGCATAGCTGCTCCAGGTTCAGAGATCTTCATCGCCGCTGAGGAATTCGCTCAGGCCGGGGATGCGCTCGGCGGTCTTGCGCGCCAGGCTGCGGGCCTTGCCAAAAGCCCTTTCCGCTTCAAAGAGGTTCTCATACGGCAGAGGCAGCACCGAACCCACGGGCACCGGCGGCGACACTGGGCCCATGCGCTTGACCACCCGATCTGCAAAAATCGATGTAAAACCAGCGTCTAGGGCTGATGTCCGCGGCAAGAGCTCGACCGCGACGCGCTGGGCCAGCTCCAGGCCACACAGACCGCGGCGGGCGGCGTCTTCCAGCGAACCGGCCAGGCCATCCGCCGTAACCCGATGTTCCTGAACTAGTTCTTCGGCTACGGCTGTCAGCACTCGCTCGTCAGCCAGGCCCTCTTCCGTCAGGTTCAAGGCGATCTGAAAGGCATTGAACGTCGCCGTGACTCGACCGCGGTAGGCCCCGTAGCGACTCGGCGGCGAATTGCCCTCCAAGTGGATGAACACCCGCCGCACCGGGTCGTGCTCGGCCACCAGGCTGACGCGCTCCATCACCGCCGCGACTTCGTCTGGGTACGCGCCGCATTGCAGCAGCAGCCGCGCCAGCCGCGCCGGAGGCACGCGCCGGGCACACACGTCGGCGTAAAGACAATAGACAAGCGCATCCACTTCTGCGTCGTCGCCAAAGCAGATCTCGCCCACGTCTTCACCGCGAGCCGCCAGCCAAAGCCGCGTGTCCAGGTGGGCTTTGAGCTTGTACGGCACCTGGGCGGACAGACTCCGCAGCCGACCCCGCCGCACCGCCGCGCCAAAGTCCTTGAGCACCAAGCGATCGCAGCGAATGCCGTGCAGGGCAAACATCGCCAGAATGCGCTGGCGCAAGAAGGTGGGGCTACCAGAAACGACCACCACCCGCGCGTCAAACGTCTGCGACAGCGCCGACAGCAGCGCGCGCATGCCGGGGATGGTGCGCCGCCGCTGCGCCGACTCGACCGCGGCCTCGATCAAGCCGCGCACGGTAGAAAAGTCGGTGTGCAGATAGGTTTTGTCCAGGTCCCAGCGGTAGACGACCTCTGGCACCTGGCCTTCGCGAGGTCGGGCGCCGCGCTTGGCGGAGTCTTGCGGGCTCACGCGCGGCCTCCAATGGCAGGCGAGTTGGCAGCAGGATCGCTAGGTGTATCCAGTGCTTGCAGTGCGCGGGCCGTTTCTGCCAGGAGCCCTTTGCGGTGGCACGTGGTGGCGAGCTTGACCGCGTTCTCAAACGCCATTTCGCCGGCGTCAGGGTTGGCCACCAGCACCAAGTGCTGCAGACCCAGCAGCGGTGCGCCGCCGTAATCCTTGAACTCGCTGACTTTTCTCAGCATACCCACGCCCTGGCTCAGCAGCCTCAGGCCCACGCGCCAGGTCATCTTGGTCTTCCAGGCGTAGCGCGCGGCTTCCACGGTCATGTCCGCCAGACCTTCCAGCAGGCCGTGGACCGTGTGGCCCACCAGACCGTCGGCGACGACGACATCGGCCAAGCCGCGGCTCAGTTCGGTGGCGCGCAAGTTCCCGACAAAGCGCAACCCCTTGATCGTTCGCAATTTCTGGTGCGCCGCCACCACTTCGGGCGGCCCGTCCAGCGGCGAGGGCCCGGTGGACAGCAGTGCCACGCTCGGCTCGGCCAGCCCGGAAATTGCCCTGGCATAAGCCGCACCCATGACGGCAAACTGCGTGAGTTCTTCCGCATCTACGGTGCGTCGCCCTGAAACATCCAGCAGCAGGGCCAGCGGCTCGTCTTGGCCGGCTCGGGGCAACGTCGGCACCATCGCCACCGCCGCCGGGGCGCGACAACCGGGCACCAGCGGCACGTGCTTGAGCACCAGCTCGCGCACCAGATCGGCTGGACTCGCCGTGACCAGAGCGTGGGCCTCGCCTTCAACCAACAGCTGCAGCGCCACCGGCAGCCCGACCCGCGCCGCCTGGGCCTGCGCCAAGGTATCGCCCGGACGCCTGGGAAAAGCCGCACCACCGGGAACTAGGCGCAATCGCATGGGATCATAGGGCACGAGCCCCAGGAGGTCTTGCAGCGCCGCTACGTCGCCCACGAGCAGCACTTGCGCTGCGCCCTCGCGCGAAGCCCGCGCCGCCGCGCGCACGATCGCCGCTGGAGCCTGGAGGCCACCGTAGGTATCAAAGACAACGGTGGTGCGGGAATGGGGCACGCGACGTGAACCGGCGGACTGCAGCCGCAAGCGCCGATCATGCCCGATCCCGGCGGAATCGTCGACCGCTTGCTAGAGTCCAGGCTGCCGAGCAGTTCCTGTGCCTAGCAGCCCATGCCGATGCAGCCGTTGGCGCACTTGGCAAACGGCACATTGGGCGCGTGCTTGAGCCTCCAGACTTCGCGCTGATCAGCTTTCATCAGGATATTGCAGATTTGCAGCTGCGACGACACCACCAACTGCGCGCCAAATCCCTCCAGCGTGTTGAGGAGCGCCATGCCGTCGATCACGAAGCTCGACACAGTCATGAGCGCCGGGAAGCTGACTTGGCTGACCTTGTCGAGGCTGGCGAACTGGGCGGTCGCGGCGTTGGTCAGGGCGTTGAGTCCAGAAAGCGTGGTCAGTTCCGGATTGTAGCCAATGTAGAGCGAGGAAAGGGTGGTCACCTTGGGCAGCGATGGCAAGGTCTTTAGCTTGGCCAAGTGGGTGATCTGCAGGCCTTTGAGCTGGCCCACGGCGCCAAAGCCTTTGACCGAGGTCAGCTCGGGCAGTTTGTAGAGGCGCAGCATCTCCGCCTTGGTCAGTGCGCCAAAGGCGTCAATCGCGGTGAGTCCATTGATACTCTCGATATTCAGCTGACCGGCCAGTGCGGTGACACCGGCAAATCCCTTGATGATCGGCGTGGTTCCGCCTTGGATCACCACCTCCGTCGTCACGGCAATGCGCGCCGGCAATTCTAGCGCGGGTCCGCTGAAATTGGGGATGTACAGGCTGTCGACGCTCGTCAACGCCTTGAGGTAGCCGATCTGTTCGGCGCTCGCCACGGTCAACGTGCCTTTGAGCACCTTGATGCCCGCCACCTGGGTGCGCTGCGAAGGCGTCAGGTTGCGCGCGTCGATCGACCCCTGCAGCGTGCACGGGATCTGCCCGTCCAAGCTGGGGGTTCCGGGGATGCTGCCGCTGGCGGCGCCGCTGCACGTCGGCGCGACCGAGCTGGTGCTGCCAGAGCTGGTCGTGCCGGTCAGGCTCTCTCCGCCTTCGCCCGTGGCGGTCAGCGGCAGCTCTTCATATTCCGGCAGGCAGCCGCTCGCCAGGATCGCCAAGGGGAGAGCCAGCGCGCCCATGGATCGAAAAAACCAATTGGTTTTGAGGTAACTGTTCATGAGGCCCTCCTAGAATGCCAAGCCGCCGCCGATGCGGAAGACCGAGCCAAACTCGCTGCGGCTGATCTTGTTGAAAGGGTTTTGGCCGTCAAAGTACGCGGGGTTGCCTGGCGCGGCGTCTTCCTTTTCTCGATCGGCCCACAGGTATTCCGTGAACACCAGGAAGGCGCGCTCGCCGTATTCGCCTAGGAAAACCGTGCCTTTGACCGAGGCCATGTTCAGGCCCTCGCCCTTGCCGCCAAACTGCGTCGCGCTGGTCTTGCCCGGCCACCACTGCCACTGCAGCTCTGCGGCCATGCCGTCGCCGATCGCCGCCGCCGCCTTGGCCTTGAGGTAGGTGGCGTAGGCGTGCAGGTGATTGAGGCCAAAGCCCGGGGCGATGCCGATCTGCAGCACTTCCTTCTTGCCGCTCATCTGGTGAAACAAAGTGATGGGGAAACCGACAGAGAAATCATAGGCAAAGGCGCCCAAGGTCGGCCGATTGCTGCCCATGTCATCGTTGGCCGAGCCGCCGTCATAGCCCATGTTCAGGCCAAACTCGACGCCGCCAAAGTTGCCGAGCGAAGTGACCTTGCCCAGGAAGGCGCCTTCAAAATTGACGACGATCTGACTGCCGCTGCCCCGGCTGGTGCCGCCAAAATTGTAGTCGGCGGTGCCCCAGTAGCCTTCGATCCGCAGATCGCGAGACAGGCCGACCCAGCCGATCTCCGCGTCTTTGGCCAGAGCCGGAGCCGGTGCGAGCAAGCCCAGCGTCAGAAACACACCCAACCACCGCAGGCTTGCGAGCCCGCGGAGTTTCCATTGCATTGTCATGGGGTCCTCCAAGTAGGGCTAGAAGCGCGCACCCAGGCTGATGTGGGTGCCAAAAGACAGGGACGTCAGGTGTGGCGTGGTAATCGCCGCTTCGCCGTAGAGCCGGCCGAGCAGCGCTGCTTGGGCGCCAAAACGCCAGGGAAAGCCCGCAGTGTCCACCGTTGACGTCATGCCCTTGACCTGAAGGTTGTTGTACTCTTTATCGTCTTCAAAGTGGCCGAGCCAATTCCAGTCAAAGTGGCCGTAGGCGACCACCGGACCAAAGGCGTAGGACAAGCGCATGGGCATGCCGACGTAGTGGTACTTGGTGATCAGGAACTTGCCGTCTTCGCCGACCGCTGAGCGCACGTTGCCCAGGCCAAAGCCAAAGTCGAACATGCCGGAGCCGCTGGCGAAGGGAAAGCCCACCAGCATCATGTTCAGCCGGTAACCTTCAGAGTTGCCGCCCAGCTGGCGCGTGTACAACTGCAGGTCAAAGCTTTGGTTTTCCGAGCCAAACAGCCCCGCTGCCGCAGACGCCGTGGCCGCGTTCATCGCCGCGCGTTCCGCTGGACTGTAGTAGGTGGTGCGCGTGTAGCGGTAGCCGCCCGACTCCCAAGTCTGCACGCTCTTGGGCTGGCTCGAGGCCGCGGCGCCGGCCAGCATGATGGCGATGGCGGCGATGGTGCCGGAGATATAGCCGTTGCGCTCGTAGTAGCGAAAGCCCATGCCCATGGGCGACAGCGAGTGGCCGTACTTCCAGGCCGACAGTTCGCCGCTGCCCATTTCTGCAAACACGCCGCCTGTGACCGAAAAACCCTGGAGAAGCGCGCGGCCGTCGTCAAACAGCTCGGTCTTCTCTGCGTAGGCCGGCGTCGACACCGCGGCAAAGCTCACCGCAACGGCGGCAGCTAGAGCGGCCCGCCAACGCTGGCTCCACCGCATTCCCTCTGGAGATCGCATTTATCACCCCTGACTGCCCCGTGAGCCTTGCGTGCGCTTTGCACGTCGCCCCAGCTGTGAATAGAGGCGCATCGTGCCGATCAGCCCAGAGAGCTGTCAAGACTTTGGCACCCCGCCACCCGCCGGACAGAGGCGCGGGAGGCAGGGCGTGGGACGCGCGGGTCGGCAGGGAGGTCTATGGCGGCGGCTGCGTCTAGCGATGAGGGGCAAAGGAAATCAGCTCGACTTCCAGGGCGCCATTGGCCAAGCGCTGACTGTGAAGAGGCGTCCAGGCAAAATGATCAAGGAATTGCTCATGGCCGGAGAGCACATGGACGCCAGCGAGGTTCTTGCCGCGCCAGCACCGGCCCAGCTGCTCGTACAGCTCTGTCACGCCCGTGCCGCCCAGTCGCTCGCCGTAGGGCGGATTGGTCAGGAGCACCGTGCCCTCGGCCTGAGGCGGGAGCCGCGCGGCGTCGGCCTGATCGATGTGGATGACTCCGCCGAGCCCCGCTTCTTCAACATTGCGCTGAGCGGCCTGCACGGACCAAGCATCGTTATCACTTCCGCGCAGTTGCAGCCTCGGCGCGGTCAAGGCGGCGCGGGCTTTGGCCACAGCTTCCGCGCGGATTTCATTGCACCAGCGGCTCATCGTCTTGTCATGCTGCGGCCAGCGCTCCACCGCAAAGGTGCGCGTACAACCTGGGGCAATGCCAAGGGCTTTTCCCGCAGCCTCCAGCAGCAGCGTGCCCGAGCCGCACATCGGGTCCAGCAGCGGCGCCTTGCCATTCCACCCCGACAGATCGACGCAAGCCGCCGCCAGGGTCTCTTTGAGCGGCGCTGGACCGGGAGCCACCCGCGTACCGCGCTGAAACAACGGAGGATCCGAGGGATCCAGGTAAAAGGACCAGCGGCCCTGGCGACCGCGCACCACCACCGTCACCTGCGGGTTGTTGCGATCGACATCGGGCCGTTTGCCCAGGCGGCGGGTCAGATCGTCGGCGATGGCGTCCTTGACCCGCAGGGCCACAAAGCGCATGTCGGTCAAGCCGCTGAACGGCCGGCCATTTTCGCGCTTTCCCGGCGCCACAGTATCGCCAGATGCGTACACCGCAAAGGTCGAGCGGGCGTCGAGCCACTCGCCCCAATCGATGCGCCGCGCCGCGTAGTAGAGCGTCTCCCCGTCATCGGCATTGCCGTGGCCCAGCTCCAGCAGCAGCCGCTGCGCCACCCGCAGGTGGATCAACGCCTTGGCCAGCTCGCGCCAGCTCAAGTCGAGGTGAACGCCGTCGCCGTCTACCTTGAGGATCTTAAAGGACAGCGCGCGGCACTCCGCAGCCACCACATCCAACGTACCGCGGGCCGCAAGGGCTAGGAAATGCATGAATCTCTCAGCGCCGTCCGCTCAGGTCGGCTCAATCTCAGTGGGCAACTGCGGCCACGAGGCGCGTTCGCGGCGGTCCATCCAGATGAACACGCCCGCCACCACCAGCGCGAGGCCGCCGACGATGCCGCTGAAGTACCACCAGCCGTTTTCTGTCTCCTGGGCGACGCAAGTGACGCATTTGCTTGCGATCAGTGGCTGCATCATCCAGGACGAGAGGGTAGTCAACAAGGCAACCTCCGCGGGCAGCATAGCCCAGATCTCGGCTGCCGTCAGCAGCGCTCTGATGCAAGAGCCAGCCGGCTTGGCGACGGTTCTTTTTGCTCCCTTTCCAAGCGCCAGGTTGAGCAAACAAGTCCGGGTCCCCGCGATCTCCTCCGTGCCGAGTGCACGGCACAACCAGGCCCCGCCTAGGCTTGCGATGCCAAGCCCAACCATTGGCCAGACGCAGCGGGGGTAGAGAGGTAAAGGAGAGAGGGTGCAGGGAGAGAAACTTTGGGTGGGGAAAGGGGGCGGCAGCCCCGTCGGTCCCTATGGTTCTCTCCCTGCAAACACAAGTAATGATTGAAAAAACCAACCTCGCACGGAGTGCGGCACAGGCCCCGACGGCCAGTCGGCATGAACGTCTAGCCCAGACTAAGCGGTCGCGTGGGCTGCGCTATCCTTCTTGGGCCACTGGCTGGGCGGGACTTCAAGGGCTTGCTCCAGCACGTCTTCCATGCGGTGAGCAAACACGAACTCGACGCCTTCCTTGGCTTCAGCGGGGATATCGCGGAGATCCTTCTTGTTCTTCTCTGGCAAGATGATCTTCTTGATGCCGCCGCGCATGGCCGCGAGCACTTTGTCCTTGATCCCGCCCACGGGCAGCACCAGGCCGCGCAGCGTCGCCTCGCCGGTCATCGCCACATCGCCGCGCACGCGCACACCGGTCAGCAAGCTCACCAGCGCGGTGTACATGGTCACGCCGGCCGACGGACCGTCCTTGGGCACTGCGCCGGCCGGGAAGTGGACGTGGATGTCGAACTCCTCAAAGGCGCGGCGCTCGATGCCCAGCTTCTCTGCATTGGCCTCAATCAGCGACAGGGCGATCTGCGCCGATTCCTTCATCACGTCGCCCAGTTGTCCGGTCAAGCGCATCTTGCCTTTGCCGGGCATCTTGGTCGCTTCAATGAACAGCAGATCGCCGCCCGCCCGCGTCCAGGCCATGCCCGTGGCCACGCCCGGCTGCTCGGTGCGCACCGCCACTTCTGGCTCATAGACAAAGTTGCCGAGCATGTCCTCAAGATCCGCTTCGGTAATCTGCACTTCCGTCGCCTCGCCCTTGGCCACCTTGACGGCGACTTGGCGGCACACGTCGGCCACCCGCCGCTCCAGGCTGCGCACGCCGGCCTCGCGGGTGTAGTGCGAGATGATCTTGGCCAGAATCGGGTCGCTGATCTCGCACTGGGCGGCGGTCAGGCCGTGCTCCTTGAGCTGCTTGGGCAGCAAGTGCCGCTTGGCGATGTGGAATTTCTCTTCGTGCGTGTACCCGGAGAGCTCGATGACCTCCATGCGGTCCAGCAGCGGCGCCGGGATCGTGTCCAGCGTGTTGGCCGTGGCGATGAACAGCACCTTGGACAGGTCAAACGGCGTGTCCAAGTAGTGGTCGGTAAAGGAGTTATTCTGCTCGGGGTCCAGCACTTCCAGCAGCGCCGCGGTGGGATCGCCGCGCCAGTCGTGGGTCAGCTTGTCGACCTCATCGAGGATCATCACGGGGTTGCGCGACTCGGCCTTCTTGAGGCCCATGATGATCTTGCCGGGCAGGGCGCCGATGTAGGTGCGGCGGTGACCGCGGATCTCGGCCTCGTCTCGCACGCCGCCCAGGCTCATGCGCTGGAACTTGCGCCCCAGGGCCTGCGCCACAGAGTGGCCGAGCGAGGTCTTGCCGACACCCGGAGGCCCCACGAGGCACAGCACCGGACCGCGCATGTCCTGCTTGAGCTTGGACACCGCCAGGTACTCGATAATGCGCTTCTTGACCTTGTCCAGGCCGTAGTGGCGCTCATCCAACACGGTTTGGGCGTTGTTCAGGTCCCAATTGTCCGCCGTGAGGGTCTGCCAAGGCATGTCGGCAAACCACTCCAGGTAGGTGCGCGCCACCGTGTATTCCGGCGACCCCTGCTGGATATTGCGCAGGCGCTTGAGCTCCTTGGTGGCGATCTTGAGGGCATCTTCTGGCAAATTGGCTTTGTGCAGGCGCTCTTCTAGCTCGCCCAGCTCATCGCCTTCGCCGCCGTCGAGCTCGCCCAGCTCCTTTTGGATGGCCTTGAGCTGCTTGCGAAGCACATATTCGCGCTGGCTCTTGTTCAGGTCGCCCTTGACCTCGCTGTTGATGCGCTGGCTGATCTTGAGGATTTCAACCTGCTGAATCACCAGTTGCAGGGTCTTGGTCAGCATCTCTTGCAGGGTCGGGGCCTGGAGCACGTCGACTTTTTCTTCGACCGGCACGTTCAGGTGGGTCATCAGCAGATAGACCAGCCGCGAGGGATGCTCAAAGTTTTCCTGGAGATCCGACGCGCTGATCGGCATATCCGGCACCATGCCCACCAGGTCGATGGCGGTGTCGCGGACATTGTGGGCCAGCGCGGTGATCTGCGGGTCGTTCTCTGCCTTTTCTGGCAGCAGCTCGACCTCGGCCGACATGAACGGCTCGTCCTGGTCAAACTTGTGAATGCGAAAGCGCTCTACGCCGCGGATCACCACGTGGTAGGTCTCCGCGCCGTTGCGCAGCACCTTGATCAGCTGGCCGGTGCAGCCCGCCCAATACAGCTCGTCGGGCTTGGGGTTGTCGACCGACTTGTCTTTCTGTGCGACCACACCGACGACGGCTTGGCGGCGATCCCCCAGACTCTCTAGCAGTTTGATGGACTTGCCGCGGCCAATGACCACGGGCATGACGGCACCCGGGAACAGCACGGCGTTGCGCAGAGCCAGGATCGGCAGGGGCACCAGCGTCAGGCTAGGATTGGCGATGTCAGAGCTCATGAAGTCCTCTTTAGGTAAGGGCTTTTACGGACAGAGGCCCTGCGCTTGCTGCCCCCTCGCAAAGCATAGCCAAGCACGGCGCCGCGGCAAGTCAAGGCCTGTTCAAGCTGACATCGCGATCAGCCGTGGGCTCGTGGACCTGCAGCGGCAGCGGCGGAAGGCCGGCTTGATGCAGGAGATTTGCGGAAAAAGTCTGCAGTTCTAAGCTATTGAGCGCAAGGGATGACAGCCATGCCAGGGTCGCAGCCGTAGCGCGCCGGCCGAGCTCGACCAGCCGTTCCAGCTGGCGAAGGGCCACATCGGCGCGACGCATCGCCACCGCTTCAGCCAGCTGCAGGGCCAGCGCCCGCGACTCGGCGCCTTGCGCAATCAATAGTTCGGCAATATCGGCTAGATGGCACGAGGTCGGCGCGCTTTCCGTGCGCAGCAGCACCGCCCACACCCCAGCGGCGGCCAGCGGCACGGGCTCTTCAAGCTCTGCCCAGGCCTGCTGCGCGCGCATCACGGCTCGGCGGGCGCCGGTAAAATCGCCTTGCCACGCGAGGGTTTCAGCGTGGGCCTGCAGCACCAGCGTCTGCTCTCTTGGCGAATCGTGGGCTTGGGCGGCCAATTGAGCCAGCAATTCCGCTGTTTGAGGATCGCGACGCAGCACGGCGATCTGAAGCGCCTGCAACTCTGCGGAGAAGCGCGTGGCCCGCGAAGGCTCGCCGTCGAGCGCGATGTGCAGAAATTCCTGACATGCTTGCAGATCCAGCGACTCGGCGGCCATGGCAGCGTGCAGCAGAGCCGCGCCGTGACGCATGCGCTGCGACGCCTCAGGGTGGTCAATCGCGTGCAGGTGGTCGGCGAGTTCTGCCAAATGCCCGCGGGTCCAGGCCAATTCCGCAAGGGCGAGGCGGATATCCAGGGCCTGCTGGCGCTCACCCGCTTGCTCCAGGGCCCGGCGGACTTGCTGCCAGTCGCGGTGCGCGCCGTTGAAATCGCCCTGGCGCGCCAAGGCAGACGCGCGGTTGGCCAGGGCCGGCAGGGCCATGTGCGCTTGGCCAATCGCCTGCCAATCCGCGGCGAGCTGCGAGAAGACCTGCTCTAGGGCGTGGGGCTTGTGGCTGTCGGCCTGGGCAAGGGCCAGCGCCTGGCGGCAGCGCAGGGTTAACATCGCGTCGCCGCTAGACTTTGCCTGGGCAACCGCGCGCTGCAGCTCGGACTCGGCATCGCCGCGCTGGCCCAGATCGCGCAGCACCAGCCCGCGGTTGAGGTGCGTTTGTGCCAGCAGGCCGGGGTGATTGGCGGCCACGGCGACGGCCAAAGCGTCGTCAAAAGTTGCCAGGGCCCGCTGCGGGTGGCCGACGTGGCGCTCCATATCCCCAAGCACCAGAAGCACTTGCGCCGCCTGCAGCGGCCGTTGGGCACCGCGGAAAAGCCGGCCGGCGCGCTGCAGCAGCTCGCGGGCTTCGCTCTGGGCCTGGGGGCGCTGCTCCGCCGCCGCCATGCGCCACAGCAAGCGACCGACATTGGCCGCAGCCACGGCTTCGCCTTGGGGATCGCCTGCCTGAATCTGCAGATCCAGCACGGTGCGGTGGGTGGCCATGGCCTCGCCCAGCTGCCCCTGCTGCTCTTGCAGGGCGCCCAGATCGGTGCGCGCCGCAAGCGAGCGGGAGATCAAGCCGCGGCGATCGGCATCGGCGGCGAGATCGCGCAGCTGCTCTTCGGCCCGCGCGAGCTCGCCCTGGGCGGCGATGGTGCGGCAGCCGAGCAGGCGGCAGCGGCTGGCGTTGTCTTGATCGCCGCGGCGGGCAAAGGCCAGGGCGGCCTGTTCGGCCAAGCTCTCTGCGCTGCGGGCGTCGCCCCGGGCCAGGGCCTGGACCGCGGCTTGGTAGACCGCCAGCGGGCCAGACGCTGGCACAGAAGGTGGCGCAGAAGGTGGCGCAGAAGGTGGCGCGGCAGGTGGGGCAGGAGGTTTGGCCACGTCAGATGCGCCCGCGGACCCGCGACAGCCGGGTGGTGCGCTCTACGCTGCGGCCAAACTCATCGCGCAGATTCGCCCGGTGCTCCGCAGCAAAGGCCTCCAAGTAGCTGTCGTGCTCGACCTTGCCGCCAAAGACGTACTGCTCGGTCAAACAGCCGTCGTCTCTCTCGATCAGCGCCGCCGAACGCACGCCTGCGACCTGGCGCACCGCCGGCAGCATCGAGGAGATCAGCCACTGCGCCAGCTTGCCGCGCTCGGCCGCATCGGGGTGGCGGTTGTCAATTTCAAAGAGAAGAGGGCCCTGCTTGGCCTCGACGACCATCGCGACTAGCTCATCCAGATCGCTGACATGCAGATCGACATTGGCGCGGTCATCGCTGCCCGGCCGCCGCACCAAGCAGGTCTTGAGGCCCTTGCCGCGGGCCGGCACCAGGTCCGTGCGCGTCGACGCCGAGACGTGCAGCCAGTGGTCGCGGGTGACGGCCGCTTTCATCACGCCCATGCGCACGATCGCGTCCCAGGCCCGCTCAGTCGGCTTGTAGGCGCGAATTTCTTGACTGGTAATGCCCACATCAGGGACCACCCGCATCGCCGTCACCACATCCACATGGTGCTGAGCGTCGCAATTGCCCACCAGGCCGACCTTGACCACCTCGCGCAGGCTGTGCAGGGCGCGCATCGAGTCGCTAAACGGCGCGCTGCGGCCCAAATCCTCTGTGAACACGCCGACGATCGCCGGGCGCAGGTGCGGCTTCATCTTGGCGATAGCGTTGCGCAGAATCTCGCTGTAGCGGACCCAGCTCTCTTTGTCGGTCTGCTCGCGGACGGCGGCCTCAAAGTCGGCGATCTCTTGCTTTCCGCGGATTTCGACCTTGTCCAGCGCCGACTGCGTGTCGATCAGCGTGCCAAAAACGTCAAAAGTGATGAGCTGGATGTCGGCGAGCCAGGCGGGGGCGGTGGCCATAGGCGATTCTCCGGTTGGGGCGGCGTGCTGCGCGGGTTGCAGAATGCCGCGAAAAGCTGCGGAGGTCCAATCGGCGCATCGCTGGGGCGCGGTCGAGCCGCTTGATCGCCGTGCTAGGAGCCTGTCGGAGAAACCTCCGACAGGCTCCCCGCCAGGTTTCGTTTTTTCCAGTCGGGCAAGAAATATTAGAAGTCAATTCCAATATTTCGCCCGCCTGGGCGCTCGCAAGACGAGCGCCCTAGGAGCGTGTCGGAGAGTGGACTCGGTTCAGTAATATTCACGTGTTATCCATGCCTGCGCGGAATACTCCGACACGCTCCTAGCGGCCAGATATCCCGTGGGCGATGCGCAAGGCGTTGGCGTAGACCGTCCAGGTCGGGGGCACGCTGCCGCCGGTCGGCCAGGTCGAGGCGTCGGCGATGTACAGGTTGTCGAACTCGTGGACGCGGCACGAGGCATCGACGACGGACGCAGCGGGGTCGCGGCCCATGCGGCAGGTGCCGGCCGGCAGGTTGGTCGACGGAGCGCCGCGCGAGGAGCGGTAGAGGTCGCGGCCGCCCATGCGCTTGAGGACCTCGACGCCGGTGGCGAGCAGCCGGTCCGCCACTTGCTTGTTGCGAGGGTGTTTGTCGATGCGCACCCGCGCGACCGGCAGGCCAAAGGCGTCTTGGACCGCAGGATCGAGGCTGACGCGGCCGAGGGGGGTGGGCAGCCAATCGGCGAACACCTCGACGACCACGCGCCGGGCCCCGCCAAAGCGCTGCTGCAAGCGCTCGATCAGCTCGGTGCCCCACACGGGCCGGTCGCCGTCAAACGCCGCAGCCACGCCATTGCCGATGAAATTGGGGTGGCCCAACATGAATTCCAGCAGGCCCCCCTTGCTGGCCTTGGCGCCGCGGCCGTCGCGCAGCTCGTAGAGGTCGGCAATCGCCCGGTTGAGCCAGGGCACAGGGCTGCGCAGGGCCGTGCGGCTGGCTTCGTCGTAGCTCGCCAAGGGCAGCTGTGCGGTGGCCCAGGCCGCGGTCGAAAAGATCAGGTTTTGGCCTACTTGGCCGCGGTTGTTGCCCAGGCCGTTTGGGTGCCTGGGGCCGGTGGAGAGGAGCAGCAGTCGCGCCGTCTCGATCGCCTGGCAGGCGACGACGTAAACCCCCGCGGACACTTTGGCGATGTCGCCCGCTGGCCCGCGGTATTCCACATGGGTGATGCGGCCCTGGGCGTCCGTGGCGATGCGCTGGGCCGTGCAGCCCGGGCGAATCTCGCAGCGACCGCTTTCGACCGCGGCGTGCAGCAGCGCCACCCGCGAGCTGGCCTTGGCCGCAGTGGCGCAGCCGTATTCGGCACAGAAGCCGGTATACGAACAGGAACCGCGCTGCGCCCAAGGCTGCGAGAGGATGGCCCGCGGCACGGGCTGAGCGGTCAGGCCCAGATCGGCGGCGGCGCGCTCGAGCCAGGCGGTCAGCGGGTGCTCAGCCAGGGGCGGTTGGGGAAAGGCCGGCGTCGAGCGGCGGTCGAGCAAGCCGTGGCTGGGCACGCGGCCGGACACGCCGATGAGCGACTCCACCTGGGCGTACCACGGCTCCAAATCGTCATAGGTGATCGGCCAATCCGCCACATTAGCCCCGGCGATCGGCCCGTATTCAGACAGCAGGCGAAAGTCCTGGGGCTTCTTGCGGTGAAAGAACCCGCTCATCAGGTTGCTGGCGCCGCCGACCAAGGTGCCGTTCCAGAAATCCCAGCCCGTATCTGTGGTTGGGTACGCCTGCCAGCCCTCATCGGCGTCGTACGTCTCCACCACATGCGGCTGGGCGCGGCGGTCCGGGCTGTACATGCTGCGGCGGCTGGCGCCGATCTCGTCTTTGCGAAAGTCGCTGTCGCGCAGCCACGGGCCTTTTTCAAGCACGACCACGCGCTTGCCCGCCGCCGCCAACGCCGCCGCCACGCCGCCGCCGCCTGCACCGCTGCCGATGACGCAGACGTCAAAATCGTTCATGCGTGCAGTCCCTTGTACCAGCGGTCGCCGGGCCGCGGCTCTGGAGCGCGCAGATCCAGCCAGCGCCAGCCGGACTCGCCCGCGTTGCCGCCATAGGCCGGGTCGCCCAGAAGGGCTTCCAGGGCAAAGACAATCATCACGCCCAGCCACTGCGCGCCTTCGTCGTCTGCCTCGCGCTCGCGCAGCAAGGCTTGGAGCTGAGCGGGCGTCAGGGCCTGCACCGCGAGCTGGTGGTGTTCGGCAGACAGCCGCTCCAGCTCGGCCAAGCCGTCGAGCACGGAGGTGATATCGTCAGGCGACGTGCGGGGATCGGCCAGGGCCCCCTGCAGATACGCCACGGCGCCAACGTCGGCCGCGCCCGGGCAAGCGCCGGCTTTGGGCAGGATCTGCTGCAGGACGGCCGCCAGGGCGGCGAGCTGGGCGGGACTCAGCGCAGGGCCCCGCTGCGGCTCGGCGGCGGCTGCGGGCGCATCCGTCGGGGTCGCGGCTAGCGGGGGCGGCAGCTCGCGGCGGGGCAGCGCCGGCGGCGGCTGAGGGCCGTTGACGGGGTGCGGCCCAACAGCCGGCGATCGCCGCCCCTGCACCAGCGCCAGCCCAAGACCCGCGAGCGCGCCCCCTGCCAGCAAGCTCTGCACAAGCGCCCGCCTCGACCAACGCGGGGCTGGCTCGGCGGAATCTACAGGCTGCGGGTCAGGGGGCGGCACGGCGGCTCCGCGGTGGATCGGCGCTTACTTGGCGCCGCCGCAGCCCTTTTCGCCGCCACAGCTCTTGGCGCCACCGCAGCTCTTCTCGCCGCCCTTTTTCTCGCCGCCGCAGGCCTTGCCCTCGGCTTTGGTCTTCTTGGGGTCGCCTTTCTTGGCCTTGGCGGCCTTGGCGGGCTTCTCGGCCGGTGGGGCGTCCGCAGCGAAGCTGACCGAAGCAAGGGCAAAGCTGGCGATGGCGAGGGCGATGAGGACTTTCTTCATGGTCATTTCCTTGGGGTTGGGCCAAAGTGGCAGGTCAGTGGGAAACCAGGGAGCCGGCGAGTGTGCCGAATTCTGCGACGCACCGCCACTTCAGTCTCGCCGCTGCGCCAACTGTTACAGCGCATCTTTTGCCCCAACCGCGCAAGCTGGGCGTGTAACGCTCCGCCGCGCTGTGGGACTATCTGCTGGCCCCGCGGTGCCAGGAGGTCCGTTGCTCTACTTTCTGCTGTCCCTGGTTTCGCTCGCCGCGCTTGCGGCGGCCAAAAGTGCGCTCGACGAGGCCCAGTTGCTGCAAGGCCTGCGCTCGCGCGATGAAGCGGCGTTTGCCGGCCTGGTCCGCACCTACCACGGCTCGCTGGTGCGTCTTGCGCGGCAATACGTTGCGTCTGACGCCGCCGCCGAAGAGGTCGCCCAGGACACTTGGATGGCGCTGCTGAACGGCATCGATCGCTTTGAAGAGCGCAGCAGCCTAAAAACCTGGCTGTTCCGCGTGCTGATCAACCGGGCCAAGAGCCGCGGCGTGCGCGATCAGCGCGTCACCGCCCACGTCGACATCGACGCCATGGCCGACGCCGCGTCGGTCAGCGCCGACCAGTTTGACGGCCGCGGCATGTGGCGCTCGCCGCCGGCTGCTTGGGGCAACCCGGAGCAGCTATTGGGTGATCACCAGCTTGTGGCGCTGATACAGGCCGAGCTGGTGCAGCTGCCGCCCCAGCAATGCCGAGTGGTGACGCTGCGCGACGTCGAAGGCCTAGACGCTGCCGAAGTCTGCGAGTTGCTGCAGATCAGCGAAGAGAATCAGCGGGTCCTGCTGCACCGCGGCCGTGCGCGCTTGCGCCAGGCGATTGCCCGGCATTTGACAGAGGGGGCATCATGCTGAGTTGTCGCGATGTGACGGAGATCGCCACTGAATTTACCGAAGGTAAGCTGGCCTTCCGCCGGCGCATGGCGCTGCAGCTGCACCTGGCGATGTGCGGCGGCTGTCGGCGCTTTGTCGATCAGCTGCGCACGACCGCGGTGCTGTTGCGGCAAATTCCCGCCCCGGAGGGCACGCCAGCGTCGCAGCAGGATTTGGCCGGCAAGTACGCCAACTGGGTGCGGGCAGCGGGTGGCAAAGCGGCCAGCGCCGGACAGCAGGAGGAAGGTCAATGAATCTGGCGCTTTCGATCCAGCCGCTGCTGGCCAAATGCGCGGTCTGCGTGGCCCAGGAGACGCCCTACGGCTGGTGGTGGTTCAGCGGCACCGTGCTTGTGGGCTCGGTGGCGACGGCGCTGTGGCTGGTGTGGCGCGACGACCGGGCGCGGCGGGTGGGGTAGGGCCAGGGCGGGTTCGCCGGGGGTATTTTACGCGCGTAAAATGGTTGGGCCTTCAGGCCGGGAGTTCCTCTTGCCAGTTGCCGCGGCCAGCGCTATGTATGCTGCTCCACCGACTGAGCAATTGAGGCCCGCCCATGACCGCCGCCAAGGAAATCACCGTCGACTTATCTCGCGCAAATGACTCCGATCCAGGCGTGGCTCTAGTGGCCGCAGACCGGCCGCTTACGACAGCCGAGCAAAGCCAAGTTGATCAAGCGGTGCGCACCGTCAACGCCCTGTTGCTGCACAAAAACCTGGAAATCGCCGTGGGGCTGCACCGCTACGTCATCGACGAGTTCTTTGGCGGCCAATGGCAAGCATGGGTCGACAACCGCCCTGGTCTGTCGCCGGCCTATGACGCTTTTGCCAGCCACAGCCGTCTGCGCTTGGGCAAAGAGATGCTGCGCGAGCTGATCCGCGTGGGCGAGCAAGTGCGGAAAATGCCAGGTGGGATTGCTGCGGCCCTGAGTGTCGCCCACCACCGCGCGCTGCTGCCGGTGCCAAGTGACGGAGAACGGCTGCAGCTGGCCGAGCGCGCCGTGCAGGAAGAACTGGATGCCAAGCAGCTAGCGGATTTGGTCCGTCAGACCCACCCGCTGCCGCCGCGCAGCAAGGGCCGGCCAGCGCAGCACCGCGGCTTTAAGAGGCTGGCCGAGGCATTCAAGGCGAGTCGCGCCATAGACCCAGCAGTGGTGACCGCCGAGTTCGGCCGCTATACCCCGCACCAGCGCAGCGTGATGGCCGAGCGCGCCCAAGCAATGAAGGCGACGGCCGAGGCGGTGTTGGCGGCTTTGGCAACGAACGGATAGAGGGAGGCCATCGCTGTCAGCCGATTGTCGCGGCCGGTCTAAGGCTTGAGCGCGGCGTCAATCTGCTTGGTCACCTGGGCGCTGGACAGCCCGTGGGCTTTGTACCTGACCACCTGGCCGCCATCCGTGAATGCATGGATCGCGGTGTAGTTCTGGAGCTTGAGGGCGGCCCAGGCCGCGCCGGACTTGTCGGCATAGACGTGCACATTGCTCAGCCCTTCCAGGGCGTACTTCTTGCGCCACGCGGCGCAGGTCGTGGCGGTGTCGATGTGGACGATGTGGACCACTGCGACATCCTTGCTCTGCACGGCCGCGGCGACTTCTGAGGTGTAGTCGGCAGTGGCGGTGCAGGTGGGGCAGTGGCTGTGGGCCACGAAGATCCACGCGGCTTTGGCGCCGCAGACTTCGGCGATGCTCCGCACGTCACCGGTATCGCAGTCCTGAATGGGCAGATCGCCCAGGCGTTGGCCGACGTCGAATCCGACCTTGGGCCCGCCGGTAGCGCACTGCGCTTCGCCCCAAGGCGTGGCGGCCAGTGCATCGAGAGTGGCGGTAGTCTCGCCGGAAGGGGGGCTGTCAGCTGCGCTTTGGCTGGCGTCAGCCGCAGGAGAATTCGGCTCGGCGTCGGTGACCTCTGGCCCAGCGACTTGCGAGTCGAGCACGTCGGCCACGGCGCCAGCGGCTGCGCTGTCACCCCCGCCGTCACCGCCGCTGTCGTCGGCGTGCAAAGCAACGGCGGGGGAGGCAGCTTCTCCAGCACAACCTGAGGCAAGAGCCGCAAGAACGCAGCCAGCAAGGCTAGGGAGGGGCGCGGCGAAGGGCGGACGGCGCGACAATCGGCTCTGCTTCATGGTGATTTCCGTTGAGCGCCGGGAAGATGCATGTCGGCACTCTGCTCGACTGCATGCGATGCGCTAACGGCGTAGTCCATCACCGGCGCCCAGCGTTACACCGCCGCCGCGCAGCGCGGACGCTACTTGGCGAAGTCGTGGACAAACACCCAATCGTTGCTGTCCTTTTGCTTGCCGTGGCAGCCCGTGCACATCTGGACATCATTGCCCTCCAGCGGCTTGCCCTTATCCATCATCGAATCGACCACAACTTTGCCGTCGGGTGTGGCCTCTACCCAGTACCACTTGCCGGCCTGCTTGGACATGATCGTCGGCATCGGCATCGGGTCAGTGGCGCTCATGCCGTTGTCTTTGACGATGATCGAGCCGTCGGGCAGCGGAAGCGTCTTGTTGGCGATCGCCGTCTTGACCACGCTGTTGTGGTACGTCACGACCCACATGTTCATGTGCGAGTTCGACAATTTTGGCGTTGCATTCTCCGCGAACTTGTCCCAACTCTTGTAGTCCTTGATCGCGGCGAGCAAGGCCTTGGTCTGGGTGTTCGGCTCGACCGTGGCCATCATCGGCGCCGTGCTGTCCGAGCCCGCGCTGTCCGTCGCCGCGCTGTCGCCTGCTGTCGCGGCGTCCGACGTGAATTGGGTTGCGGGGGATTCGACATCGCTGCCGCAGGCGCTGGTGGACAGCAGCACAGCACACAGGGAGGCGAAGGTCTGCGAAGTAGAGAGGTGCATGGGGCAATTTCCTTGGATCGTGAGGGGGTAGCGGACGCTGCTGCCGACGAACTGCCGGAGCTCTGCCCCTTGCTGTCTGGGCAAACCTTCGAGCGTTACGGTTGGTTTCTGCCTAATTCTACAGGTGTAACGAAACGGCGACCGGCGAGACCAACAGAGCCTAGGCGTCGCCCAGCGGCTTGGGCGCAACCCCTGCTCTAGCCCTGGCACTGGCACCGACACCGCACCTTCATGTCCGCACGCCGACGTGCGAAGGAGTCTTCCGATGATTGGTTTCTCTGTTGTTCACCGCACCTTTCTTGTCTCGGCCGCGCTTGTGGCCGTCAGTCAGCTTGGCGGCTGCGAAAAAGCCAAGAACGAGCTGCTGGATCAGGTGCGCGACCCCGCTGTGTTGGCGCAGCAGAAGGAGTCCGCCAAAGCCGCAGCAGAGCTCGACCTTGCGGTAAAGGCTGCGGTCCCAGTGTCCGCTGCCGCGCCCTTGCCGACGGCTGCCTCTGCCGCGGCACCTGCCGCCGCGGAGCCTGCGGGACCGGCTCTGGGCCGCAAGCGCTTCGCTATTGAGCCGGGTCCGACTCAGCTGATTGAGTTCACGACCGATGCTCCGGTCGAGACGATACGCGGGCAGAGCAACGCCGCTGCCGGCTTTGTCGACGTGGACCTGGACCACCCCGGGCAAGGCCTTCTGGCGGAAGTCAGCGTCCCTGTCGCGGAACTGCGCACCGGAATTGCCCTGCGCGATGAACACATGCGCTCTGATCAGTGGTTGGATGCAGAGAAGTTTCCCGCCATCAAGTTGGTCTTGAAGCTCGCGCCGCCTCAGACGCAGGCGATTCGCGCTGGTGCGCCAGTCAAGGCAACGGTGACGGCCTCTCTTACCATTCACGGCGTCACGCGCGATGTGGAGATTGCTGATATGTCAGTAGCTTATCTGCCGTTTGATACTTCTTTGGAGAAGGTCCACATCGCTGGCGACGTCCTTCGCGTCAAGGGCAGTTGGCAAATCAAGCTGTCTGACTACGGCGTGATCGTCCCCGACCAGCTGATCGGCAAGAAAGTGTCCAACGAAGTTGAGCTCCGCGTGGCCTTGTCGGCCGTGGCGCCGGCGGCTAAGCAGTGAGCGACGCTGGATTTTGCCCCAGCGCACGCTTGTTGGCATCGACTTGCTTGAGTTCGCGCTGGGCCAGGTCGGTCTGGTCGTTGCGGACAGCCCTTGGGCTCATCGCCGGCTCGTTGTGCGCTGCCGCGCTGATGCCGAGCGCAGCTCTGGCTCAGTGTGCGGTTTGCGGCAATCCAGCCTTCGCTGCCGCGGACAGCGACCTGGGTCGACAGTTTGACGAAGGCGGCGCGGCCCCGGCGCGCCTGCAGTTGGGCGTCAGCTACAGCAGCCAATTCTACAGCGACCTCTATGCCGGTC
The DNA here is from genome assembly GCA_964201005.1 of Myxococcota bacterium. Classification (GTDB taxonomy): domain Bacteria; phylum Myxococcota_A; class UBA9042; order UBA9042; family UBA9042; genus SXRM01. Next base: position 165,011 of record CAXNCS010000001.1, read on the forward strand.
GCACAAAAATCAGCGGAAACGCCAAGATACCGTACGTTTTTAGCGCGGACTGGGCTTTGGACATCCACTTGGCCACCCTCACTGCTGTCGCCAGCGCAGCTAGCGGAACCGAGCTGGGCTTGAGCTTGCCGCTTGGCCTTGCCGTGGCCACCCGCGCTCCCGATACAGGCCCAGGCACCGCGCGGGATCGCAACGGCGGGCCGCTGACCAGCACCCGCGATCTCGGCATCTCTGACCTCGAACTGCGTCTGCGCCAGAGAATCGCGCCGCTCCTGCCGGCGTCGACCCGTGGCTGGCCTCAGCTGTCGGTAAGTACCGGTTTGGTCGCCCCAACGGGCTCCTTTCTGATCAAAGGCGCGCAACCCAGCGGATCGGAGCAGTATACCTCGCTGGGTCGCGGCGTTTGGTGGCTGCTGGCCGAAGCCGATCTGTCGGGAAGACTCGGCCAGCTGGCGGGCCGCAACTGGGGCTGGACTGTGGCCTCCGCCCTGCGCAAAGCCGTCACGGACATTGAGAAGGATGGCTACCTATTTCGTTGGGGCACAGAAGTCCGTACCAGCGCGGCCATTGTCTCAGAGCTGTGGCCCGATCTGTTGTTGGCCAGCTTGGGCGCCGAGTGGCAATGGCGCGGCACCGGCCAGGAGCGGGTGTTTGCCGACACGGCGCTGGAGCCCTTCGCCAACGGCGGCGGCGACTGGCTGACGCTGCAGCCTGCCGTGCAAGTGAAAGCGGGGGCTGGATTTTCTTTGTCGGTCGCGCTGAGGGTGCCTGCATGGCGGCAAGTGGGCGGAGTTCAGCCAGTACCGGACCTGGGCGGGACCGTTGGCCTGCAGTGGCACAGCGCGACCGCGCCAACTCGGCCGTCAGTCGCCGCACGGACGGTTGTGAAGCCCGCAGGGATGCCCGCTCCTGGGCAGGTGCCGACGGATCCTTTGTTGGCTGCGCGTGTGCAAGCCGGTAAGATTTCCCTGGTCTACTGGGCAGCGTCCTGGTGCGAGGCGTGCCAGGTATTGGGCCCACGGCTCAGGGAATTTGCCGCCGCTGACCAGACCGTTGCCTTGGAGCGAATCGACGTCAGCGAGTGGGATGCAGCCGAGTTTGGCCGCTATCTCGCCGATGCCCCGGCGCTGCCCGTGGTGGATGTCTATGACTCCCAGCGGCGGCTGGTCGAGCGGCTCTCTGGAGTCGATGCGGGCAGTTTTGAGGGCGCCGTGATCAGGGCGAGGTCGGCTAGGTAGCTGTAGCGGTTGGGGATAATCAACTTCGCCGCCATCTACCATCCCTCGCGCCCGTCCGCGGAGCGAATTCTAGAGGTGTCGCCGCAACGGTCGGGGCGTCGCCAGGACAACGGATCTCATCGTCCGCAAGGACAGTAAACCCAGGGGGAACCCATGAAATGCAAAACAACAACGGTACCAAGGCGGACCACGCACGGCGGGCGGCTCCTGCTGCCGCTGATCGCGCTTATGAGCCTGACCAGCGGTTGTTCGCTGATGTTCCGCGCTGCGGGCTTTCCGCCCGAGGCGATGCGCGCCACGCCGCCGGTCGGCATCGAGGCGCGGGCTCTGCCTGTCGGCCAGGTGTTGCCCGCGGCAAAGCTGAGCGACGACCTTGGCCTGCCGGTGGACCTTACGGCTACGCTGGCCAAAGGGCCGACGGTCGTGGTGTTTTACCGCGGCGCCTGGTGCCCCTATTGCCGCGCCCAACTGGAGGATTTTCAAAAGCACGCCGGCGAATACGCCAAGGCCGGGGTACAGGTCGCGGCGGTCTGCGGCGAGCCGGCGGAGGACAGCGCCGGCCTGCGCAAGCGCATGTCGCTCGGTTTCCCACTGTGGTCAGATCCAGCGTTACAGTGGACCAAGGCGTTGGGCTTACACGATCCGGGCAATGACGTGCCCTGGCCGGCGCTGCTGGTGGTGGACCCGGCCGGCAAGGTGACCTGGCGCTGGGTGGCAGAGACGTACAAGAACCGGCCGACGGCGCTGGAGGTTTTGGCGCGGGCGACGCAAGGCGTTTCCGCCGTCGGTCTGTCCACAACTGGGCAACCGTGAGGGCCTGGCCAGAGTGCGGGGCATTGGGCTGACCTCTGCACGCCGTGGCGCTGCAAGCCCATACGGCAGCCGCGAGACCTGCGACGATTGCAGCCGTAGACGGTTGGCTGGTGTGCCCCACGCCAGCTTGCCGCGCGATCTACTATCGAGGCGCGGCGATCGTCGAACGCAGCGAGGCGTTGAATCTGCCTTCGTTCAAGACGGATGATGTCGTATGCAGATGGCAGAGCCGTGGTCGAGTGGTCTGGCCCCCACATTCTCCCTCTGCGTCTTGGCGCGAAAATTTCCTGGTTTCCCAATATCGAGCTGTAGTCTCTAATCTGGCATCAGCGGCCGCCGCCGACCCTCCGCATCTTCAACCAACAGCAAGTGTAAGCCACCCTTGGCGCCGACGCGCACAAACCCCTGGCGGTGACTGAATGCGTCGAGCATGCCAAACAGCGAAATTCCCGAACTCTGGCGCAAGGCCCCCAGGTAGGTCTCCAACGCCCTGTCGTCAAAGCTGGGCGCCAACAGAATCGCTCCGCCCAACTCGTCGCCGTTGGGCCGGCCGCGCTTGGCAAGCAGTGCCCGCTCGACAAAGCGCGCCACCGCCGCCGAATCGCCGCGCGCCACCCGGTCGATCACATGGTGAACCCGGCCAGCACCGTCCATGGTCACGGCATCAAAGCGCACCAGACCGCCGCCGGGGCTCGGCAGCCCGCAGTGCAGCTTGACGGAGCTCACCTGCGCCAGCGGTTCAACCAATGCCCGCCACTTGGAGGCGCGGCCGTATTGTTCAAACTGCGGCGCCAAGTCCACGAGCACCCAGCGGGCGATTTCGCACGCCGGATCGCCGTCGACCAGGGCGTGCAGGGTCGACTCGCCGTGGCGCAAGGCAGCCCCTGCGCTTTCAAGCGGCACCAGCTGCAGCGCGCGCGCCTCGGCCAGCGCATCGCTTCGAACGGATAGCGTCGCAGCAGCCTGCGGTCGCACCACGCTCAGCTCAAAGTCCATCAATTGCCGGCGATAAGTTGCGGCCGGAAAAGCCGCGCGGCGGTCCTCTACGCTGGCTAGCGCGCCGCTGGCGGCGATCCAGCTTTCCCACGGTCCCTGGACCACTTCCGGCCAACCGCTGCCCCACAGGTCCAGCACGCGCCTGCCTCGGCTGAACAGCACCAGCCCCAACTGATCGCCGCGCTGCAGGCGCAGGGTGCCGTCAAAGCCGTCACACGCCAGCTTGGCCGCCAGCACCGGCAGCGCCGTAATGGAGGGATCCAGCGCCGAAAGACGCGGTTGCGGCACGGCCAGCAGCGAGGCCAACAGCGGCAGCAAGGGCTGGTGCCCCGCAGACGGTGCGGCGTACAGCGTGGCCGCAACTCGGGCCGGCAGGGCCTCTAGCAGTGCATCGCCGACGGCGGGGCCCTGGGGGTCAAAAGCGCCGTGGATCAGGCCGTCGCTGATGAACAAACAGCCGCCCTCCACCTCCAGCGCACCGCAAAACGCCTGGGCGTGCAGCGGGCGCTCCAGCAGCCGATCGAGGAGCCGCTCCGTATCCTGTTCGCCCAGCGGCGTCGCCGGCCACAGCCGCACCAGGCCGGCCAAGATGCTGTGCAGGTTCGCCGCGTCGACCACTGCAGTGGGGGCCTGGGCATAGGCGGTCGCATCCATGGTCGAGGTTTGGGCGGCCACTGCCGGCACGGGCGTCAAAAAGGGCTGAAGCGCCTGGGCCATTTCCTGGGCGCTGTCAAAGCGATCCTGGGGCTGCTTGGCCAAGGCTTTGAGCAGAGCTAGGTCCAGCGCCGCGGGGATCCCGTCTGCATAGGCGCTTGGCGGCGCTGGTTCGGTCGAGTGAACGTGCAGAAACAGCTCGTACAGGGACTCGGCCAAATGCGGCGGTCGGCCCGCCACGAGTTCATACAGCACGGCGCCCAGGGCGTAGAGGTCGGCGCGGCGGTCGATCTTCTGACCGGCCAGCTGCTCAGGCGGGGCATAGCGCGGTGTGCCCAAGACCATCCCCGTCTGGGTCTGCGCCAAGTCCACGCCTTCCATCCGGGCAATGCCAAAATCGGTCACCTTGACGCGACCGTCGCGCATGATCATCAGGTTGGCGGGCTTGATATCGCGGTGAATCACCCCGGCGGCGTGGGCGGCCTGCAAGACAGACAGCACCTGCAGGCCGATGGTCACGGTCTGCCCGGCATCCAGCCGGCCCTGGTCAGCCAGAACCGCCTCCAGACTTTGGCCGTCCAGCCACTCCATGGCGATATACGGCCAGCCGCCCTCATGGCCGACGCGGTGCACCGTGGTCGCCCCGGCGTGGTTGAAGGCGGCGGCGGCCCGCGCCTCTCGCAAGAATCTGGCCATGACCTCTTGGGCTTTGGCCTCGCTCATCTCTGCAATGAACTCGGGCTTGATGACCTTGATGGCCACGGTGCGGCCGAGCTCAAGGTCTTCTGCGTGGTACACTTGGCCCATTGCCCCTTCGCCCACTTTGGCCAAGATGCGGTAGGGAAACGTCGGAGTCGGCTGAGCGGGGGGAAAGGCCATGGTCACCTTACGCGGGCCTTGACCCAGCGGCGTGCGCACCGCCGGGGTCAAAGTCGCCTGAAGCAGGGGCTGCGCCGTGAATGTGCTGGATGGGCTGCTCAGAGCATGTAAATATATTCTGGATGTGAAAGAACGGTCGTTGACAACATTGGGATTGTCAACTCTCAAGGTCGTGAAACCGACGTTCTTTCACACCCTCTCAGAACAGCTGCAGGCCCCAGTGGCCAACGGCCGCCAGCCCGGCCATCAGGCCCATGGCGATCATCATTTTGTCGTGAATGCAGAGACCTTTTTGGGCTTTGCAGCCGTCGATGGGGCACATTTTTGCCATGGTCGGTTCCTCAGGTGGAGTTCGCTGGGTTAGGGGGCTGGCGTACCAAGCGACCTCGCTTTGCCGCCGTCAGCGTGCAGTCCAAGGCCGCGGCGATCCGTTACAGCGCTGCACGGTCGGGCGGTGAATTGTCGCGGCACGGCGCATGGGAGCAGGGCGGCATTTTACGCGCGTAAAATCCCGGCGGCGGTGGTTGGCCAAACAGCCGGGGCGTCAGCGTGCCTCCCCAACAGCCGCGAAATCCTTCCGCGCCTAGCGGAAGCCGGGGGGACGAGCCGAGAGCCGAGGGGATGGTCCTGGCCGATTCGTTGGTCGGGGTCGACCAGAAGCGTTGCCGCGCTTGTGCTGGCGGCGATGTGGCGCGGCGAGTACTTACGTTGAGTTGGAGGTCATGAATGTCGCGGACGGCTCCGAACCTGTTGTGGACCCAAGTCCTGGCGGCAAGGTTGTTGGCATCGAATTCGTTTGATGCGGCTCACGCGCGCTGCGCCCGGGGATAGCGACCCGCCCGCGGCATCCGCCCCACGCCAGCCGGAAGTTGCGCGCGCAACGTTTCGCACAACACCCTGAAACCCAGCGAGAAGCCCCCCACCCTCGGCGCTTTGCGCGACACCGCCGCTTCGCCGACCGAGCCGGTTCTCGGCCGATCCCAGCCGTGCTATCTTGCCCGCCGGAGGTCGACGTCTATGCCCCGCCACTTCAACACCGCTGGTCCCAACCGCGTCGAAATGCACTACACGCTGTCGGCGCTTGCGCGACTGCCGGAAGTGCACCGCCTGGTCCACGCTGAAGCTTGGTTCGTCCTGCACGCCCCCCGCCAAGTCGGCAAGACCACCGCGATGCGCGCCCTGGCCCTGGAGCTGACTAACTCTGGCAATTACGCCGCGCTGTGGGCGACTTGCGAGGCTGGCGAGCCGTACCGCGACGACCCGGCGGCCGCTGAGCGGATTGTGGTCCACAGCATCGGCAGGAGCGCAGAGCTTGATCTGCCCAAGGATTTGCAGCCTCCCAGCCCCAGAGCCGATGTCGCACCCGGTCAGCGGCTGGACGACTTTATCCGCCATTGGTGCATGACCTGCCCCCGACCCGTGGTGCTGCTGCTCGACGAGATCGACGCCCTGCAGAACGACGCGCTGATCTCGGTGCTGCGCCAGCTGCGAGGGCTGTTCCCCAACCGGCCGCGCGGTGCGCCTTCGACCGTAGCGCTGATCGGCCTGCGCGACGTGCGCGACTACAAAGTCGCCGCTGGCGGATCGCCGCACCTCGGCACGGCTTCGCCGTTCAACGTCAAGGCCGAGTCGATGACGATGGCGGGCTTTTCAGCCTCCGATGTCGCCGCCTTATACGGCCAGCACACCGCCGAAACGGGGCAGGAATTCGCCCCCGAAGCGATAGAGCTCGCCTTCGAGCTGACCCAGGGCCAGCCGTGGCTGGTCAACGCCTTGGCGCACCAGGTCCTGACCCAGCTCAAAGTCCAGGGCCGCATCGAGGCCGCCCACATCGCCCGCGCCAAGGAGCTGCTGATCCTCAGCCGCAGCACGCACTTGGACAGCTTGGCAGACAAGCTGAACGAGCCGCGGGTGCGCGCGGTCATCGCGCCGATGCTGACCGGCGATCAGGCCGATCCGGCGCGGCCCAGCGATGTCGAATACTGCATAGATTTAGGGCTGGTGCGGCGCACGCGGCTGGGCCTTGAGATCGCCAATCCCATCTACCGCGAGGTGCTGCCGCGCGAACTGGCCTTTCACGCCGGCGACTCCATGCCGACCACGGACCGAGTGGCCGCGCGGCGCAAATGGGCGCTGACCGACGGCCGCCTGGATCTGCGCGGCTTGCTGGAGGCTTTTGTCGATTTCTGGCGGCAGCATGGCGAGTGGATGGTCCGCGGTCAGACGTGGCCGGAGTTTGCCCAGCAGATCGTGCTGATGGCGTTCCTGCAGCGCCTGGTCAACGGCGGCGGCTACATTGAGCGCGAGTACGGCCTGGGCAGGCGGCGACTGGACCTGCTGATCCGCTGGTTTACCGGCGTCGATGCGGCGGGGATGCCGACGGGCGAAGACCGCCACGCCTTGGAGATCAAGGTGTGGCGCGATGGGCAGAAGGACCCGCTGGTCAAGGGTTTAGAGCAGATCGACGGCTACCTGGAGCGCCTGGGGCTGGCGACGGGGACACTGCTGCTGTTTGACGCGCGATCCACCGCGCCGAGCGGCG
>CAXNCS010000002.1:0-153041 GCA_964201005.1 Myxococcota bacterium
CCATGCCTCTGGTCGGCTCAACCCAACCCAGCCGCCAGCGAAGCGCGGTGGCGGTGTGAGCTGTCCATGCCTCTGGTCGGCTCAACCCAACCCAGCCGCCAGCGAAGCGCGGTGGCGGTGTGAGCTGTCCATGCCTCTGGTCGGCTCAACCTAAACCCAGCCGCCAGCGAAGCGCGGTGGCGGTGTGAGCTGTCCATACCTCTGGTCGGCTCAACCTAAACCCAGCCGCCAGCGAAGCGCGGTGGCGATGTGAGCTGTCCATACCTCTGGTCTGACCACCTCGGCTTTGTGAACTGCACACTGCGATCGACCTAGACTCCCCCGCATCGCTTCGCTGGCGGCGGGCTGGTTAGGTGAACTGCACACCGAGATCGACCTAGACTCCCCCGCATCGCTTCGCTGGCGGCGGGCTGGTTAGGTGAACTGCAAACTGCGATCGACCTAGACTCCCCCGCACCGCTTCGCTGGCGGCGGGCAGACGTCCCTAAGTACTGGATTGATCAGGGGGATGGAGGGTAAAGGAGGGGGAGTGCAGAGGGGGAAACATTAGGGAGGTAGGGGGCGGAACGCCCCCACGTTCCCTATGGTTCACCCTTTGCAAAACGCAAGTAATGAAAGGCCAATTCCCCCCTCGCCCGGAGGGCGGCCCTGCCCTGGCCCGTTAGCGCCGGGCGCGGGTCAAAACCCCGTATTTGCTGATCACATAGACCGCGCGAAACGCGTCTTTGAGACCGATCTTCTTGCCTTCGTCATACGTGCGGCCGTTATACGAGATCGGCACCTCAAAGATGCGCACGTCTCTGCGAGCTGCAAGCTTGGCCGTCACCTCCGGCTCAAAGCCGAAGCGGTCCTCTTCAAGCTTCAAGCTCTGAATGACTTCGCGTTTGAACACCTTGTAACAGGTCTCCATGTCCGTGAGATTCAAATCCGTGGCCATGTTCGAGGCGAGCGTCAGCGCCTTGTTGCCGACGGAATGCCAGAAATACAGCACGCGGTGGCTCTGGCCGGCAAAGCGCGAACCGTAAACGACATCTGCCTTACCGGAAACGATCGGCTCGACCAAACGCAGGTAATCACTGGGATCGTATTCGAGATCGGCATCCTGGACGAGCACCAAGTCGCCGGTGGCCTCTTGGAAGCCGCGCCGGAGCGCCGCGCCCTTGCCCTGGTTCTTATCCTGCAACAGGACGCGCACTTGTGGGTACTGGACGGCCAACTCGGCGAGGATGTCTCGGGTGCCGTCCTTTGAACCGTCGTCGACGATCAGCAACTCAATGTCAAACGGCTGGCTGAGGACCAGGGCGACGATGTCGCGGATGGTCTCGCGCTCGTTGTAACACGGCATAACCACGGACAATTTATACGATTTCATCACGGCGGCCACCGATTTTTGCGAGGGATACGGGAGCCAAGGATTGCGCAGACCGCGCAGCGCTGCTCCCCCAAGGGGCCGAAAGTATAGCGCCAACTTGGGAGTTCAGACAAGCCAACGGAGCTCGCGGATTTGCCGGCTCGAAGCCTCGTCGCGCAACGGCCCGGCCCGCTCCTTGCTCCACCGCTTACAGGCGCTGAGCCCTACTCGTAGACCATCCAGAGCGGACCCGGATAGAGCCACGACAGGCCACCCTGCAAGCGGTCGCGCCAATTTTCCCAATTATGGCCGTCGCGGGCCTCTTCAAAGCGCACATCTAGGCCGATCGACTGGAGAAAGGGCACCATCGAGCGGTTTTCATAGATCAGCGACTCAAAAGTGCCGCAGGAGAGGTAGGCCTTCTGACACGGGGTGCCGGGATTTTCGCGAAACGCATTGACGAACTCTACGACGCGGTCGAAAGCCGGCCCGCGCTTGTGATGGCCAATGTCCGTGAAGGCAAAACTGCCTGACTGCAACAGCAATTTGCCAAACACCCCGGGATGGCGCCACGCGGTCGACAGGCTGGCTACGCCGCCAAAGCTCGCGCCCATCAGGCAGCGCATGTCCGGCCGGCCATAGAGCGGATAATTCGATTCCATATACGGCAGCACGTGATGGACGATGTACTCCTGATGCTTGGGATCGTCGGGGTACTCGGTCATGCGGTCGCGCGGCAGGGTGAAGGCGACGATCAGCGGCGCGACCTCAAGGCGGTGAATCAGGTTGTCCAGCACCACCTTCATTTGCGAGAACTTGAGGTAATCGCTGCCGTCATGAACAATCAGCAGCGGATACCGGCGGTTCTGCCGAAAACGCGCGGGCAGATACACCAACATCTTGCGGCTGTCGCCCCAGGGCGTGTTGTGCAACTCCGTCTCGGTCAGCTGGCCCTCGCGGGCATCGGGGTCGTGCTCGGCCCAGTCGGGGAGCTGATAACCCTCACTGTGGGCGACAGAATTTGACCCGTAGGGGTCGTGGGCCATGCGCGGGTTCAGCGGGTCGCGCACCCACTGGTGTTTGCCTGCGCGGACGACGTCGAATTTGTACTCGAGCCGAGCGCGCTTGGGCAGGTCGAGCACCACAAACCACAGGTCCGTGTGACCTATGCGGTGCAGCGGCTGCTCGCTGGCGAGGCCAAAAACAAAGTGCCGAAGGTGTACCGCGTCGGCCTGGCCGCGCCATACAAAGGTCGTGTTTGTCCCTTCGCTGATCGGGAATTGGTGAAGCGCCAAAAATGCATCGACGGCCTTGGCATCTTTGTGCTTCTGCCGTTCGAACTGGTGGATCGCCAAAATCATGCCTGCCATGCTCGCCTCCGGACCTGGCCGGCCGTCACTGCGCAGTTTGGTCGCGCGCGGCGATCGTGGCAAGGGCCTGGGCAACCGGCGGGCGCAGAATGCCAATCAGGGGTCCCACTTTCGCCGCAGTGCAGTCGGCTAGAAAAACGGCGAATTGGCCAATTCGGGAGAGCCATCAGAGCGCCTGAGTTTGGCCCCAGTGCGGCGGAATATGCTACGCTGCGCGGCCCGGTTGATCGGGACAGCGATGGCGAGATGGCGATGGTGAGAAGATTTCTGGTGTTGGCGGCGATCCTGGCGGGCCCAACCGCTTGCGGCAATGACCCGGCCCCCGCGGCGACGGCGGCTGCTGCGGACGCAAAGACGGGCACGACCACCGACGCGGCCGTCGATTCCGCAGGGGACGCCGGATCCAGCGGCCTTGCCGACAGCGCGGCCGATTCGCAATCCTTGGATAGCGCCCCCCTCGACGCCGCGACAGACGCCATGGCGACGGATACCGCGAGCGCCAACGACGCTGCCGCACCATCGGACGTTTCGGCGCAAGGCGACGCCTCAAATGCCCTCGACACCGCCGCCGATAGCGCTGGCGCCGACAGCTCTGCAGCCGATACTGCAGCAGATACAAGCCTTTGCCCTGCCCCACAGCCTCCAGGCACGGTTTGCGAAGGCTCTTACTGGGTGTGCGCGCCGGGGTACTTTCACAACTACGGCAAGTCGACCTGCTTAGAGGCGACCTGCGCCAACATGAAGGCCGCGCTGGACGCCGCTCTGGCAGAAGTAGAAGCCAAAACCCACGGTTGCAGCGGCGGCGACGAAGGCGAATGTGTCGTGGTCGCGACCACCACGGCGTGCCAAGGCAGCTGCGGCGTCGCGGTGAACGGCGGCATGGCCAATGACGTTGCGCTCGCTGTGGGCTGGGTCGACGAGCACATTTGCAAAGCCTTTGCATTTGCCGACAAGTGCGGCTACTCCACGCCCAAGTGCATGGCTCCCGCACCCGCTTGCGTAGACGGTGTCTGCGTCTACAAGCCGTAGGGCCGGCGCAAATGAGCAGCTTAGCTGGCGAAATCATGGCCCTGGCCTGCGCGGTTTGCTGGGCGGCGGCGGTGTTGCTGTTTCGGCGCATCGGCCCGGTCGACCCGCGGGCGCTCAACCTGTTCAAGAACGTGCTCGCGTCGCTGCTGCTAATGGCGACGATGGCGGTGACGGGCCAGGGATTTGCCGGCGATCGCAGCACTGAAGACTGGATTCGCCTGCTGGGCAGCGGCGTTCTGGGCCTGACCATCGCCGACACCCTGTTCTTTGCCGGGCTTCAACGCGTGGGCGCCAGTGTCGCGGCGGTGACCGACTGCACCTATTCGCCCACGGTGCTGGTGCTGTCGTCGCTGCTGCTGGGCGAGTCGCTGCGCCAAGGCCTGCTGTGGGGCGCGCCGCTGGTGGTGGTCGGCCTGCTCTTGGTGGCTTGGCAGACCCCGGGCAAAGGCGTGTTGGTGGACCGCGGCGGGGTGTTGCTGTGTGTCGGTGGCGTGTTGACCACGGCGGTGGCGGTAGTGGTGGCCAAACCCGCGCTGAATCGCTCCGATCTGGTGGAGGCAACCACCGTGCGGCTGCTGGCCGGTGCTGTGGCGCTGGTGATTTGGGACGGCGCGGCGGGCACGCTCAAGCGGGGATTGTCGCTGCTAAAGCCTCAGCCGCTGTGGCGCGTGGCGATTCCGGCAACAGTGGTGGGCACTTACCTGTCGATGCTCTTGTGGCTGGGCGGGATTAAGTACACCACGGCGTCGCGGGCGGCGCTGCTCAACCAGATGGGCATGGTGTTTGCGATGGGCCTGGCCTGGGCGAGCGGCGAGGCGATTCCCAAGAGGCGCTGGGCGGGTGCGGCGCTGGCCATGACCGGGGTGCTGGTGGTCCTGACCTGGTGACCACCCAGACGGAATTGACAAAAGCTATGGAATCGCTGGGCCTTGGCCGCGCAGCCGCCGCCAGAGCCGGGTGTGCCAGTCGGGGGCCATGCACGGCCTCTCCACCGCGACGTACAGCAGCGTAGACAAACCGACGGCCGCCAACAGCGCCACAGTCGCCGCCACCAGGGCTGCCACGTCGCTGCCCACCGCCCCCAAGAGCCGCTGGTACACTGGGATTTTCTGCACGACGCCCAGAATCACCGCGTTGTGGTACAGGTAGATGGTGTAGCACATGCCGCCGCCGACAAAGAGCAGCGGCCGCGTGGTCAGCCAGTACCAGGCGCGGCTCTGAAAAATCGCCAGGTAGATCAGCAAGATCAGCAGGGACACCGCAGGCGCCCAGGCCAACAAGCCGCTCTCGCCCCCCGTCTGCGCCACCACCCAGGCCATGGCGATCCAGCCGGCGGTGGCCAGCAGGTCCCACGCCCAGTGGTGGGGCACTTGGCGCCCGCCCTGCCACTCGACGGCGTGGATGTCGGCGATGACAAATCCGGCAAGGAAATAGCTGAGGTTGGGCAGAAGCCACAGGGTGCCCATGCCCGGGTAGCGCCAGCCCAGCCCCCAGCTCAGCAAAGCGAGGCCGAGCCAGACCATGCGACGCAAGGACTTGGATGGAATGCGAAATATCTGCCCCAGCAGCGGCGCGACGATGTAGAACTGGATCTCCACCTCCAGCGACCATGTCACGGCGCTGATGGCGCTGGGCTCGCCGTAGACGGCGCTGTGGGCGTAGAGGCTGCTCGCGGCCAAGTGGGGCCACAGGCCCGTTTGACCATTGACTAGCAGGCGCAGGGCAAAAAGGGCAGCCAAACTCAGCAAGAACGGCGGCTCGAGGCGGGTCAGGCGGCGCAGGAAGTACTTGGACAGCTTGACCGGTGGACGGCCGCGCAAATGCTGGGCGGCAAAGGGCACGGCGAGGATAAAGCCGCTGATCCCAAAGAACAACTGCACGCCCACCCAGCCGAGCTTGAGCACCGCCGTGCCCGCCAGAGCTCCCGGCCCCGCAAACGGCAGGTGGTGGGTCTGGGTCAGGGCGAGCAAGGCGTGATAGAGGAGCACCGTCAGGATAGCGTAGAAGCGCAACCCATCGATCACGGGGACAAAATCCGCGCCGGAGGTCCGCCGCAACAGCGGCCGCAGCCACCTGGGCAGGTCGGGGGACTGCTGAAGATTGCGGGTGCTGGCGCTCAAACGACCTCTGGCCCGGGGTTGAGGCGCTCACGGGCCGCGCGGGTGGGCAATTCTGCGGCAAAGGTGCTGCGCCTGACAAGCCGGCCTATTGGACCGCGGCCACCCCCTCGCCGCGCGGATCCGAAACGGCCTGCCAGCGGACCCCAGCGCGATCATCGGCCGCAGGCACGACCATGATGCCCTGAACATTGCACCAGGCGGGCCGCTCGCGCACCTCATGGCCGTGGGCCTGCAGCGCCGCAGTCAGCTCCGGGGCCCCCGACTCGACCCAGGCCGCGTCTGGCAGGGCTTGGTGGTGCAAGCGCGGCGCCGCGACCGCCTGAGCCAAGCTCCAACCGCTGTGGGCCACGCGAAACAGCACCTGCAGCACCGCGGTGGGGATGCGGGTACCACCGGGGGAACCCAGGACCATCCAAGGCGATTCTGGCCGCGCAGCTGGCCCCGACATCACCACCAGCGGCGCCATGGACGACACGGGCCGTGCCCCAGGCCGCGCCAGATTGGCCGCCGAACCCGCCAGGCCAAAAGCGTTGCTGTCCTGGGTGTTGAACGAGAAGTCGTCCATCTCATTGTTCAAGAGCACGCCGGAGCTGGGCGCCACGAGCCCAGAACCAAACAACAAATTGACCGTATGGGTTGAAGACACCGCCAAGCCGTCGCCGTCGCGAATCGCCACATGGCTGGTGTTGGCGTGCTGTTCCAGATGGACGGGCGGCAAGGGCGGCAAGCTGGAAGTCGGGGTCAAATTCCGGGGATTCCAGGGCAACAGCGAATTCCGCGCCGCCTGAGGATAGATCTGGTCCAGGGAAACCGCAGGGACCGCGGGATCGGCCGAATAGGCCAGGCGCAGCACAAACGACCGGCGCATCGCCTCGACCAGGGCGTGGGCGGCAAAGGCGCCGTCCAGGCTATAGGGCAGCTTGCGCGGCGACTGGGCTTGCCAGGCCTGGAGAAACTCCGCCATCGCCAGGACTTGCGCGCCGCCCGCCGAGGGTTGCGGCATGGTGTAGACCAGGTGGCCAAAGGCCTCGCCCTGCAGCGGCGCCAGCTCGCGGACGCGGTAGTCGCTCAGATCCGCGGGGCTCAGCTTGCCGCCCGCCGACCGCACGGTGGCGACGATTTCCTCAGCAATGGCGCCTTTTTCGAGAGCCTGAGGGTCCTGGGCCAGGGTCCGCAGGGTTTGAGCCAGCGCCGGCCAGCGCAGGGTCTCGCCCACCGCCACGGGCTGATCGCCGCGGCCAAAGGTAGCGCGGGCCGTCGGACTCAGCTGCGGCCAGGTGTCCTTGAGCGCCGCGTGGAGGGGGGACCCTACGACAAACCCTTGTTCTGCCGCAATAATCGCCGGCTGCACTATGTCGGCCCACGGCAAGCGCCCCCAGCGCTGGTGCAGCAAACGCAGGCCCGGCAGGTAGCCCGGGATGGCGACGGCGAGGCCATGGCGCTGGCTGCGCTCCGCGACGAGCTTGCCAGAGGCGTCCAGGTAGTCGCTCACCTGAGTAGCGGCTGGGGCCGTTTCGCGAAAATCAAAGGCGCGCGGCGGACTTTGCGGCGGCACCACCACGGCAAAGCCGCCACCGCCGATGCCGGTCGACTGCGGCGTGACCACCGAAAGCACCAAGCTCGCGGCCACCAACGCGTCGATCGCCGAACCGCCGCGCTGCAGCATCTGCACCGCCGCCCGCGTGGCGATGGGGTGGGCGGTGGCCACGGCAAAATGTCCGGCATCTTGCGGAGAATGTGGCGCCGACTGGACCTGCTGGCCGATCTCCGTGCGCGCCACGCCGCCCGCAACGGCCCCGCAACCCCAGGCGAAAACCGCGGCGCAACTCAAGATCAGCAGTCGGCGAGCGGCGCTGCGCCACGCCCCATTCGCCGGGATCGCGGGAATACCAAAGCTTGAGGTGGACATCATTGTGCGGTGCCTCCAGCGGGCGTATCCTCTTGCCCCGCGCCCGTGATTGGCCGAGGCGCTTCTTCAGGAGAGTGGACCATGGCAGACGGCACGGCAACCCTTTCAGCGGCCCCGGCAGGCGGCAGTTTTCTCATCGACCCCGTAGGTGCCCACCGCATCTTCACGGTTGAGGACCTGAACGAAGAGCAGCGGGCCATGGCGCTGGAAGCGGCGCGATTCATTGAGAAAGAGGTCATCCCCAAGGAACGCCACCTCGAGTCCAAGGAAGGCAAGGCCGCCAAGGACATGGTCAAGGTGCTCAAGAAGGCCTGCCGTCAGGGGTTTGCCCTGGTTGAAGTGCCTGAAAAGTTTGGCGGTCTGGGGGCAGACAAGGTCACCTCGCTGCTCATCGCAGACAAATTGGGCAGCTCGGGCGACTTCTGCGTGACTTGGGGCGCCCACTCGGGCATCGGCATGGCGCCGATCCTGTACTTCGGCACCGACGCGCAAAAGCACAAGTACATCCCCAAGATCGCCGGCGGCGAGGTCACCAGCTGCTACGCGCTGAGCGAGCCGGGATCGGGCTCCGACGCCTTGGCCGCCCGCACCACCGCGGTACTCAACGCAGAAGGCACCCACTACATCCTCAACGGTACCAAGCAGTGGATCACCAACGCCGCGTGGATGGACGTGGGCGTGGTGTTTGCCAAAGTCGATGGCGACAAGTTCACCGCTTTCATCGTCGACCGCAACACCCCCGGCTTTAGCCACGGCAATGAAGAGCACAAGCTCGGCCTGCGCGGCTCGTCAACCGCCCAGCTGATCCTGAGCGATTCGCCTGTGCCGGTGGAGAATGTGCTGGGCGAGGTGGGCAAGGGCCACAAGGTCGCATTCAACACCCTGAATTTGGGCCGCTATAAGCTGGCGGGCGGCGTGCTGTCCGTGGCCAAGCGCGCTTTGGCAGAGGCGCTGCAGTACTCGATCGATCGCAAGCAGTTCCACACCCGCGTCGCCGATTTTGGCACGATCCGCGAGCAGATCACCGACTCGATGGTGGGCATTTACCTCAGCGAGTCGCTGGTCTACCGCATCGCCGGCTATATCGACGCCCGCCTGGCCGACCTGAACGCCGATTCGCCGGACTACACCGACAAAACCATGGCGGCGATTGAGGAATACGCCATTGAGGCCTCGATCGCCAAGGTGTACGTCTCTGAGGTGCTGGACCGCATCCTGGACCGGGCGCTGCAGTGGCACGGCGGCTACGGCTTTGTCGAGGACTACAACATTGAGAAGTTTGTGCGCGACGCCCGCGTCAACCGCATCTTTGAAGGCACCAACGAAATCAATCGCTTGCTGGTGCCCGGCACGACCTTCAAGCGCGCGGTGCAGAAGCGCCTGGGCGTGTACGGCGCCATTGGCCAGCTGGAGAAGCGCTTGGCCAGCGGCGACCTGGGGCAGCTGCCCGACGTCGACAATCCCCTCGCTACCGCCGAATTCGCCTTGCAGCGCCTCAAGGATCTGACCCTGCTGACTGCGGAGGCGGCTTCAGCGCGCCACGGCATGCAGTTGGACGGCGAGCAGGAGACGATGGTGCAATTGTCCAATCTGATGATGGACGTGTACGCCATTGACTCGGCGATTGCCCGCACCAAGCAGCGCCTGGCGGCGGGTGGCAAAGAGACGGTCACCCAGGCGATCTGCTGCGTGGCCGCGGTGGAAGCGCTGGATCGCGCCGGCCCAGCGGTCAAGCGCGTGCTGCACAACCTGTTTGACCGCGAGAGCGCCGAAGGGTGGATTGCCAAGGCTGAGAAGCTGGCGGTCGACCTGCCGGTGGCCCTGCTGCCGCTGCGCCGGCTGATTGCCGCGGAAGCGGTGGATCGCGTCGGCTACAAGCTGTCGAGCTACTGAGCGTTGGCTGCGGGCAACGAGTCGCCACCTGAGCAACAGCTGCGTTCAGCGGCCGGAACTTTGCCTTTGCACTCCGCAAGGTTCTGGTCGCTGATCGCGGCATTGCGTCTGTGTGCCGTTCTCTTGGCGTTGGCGGCGATCGCTGTGGCCTGCAAGCCCGGTGGGGACGCCAAGGGCAAGGGCGGTCCCGGCGGACCTGCGGGTGCTGGCGGCGGTGCGGGTGGTCCCGGCGGCGGCAAGAAGGGGCCAGTGGCCTTTGCCGTCGAAGTGCAGCCCGTGACCCGGCGGCAGCTGGAGTACACCCTGGCGGCGGTCGGCTCGCTGATCCCCTTTGAAGAAGCGCAGATCGCCGCGCGGGTGGGCGGAAGCGTCGACCGGGTGCTGTTTCGCGAAGGCGACGCGGTGGAAGCGGGCCAAGTGCTGGTAGAAATCGAGCCGCAGCGCTATCGCGTGGCCGTAGACCAGGGCAAAGCCACAGTGAAGCGCGCCCAAGCCGGGCTCGACGACGCCCTGCGCACCCTGCAGCGCAAACGCGACATGGGCCCGGAAGTGGCCTCGGGCGAAGAGACGGACGCCGCCGCGGCCAAGGTGCAGATCAGCCGCGCCGAGCTGGACCAGGCCAAAGCCTCGCTAAACCTTGCAGAATTGAACCTGCGCGACGCCAGAGTGCGGGCGCCGCTGGCCGGGGTGGTGCAGGCGCGCAAGGTTCAAACCGGCGCCTACCTGCAGCCCGGGGCGGTGGTGGCGTCGATTCTGCGCCGCGATCCACTGCGGGTGCGCTTTGCCCTGGCGGAGATGGACGCCCAGCGCCTCAAGACCGGCCTGGAGGTGCGCTTTCGCGTGCGCGGTGTCGACGGTTGGCGCGGCGCGACGGTGCAGCACATTGCCGGGCGCGCCGATGAAAGCTCCAGGCAAGTTGAAGTGTTGGCCGACGTGCAAGACGGGCCGCTGCCGCGCGATCCCAGCGCAAGCAGCGCCGACATCGTCACCGGCGGCGAGCTGCGCGCGGGGGCCTTTGCCGAAGTGGTGGTGCCGATCGGCGCGCCCTACCCCGCGGTGGCCATCCCGCAAATCGCCATTCGCCCAAGCGAAAAGGGCTTCCTGGCCTACGTAATTGAGGGCGACAAGGCCCGCGAACGCATCGTCGAGCTGGGCATGCGCAGCAGCGCCGGCATGGTTGAAGTGCGCAAGGGCCTCAAAGAAGGCGAGAAGCTCGTCATCGTCGGCGCCGAAGCCCTGCGCGAAGGGGCGGCGGTGCGCGTCGTCCAGCCCGGCTCCCCCGCCAAACCCGCCGGCAAAGGCCGACCTGACAGCGCCGAGCTGCCGAGCGGCCGATCCCTGCCCGCAGCCGCCAGCCCCACGGCGAGCTCAGCCGGCGGCCGCGCCCCATGAACATCACAGAGATCTGCATCAAGAATCCGGTGTTGGCCTGGATGATCATGGCCGCGCTGATCCTGTTTGGGCTCGTCTCCGGCCAGCGCATCGGCATCTCGCAGTTCCCCGACGTCGACTTTCCGACCATCAGCGTCAGCCTGAGCAGAGAGGGCGCGGCTCCCGAGGTGATGGAGAACGATGTCATTGAGATCGTAGAAGAAAACCTCATGCAGGTGGAGGGCGTCAAGACCATCACCTCGGTGGCGCGCCAGGGCCAGGCGTCGATCTCGCTGGAGCTGGACCTGGATCGCGATATCGACGCGGCCATCCAAGACGTGCAGGCCAAGGTCAGCCAGGCCCAGCGGCGCCTGCCCCAAGACCTTGATCCTCCATCGATTTCCAAGTCGAATCCCGAGGACAATCCGATTCTGTGGATCGGCCTCTCTGGGCCGTATTCGCAGCAGATCCTCAGCGATTATGCGCGCTACCAGGTCAAAGAGCGCATCCAGACGGTCAGCGGGGTCGGCGAAGTGTTCATGGGCGGCTGGCTGGAGCGGGCCGTGCGCGTGTGGATCGACCAGAAACGCTTGGATGAACGCGGGCTTACCGTGGCTGAAGTCATGGCGGCCCTCAAGCGCGAGCACGTGGAGTTGCCGGCCGGGCGGCTGGAGACCCAGGGCCGCGAGCTCGCCGTGCGCGTGCTGGGCGAAGCCTTTGATCTCCAGACCCTTCGCCGTATCGCCGTGCGCAATGTCGGCGGGCAGCCGGTGTACCTGGAGGATGTGGCGCTGGTGGAAGACGGTTTTGAGGACCAGCGGCGCCTGTCGCGGGTGAACGGCGAGCCGGCTCAGGGCATGGGCATCAAAAAGCAGCGCGGCGTCAACACAGTAGGCGTGGCCGCGGCGGTCAAGCAGCAAATCGACACCATCCGCAAGACCCTTCCGCCGGACATGAAACTGGACGTGATCTTTGACAATGCCGCGTTTGTCGAAGAGTCGGTGCACGAAATTGAGTTTGAGCTGGCCCTGTCGATCGTCCTGACCGCGCTGGTGTGCTGGCTGTTTCTGGGCTCGCTGTCGTCCACCGTCAACGTGGTGCTGGCCATCCCCATGTCGCTGCTGGGCACCGTGGGCGTGCTGTACTTCCTGGGCTATACCCTCAATACGTTTACGCTTCTCGCCCTGTCGCTGGCGGTCGGCATCGTCGTGGATGACGCGATCATGGTGCTAGAGAACATCTATCGCCACGCCGAAGAGGGGGCCGACCGCATCACCGCTGCGCGCGAAGGAACCCGCGAGATCACCTTTGCCGCCCTGGCTGCGACGCTGGCGGTGGTGGCGATCTTTCTGCCCGTGGTGTTTATGGACGGGTTGATCGGCAAATTCTTTGTGCAATTTGGCGTGGCCCTGTCGCTTGCGGTGCTGCTCAGCTACCTGGAGGCTATCACCCTGACCCCTTCGCGGAGCGCGCAGATCCTGCGGGTGGGCCACGGTCAGCGCGGCTGGATGGGCCGGAAGGTCGACGCCGGCTTTGCCCTCTTGCAGCGCGTATACCTGCGGATCCTGCGAGGATCCCTGCGCTTTCCCGTCTTGGTGGTGATCGCGGCGATCGCCCTGACCTGGGGCGCGGTGCAGGTGTTCAAGGTGATCCCGGGCGAAATGGTGCCGTCGCAGGACCAGAGCCGCATCATGGTGCGCATGCAGAGCGCAGTGGGCGCGACCCTGGAGGAGACGGACAAGCTGTTTCGCCAAGCCGAGGCGCGCCTGCAGAAAATGCCCGAGGTCAAAACGGTTTTTGCCGTCGTCGGCGGTTTTGGCGGCACCTCTGCGGTCAACGGCGGGGTGATGTTCGTCACCCTGGTGCCACCGGACCAGCGGGCCATGCGCCACACCGAGTTCATGGGGGTGATCCGCAAGGATCTGGGCAATATCGCCGGGCTCAAGGCCATCCCCATCGACCTGTCGCAGACAGTGTTTTCCGCCAACCGCGGGTTTCCGATTGAGTTTAGCGTGCGCGGCTCGGATTGGCCGCTGCTGGTCAAGTCTTCGCAGGAGCTGATCGGCAAGCTCCGGACGACCGGCACGGTCACCGACCTGGACTCGGATTATCGCCTGGGGCAACCGGAGCTGCGCATCACCCCTGACCGGGCCCGCTGCGCCGATGTGGGCGTCTCGATGGAGGATGTGGCGACGACCCTCAACGCTCTGGTCGGCGGCCAGCGCATCGGCAAGTTCAGCCAAAACGGCCGGCGGGTCGACACCCGGGTGCGGCTGTTGGCCGACCAGCGCGACCGCCCGGAAGCCCTGCAACAGCTGAGGATTCGCTCGCGCTCTGGCCAGATGGTGCCGCTGAGTTCGCTCGTGAGCATGGACGAACAGCCGGCCCTGCAGGCGATTACCCGCAAGGACCGCGAACGGGCGATCAGCGTGACGGGCAATATCGGCGCCGGAGCGAGTCAGGAAGAGGCCATGGCACTTGTAGAAAAGCTCGCGGCAGACCTGCCTCAGGGTACCCGGGTGGTCTTAGGCGGCGCTTCCGTGCAGTTTCGCGAGTCGATGGACAGCCTGGTGACCGCGCTGCTGCTGGGCATTGCCGTGGCCTACATGATTCTGGCCGCGCAGTTCAACAGCTTTTTGCACCCGGTGACCGTGCTGACCATCTTGCCGCTCAGCGTGGCCGGCGCGGCGCTGGCGCTGTGGGCGACGGGGAATACCCTCAACATTTTCAGCATGATCGGCCTACTGCTGCTGATGGGCATCGTCAAGAAGAACTCGATTCTGCTGGTGGACTACGCCAATCAGCGCCGCGAAAAAGGCGATTCTGCCGCCGAGGCCATGCTGTCGGCGGGCCCCACGCGGCTAAGGCCGATTCTGATGACCAGCGCGGCGACGCTCATGGCCGCGGTGCCGGCGGCGCTTCAGTTGGGCCCCGGCTCAGAACTGCGCGGACCCATGGCTATTTCCGTGATTGGCGGCTTGACTCTGTCGACAGCTCTGTCGCTGGTGGTCGTGCCGTGCTTCTACGTGGTGGCGGACCGGCTGGTGGGGCTCGTTTCGCTTCGCCGCAAAGCCCTACAACCTGCCCCAGAGTGACCCGACTATTTGTGCTTGGCATCCGGCTTGGACGGCGGGGCTGAGCCTCTCTCGCCGGCCGATTCTTCCGGGCCCTGCGGCAACGGCGACGGCAGCGGCTCTTCGGCATCGGGCGTGGCCTGGCCCTCAGCGATCACCTTAAAGCCCTTGCGCAGCGCCGCCATGAGGCTAAACGGCAGGACCAGCCGGTACTCACCCGCCGAGCCGCTCAGGCCATACGACGCGGACAGCGGCAGGGCCCCGGCCAAAGCCTCCAGCCACTTGGACCGCAGCGCGGCGTCCTGGACCGCGGCTTGAAACGTCACAAAGGCCTCCAGCGGGTCCAGGATCAGCAGCGAAGACGGCTGGGCAACCGCATGGGCCAGAGCGGCGCGATAGCCGGGCTGTTCACTCAAGCCACCCGGACGGTCATCGGCCACCCGCCGGGCTTGATCCAGCGCAGTTGGACCGACGGCAATCACGACGAAACGGGCAGTTGAACAGGCGGCGAGCGTCAGGCCCTTGCCCAACACCGCCGGCCCTATGGCCAGATCGGTCGCAGAGTCACCGCGCAACTTGGCCCAATCAAAGGAGATCGCCAGCGCGTCGCAGGCGAGACCTCGCTCATTGCTCTCTACCTGGGCGATGTTGACGCCTGCCTGCTGAGCCTTGGGCTGAATCGCGTCGACCAGCGGCTTTAGGCTGCCTTTGGCCAGGCCTTTGCGGGCCAGCGCTTCCAGTTTGGCTTTTTCCGGGTCTTTGGCCTGCTTGCCCTTGGACCCGCCGTGCTTTTGCGCCTCCTTGTCCATCAGCATGAGCGCCAATTGTCCGGCAAAGCGTGCGGCATCCCGGCGAAAACTCAGCGGATCCTTGGCCCCTACCAGCGTCAGCATGCCCACAGCGCTGTCGCCGTCCGGGTACAGCCCCAGGGCGGCCTGCCCCGTAAGCCCCTGAGCAAGCGCGGTCAGTTGCTTCAGCACCGCCGCCTTTTGGCGCTTGGGGATCTCAAGGGCGCCGTCCAATACTGCAAGGCTGGTAGGCAGTTGCGCCAGGCCCGGCTGAGGGTCCACATCGCTCGCCGCCGCAAAATAGCTCTTGGCCGGCAGCAGCCGCGCCAGCGGCTCGATCGAGCGCCCTGCCCCCGCCTGCAGAGCCTTGGCCATCGCCGTGTTGGGCCGACCGCGCACGCGAAAACCCACCTGCAGGCTGGTCTTGTCTCCGCCGATCACCAGCTCAAAGGTGTCCAGCTCTTCAGCCATCTGCTTGATCACCGCAGAGTATTGGGTCGCGCCCAGCTGCGCCGACTTGGGCAGGCCTTTGGGGTCGCGCAGGGCGTCTTTGAGCTTTTGCAGCTCTTTGGGCCGCAGCGCCGCGAGGTTGGCCACGCTGATGCCCGCGCTGAACAGGCCCGGCACGGCGGCCTTGCCCAGGGGCCCCGACGCCACGGGGGCCGCGCGTTGCCAGCGCGACGTCTCAAAGGTCACGGCCAGTTGGTCGGGCAAAAAGTCGAGGTACAGGTGCAGATCGGTGTCCGTAGGGATGAAGATCGCCGCGTGCCCTTCCGCGCCCAGCTGCGCGCCGGCAAGGGCCTGCAGCACCGCCGCTTGATTGGTCATCGGCAATAGCACCACGCCGGCCGCGACGCCGGGGGCCCCGCCTTCATCCTGCAAGAAGAAGCGAATCGGCTGGTCGCGGCGGAGCCAGGAAAGGTTAGAGATCCCCATGGTTTTGGCGGAGGTCTCGGCCTGCTGCCACCAGCCGCCTTTAGGCGACGCCGGGTCGGCGGGAGGCAGTCCCAGCTGCGGTCCAGCGGCGGTAACCATGTCCAACACTGCGGTAAGACTGGAGATCCCACCCCATGCCACCACCGACGGTGCCAGGTTGGTGTAGGCATCGGCGGCGGCTTGCTGCGGCGGATCGGCCAGAGCCGGCTGAGGCGCCGTCAACGCAAGACAGGCAAGAACTAGATAAGAGCCAAGATTTCGCAACGCCTTCATGAATTCCCGCGCGGTTGTCTCCATGCCCGCCCGCCGAACATATTGGCTGGGGCCGGGAGAAATGCAACTGCAGGACGCCACGTTCGCGGACGGCCAAGCCAAAAGCGCCTGACCGTCCGCAGCCGCGTGGTGACTACTTCGCGGGCGGGAGCAACACGCCGTCGATGACGTGGATCACGCCGTTGGTGCCCAGGAGGTCCGTGGCGATGACCTTGGCGCCGTTGACCGTGACGCCGGCCTCCGTCTTGCCCAAGGTGATCTTCGCACCCTGCACGGTCGTCACCTCTCCAGCCGCGACATCCTTGGCCTTTACCAAGCCGGGCACCACGTGGTAGGTCAGCACGCCGGCCAGCGCGACCTTGTCCGCCTTGAGGCCGTCCAGAGTCTTGGCGTCGACTTTGGCAAACGCGGCGTTGGTCGGAGCGAAAATCGTGAACGGCCCCTTGCCTTTGAGGGTCTCCACCAAGCCGGCCAGACCCGTGAGCTCCACCAAGGTGGTGTGGTCCGGGCTGGCCAGGGCGATGTCCACCACGTCCGGCGGCAGAATCACTTTGTCAATCACATGGATGACGCCGTTGGTGGCGATCAAGTCCGTGGCGATGACATTGGCGCCGCCGACGCTGACCTTGCCGTCCTTGGCGACCACGGGCAGGAAGAAGCCGGCCAGGCTGCTGGCAAACATCGTCTTGACGTCCGCGGCCTTGACCGCGCCGGCCAGCACGTGGTGGGTCAAGACACCCTGAAGGGCCTTTTCGTCCGCGGCCAACGCGTCGAGCGCGGCTTTGGGCACCGCGGCAAAAGCGGCGTCGGTCGGGGCAAACACGGTGTACGGCCCAGTGTTGGCCACCACGTCGACGAGCTTAGCTTGGCCCACCAAGCTGACCAGGGTCTTGTGATCGGCGCTGGCCATCGCCAGGTCGACCAGGGTCGGCGGCAGAATCACCTGATCCACCACGTGAATCACGCCGTTGGACGCCTCCACATCCGCCGCGGTCACCATCGCGCCGCCGACTTTGACGTTGCCGCCATCCACCTGAATCGGCAGCGAATAGCCGGCGACGCTGGTGGCGAACATGGTCTTGGCGTCCTTGGAGGCGACCTTGCCGGCCAGAACGTGGTGCTTGAGCACGGCGGCGAGCTGGGCTTTGTCCTTGCCCAGGGCCTCCAGCACCTTGGGATCGAGCTTGGCAAAGGCCGCGTCGGTCGGGGCAAAAACCGTGAACGGCCCAGCGCCCTTGAGCGTCTCGACCAGGCCTGCGTCCCCCAGCAGCTTGGCCAGGGTCTTGAAGCTGCCGTTGGCTACGGCGGTGTCGACGATGTCCTTGGGCGCCATGGCCGTGTCGCCCGCCGTTGAATCGCTGGTCGAGGCGGTGTCCGCGGTGGATGCGGTGTCCGACCCGGCAGTGGAGTCAGCCCCGCTGTCCTGGGTAGAGGCGGCGTCTTTGGCAGTGCTCGTGGTCTCAGTGGCTTCTTCACTGCAGGCAGACAGGGCCAGGATCGCGGTCATAACGGCAGCGTGGCCAAAGCGAAAACGACGGTAGTTCAACATGCTTGCTCTCCTGATGTGGCGTAGGCGCGAACCAGTTGCTCTGGTCCTCCAGTCTGATGCGCGCCTGGGCCGGGAGATGCGGCGATTTTGACGCGGGGCAGATCGAGGCGCGAAAAAACGCGCTACAGCCGGACAAAAGCAAACACAATCGAGACTTTGGCCGCCTGCAGCGGCAGACCTCCCAGGGCTTGCAGCCGCGCCTGCACACACGCCGCCAGCGGCTGGATCGCCGGCACGACTGCCACGGCGATGACGCGGCCATCGGCGCCAATAGTCAGCTCAACCTTGAGCGACGTCTGCAAAATCCCGTTGGCCTTCACGGCACTCCGCTGGCACTGCTCGAGCCCGGCCTTCTGGGCCTTGAGCGCGGCTGCCACCGCGGCCTTGACCTGGGGGTCGGCGGCGCTGACCTCCTGCGATTCCAGCTGCACGGCGATGGCGGCAGGTGCGGGGCTGGGCGGCGCCGCGCCATTGCCCTTGGGCGGCGCAGGTGTATCGAGTTCCGCGACCTCTTTCTTTGCGGCCTGGCGCTCCTCTACCTTGGCAAATTCATCTTTGATTTCTGCACTCTTGGCCTGTACCAGGTCGTCGTCATCGCCGCCCAAAGCATTGCGCCGGCTCGGCGGTTCAGCCCGACCCGCAGGTCCAGCGCGCTTGGGATCGACGGTCGTGCGGGGCGCGGCCTTGGCCGCCAGCGCCTGCTCGCGCTGCGGTACGGCCCCAGTGACGGCAGGCGTGTTTGAGGGGGCAGGCGCGGGGGCCGCTTTGGGCTGGTCGGCGGCGACCTGCGTGGGGGCGCGCACGGCGGTCTCCGCAGTGGCGGCGGCCTGGCGCTCGCTGTGGCGCCCAGCGGATGCGGTTGCAACACTTTCTGCTTGCTGGGCCAATGCTTGCGGCAAGGCCTGCTTGCTCGCCCGCCAGGCCGCGCTCTGGTCGACCCGCTTGACCTGCCCAGCGTCCAGGCGCCAGAGCGCCAAGTTGTGGAACAGCCGGATGGACACGGCCGAATTCGCCGCAGTCGCCACGGTGTCGTCGGCAAACACCTGAGCCTCGACCCCGAGTTCGCGAGGCTGCGCCCCCGCTGCAGCGCGCACGGCGGTCACGCGGCCCTCGACCCCTTCTACCTTGCCGGCAGGGCCCTGGGCGGCGGGCTCGGGCTCCGGCTTGCCACAGGCGCACGCGGCGATCAGCGCCCAGGCCAGAGCTAGCAAGCGCAACCCAGCCATTATATTGCACGTTTTACTTATTGCGTTGTTCATAGACCCCATCCCAGTCTGCCCCTGGAGGCTCGGCAGCCATCGCCCGGGTTCGCGCGGCGAGCACCTGGGCCGGCCCGTCCTGCGGGTGGCGCTCTAACAGCTGTTGCAGCGAACGCTCCGCGGCGCCCCAGTTGCGCAGGCGAAACTCGCTCAGCGCCTCGGCGTACAGGCGCAAATCCTCAGGCCCCAAGCGGCAATTGTCGCGGGTCCCCAGCAGCTCATAGACCCGCAGAGCCCCGCCGCGGCCCTTGACCCGCACAAAATCGACCTCGCGAAACACAAAGCCCGGCCCGGCGAGCTCCGGCACCCGCGGACCGCACAGAATGGCGCAGCGATACTCTTTGGTCAGCCCCTCCAGCCGCGAGGCCAGATTGACCGCATCGCCCATTACTGTGTAATCAAAGCGCATCTCTGAGCCCATGTTGCCCACCGACATCGGCCCGGCGTTCAGCCCCACGCCGATCTCAATGGGCGGCAGCCCGCGCGCCTGCCAACCTGCGCGCAATTGCCCAAGCACCGCCTGCATTTCTAGCGCGACTTGACACATGGCCGAGGTGTGATCGGCCATCTCCAGCGGCGCGCCAAACACCGCCATGACCGCGTCGCCGATGTACTTGTCGAGCATCCCGCCCTTTTCCAGGACGATCCGCGTCATGGGCGTCAGGTACTCGTTCAAAAAGCCAGACAGCGCCTCGGGCTCCATCTGCTCTGAAAAGTTGGAGAACCCGCGGATGTCGCTGAACAGCACGCTCAGCTCGCGGCGCTCACCGCCCAAGCGCACCCGCTGCGGATCGGCCAGGATGCGGTCTACCAGCTCGCCGGAGACATAGTGGGCAAAAGCGCGGCGCAATTGGGCTTTCTCGCGGCCTTCGCTGACCAGCGCGGTGGAGATGACAAGTACGGCGATGATCAGCAGCGAGCCCAGCGGCGCGGCAAGGGGCACGATCACCCCGCGCTCAAACAGCAATTGCCCGGCGATCAGCCAAGCTAGGCCCAGACCCAGCCCGCCCAGAGCCGCGAGCCAAGTGCGCCGCTGGCGGATGCGCCGGAGCTGGAGCAGCGTCATGGCCGCGCCCATCAGCGCCACCACCCCAAGGCTCAGCCAGGCCGGCGTCGCGCGCAACAGCCCGCCGTGAATGGCGTTGTGCGCCAAGGTCGCGTGCAGCTCAACGCCGGGCTGCACCGCGGCAAAGGGCGTGGCCACCCGATCGCGCGCGGCGTCCGTGTAGCCGACAATTACCAGTCGATCCTCGAGCATCGCCTTGGGGGCCCGGCCAGAGAGCACATCGGCGGCAGAAACGTGCGGAAAGGTGCCGGGGGGCCCAAGCCAGCCCAGCCGCGCGACGGCACTGCTGTCGACGGGCAAAATCCGCTGGCCCAGAGTCAATTCGCGGTCGCCGGTGGCATAGCTGGCCGCCGCAGGCTGGGACAAACCCAGGGCTTTTGAGCGCGCCGCCAGCGTCAGCCCCAAGGGCAAGTAGTAGCGCCCGGCGTGCTCCAGCACCAGCGGCACCCGCCGCACCACCCCGCCCAAGTCGCGAATGACGTTGACCGCGCCGCTCCCCGCGCTGTGGCGGGCCAGAGAAGCCAGCGAGCCGTAGACCTCGCGTTCGCTGCGCAGGGGCCGTTGCCCGGCGGGCCTCTCCAAAACTGCCGCGTCCGCCACCCGCGCACCGCGCAGACCGGGCGGTTCCTGCGTGGCCAGCGGCGCCGGATCCGTCTCGCCGTGATCGACAAAAAACAGCACGCTCATCAGGATATTGCCGGCCCTCTGCAGACTGGCTGCGAGCTTCTCGTCGCCGCGGGTCGCGTCCTGCACCGCGCGCAAAGCCGCCAAAGCTGCCGCACCGGCCGTCGACGTCGCTTCTGGAGCCAGCTCAAGGGCTTGGGCCGCCGCTTGCACTTGGGTCACTGTCGCTGCCGGCAGAACCTCTTCTGGCTCGGAGAAAAACGCGTCGAGCGCCACCGCCCGCGGCCGATAGGCGTGCAGCGCATCGAGAAAGCGCGCCCAGCCCGCGCGTTGTTGCAGCACTTCCGGGGCTTCGCGGCGCAGCTGGTCGTCAAAACCCACAATGACGATGTCGCCGTCCGCCGGCTGCTGGGGCCCGCGCAGCAGGAAACGCGCATCGATCGCGTCGAGCTCCAGCGAATCGACCACGGCCAAGCGCAGCACCCCGCCCAGCTGCAGGGCCAACAGCGCCAGACACGCCAGCGTCGCCAGCGCAGCCACCAGCAGGGGCGCATTGGAACTCAGCTTGTTGTTGGGGCTTTGGCTCACGCTGATCTGCCCGTGCTGCCGTGTCGCCGCGGTCGATAGCAGAGTGTCCGCCAGCCCAGGCCCGTGCGCAACTGCCGCTTGGACCTGGGGCTCAAAGGCGCTAACGTGCAGGCCCAGACGCCAAGGATTTGGCCAGGGTTCGCCATGCTTCGCTCCAAAAAGCCGCGGTTGCGCTGGGTCTTCGCGCTCGCAATCGCCCTGCTGACCCTGATCACCGTGGGCCACGCGAGTGCCGTTGAGCCGACGCCAGCGCCGCCCCAGCGCGCGGATCCGCGAATTGCCCAAGCGGCGGGGCAAATTCAGCAGGCGGCCCAGCTGATCCAGCAGACGCGCTATGCCGACGCTCAGGCCGCGGCGCAACAGGCCATCGCGCTCATCGAGGCGGCTCTGGGCAAAGACGTGCCGCAACTGGCCGAGCCGCTGAGCCTTTTGGGCGACGCTGTGCGCATGCTGGGCGACGTAGCGGGCGGCGAAGAGCTGCAGCGGCGGGCCCTGGCGCTGTACGAGAAGGCCGGCGCGCAGGAGAGCGGCTACTACGCCCAAGTGCTGTATCGGTTTGCGGATGTGCTGCGGATGCGCGCGAAATTTGCCGAGGCGCTGGCGGCCCAGGAGCGGCTGGCGGGGCTGTACCAGAAGCTCTACGGCCCCTCGACCGCGGCGCTGGCGGTGTGCCTGAGCGCCCAGGCCGAGCTGCAGCGCCTGCTGGGTCGCGCCGCCCAGGCCCTGCCCTTGCACGATCGGGCGATCGCCATGGCCCAGGCGACCCAGGGCAAGCAGCACGCCTACACGGCCAGCCTGATGCAGGCCAAAGCGACCACCTGGGCGGCGCTGGGCGAGTATCCGCGGGCGGTGGCGGAATTCACAGAAGCGCTAGAGATCATGGAGATCACCCTGGGTCCAGAGCACATGTGGGTCGGCCAGGTCGCCAACAACTTGGGGCTGGAGCTGGTGCATGTGGGCGAATTGGCTCGGGCGGAGCAGCTGTTTGCCCGGGCCCTGGCCATCGACCAAAAGACCTTGGGGCCGACCCATCCGTTTGTCGCCGCGGTGCTGGCCAATCAGGGCGACGTGGCTCTGGCCAGGGGCCGGCTCGACGACGCTGAGGCCAAGCTGCGCGAAGCGTATGCCATCGCCGTGCAGGCCTATGGCGAGGACCATCCAGAAAGCATCGCCATCGCTGAGCATTTTGCGCGCATGCTCCGCCACAGCGGCCGGCCGAACCAAGCTCAGCAACTCGCCGAGGCGACCCTGCAGGCGCGAGAGAAGCTCCACGGCCGCGACCACCCCGACCTGAGCGGGTCGCTGATGCTGCTGGGCGAGCTAGCGCTGGACCGCGGCGAGGTGAACCAAGGCGAGGAGCT
Source organism: Myxococcota bacterium (assembly GCA_964201005.1). Lineage (GTDB taxonomy): Bacteria > Myxococcota_A > UBA9042 > UBA9042 > UBA9042 > SXRM01. The sequence continues at coordinate 22,562 of CAXNCS010000002.1, forward strand.
GGCAGAGCGCGCGCAGAAGCTGGTTGAAAAAGCCTATGGTCCCCGGCATGTCGCCGCGGTGAGCGTGCTCGACTTGCTCGCGCGGATCGACGCGGTGGTGGACAACCGCCCGCAACTGCTGGCGAGGCGGCGCTTGGCCCTGGAGCTTCACCTGGCCAGCAACGGCGCCGGGCACCCCAACACCGCCAGCGCCCAGACCAATCTGGCCGAAGCGCTGCTCCCCGGCGATGTGACGGAGGCGGTGGCGTTGATGCGCCTGGCTTTGGCGACCAACCTGCGGATTTTTGGCGCCGATCACGCCCGAACGGCCAAGGCCCACGGCAACCTGGGCGCGGCGCTGGCGGGCCTGGACGACCTGAGCGAAGCCCGGCGCGAGCTGAGCCTGGCGCTGGAAATGGACAAAAAGCTCCACGGCGCGGCGTCTGTTGATCTGGCCGCGGACCTGTACAACCTGGGGATGCTCCACGCTAAACAGGGCGATCTGGCCGCGGCCGAGCAGCAGCTGCGCGCCTCTTTGGCGATGACCGAAAAGCTGATGGGGGTGGAGGCGCCCGAGGGCCTGTCAGCGGCGTGGCGGCTGGCCGATGTGCTTGAGCTGCGCGGGCAATTCGCCGAGGCCCTGCAGCTGCGCACCCGCGTGACGGCCTTGCGCGACGCCGAACTGCCGAGGCTGCTGTGGAGCGGCGACGAGCAGCGCAAGGTCGACTTTCTGCGGGTTTTGGCTCAGGAAAGCGCCGCCAACTTGCACCACGCCCTGCGCCTGCAACCCGGGCATCGCGGCGCCGCGGAGCTCGCCCTGCAGACCGTGATGAGGCGCCACGGCCGGGCCGTAGATGTGCTGGCGGACACGCTGGATCTGCTGCGGCGGCGCTTGAACCCCGCCGACCTGCCTGCGGTCCAGGCGCTGGCCGACAGCCGCTCGCGCTTGGCCGCCTTTGCCCTGCACGGGCCCGGTCAAGGCGATGAGCAAATCTGGAAAAGCCGGGTGGCCGAGCTGCGCACGGAGGTCGCGGGGCGCGAACAGCAGCTGTCGCGGCTCAGCGCCGTGTATCGAGATCGCCCCGCGGATGAGGCCACGGTGGCGGCGGTTCAGGCGGCCCTGGCTCCGGAAACCGCGCTGCTGGAGTACACTGTTTGGACGCCTCAGTCTCAGTTCAGCCACGGCCGCTGGCAAGAGCGCGACCTGCCGCCGCGGCTGGCGGCCTGTGTGCTGCGCCAGAGCGGGCCGCCGCAGTGGTTTGACCTGGGCGAGCTGGAGCCGCTGCAGGCCCTGGTGGTGGCGGCGCGCCGCGGGCTCAACCAGCCAGAAGCGGATGCCGCGCCAGCCCTAGAGCAGCTCTCCGCGCGGATCCTGCAGCCGCTGCGCCGCCAGCTGACCGGTGTCCAGCGCCTGCGCGTCGCCGCCGACGGTCCGCTGCTGCTACTGCCGTTTGCCGCGCTGCCGTGGGAGGCGAGCCAAACCGTCGCGGATCAGCTGGTGGTGAGCTATGTGGGCTCCGGGCGTGAGCTTTTGACCCCTGCCCTGCGGCCGCAGCCGCGCCAACCGCCGCTGGTGCTGGCCCACGCCGATTTTGGCCCGCCGGCCAAGGGCCACTCCGAGCGCGCCGCCGACCTGCGCAGCCTGGCGGTGCAGCCCCTGCCGGGCACCGCAGCCGAGGCCCAGGAACTGGCCAAGCTGTTCCCCAAGGCCAAAGTGCTGACCGGCGCCGCCGCGCAAGAGAGCGCCTTGACCAGCGCCAAAGGCCCGCAGTTCCTGCATATTGCCACCCACGGCTACTTCCTTTCGGCGCGCATGGCTCCGGGTCTGGCGGCCGTCAAGGCGCCGCTGGTGCGCTCTGGCCTGCTGCTCGCCGGCTTTAACCGCCACCGCCCGGGCAAAGACGACGGCGTGCTGACCGCGCTCGAGGCCGCGTCCCTGGACCTGCAGGGCACCCAGCTAGCAGTCCTGTCTGCGTGCAACACCGGCGTGGGCGAGCTGCGCGCGGGCGACGGCGTCCAAGGCCTGCGGCGGGCCCTGGCGATGGCCGGCGCGCAGACGGTGGTGATGAGCCTCTGGTCTGTCGATGACCGCGCGACGCAGGCGCTGATGGTCGAGTTCTACCGCCAGTGGCAGGCCGGCCAGGACCGCGCCAAGGCCCTGCATCTGGCCCAGGCCCACGTGCGCGGGCAACAGCGCTGGCGCCATCCGTTCTACTGGGCCGGCTTTGTGGCTGCTGGGGCGGAGTAGGCCGCAGGCGGCTGCGAGCTTTGGGACACTTCAGATATCTGAAGTGTTTGAAAGCTTGCAGGGGCGGGGTTGGCGGGTGGCGCGCGACAGGTACATGGCTACTGTCTGATCCATGATATCCAACGTGATTTCACCACCGGGCCAGCGACCGAAACCCGGAGGGCCGAGCCCCGGGCGTCGCGCGGCATCAACCACCTCCCAGCACTCCATGCCTCCCAGCCGCGGCGCGCCCGAGGGCTCGGTCGGCCAGCTGGCAAGCTGGACGATAGGGCGCGGTCGTGCGACGCGCTGCCGCCAGGCGGCGCGGACCACGAGGACCCCATATGCCCTGCAGTCACCGAACGATCGGCACGCACCTGGCTGTTCCAGACGCTGCCGACCCGACCGGGACAAGCCAGTCAAGCCATCGGCCAATCGGCACACCCGCCTGCAAAACTGCAAGCTCAGAGGGCAGATCAGCTTGAACGGAAGCAGAATTCCGCATTTGACGATGCCGATCTGCTGGCGTAGGCTCCGCGACCGCGGCCGGACTGCGCGGCGCTTCTGCACAAGGCCGATTCCGCAGCGGTATCAGGGGAAGCATGAGCGATCGCAGCGGTCAACGACTGGGGGCCTACACGCTGGTGATGCCGCTGGGCCACGGTGGCATGGGCGAGGTGTGGCGGGCGGAACACGCAGGGCTCGGTCGGCCCGCGGCGGTCAAGCTGGTGCGGACCGAGCTCATCGACAAGAGCGCCGACCCGCAGAAATTGCTCGAGCGTTTTCGCCGCGAAGCGAGGGCTACGGCTGGCCTCAGCTCGCCGCACACCGTCACCGTTCACGATTTTGGCGTGACCGCCGACGGCTGCCTGTGGTACGCCATGGAGCTGCTGGACGGACTGGACCTGGAGAGCCTGGTGGAGGCCCACGGCCCCGTGCCGCCTGCGCGCGCCGTGCAATTGCTGAGCCAAGCCTGCGACGCCCTGGCAGAAGCCCACGCCAAGGGCCTGATTCACCGCGACATCAAGCCGGCAAACCTGTTGGCCTGCAGGCAGGGGCTGGCGGTCGACTATCTCAAGGTGCTGGACTTTGGCCTGTCGCGGCCGATCCTGACGCCAGAAGAGGGCCGGCTCACCGCGGATTTCGCGATTACCGGCACGCCGGCGTGGATCTCGCCAGAAGCGGCGATGGGCGAGACCCAGCTGGACCACCGCGCCGACATCTACGGCCTGGGCTGTGTGGCGTACTGGCTGCTTTGTGGCAAGCCGGTGTTTGAGGCCGAACAGCCGATGCGCCTGGTCATGGCCCATGTGGGGGCCGAGGTCGTGCCGCCGTCGGTGCGCTTGGGCCGCGAGCTGCCTGAGGATTTGCAGGCGCTGGTGCTCCGCTGTTTGGCCAAGCGCCCAGCCGATCGGCCGCAGAGCGCGCTGGACCTCAAAGCGCAACTGCACGCGTGCGACGTGGGCGAGTGGGGCGAGGCGACCGCGCGGCAGTGGTGGCAGCAGCACGGCCAGACGCGGGCGCAAACGGTCGACCAGCTGCGCGCGAGCACCGCGGCCGTGGACGCGCCGACGGACGATGCCCTGGACTTCACCGGCCAGCTGCCAGCCGCGGCTCTTGCGCCGCTCCCGCCGTTGGCGAACCCGACAATTCCCCGTGTGGCCCCTGCGCAATTGTCCGTCGCGCGCGCCGGCACGGTGGCAAAGCTGCGCGATGGTTTCGCCGCCTCGCTGCTGGACATGCCGGAGTTTGAGCGTCGCGTGGGCCTGGCTGAGGCCGCCCAGGACCTGGGGCAGCTGCAGACGCTGACCGCTGACCTGCCCGCCCCAGCCGCGGCCCCGGCTCCCCTGGCTGCGTTGGCGCCACCGCCTTCGCGGTACTTGGCCCGCCGCGCTACCCGGCCCCTTGTGGCGATTCTGTCTGGCATCGAGCGCAAGGGCCGGTGGCAGCCAGAGCGGCTCAACAAAGTCGTCACGGTGCTGGGCGGCGGCGAGATCGACTTGTGCCAAGCGCAGTTGGGCCCAGGCTGCACCGAATTCAGGGTGGTGGCGATTCTGGGCGGGGTGGAATTCACGGTGCCGGCGGATTTGCCCGTGGTCATCGAAGGGGTCGGGATTCTAGGCGCTTTTCACTCCAGCGGCGGCGTTGGACCCAGCGACGACCCGCAGGCGCCGTGGGTGCGGATTACCGGCGTGGCAATTCTGGGCGGCGTGGAGGTCAAGATCGCCCCGGTCTTGCGATTGGGCGTTGATTCCGCTGGGCGTTAGGATCACCATGTACATGACAACTGTCTGATTTCAAGGCCCCGCCCCACACAGCACCACACAGCCACCATAGGCGTGCAACTTGCTGTCAGCGGTCAGAAAAGCCATCCCTTCCGTTTGCGCCTGCGCGACCATGATTCTGTCAAATGGATCGCTATGGTGGCTCGGCAGCAAGTCTACGGCGGCCGCATGGGCGGGTTCAATCGGCAGCAGATCGAACCCAGCTTCGCGAACCAGTGCAAGCAGCGCTTCGCCGCGGATCGGCATTTCTTGCGGCCACTTAGCGTGCTTGATCGCGACTTCCCAGATGGTAGCCGCGCTCACGTACTTGCGCTTTGCGGAGTCGTGCAGCCAGGCCCGCCCTTGCGCTGGGAGCTTGGGGCTGTCCAGAAGGGCCCATAAGACCAAGTGGGTGTCGACCAATACCTTCACAGGCCCTCGCTAAACAGCGCCTCTACCTCGAGATTGTGCGCGTCGATGTCGCCGTCCAGCTCAAACTGCCCTTTGGCCACGCCCAGCCGAATCACCTGGCCCTCTGGCACCACCGGCACCAACCGCGCGACCGGGCGGCCATTGCGCGCAAGCACAATCTCGGCTTCTTGGCCCGTTTCGATGGCCGCCACAAGCCGCGACAGGTTGGACTTGGCTTCCAGCATATTGACCATCTGCATTTGCGCGCCCTCCCGCCTGTAGGCGGTCCCTGCAACATAGCAGCCTAGTCTGGTCTAGTCGAGCTAATGGCCCGGTGTCGCCGGGTTGGGAAGCGACCGGAGGTTGTTGGCACCAGTCGAACTAGCTTTCACGTCGCATCACGGCATAGAGCAATTGCCCGCCGCCGCCCCGGCTGGCTCCCCGGGCACTTGGGTAGCCGACGGTTCGGCGTGACTGCAGGGCGCATCGTCGTCGGCCGCGGCCGCTGCAGGCGTCGCTGCCCGGGGCTCGGCGCTGGCTCTCGCCGCAATGGTGGCCGCCGCGGGCAATTCGGTCGCTGGCGCGCGAACCGCGATAACCTCAGCGATTTTTCCAGTGGGCTCAGCGTTTCCCGCAGGTTTGAGCGACTCGGCCTGCACGGCCGGATCGGTTGGGCCCGTCGGTCCGCGACACGCCGACAGCGCTGCCCCAGCCACCAGCCAAGCGACGACCGCCCGCACAATCCGCTTTTCCGACATCGCCGCCCCTGGCCCCGGCCCGGCGCAATTGCCGGTCGCCAAGAGGTAGGAGCCGCGGCGGGCAAAACCCGCTCACGCTGCGGTTGCGGCACAGGTCGCGCAACTGCCTGGAGCAATCCCAGATTCTACAAGGGCTTGCCCGTGCCTAAGCGCTCGCCCAACTACTTAGCGCGCACCTGCACCTGGCCAAAGGCTTGCGCGCAGGCGATGCGAATCGGGAACTGCTTGCTGGCGTAGAGGCGGCCGTTGACGGTCTCTTCGCGAATCTCAGAAAAGCCGTCTGTCTCCGCCACTGCTTTGAGCTTGGCCTCGGCCGCCGCGGTGCCGTACGCGCCCAGACCCTGGCAAGCCCACAGGCGGAACTCTGGATTCTGGCTGGCCAACAGCGATGCCGTCGCCCCCGTGGCTGCGGCGCACTGGGTCGCCTTGAAGTAAGGGATGGCCCAAGCGCGCACCGGCTCTGCAGCGCCATCGACCGCTTTGGCCAGCACCGCGCAGTGGTCCAGGTGCTTGTGTTCCACCAGCCAATTCCCCAGGTGGCGCATCGCATAACCGCCGCGCGACCCATCGCTGTAGGGCAAAAACGCCGGTCCGACTTGGCTGGCCGCATAGGCGGCGACCGCGGCGTTGAGCTTGGCGTCGTCAAAGCCGTCCATCACCGCGCCGCTGCCGTACCACGCGGCCGTCTCAAAAAACGCCTTGTGCATGCCGCAGCGGTCAAACTGCAGCATGAGCGCGTTGGTATCGCGTTCAGAGGTCTTGGGCGCGGCCTCAAAGCGCTGCACCAGGGTCGAGCAATCGGTGCTTTGCGCGGCGGTCTTGTCTTTGAGCACGTTGCACGCGGAATTCTTGACGTTGGGATGCGCGGCCGGCCGCTGGCCACTGCAGACCTCTTGCAGATAGGTGATGTCGTCGCGCTGCTTGGCGTGAATGATGTCAATGCCATTGGCGGGCTGAGCTAATGCCCCGCAACCGCTGACCAATCCCATGATCACCGCGCAGCTCGCCTGCACACTCCGCCGGTCCAGCCACCCCAGTCCACGTTGCCACGCCATGACCACCCCTGCGCGCTGGCAGAAGGGAAGCGAGCCGCGGGGCAATCCCTGGGGTCAGACCGGTTCCGACGCGCCCATTTGCCCTTGGTCTTTGCCATCCCTGCCAAGCGCAGCGGACACTACGCCGCGGCCGTCCGAGCGTCAATTCGGTGTGTCGGTGCAGTGTCACACGGGGGCGAGCGCCGCACTGGGACCTCTAAAACTCGCCGATCCGCACCTGATCGTCCTTGCGCCCCGAGCCAATCCCCAGGGTCACCTTGGGCGTCACCGAGGCGTTCTCTGGCAGCGGGTTCTGCCCCTGCTGCTGGCCGATGTGCAGCACCGATTTGATCTTGCTCAGCAATCCCCCGCCTTCCACCGCTGGGCCGTCGGCGTAATACTCAAACCAGGGCAGCCCTGAGGCGTTGTACTGCTTGGCCGTGGGCGGCGGCGTGGGCGGCTGAGCTCCCGTCGCCCCTTGCCACGCCTCGCTGTTGCACAGGTGGACAAAGCAGCGCACGCCGCGCTCGGTGTCCCAGTCCTCCAGGTCGTAGGGATCCACGCTGATTTCCTGGCGCATTCGCCCGCCGGCCCCCAGGCCCATCGCCGGACTCTGCGCCGTCCCCGGTACCGCCGCGCTCGGCATCACCGGCCCCTTGGGCCGCGGCCCGTTCCAGGGCTCCACGGGTCGAATTGGAAAGCGCCGCTCAAACACTTCGCGCTTCATGGGAAACACTTCTAGCTGCAGGCCGCCAAATTCCGCAGTGCCGGTCAGCTGTTCTTCCACGCTGTAGCCCTGCCCCAGCGGCATCGCCACAAACTGGCGAATCAGGCCCTTCTCCACGCAAAAGCCATCGAGCCACGGCTGGGTCGGCACCACCACGTAGTCCTGAGGCCCGCGGGTCAGCCCGGGCTGCCAAGCCTCCCCCGTCACGGCACTGCGCTTGCCCGCGGCGATTTTGACCGCGCAGGGATAAGCCGTTCCGCGATCCGGGACATAGCTGCCCAGGAACTGGATCCACAACGCCTCCGCCTGCCACATCGGCACCATCACCCCGCCGCGCCGCCGCCAATCCTCCGGGACCCGCTCGGCGTAGTCGTCGACATGGCGCATCGGGAACTGCCCCAGGCCGGGCGGCAAGGGGTAGCTGCGGCCGTCGTCCGGGATGCGCAGGGTCCGCTGCAGGGCGATGGTCACATGGGCCGACGGGTGGAGGTCGTCAAAGCGAAATTGCAGCTGGTCATGGCGAAGGGTCAGCATGGGCATACCTCTGGGTTCTGGCAGCCGCAGCTGCTGGGTCAAAACCTTGTGCAAGCGCGCCTGGACCGCGCCCTGTCCTCACCTCACCGGCGGCAAACAGCGCTGACATTCAACATCGCCCTCTGCCCAGCCCGCGCCGCATCAAAGCGCCGGTCGACCACGCTCAGCAGCGTCGCCAGCAGGCCTTGATCCAGAAAATCCCCAGGCGGCAGCTCAGGTAGCGCAGGGGCATCCGCCGCGGCAAAGTTCAGCTGACACACGTCCAGCAGCGCCGCCTGACCGGCCTCTCCCGCCACCCGCGTCGGCGCGCCGTGGGCCCGGCAGAGCATCGGCCGCACCGCAAAGATCGCACAGGCGCCATCGTCGTCCAGAAAGGCGCAGCGCCGGCCCTGGTGGGGATTGCGCTGGGCAAGCTCCTGCAACTGGCTAATTCGCTGGGGATCTTCGGCCAACCAAGCGGCGATATGGGCCCTCTCCACCTCGGTGATAGTCAGGCCCGGCAGGCAGCAGCTATGGCAACCGCGGCGGCAGGCAAACTCGGCCGGGTGGCGCGCCTGGATCTCGGCAAACTTGGCGTCCACCTTGGCCAGCACCGCGCGATACTCGTCAAAAGCCGCCATGGGCCGTCCTTATCCAGCCGCCAACTGCACGTCGCGAATGAGCATCTCCTGAATTTTCAGGGTGGTCGCATAGTCTTCGTGGCGGGCGATCAGGCAGCCGTCGGACAGCAGCGTCTGCTTCCAGTCGCGGCGCTGGGCGCCAATCGGCAGCAAATCGACGGCCACCAGCGCCCCGCCCAAGCGCGCCTTGACCTCAGACAGCCCGGAAATGCGCTGGATCCGCCCTTGGCCCACCGCGCGCTTGAACACGCAGGTCACGTGGTATTTGCGCGCCGCCACCTGCTCAAACGCACCCCAGCAGACCGAGCGGGCCCACTCGCGATACACGTCAAAGTCATTGGCAAAATTCATCTGGTCGACCAGCCTACCGCCCGGCGCGCGCGCGGCAATCTCGCCAAAGACGATCTCGCCGTTGCCCTTGCGGTACCACTCCATGTGGGTAAAGCCGGTGCCCATGCCCATCGCCGCCAGCACCCCGCGGCCAAACTGCACGGCGTCCTGCAGCTGCGGGATGTGCGGGTCGCGCAAGACGATTTGCGCCGGCGACAGCCACTCCTGCGTGCGCGAAAGCAGCGGCCGCGGGTGGTACTGGGCCACCGAGTCAAACGCGACCTTGCCGCCTATACACACAGTATCGTAGGTGAATTCTTCGCCGTCGATGAATTCCTCCACGCTCATCTCCGGCACGTGGGCGACCTTGCGCAGCACCACTTCCAGGGCCGCGGCGTCGTCCACGCGGTGGGTGTCGCGGGTGCCAGCGCCATCGATCGGCTTGACAATCAAGGGGTAGCCGATGCGCTCTGCCGCCACCCGCACTTCCGCCGCTGTGCGCACTTTGGCGTGGCGGGGCACGCGCAGCCCGGCGACTTCAAGGCGCTGCTTCATCAGGTCCTTGTCTCGAAAAGCCCTGGCATCGTCAGGCCTTTGCCCAACCACCCCCAGGGCCTGGCGCAGCCTCGCCGCTAGCTCGACCCCCACTTCCCACAGGCACTCGATGCGGTCCGGCGCCAGCCTCTCCAGCTGCGGCAGGGCGTGGCGCACCGCGCTCTCTTCGTCCAGCAGGTTGGGCACGCGGATGTAACCCGTGAGGTACTTGCGCACCTCTGGAGCCAACGACTCCGCCGGGTCGTGGCCGAGGCCATACACCTGCGCGCCGACTTCCGCGAGACCACGGGTAAAGTGCGGCATCTCCAAAGGGTAATTTGGCGAAATGAAAACGACTTTCAAATTAACCTCGGGCGATGGCGGCAGTAAGGTAGGATGCTAGCGGGCGTACACGCGCACCGTGCGGCCAACCCACTCGCAGATCTCGCGCAGCTGGTCGTAATCCGGGTGGCGCAAGCGGATCCAGGCGTTGGCCATGTACCCCGCATCCACAGGCTGGGTCGCATGGCCCACCGGCGGCAGGTGCCAGTCGATCAGCATGTGGCCGATGCGCCGCTGCACTTCGTCAAAGCCAGAGTAGCCGGCGATCCGCCCATCGCGATCGGGGCGCAGCGCCACCATCGCCGCGGCAAACTGGCGCGACGGCTGCTGATCCAGGCGGCCGTGGCACACCGCCATCGCCCACTGCCGGTAGATGTCAAAGCCGTTGGCCGCGCAGTACAGGTCCCAGGTGCCCACGCCAGGGGGACGCGCGCCAATCTCGCTAAATTTCAGACCTTTGGGCCCGTAGAACCACTCCATGTGCGTCGGCGTGGTGCCCAGACCCATGGCGCCGATCACCTTGCGGCCCATCAGCTTGACCTCGTCGTAACCCGGCAGATCCACGCGATTGGTCGTAATGAAGTACGGCGACACGTTGCGGGTGCGCATGGCCTCCAGCACGCCCGGGTAGTAGTGCGTGACAAACTCGAGGTGCACGTGGCTGTCGATGCTCAGGGTGTCGTAAAAGCCCTCGTGGCCCTCGATAAACTCCTCGATCGCGCAAGAACCGCCGCGGCCCAGATTGAATTCGCGCGTGGCGGCCAGGAGTTGTTCGTGGCTGTCGACGCGGCTCGTGCCCGAAGCCCCCGCTCCGGCGCGCGGCTTGACGATCAGCGGGTAGCCGACGCGCTCGGCGAATTTGCGCGCCTCCTCAAAGGAATCCGCGCCGGTGGACTGGGCAGTCGCCACGCCGTTTTCGCGGAGGAACTCCTTCATGGTCGGCTTGTCTCGGCAGAGGATCGCGTTGCGCGCGGTCAGGCCGGGGATGCCGGTCAGCTCGCGAACCCGCGACGCAGAGAGGATGTGCGCCTCGACCGTGGCCTCCAGCCGATGGACCCAAGGCCCGCGCTGCTGAATCCGCCGCACCGCCGCGAGCAACTGCTCGTCATCGCAGACGTTGCTGACCTGCTCATAGCCGTCGAGCCAGGACTTGAGCTCGCTGTCAAAGCCGCTGGCCGGCCACTCGCCAATGCCGGTGACAAACGCCCCCACCTGCTTGAGGGCCCGGGCGAACTGGCGCTGATTCGCCGGAAAATGCGGCGCGATGAGGATGACGTGCATAGGGGCCTCCCGGCGGGCTCGCCGACTGAGCCGCGATGGTGGCACAACCTCCCTGTCCGTCCAAGGGGCCGCAGATCCGCGGATGGCTTTTGCCCGCCGCGCGCATGTGCGATCATCCGCGGTTCGCGCGCTGGGCGCCCCAGCATCGGGCCCACCGCCGCCGCCGTACGCTCTTTGGGGGCCACAGGACGACCATGACCAAGATCACCCTGCTCGGCCCGCAGCGGCACTCGATTACCGTGACCGAAGAGATCGAGAGGCTCAATCTGCACGGGCGGATTGGCGCAATTACCGCTGGTTGGCAAGAGCGCGAGGCCGAGGACGACGAACTGCAAGAGGCCATCGGCCACCGCGCCGTCAACCTGCTGCTGCACCACCGCGCTGAGCGAATGTTCCATGAAGACGCGGAGTTGTTTCGCGCCCATCGCGCCCGCCAAGACATCCTGCGCCAAATGCAGGACTTGTATCGCGTGCGCCTCGATGCCTACCTGGGGGCTGCCCAAGCGCTGCACCACCGCGGCGGTCCAGAGGATTTGCTCGCCCCCGAGTGCGACGGTGCGGTCGAAACCCTGCGCGAACTCGATCGCCACCACCTGGAGCGCATCCACCAGGTTCACGCGCGGTTTGACGCGGAAATGAAGCCGTCGAGTCGCTGGTCCGTGTGCAAACAGCGCGACGAGATTGCCGAAACGCTGGGCGACTGCCCGATCGTGGCGATCGCCGGCGGCAATGTCGCCACGCTGCTGACGCGCATCCGCCTGCTTGGGGTCGATACGTTGCTGCACGGCAAGGCGATCGTCGCGTGGTCGGCCGGGGCGATGGTGCTGACCGACCGGGTGGTGCTGTTTCACGACCGGCCGCCAGAAGGGCCTGGCAACGCGGAGGTTCTGGATGCCGGCCTGGGGCTGCTGCCTCACGTCGTCGCCCTGCCCCACGCCACCAAGAGGCTGCGCATGGACGATACCCAGCGCATGGCCTTGTTTGCCCGGCGGTTTTCGCCGTCGATGTGCCTGGCCCTGGATCCGTTCAGCCGGGCGCGCTGGGATGGCCACAATTGGCAACTGCACGAAGGGACCTGGGTGCTGGGGCGCAATGGCCAGCTGGGCGCCGCAGAAATTCCCTTGGTTCCGTAGATATTTGAGTGAGTTCAGCGCTGTAGCGGGAGGCCAGAGATGAAGGCGAATCGGCAACTGGGCGTCTTGACCGCAGCGCTGATCGCGGCCTGCGGCAGCCAGAGCGAAACCAAGGTAGCTGTCGCCGATGCCGCGGCGGTGCAAGACACGGCGGACACGGGCCAGGCCGACCAGAGCAGCGCCGACCTGGAGCCCGCCGCAGACGCGCTTGCCGCCAGCGATTTTGGCCCCCAGCCGGACCTGCCGCCCGCCCAGGGCTGCAATAGCGCCGTGGGGTGGATCCCCAAGCAACTCAAGGTGATTCAGCACGACGACGGCGTGGCCAAGACCTCGCTGCCGGCGCAGAACTGGACCGTGGCCGGCAAGGTCATGAACAAAGAGAAGCTGTGGGAGGCGGTGCGCTTTGACCTGGAAAAGCCAGTCAAAGTCTGGGGATTTTCGGTCTACTGGAGCGGTGCCTCTGGCGCGGTCAACCAGGGGCTCGCCGCCGGCCTGTATCCCGACTTCAGCAATAATGGCTTTGACTTCTGGCAATTTGATGCCTATTGGAGCGGCGAGCGCTGTAGCGCGGACCTGCTGACTGACCCGCTGCCCAGCGCCAACGGCCCAGGCTGGCTCGACTATGCCCTGCCCGAGCCCATGCTGATCGAGCAACCGCAGGTCATCTACGTGGCCCAGCAGCGCCCTGCCCTGGGCGGCCCGTCGTTTGGCCTGGACGCCGGCATGTCGGCCAACTGCACCGACGCGGCCAAGTGCTGCGAGAATTTTGGAAACTGCCACTCTGCGTGGAATCTCCCCGATCTCAAGCAGTTTCAGCTCAATGGCCAGGGCTATTTCAATTGGAACGGCTTGTCGTCGTCGCTGGCCCAGGACTATCTGGTGCGACTGTGGGTAGAGGAACTGCCGGAAATCCCGACCTCCGCTAAGGTTTTTGCCCCAGTGCCCGGTATCAAGCCCAGCAACCGCCAGGCCTTTGGCGACTTTGACGGCGACGGCGATGAGGATCTGGCCCTACCCGGCCCGCAGCTCTGGCGCAATGACGCCGGGAAATTTGCCGATGTCACCGCCAGCGCCGGCCTCGAGGGGCCCTCTTCTGGCAGCGTGTGGGGCGATTTTGACAACGACGGCTGCGCGGATCTGTTCAACTTTGTCGAGGACTTCACCGGCCCTGACCGCCTCTACAAGGGCGACTGCGCGGGGCACTTCAGCGATGTCACCGCAGCGGCCGGTCTGGACGCCAGCCAGAGCTACAACACCTGCAAAGACAAGGGCAAACACCCGCCCAGTGCCGGTGCAGCTTGGGCCGATTTGGACGGCGATGGCCTGCTGGACCTCTACGTCTCGCGCTTTCAGTGCTGGGACGACTACAAACCTTATCAAGACACGGTGTTTCACAACCTAGGCAAGGGCAAGTTTGAGCTGTGGTGGGGCAAGCAAGGCTTTCCCGACGAGACGGGCCTAAAGACCCCCAGCCGCGGCGCCGTGCCCGTAGACGCCGACCAGGACGGCGATGTCGACGTTTTTGTCAATAACTACGTGCTGATCCGCAACCTGTACTTCCGCAACGACGCCGGCACCTTCAGCGAGTCCGCGCTCAAAGCGGGGTTGGCCGGCACCTTGACCACCTGGGGCGGGCAGAACTACTACGGCCACAGCATCGGCGCGGCCTTTGGCGACCTGGACGGGGACGGCGACCAGGACGCGGTCGTGGCCAACCTCGCCCACCCGCGCTTCTTCAATTTCTCCAATAAGTCACAGGTCTTGATCCAGGACTCCCCGGGCCACTGGCAAGATATCCAGGGCGATTTCAGCGTGCCGATGGGCAACGCCGGGCTGCGCTATCAAGAGACGCATTCCGTGCCGGCCCTGGGCGATTTTGATCTGGACGGCGACCTGGACCTGGCCATCACCGCGGTTTATGAGGGGCGACCTACCGATTTCTATTGGGGCAACGGCGACGGTACCTTCGCCATCGACCGCGCCCGCGCCGGCATCAGCGCCACCAACGGCTGGGGCCTGGCGGTCGCCGACATCGACAACGACGGCGCCCCCGACCTGGCCAGCCAAGGAGAATTGCTGCGCAATCAACTGCCCGCCGCCCAAAAGGGCCAGTGGATCGGCGTTCGGCTCGTGGGCGACGCGGGCAGCAACCGCATGGCGCTGGGCGCCACCGTTGCGCTCAAGGCCGGCGGCAAGACCCTGATCCGCCACGTGTCTGGCGGCAATGGCCAGGGCTGCCAAGACGGAGCGGGGCTGCGCTTTGGCCTAGGCAGCGCCCAGAAGGTCGACAGCATCGAAGTGCGCTTCATCGGCGGGGCGATCAAGAGCTTTGCCGGCCCCTTTGCCGCCGGTCAGTCGCTGCGGCTGTACCAGTCCGGCAAGGTGGAGCTGGGGAAGTTCTAGGCCCTCAAGCCAAAGCCCTCCGCCCAAGGCGATAAGCGGAAATAGATTTCCGCTAGTCGCTTTGCTTGCTGGGTGGGCTGCGAGTTCGCGGCCTTAGGGGCCGACTCACCGCAGCGGCGGAGGTGATTCCGCGATTACCACGGATCCTCCAAATCTACAGCCCAAAGCGCGAAAGGATCTGCGCCGCGCCCATCGCCCCGCTGATGCGGTTGGCCTCGCGACCGCCGCGAAACAGCGCCAGCGTCGGAATCGAGCTGATGCCGTAGCGCGCCGCCAGCTCCGGCACGGCCTCGGTGTCGACTTTGACCACCAGCACCTGCCCAGCCTTCTGCGCGGCGATCTTCTCCAGCTCCGGCGCGACCATCCGGCACGGTCCACACCACGCTGCCCAGAAGTCCACCAGCACGGGAATCGGGCTCGCGGCAATGACTTCGTCAAACTCGCCGGCACTTGGCGCGCTCCAGGGCTTGGTCAGCGGCAGGAGCGGCGACTTGCAGGCGGCACAGCGAGCGCCATCGGCCAGACGGGCAGGCGGTACGCGGTTGGGCCGGCTGCAGCTAGGACACGTTGCGATCATGAGACCTCCTCGGGCGGTTGCCATCCTTGGAGTCGCGGCGCGCAAAAAAGGTTCCGCGCGGCTGGACCCCCGCAGCGACGGCCAACTTAACTACCTGTTATGTTAGAGATCAACCGACAGTTGTGCCGTCGCAACTGTCCAGCACGCCCCTTGGCGATGGCGGCTCAGGGCTTGGGCAGGTCGCAGGTGCCGGCCTTGTCAAAGCACAGGCCGCCCACGCAATAGGCGCCGGGGCACTCCGTCGACGCGGTGCAGGCCTTGCGCTCGCACTGGGCATTCTGGCAGGCAAACTGCGCGGGACAATCGCCGTCCTTGCCGCAGCTCTTGACCTTGCAGTGGTGATCCGCCGCGCACACCTGACCTTGGACGCACTGGTCGTCTTTGGTGCAGCCCTCGTAGCACAGCGGGATCTTGTCGCACAGGCAGTTGTCGGTGCGCAGCTCGCAGATGCCGTTGGGCATGGCGGAACACTCGGAGTCAGCGCTGCAGCCGGGACCTTCGGGCTTCATGCACATGCCGCAGCCGCCAAAAGCACCGGGCTTGAGGCAGTAGGCGCCCGGCATCTTGTCGCACGTGACCTCAGCGCTGCAGCCGCCGGCGGGGACGGGCGGGTTGCTGGTGTCTGCGACCGCGTCGATGCCCGTGTCGACCGCGACATCTGCCGCCGAGGCATCTGCAGCGTCTCCACTGGTCTCTGCTGCGTCGGCCACCGCGATGTCTGCGCTGGCATCCGCGGCGGAATCTGCGGCCATATCGGCGCCCGTCAGCGTATCCACCGCCGAGTCTGCAGCCCCGCCGTCTGCGGCATCGGCGTCCGAGCTGCCCACAGACAGGTCCGCCTGCGTGTCCGGCGTGCCCGCCGAGGAGGTACCGGTCGACGACTCGCAACCTGCCGCGGCAATAAAGGCCAAAGCCAGGACAGAAAAGGCGATGCGCTTCACAAGAACCTCCAGCGGACGGGCCGTCTTACTTGCAGGTGCAGTCCAGATCGATCTGGTAGTCATCAACCGCGCCCTCATAGCCGTCCACTACGACATAGTAGGTCTTGCCAGAGGTGACCGCAAAGGACTTGGTCGCGGTATCGTCGATCATGAGCGCGTGCGAAGTGCAGCTCGCCGGGCCGCACGCCTTGGCGCCGTCCAGGATGAACAGGTCCAAGTAGCCGGTGCCCGTGGCGGTGCTGCGCGTGACCGTGGCCGTGGCGGTGCCGGTGCAGGTGGCCTTGTACGTGTAGGTGTACTCCGGGCCGGCATAGCTGGTCGCGGTGCCGTCGGCGCAGGCCCAGGTGCTGATCAGCTTGGTGCTGCCCGGCCCGCCGTTGTTGTAGAAGTCGCTGCCGCCGCAGGCCAGCTCGTAGTCCGGCTTGCAGATGTTGGCAGAGACTTGGCACGCGGCGTTCTTGGCGCAGTCGCTGTCGGCACAGTCGATCTTGCCGTCCTTGTCGTCGTCGAGCTTGTCGGTGCAGTTGGTCTCCGTGGTCGGCGCGGCGCAGGCACAGGCAATCTTGAGGGTGTAGCCGGCCGAGTAGCCGTTGTAACCGTCGACAACCACGTTGTACTTGGCGCCCTTCTTGGCGGTCCACTTGACCGTCGCCGTCGTGCCGCTCATCAAGCTGTGCACCAGGCAGCTGTTGCCCGCGCAGACCTTGGCGCCGTCCAGCACAAACAGGTCCAAGAAGCCCGAGGTGCTGGCGGTCTTGGTCAGCGTCGCGGTCACGGTGCCGTCGCAGGTAGCCACGTAGTCATAGGTGTATTCGCTGCCCGTTTCGCCGCTCATCTGGCCGTCGGCGCACTGGTAGGCGCTGATCGCCTTGGTGCTGCCGGTGCCGTTACTCGTGTACGTGTCGCTGTCGCCGCAGGTCATGGCGTAGTCCGGCTTGCACACCGCGCTGGTTTGGCAGGCGGCGTTGGCGGCGCAGTCGCTGTCGGCGCAGTCGGTCTTGCCGTCCTTGTCGTCGTCGAGCTTGTCGGTGCAGTTGCTCTCCTTGGCCGGCACGATGCACGCCGGGTCCTTGGCGCAGTCGGCGTCGGCGCAGTCGGTCTTGCCGTCTTTGTCGTCGTCGAGCTTGTCGCTGCACTTGGTCTCGGTCTTGGGCAAGCAGACCACGTTGGCCGCGCAGTCGCTGTCGGCGCAGTCGGTCTTGCCGTCCTTGTCGTTGTCCTGCTTGTCGGCGCAGAGGATTTCCACGCCGGGGCCCGCGCACGCCGGGAAGGTCGCGCAGTCGCTGTCGGCGCAGTCGGTCTTGCCGTCCTTGTCGTCGTCCAGCTTATCTTCGCACTTGCTCTCGACCGCGGGGGTGCAGGCGGCGTCCTTGGCACAGTCGGCGTCGGCGCAGTCGGTCTTGCCGTCCTGATCGTCGTCGACCTTGTTGCCGCACTTGTCTTCGACCTTGGGCACCACCGCGCACTTGCACACGGTCTTGACGCTGTAGCCGCCCTGGAAGCCCTGGTAGCCATCCACCACGATGTTGAGCTTCTGGCCCGCCTTGACCGCCACGGTCTTGGTGGCGACGTTGTTGGTCATCAGCGTGTGGCCGATGCAGGCCTTGCTGCCGCACAGCTGGCCGCCGTCCAGAATGAACAGGTCCAAATAGCCTTGGGCGGTGGCGGTCTTGGTCAGGGTCACGGTCAACTCGCCGTTGCACTCGGCCACGTGGTTGTAGGTGTACTCGCTGCCCGTCTCATTGCCCACGGTGCCGTCGGCGCAGACGTAGGTCGATACGGCCTTGGTCGAACCGACGCCGTTGCTGGTCCAAGAATCGCTGTCGTTGCAGGTCAGATCGTAGTCCGCTTTGCACGCGCAGGCGCCCAAGCCAGAGCAGTCGGGGTCGGCGCAGTCGATGAGGCCGTCCTTGTCGTTGTCCAGCTTGTCGCCGCAGAGCAGCTCGGTCGAGGTGGACGCGCAAGCCAAATCCTTTGCACAATCCGTGTCCTGGCAGTCGAGCTTGCCGTCCTTGTCGTTGTCGACCTTGTCATTGCACACGGTCTCGGTCGTCGCCACGATGCAGCTCGGGTTCTTGGCGCAGTCGCTGTCGGCGCAGTCGGTCTTGCCGTCTTTGTCGTCGTCCAGCTTGTCCGCGCACTGGGTCTCCGTCGCGGCAGGGGCGCAGGCAACCGCGGCGATGCAGTCCGCGTCGGCGCAATCGGTCTTGCCGTCCTTGTCATTGTCCAGCTTGTCGGCGCAGTTCTGTTCGGTCGGCGTGGCCTGGCACACCAGGCTCAGGGCGCAGTCGCTGTCCAGGCAGTCGAGCTTGCCGTCCTTGTCGTTGTCGATCTTGTCGGCGCAACTGGTCTCCACCGAGGGCGCGCAGGCGAGTTCCGCAGCGCAGTCAGCGTCCGCACAGTCGATCGCGCCGTCGCCGTCGTTGTCGGCCTTGTCGGCACAGGCGGTCTCTTTGCCACCGGCGCAACCGCAGGCGATCTTGAGCGAATAGTCGCCGCTAAAGCCCTGATAGCCGTCCACGACGATGAAGAACTTCTGGCCCTTCTTGGCCTGGAAGGTCTTGGTCGCCTGCGATCCGCTCATCAGCGCGTGGGCCGTGCAGGCCGAGCTGAGGCAGCCCTTGGCCGCGTCGAGCACAAACAAGTCCAGGAAACCCTGCTGGGTGCTGGTCTTGACCAGGGTCGCGGTGACCGGGCCGTCGCACTGGGCCGTGTAGCTGTAGGTGTACTCCGCGCCGGTCTCGCCGTTGGCCTTGCCGTCCGTGCAGTCGTAACCGCTGATGGCCTTGGTCGAGCCCGAGCCGGCGTTGTTGTACTTCTCCGTGTTGCCGCAGGTGATGGCAAAATCGTCCTGGCAAGCGCTGGCTTGGCACGCAAGGTCCACTTTGCAGTCGGCGTCGGCGCAGTCGGTCATGCCGTCCTTGTCGTCGTCCAGCTTGTCGGCGCAATTGGTCTCTTTGCCAGCGCACGCGGCGTCTTTGGCGCAGTCCGTGTCGGCGCAGTCCAGCTTGCCGTCCTGGTCGTTGTCGACCTTGTCATTGCAGGAGGTCTCGGTGGTGGGGCCGGCGCACTGCTTCTTGCACACCGTGCCGACCTGCTCCACGCAAATGTCGTCCCAAGCCGTGTCGCAGCAGTACGCGTCCGCCTTGCACACCAGGGCGATGCACGGATCGCAGCCGGGCTTGAGCGTGTCTTCAATCGGCTTGCAGATGTCGCAGGTGACCTTGCAGGCCGCGTCCGCCGCGCAGTCCAGGTCGCCGCAGTCCACCGCGCCGTCCTTGTCGTCGTCCAGTTTGTTGGTGCAATTGGTCTCTTTGGCCAGCGCCGCACACGCAGAATTCTTGGCGCAGTCGCTGTCCTTGCAGTCAATCGCCCCGTCCAGGTCGTCGTCTTTGCCGTCGGTGCAGTTGGCTTCCACCGTCACGGTCACGGCACAGGGCGGCGCGAGGCTGCAGTCGTTGTCTTTGCAGTCCGTGGAGCCGTCCAGGTCGTCGTCTTTGCCGTTGACGCAGTCGAGTTCCTTGGCCGCCTTGCACGCCGCATCGGCCGCGCAGTCGCTGTCGTCGCAGTCGACTTTGCCGTCCTTGTCGTCGTCGATCTGGTCGGCGCAGTTGGCCTCCTTGATGGCGAGCGCGCAAGCCGGGTCCGTCGCACAGTCGTTGTCCGCGCAGTCCGCCGCGCCGTCGCCGTCTTCGTCCTTGCCGTCCTTGCAGTCAACTTCGCTGGTCGGCTTCAGGCACGCCGCATCCGCCGCACAGTCGCTGTCCAGGCAGTCGATCTTGCCGTCGCTGTCGTCGTCTTTGCCGTCCGTGCACAGCTTCTCGCTGGGCAGCGTGGTGCATGCGGCGTCGTTGGCGCAGTCGTTGTCGTTGCAGTCAAACAGGCCGTCTTTGTCGTCGTCGGCGCCGTTCTTGCAGTCTGTCTCGGTCCCGGTCGGGTTGCAGGTGTTCTTGCCGGGCTTGCAGCTGCCCGCGTCGCACAGGTCGTCCGCGGTGCAGTTGTCGCCGTCATCGCAAGGCGCCGTGTTGGGCGTTGCCACACAACCCTTGGTTTTGTCGCAGAGATTGTCGGTGCACGGGTTCGAGTCGTCGCAGCTCTTGGGCTTGCCGCCGCCGCACTTGCCGGCGCTGCAGCTGCGCTCGGTCCAGCACAGATTGCCGTCGTCGCAAGCCTCTCCGTCGCTCGCTTCGCCGGCTTGGCACTGGCCGGTGGTCAGGTCGCACACGGCCTTCTCGCAGACCAGCAGGTTGCTGACCTTGCCCGCGCATTCGTCGTCGCTGACGCAGCCGCTGGGCGCCGTGTCCTTGATGTCGATGATCGCCGTGTCGCCTTTGCTGTCCGTCTTGGTGTCGCCCAAGTTGATCGCAGAATCTTGAGTGATTCCGTCAGCCCCACCGGCGGTGGTCGGCTGGTTTTGGGTGCTGTCGCCACAGCCGGCAGCCGCCATGGCCAGGGCGCCGCAAAGGGCCGCGAGCTGCAGGTAGCCGCGCGAGGTCACCGCGCCGGTCATTCGCTGATGCAAGTAACGCATGGAACAGACTCCATTTTTGCTGATCAAACTCAGCGCACAGCCATCCGCCTGTCGCAGTCAAGAGCCGCGGAGCAGGGGCCCCCCGTCGCCTCTGCGACGCCCATTCAAGACACAGGGGCGCAATAGGGTACGGAGCCGGCAGGGGCCCGTCAATCGGCAATTTCGGCATTTGTCCTGGAGCGAGATGGAAATGCTACGGGCTGTGGGAGCACTGCCCGGTTTTGGGCTCACAGCTGTCTGCGGTGGCGGGTTCGCCGTCGTCGCACTTGGCTGCCGCGCGGCACTGGGGGCCTTCGCCCGCGTCGGCGCACTCATCGCCCACGGTGCAGAGATCGCCGTCGCTGCAAGGCCCGGCAAACAGCTCGGATCGACATTGACCGCTGACGGTATTGCAGAAATCGACGCTGCAGACATTGGCGTCGTCGCAAAGGCCGTGGGCGCACGCGTATTGCACGGGCGTGCAGGATTTCTTGAGGCAGACGCCGCTCTGGCAATCAGCTGTCGATTGGCAAGGTTGGGCGCAGAATCCGCCGATGCACAGACCGCCTTCGCCGCAGGGTCCTTCGCCGCTGCACGGATCGCTGGACCAGCGCCGCGGCGGATCGGTGCAGGCGCAGAGGGCCATGGCGGCGATCGCCAAGCTCACTCGCAGTGCCAGCGACGCTGGGCTCATCGCCTTTCCCCCGGCGCTCTCAGCGCTTTTTGCCGCCAGCTAGGCCCTGGGCAGAGATGCGCGTGCACTCTTCCTGCACGGCAGCGCTCGCATACCCCGTGCTCAGCACCAGCTCGCAGTCCTGGAGACAATGCGCCAAATCCTTGGTCTTTCCGCGGCACGACTGCACGCGCTGCTCATCCGCCAGCTGCGCCAGCGACTGCAGCGAGCGCTGGGCATCGGCGCCGTACACTGAGGCCGTGGGGACTTGCTTGTGGTAGCGAATCGCCGAGCGGAAATCCCGCCGCTTAAACGCCTCTTCGGCCTGGGCAATGTCGGCACCTGCCCGCTCTTCCAAGGCGATGTTGTTCAGATTCTCCTTGGGCTCGGCGGCGGCAACGTCCAAGGTGCGCGCTTTGGTAAAGAAGCCCTTGGCCTCTGCCCACTGCTTGCGCAGCACCGCGTCGCGCCCGCGGGCCACCAAGTCGTCGTATTGGGCCTGCTGAGCGGCCTTGTCGGCGGCTTTGGAGCGGGGCGGCGCGGCTTCGCGCTCATCGCCTTTGTCTTCGGCCTCGTCGTTCCTGAAGCTCTTGGAGGCGCTGGTCTTTTTGTCCTTGGCCTCGGCCGCCGTGTCCGCCCGCGGGTCCAAGCGCGGCGCCACAAAGCGATCGTAAGCGACGCCCACCAGCACCACCAGCGCCACCAGTGCCACCAGAATCACTGCAACGGCAGCAATTTGCGGCAAAAGTGTTCGCTGCGGCGCGGCAGCGTAGGCGGGCTCGACCGGATGCTCCACCGGGGCAAAGGCCTGATGGGCGCGCTGAGCGTACACAGACGCTTGGCGGCGAGGCGGCGCGGCGGCGGGCGGCTGATCGATATCGGCGACATCGAGCTCAGGCAAGCCTTCAACTTGAAACGAAAATGCCACCGTGCCAAAGCGGATTCTGTCGCCGTGCTGCAGCTCTTGCAGGTCCACCCGGCGATCGTTGACATAGGTGCCGTTGGACGACCGCAGGTCCTCGACCAGCACCCGCCCGGCGTCATCCTGGGTGATTTTGGCGTGAATGCGGGAGACGGAGACGTCCTGCAGCACCACCGCGCAGTCCTTGCCGCGGCCGATCAGCACCGTGGGCTGCGTCAGCTCGGTCAGCTCGCCGATGCTCCCCGGCATGGGCAGCAAGCGGGCGTAGACCGGCGAGGTCATCGGCCGGGCAAAGGCGGCCCCCTCGATATGCAAAAAGAAATCGCCGATGCGCACTTGAGCCGAGCGCGGCAATTCGGTCACCGCGTGGATGCGCCGGCCATTGACCCACACGCCGTTGGCCGCCTTGAGATCCTCGATATAGCAGCGCCCGTCCTGGGTAAAGACCCGGGCGTGGCGGCGCGACACGTTGTCCGCAGACAGCTGTATGTCGGCCTGCTGGCTGCGACCGATGATGAACTCGCCTTCTTCAAACGAGTACTCGCCGATCAGCGCACCGTGCTTGTCTTCGATGATCAGCGTGAACAACTGCAGCCTCCGGGGGAGCGGACCGCAAAAAGCTGAGGGCTACAGGGCGGCGCGCACTGCTTCCGGAGACAAATCGACCAGCGTACGCCCGCCCGTGCGGTGCCGCGCCACCTCAAAGACTTCGCCCAGCACCCAGCCGCCGGCGCCATCGGGCACAAACACCGCCACCGCGTCCAGACCGCGCAGCGCCCGCGCCTCCGCCACAGACTCGGGCAACCCAGGATAGCGCATCAGAAGCGAGTGCTTGGCGCGCTCCAGGAAGTCGGGACCGTCATTGGCAGAGAAGACGGCGATCCACGGCGGCAGACCCTCGGCCTGCACGGCGAACAGCTCATCGGGGCCCACCGCGGCCGAATCGCCGATCAGCAGCCAATCGGGGCGAAGCCGCTGCACCACCCGCAGGGGCGAGCTGTGGGAACCGTCGTTGAAGCTGGCGGCATCCACGCGGACCACGTGATCGTGGTGCAGGCGCAAGCGCTGACCGTCTTCCAGCACCACCAGCCGCGCGTCGGGCTGAATGAGGTTGGTCAAGGCATTGAGCACGGTGCGCTTGCCGGCGCGCGGCGGCCCAACCACGGCGATCGAGCGATTGCGCGCAACGAGTTCCGCAAGGGTTTCAGCCACCTGCGGCGTGACCGTGCCGCGACCGACCAGCTGCTCCAAGTCCGGAGCGTCGGTGCGCGGTTTGCGCAGAAGCACCGCCGGACCGGCCGGGCAGAGAGGCGGCCAGACGACGAACACAGACGTGCCATCGACCAGTGTGCCTTCCAGCGACGTACCCGAGCGCCCGGTCTGCCCCGTGGCCCGAACTAGCCGATCGACGGCAAGGGCCAAGGCCTGCTGGCAGCTGAACCGCTCCGTGGCCGCCTCGCGCTTGCCGCGGCGCACGACGTAGACCTGGGCGGGACCGTTGACCTCAATAGCCTCGATCTCCGCGTCGTCCAACATCAATTCCAGCGGTCCCAGGCCTGCGAGCTCGTAGATGAGCTCCAAGCGAAGCCGCGCCACATCGGCCTCCGGCGGAATTTCGCCAGCCGCCGCGCACTGATCGACAAAGGCGGTGACCCGATCTTCCATCTCGGCCCAGTCGCTGTCCGACATCTGCGAGGCGTCAGAAGGCAGCGCGGGGCGCAAATCGCGCATGGCATTGCGGAAAAGCACCGCCAGCTGGTCGTGATGGCCTTCGGGCGGCGGCGCCGTAGGCAGGTCAGGCAATTCCGGAGCCTGCTGAGGCGGCAAGACGGGGACTGAAGCAGGGCCAGCCGCGGCGGCCGCACCATAGGGCCTGGCAGGTGCCGCTGCGTGACCATCCGCGGCCACCTGACCGCTCACATAAGCGGCAGCGCGCGCCGCTTCGGCCGGGGCGGGGGCAAAATTCGGCAGGCCCACAGCCGGCTTGGGCGGTGCGGCCGCTGCCTGTGGCCCTGTGGTCGGTGCTTTGATCGCGCCCGCCAATCCCGGGATGTTGGCCAGCGCCGAACCCGGGCGGAACATATTGGCCTGGGCCATCGCGTCGACGGGCCCCGTGAGCCGCTCAAAGTAGTCGGGCTCCTGGGACTCGCCCTGCAACTGCACAAGTTCATTGGGCATATCTAGGGGCTCGACCGCCGGCAGGTCCGACATCAGGCCGTCGCCAAAGCCTTCGCCCATGTCCATGTCGGCCAGCGTTGTCGGCGGGGGCACGGCAATGGGCCCTTGCATGTGCTGGGTGGCGCGAATGCTCTGGGCGGACTCGGCGGGCGCTGCCGCAGCAAGCCCACTGATTTCAGGCAGATCAGCGTCCGAAAATCCCGCGCCCAGCTCAAGCCCCGGCGGCACTTCTGGAGGCGCCGAGCTCGACATGTCATTGAGATCCGTGAAATTCATCACGAAATCGCCAATATAGACTTTGTCATCTGCGCCAACCTCGACCGCGGTGGCGATGCGGTGGCCGTTGACGTAAGTGCCGTTGGTAGAACCGAGATCCTCCACGACAAAGCGCTTGCCCTCGGCCTTGACCAGGGTGTGGCGCTTGGAAATGTTCTGCTTTGGCAGGATGACGTCGTTGCCCTTGACCCGGCCGATGAGGACCTCGGGCTTGTCGAAGTGGAAGGTGTAGACCTGACCGCTTCGTTCCCGGATCGTAATGGCGAACATGAAGGCTCCACACAGGCGAGGTATCGGCGCCGCCGCACAGTTGCGCAAGATTGCTGCAAGTGTGCGTTTCTCAACAGTTACCGCAGCTCAAACCCAGACCCGAGGTCGGTATGCCGCGGTCCAGGTGCCGGCGATCTCCTGGTATCGTGAGCAAGCGCGCGCGCTTCGTCAATAAGCCGCCTGCAATGCGGCCGCAAGTTCGCTGGGCTGATCCTGCCAGGCGCGCAGCACCGCCACGGAGGCGCCGCTGCCCCAGACTTCCGCAGCTTGACCCGCGCCAATGCCGCCAAGCGCTACAATTTGACCTGGATACATCGCGGCGGCCTGCTTGAGCGGCCCCCATCCCAGGGCTTGAACCCCGGGCTTGGACGGCGTGGCGAACAGCGGCGAAAGCGACACCCAGGTCGCCCCCTGCTGCAGCGCCTGCCCTACCCCCTCCAGGTCGTGGCACGAACGCGCCAACGCCATGGCACCTGTGGGCTCGCGCAGAACCCGCGTCCAGGCCGGCGCGTCGCCCTCGCCGATCTGGATCCAGGCCACCCCGGCGCGCTCAAGGGCGGCCAACTGGCTCGGCAGGTCGCCAAAAAGCGCAGTCTCTGGCTGCCTGGGCGCGCTAATGCCCAGCCGTAGGCCAAAATCCCGCAGCCAGTGCAGCTCGGCCAGCGTCTCCAGCCACCGGTCGGCGGCGCAGCCGTGCAGGCGCAAATGCAGACCGACCTGGCCGGGATGGTGGCGAAAGGCCGAAGCCAACCGCCCCACCGCAAAAGCAAAGGCGTGGCGGCGCAGCGGATCCTGCCACAGCGGCGCATCGGCAATCGCAATGAGCCGCGGGGGAGGAGTCTGGAGTTGGAGATCGGCGGGCGGCGGCACGGGTCAGCCCAGCAGGCCGGTCAGCGGACTGGAAGCGCTGGCGTAGAGCTTGCGCGGCATGCGCCCCGCCAAGTAGGCATCGCGGCCGGCCAAAATGCCCAAGCGCATCGCCCGCGCCATCCGCACTGGGTCCTGGGCGCAGGCAATCGCCGTGTTCATGAGCACGGCCGTGCAGCCCAGCTCCATGGCCAAGGCAGCGTCGCTTGCAGTGCCCACGCCCGCGTCCACCAGCACCGGCACCGTGGCTTGCTCCAGAATAATCTGCAGGTTGTGGGGATTGCGGATGCCCAGGCCAGAGCCGATAGGTGCACCCAAGGGCATCACCGCGGCGCAGCCGATGTCCTGGAGCTTCTTGCACAGCACCGGGTCATCAGTAATGTAGGGCAACACAACAAAGCCTTCTGCGATCAAGACTTTGGCCGCGTCAAAGGTCGCCTGATTGTCGGGAAACAGGGTCTTTTGGTCGCCGATGACCTCGAGCTTGATCAGATCGCCCATGCCGGCCTCGCGGGCCAAGCGGGCGTAGCGGATGGCGTCTTCCGCGGTGTAGCAGCCGGCAGTATTGGGCAACAGGGTGTGGCGGCTGCGGTCCAGGGCGCTCAGGACGTTCTCTGCCGCGGAGAAATCGACTCGGCGCACGGCCACGGTGACGATCTCTGCAGCGGATTCATCAATCGCGGCGCGGGCTACGGCGTTGTCAGCGTACTTGCCGGTGCCGACCAGCAGCCGCGAATTGAATGTGCGGCCGGCCAAGGTCCAGGTGTCGGGGGCGGTGATCGCGGGGCTCATGGGGACTCCAAGATGGGGCTAGAAAGGGCGATGGGGCGGCCAGATGGCGTTAGCCGCCGCCGACAAACTGAACAATTTCGATATTATCGTGCGCTTGCACCACGGTCGTGGGATGATCAGCGCGGCGAACGACAGCGCGGTTGCGCTCCACGGCGACCCCAAAGCTGGCCACGCCCAGATCGCGCAGCAGGTCCGCCACGCTGCAGCCGGCGGCGATCTGCTTGGCTTCGCCGTTGAGGGTGATCTCGATGATCGCTGAGGAATCGCTCATCACGTGTCTCCAGGTTGGCTTGGACCTTCGCCATTGTTCGCATGAACACGGAGATTGGTCGCCGCAGCGTCTGAGCCCGCCACGGTCAGGCCCAAGAGCAGTCCGACAAGCGGCCAAAACACCACG
This sequence comes from Myxococcota bacterium, assembly GCA_964201005.1. Lineage (GTDB taxonomy): Bacteria > Myxococcota_A > UBA9042 > UBA9042 > UBA9042 > SXRM01. Next base: position 49,542 of record CAXNCS010000002.1, read on the forward strand.
GCAAACTGCGTGTAAGCCAAGAAATAGTCCACGCTGCTGTGCACGGCAAAGGCCGCCAGACCGGCGGCGATGGCCAGCGCGGTGCCGCGATCTGACGTCCATCCGCGGCGGAATGCAAGCCGGCAAGCGCGCAGGAGGGTCCAGGCCAGCAGGGCCAGCGCCGCCACCCCCAGCAAGCCCAGGTCTACCGCGGTCTCTAGCCACACGGAATGGGCCCGCGCGCGCGGATCGTAGGCCTCAAACACCACGTATTCGCGATGGATCAGCCTGAAGCGGTCCGAGCCCCAGCCGAGCCACGGCTTGCGTTCCCACAGCAGCAGGGCGGCCCGCCAATAGTGGCGGCGCTGCAAGTCGATCCGCCGCCGCTGGGCCATGGAGCTGAGATCGTCGGGGCGAAACGGCTCGGGCCCCGCCGTGCCCAGCGCTTGACCGGCCGGAACCACCTCGCAGCCGAGCCAACCCAGCGGCGCGCCGACTTCCGACAGAAACAGCACGCGGTCGCGCATGATGTCCGCACAAAGAGCGTATTTGCCTGGCCTTTCTGGCAGCTGCACCTGCAGAGGCACCACGGCAACCGCGCCCTTGCCCATGGCCGGCAGGCGCTCGCCCGTCCACACTTCGTCGACCGGCTTGCCGCGCTCGGTAAAGAACGAGTGCATCACTTTGGCCGGTGCTTGGCGGTTTGACAGGGCCCAGGTGCCGCGATTGCGCACTTCCAGGCGCACAGTCACGCGCTCGCCGGGGTGGCCGGTGCAGCCATCCACAAAGCGGTACTGCGGCAGGTACGAGCGCTCGTCCAGGCCGATGCGCGCGCGCATTTCAGGGTTCGCGGCGTAGGCGAGGCCGATGAGCGCCGCCCAGCCCAAAGTAGCCGCCAGCCACCAGCGCCGGTGGGGCAACTGCCGGCCGCCCCAGGCCAATACGACCGCGCCCGTGACACCCGCAAGCAGCCCAGCGCGCGAATAAGTCAGCGACAACAGCACCGCCAATAGCGCCGCCCAGAGGCCCAAGGCCACGCGCGCCCGAGTCTTTTGCCCAGGCCTCAGCCAGAGCACCAAGACCAAGGGCGCCAGCCACTCCAGGTAACCGGCGCAGGTGTTGGCGTGATAAAACACTGTGGATAGGCGCTGTTCGCCGAGCATCCACGTCGGCTCGTCGCGAAATTGAAGCAGCACGGGCTCAAACTTTTGGCCCAAGGCCCTCTCGCCCACGGCCAGCAGGGTAATCACGCCCAGACCGGTCAGCGCCCCGGCAAAAACCCTTTGGCGGAACTGCTTGTGCGGCGCCCACCACAGGCTAGCCAGCGCCAAGCTCACCTGCCCGGCCACGCGCAGCGCCGCCTTGACCACCTGGGCGCGATCGGCGTCGGCCCAGGCAAAGCTCGCGGCGTGGACGCCCGCCCAAAGCAGCAGCACCGCCGCGGTGGCCAGCAACGGCCGCTGGCGCCACCTCTGCCGTTCAGCGGGATGCCTGGCAGCGGCCCAAAGTGCAGCGATCAGCGCCACAAAGCTCGCCAGCGCCGCAATCAGCTCGGTGGTCGTGAGGTTGACGGGCCCGGCCGGCAGGGTGTCGCGAAGCTCTAGGGGCCCCGCGGCCAAGAGGGCGCCGATCGCCAGGCCCGCTACCGCCGCGGCGCGCGCAACAGCCCCGGGCGCTGCGCCGACAGGGTCCGCCAAAGGCGCTGGAACGGCAGAGACAGGCGCGCTCATGCCGGCTGAGCTTCCAAGGGAGCGTCGATTTGCGCCTGCAGCTGCGCCTCGTGCTGGGCCTTGACGCGCTTGCGCAATTCGCGGTGGACCAGCGGCACGCAGAAGGCCAGCAGCACCACTTCCGTCAGCGCAGTTGCCGCAGCCGATCCCACGCCGCCCCACAGCGGAATAAAGGCGAAGTTCGCCGCGACGTTGACCGCGATGAGCGCCAAAGCATAGGCCATTTGCGCCTTGACCAGGCCCATCGCCACCAGCATGTGCGTCTCTAGGTAGTTGACAAACGTCAACACGACCGACGGAGCCAGGGCCATCAGGATCGGCGTTGCCTTGAGGTACTCCTCACCATTAAGCAACAGAATCATCCACTTAGGCAACAGCAACAGCGTCAGAGCCCCGCCGATGCCGCCGAGCAGAAGCACGCGCAAGGTGATGCGGTGCAGCCGGGCAGCGGCCGCGGGATCCGTCTCCACGGTCTGGGCCAGGGCCGGAAAAGTCGCAGCCATCAGGATCGCCGGCAGCACCGACATGTTTTCCATCAGCTTGTACGCGGCGTTGTACAGCCCGACCTCGTAGTCGCCGGCCAGCAGCCGCAGCATGGGCACGTCGATCTTGAAGTAGATCAGGCTCGCGACGATCGCCACACCTAAAGGCAGAACTTCATTGGTAAATCGCCGAAGCATCGGCCGCGACCAGCCCAGCTGGGGGGTCACCACGCGCAGCATCAACACCGCGGTGTAAGAGAGGCCGATGATCGAGGCGACCAGCATCGCCGCGGCGATCAGCGCCATGACATAGCCCTTGTCGGCAGCGACGGTGGGCATGGTCGGCAGAACCGCCAAGGCCGCAGAGACACAGAGGAGCTGGGCGCCGGCAAACACAGCGGAGGAGCGAGCCTCAAGCTTGAGCTGCTGAACCCCGCGGAAGACTTGCCACATCGCCTCAATCGTCGAGGTCGCGAGGCCTGCGAGTCCCGCCATGGCCACGGTCCAGCCCAGCGCGCCGGGCCGCGGGTGAAAAGTCGCGGTCGCCTTCATCCCCGGATCGGCAAAGTGCCACCACGCGAGCAGGGCTACCACGCCTAAGTACGCAACGGCCAGGGTCAATTTGATGGTAAAGACGTGGCCGATCAGCTTGGCCGGCGGCACTTCATGGCGCGACACTTCGCGGGCGAGGAACAGACCCAGGCCCATGTCGGTCATTTGCACCAGCAGCAGCGCCAGCGCCACCGCGTAGGTGTATTGGCCGTACATCTTTGGGCCCAGCGCTCGCGAGATCGCCGCCACCAAGAAGAACCGCAGGCCTTTTTCCAGCAGCGTTCCCGCGGTCTTCCAGCCGAGATTTCTGCGAATTCGCTGGGTGATCACGGGATCCTTGGGCGGCAGAGGGGCCAGAAGCGCGGGCAGCGCTGAGCGAGTCTATTCGCCGGCGAGCACGGCGCCAAAAGTACGGGCGATGATCGCTACGTCCAAAGCCAGTGAAAAATTGCGGACATACCACACATCGTACTTGGTGCGGTCGGCGATCGACACATTGCCGCGCAGGCCGTTGACCTGGGCCCAGCCGGACAGACCGGGGCGGATGGTGTGGCGCAGATCGTAATTCTCAAACTCCTGGCGGAATTTGGACACGAACACCGGGCGCTCCGGCCGCGGGCCCACCAGGCTCATATCGCCGACAAAAATGTTCCAGAGTTGCGGCAGTTCGTCGACGCTGGTGCGGCGCAAAAGGCCGCCGACCCGGGTGACGCGGGCGTCAAAAGAGCGGGCCCAGCGCGGGCCGTCCTTCTCGGCGTCCACAGTCATCGAGCGAAACTTGAGACAATCAAAGATTTTTCCGTCTTTGCCGACGCGAGTCTGCCGGTAGATCACCGGGCCAGGGCTGTCCAAGCGCACCGCCAGCGCCACGGCAGCCAGGGCCGGCGCGCCGATGGCCAGAGCGGACCCGGAGAGCGCCACGTCGATCGCCCGCTTGATCGCCTGCTGCACCGGCTTGTGCGGCGGCCGCTCCTGTGGGGCCACGTACACCGGCCCCTGGGGATCCTCTGTTGAAGCGCGCTGTTTTGACGGACCGGCCTTGTTGTGGACATCGGGCGGAAACGACGGATCGCTCAATTGCGTCGAGGCCGCGGGGTCGCCCGAAGCGGCGCTGGTGCCAGGGCTGACGGTCGCCCAAGTCGGACCGGCCGCAGCAGCCCCAGACGGCCCCATGGCGATCTGCGGCCCCATTGCACTCGTCTGATTGGCAGAAGGAGCATCCATCTGGTCTACCTCTGAGAGGGTGTGAAAGTACGTCGGTTCCAAGCGCTTGGGAGTCGAAAAACCCAATGTTGTCAATAGTTATTCTTTCACATCCAGCGTGTTTTCAAAGGGTCTGAGCAGAGCCGCGCTGGGCCAAGGCGGTATTGATCGCGTCGCGCATGTGCTGCAGAAACGCCGGGCGATCAAAGCGCTCGGCATTGCGGCGACAGACCGCCGGATCGACCTTCAGAGCCGCCAGCCGCCGCACCGCAGCTGCCAGCGACTCTGCGGTGGGTTCCTCAAAGAACACGCCAGTTTCGCCGTCGACCACCGTCTCTAGCGCCCCGCCTCTGCCAAATGCGACTACGGCGATGCCCGCAGCCTGCGCCTCGACCGGCACGATGCCCGCGTCCTCCTCGCCGGGAAACACCAGGAAATTCGCACCCCGGTACCATGTGGCCAGCTGGTCTTCCGGCGCGCGACCGGCAAAAGTCACGTTGGCGGGCGCCGACCGCTGCAAGCGCTGGCGCTCCGGACCGTCGCCTACAATGACCAGTTTGCGTTCTGGCATCAGGGCATACGCCGCGACGGCCAAGTCGACGCGCTTGTACGGCACCATACCGCCCAGCACCAGATCATAGCGCTCTTGGTCCAGAGGCGGCGCCAAATCCGGGGTGAACTGGGTGCAATCGGCAGGAGGCGGCACGACCATGGCGTCGCGACCATAGAACTGTTTGATCTTGTTGGCCGTATTGCCGCTGTTGGCGACGTAAAGATCGACGCGGCCAGAAGTGCGCAGGTCCCAGTGGCGCAGCCAGCTCGCCGCGGCGCCGATCGCCGGCCGGGCCAACTGCAGCAAAGTCGAGCTGCCGCGCAGGTAATCCTCTGTGCGATCCCAGGCATAGCGCACCGGCGTGTGGCAATAGCAGACATGCACGGCGCCCGGGCTGGGGATCACCCCTTTGGCCACGCAGTGACTCGAGGACACCACGAGGTCGAACTCGCTGATGTCCAACGCCTCGATCGCACTGGGATACAGCGGCAACAGCCAGCGGTGCTTCTTGGACGCCCCCGGCAGCCGCCCGGCCCGCGAAGACACGTGCTTCATGGCCTCGATCCGCGGCGTGGCGATCCCGGGCTCGCGCACCAGGGTGTGTAAGGTCGCCTGGGGAAAGAGCTCGCACAGCGCGTCGAGCACGCGTTCGCCGCCGCGCATGGTGACGAGCCAGTCGTGTACCAAGGCCACGCGCTCGGGCCGCACCTCGCCAATGCTCATGGGCCGGCTGGTCTTGGGCCGGGGATCGGGCTGCGCGGATTCTCTAGCGGACATGCACGGGCTCCCGCTGGGCTGTGGGACGTTGGCGTCTCGGCCGCCCAGGACCGGATTCAGAAAAGTGAAGCAGTGTAATGGCTGCGCGGGCCAAAGTCGATCGACCGCGTCGCAGACCTCTCGTCCTACGGCAGCTCGCCCAGGGAGCGCAGCGCCGGCTCCACCGCCCTTTGGTACAGATCGGTGCTCAGCACCCCGCCCGGATCCAATTGCTTGCGCAAGCGCGCGAAGGTCCTCAAGTTCTCTTCCGGCCAGCTCGCCAGCACCGTCTCGGGCTTGAGCGTCGCGTCTTTGGCAAAGTAGAAGCGCCCGCCGGCCTGGACGACCAACGCCTCGATCTCGGCGGCCAGAGCCCACAGCTTGGCGCGATTCCCGGGCGTCACCGGAAAATCCTGCGCGAGCGAGTAGCCGTCCAGGCCGTGGGTCATCAGGAACTGATCGGGCCGGTGGCGCTTCATCACTGCCAAAAAGCTGGGCATTCCGCGCTGCTGCTGCAGCTCCAACACCTGGCGAAACACCCGCCGCGCCTCGGCCTTGGGCACAAAAATCTGATGCTGAATCATGCCATGGGGCTTGTAGATGAACTTCCAGTTGGGCACGTAGTCCAGCAGAAAGTGAAAGGCGCCGTGGGTCTGGCGGTAGCGCTTGCCGTGCTCCAGGAGAGCCCCGCTCAGCTGCTTGGCCCAGTTGATCAGGCGCATGCCCAGCTGGTTAGAGAATGGCTTGAGAAACACCCACATCCACGACTTTGGGATCAGACCGAACAGCCGCGGCGGCAGCTGCTGGGCCTCTACGCGCAAGAGCGCCCCGGCGTTGGGGTCTTGCCCGGACTTGAGCTGGTAGGCGGCGTGAATGAGTCCGCGGCCCAGCCCAGAACCGCCGGCAAAAGCGTCGACCCAGGAGACCAAGTAGTCGGCGTCGTCCTGGAGGCGCTCGAATTCATCAAACATTTTGTCAATGTCGGGGACGCTGACCCCCAGCACTTCCAGCTCGCCGGAGTAGACCTTCTTGAGCTGGATCTCGACCTCGCAGATCACCGCCAGCTCGCCAAAGCCGCTGATGATCGCCACGAACAGCGGATCGTCGCGGCCGACCTCTTGGAACGTCCCGTCTACCCTACAGATCTTGAGCGCGTGGATGTGATCGCCGATGGGCCCCACGCGATAGGCGTTCTTGCCGTGGATGTTCATGGCGGCCGCACCGCCCAGGGTCGGCTCCATGGTGCCGGAGACGACCGGAGGCCACCAGCCGTCGGCAATGCCCAGACGCCACAGATCGGCAATAGTAAAGCCGGCTTCAGCGCGCACGCGCCCGGTCTTGGCGTCCCAGCGGATCAGCTTGTTCATGCCGCTCATGTCCAGGACCAGCTTGCCCTGGCCGCACGCCGCGTCTCCGTAGCTGCAGCCCGCACCGCGCAGGGCGATCTTCTTGCCGTTGGCCGATGCCCAGGCCAGCGATTGCGCAAGCATGTCTTGAGAAGTGATGGCGATTACCTCGCTCTGGCCGCCGATCGCCATGCCCCAGCCGAGCACGGTCTGGCTGCGCGCCAGGGTCTGCACCGAGTTGGTGGGACCAGGGACGCCAGAAGAGCTTGAGTTTTCCATGGGTGTTCTCTTGGGTCTGGGAGAATCAGACCGACAGTTTCCTAAAGATCAGCGAAGGAACGCTGCGGATGGCGAGCATGATCCAGCGCCAGAGCCAGTGGACGTAGACCACGTCGGGTCCGCCGGAGAGGCTGCGGGCGATCGCTGCGGCGGCGACATCGGCGTCTACCGTGAGCGGCATGCGCTTGTCGCCCAACATGGGGGTGCGCACGGGCCCCGGCTTGACAGTGACGACGCGCACCCCGCGGACCGCCAAGCGATTGCGCAGCGATTCAAGGTAGGTATGCAAGGCCGCTTTGGAGGCACCGTAGACAGGGGCGCCGCGCCGACCGCGATCGCCGGCGACCGAGCCGATGCCACAGATCACCCCGCGACCGAGAGGGGCAAAATGCCGCGCGGCGCAGTTGAGCCAGGCCACCGCACCTAAGACGTTGATCTCAATGACCTGCTGGTCCTTGGCCGTGTCAAATTCGTCCGGCGCGACATCCGGCATGACGCCAGCGGCGTACACCACGGCGTCGATACCGCCCATTTGACTCAGCAAATTGGCCCACGAGGCCTCAACGGCGCGAGGATCGGCGGCGTCGGACACCTCAACGACGGCCTTGCCGCCGCGGCGGGTGACTTCGTCGGCCACCCGGGCCAGCGCTGCCTGCCGCCGCGCCACCAGCCCCAGCGTCTTGCCCGCTCCGGCCAGGTGCAGAGCCAGCGCCTCGCCGATGCCAGAAGACGCGCCGACGATCAGAATCCGCTGCAATTCCATGGACACTCCTGGCTTCGGACCCCGGCAAAGACCACCGGTTGCGGATTCTCAGCGACGCCCGGCGGCAGTTCGATCGCCTTGCCGTCGACGGGGCTCGGGGGCCGCCCTGGCTAGCCCCGCGGGCGCAAGAGTGTACCTCTGCGGCGGTCGCGGGGCTAGGTTTTGACTGGTCTTCTTTAGACCCCTGAAACGGGGCAGCGGCCGGGACCCGAAAGGCAAGTTGCCCAAACCGGGGGCCTCCCTTAGGCTTCTGGCCCCACGCGGGCTTCGCCGCCCCAGGTGTTCGCCATGACCGACCAAGCCCCCAGCGCTGATCGCCAACCGCGTCGCCCAGTTGCGTCTTCTTGGCTGCTGCTGGCTCTGTTGGCGGTGGGCTACGCTTGGCTGTTTCCGTGGTCCGAGCGGATCAACAACCCCAATGAGATGGTGCGCGTCTACATGGCCCGGGCCATCGCCGAGCACGGCACGTACGCCATTGGCCGGCGCGAGGTCGTCCGGGGCGAATCGCGCGACACCGGGCCGATCTACAGCACCTGGGGCTACGTAAACGACAAAGCCCTGACCTGCGACGATCCCACCGCGAAGCGCCCGGACTGCAACGGCACGCTGTACGCGGGCAAGGCCCCGGGGCTGTCGCAGCTCGGCGCGGTGCCCCTGTGGATGCAGCTGCAATTGTGGCGTTTGGCCGGCCAGGATGCGCCGAGCAAGGCGGCGATGGTCTGGTGGCTGCGGCTCTGGACGGCGGTCATCCCGTCCATTCTCGCGTGGTTCTGGCTGTTCCGCACCTTGCCAAAGCGCTTGGATCGCCCAGAGATCGGCGTGGCCGCGGTGTTGGCCGGCGCGTTTGGCTCGCTGTCTCTCACCTACGGGCAGATGTTCGCCGGCCATCAGCTGGCGGGGCTGGCGCTCCTGCTGGCTTTTGCCGCTCTGCAGCGCGCCGGGTCCAGCGGGCATGGCCCTTGGCTGGCGGTGGCCGGTTTTGGCTCGGCAGCGGCGGCCTGGATCGAATTCCCGGCTGGTCCTGCGGGCATCGTGCTCTTTGCGTGGGCTCTGCTCAGGCGCCACCGGCCAAGCGATCTGCTCTGGTTGGGGGGCGGTGCGGCCTTGCCCGTCGCGGCCTTGGGCCATTTCAACGCCCGGGCCTTTGGCGCGCCCTGGAAGCTGCCCTACGGCTTCCTGGAGAATCCCGATTTTGTCCGCGACATTGCCCCCGGAGTGTTTGGCATCCACCTGCCCAACGCAGAAAAGCTCGTGGGATCGCTGATCTCCCCCTACACAGGCCTCTATTTCTGGGCACCCTGGGTGGCCCTGACTTGGCTGGGGATCGCCGCAGTTCGCCGCCGCTACGCAGAGCCTCAAGCAACTGAATCTCAAGGCGGTTTCTGGTTCAGCCGCCGCGCTGATGCCCTGGTTGCCTGGGGTGTTGTGCTGTACTTTGTGGCGTTCCAGTGCTCGCACAGCCTCTGGCGCGGCGGTTGGGTCGTCGGCCCGCGCTATATCACCGCGCTGGTGCCCTTTGCCGCGATCGCCACCGCCCACGGCATCGACGCCCTTCGCGGTCCGGCCCAGCGCATAGCCCTGATCGTGCTCGGCATTTCTGGAGCGGTCGCCATCGCCATCACCGGGGCTGCCACCGCCGTCAGTCAGGGCTTCCCCTTTGAAGTCTACAATCCCCTTGCAGAAGTCGTCGGCCCCCTGCTGAGCCGCGGCTGGGTCTGGTCGAGCCCGCCGTACTGGTTGGGCATGCCGCTGATGGCCGCCGCCCTGCCCTGGTTCGCCGCCCTGGCGCTGGCCGCAGCCTGGCTGATCTGGGCCAGTTCGAGCGCCACTAGCGGGTCGCGCCGCAGCGTGATCACGGCAGGCATGGCCCTGATCGCCGCGGCATGGGTCGCAGGCCTGTGGGCCATCCCCCCGCACCGCGGCACCCAAGACATTGATAAGACCAATAGTTTCCTCACCGACTCCTGGTGGCCGAGTTCGCCGCGCGGCCCAAAGCCCGTGACCCTGGCGCCGCCGTAGAAAAAAAGCGCGGCACTGGCCTTGGGGGGCTTGCATACCCGGGCGAGCATCGCTAAGATGCGCCACGTCAGACGGCAACGCCGAATGACAACTGAGAGCGCCGACGTCGCCTTCGCGGGGATGTAGCTCAGCTGGGAGAGTACCTGAATGGCATTCAGGGGGTCACGGGTTCGATCCCCGTCATCTCCACCAGCCTCGGTGACCCGACGCCTCACGCAGACCCCGGTCCTCACGGACTGGGGTTTTTGCGTTTTTGCGGCAGTTTTTCGCGGACGTCCAAAGCACGCGGACGCGCGTGTGGAGCGGGTCGCTGCAGCGAATGCTTCAACCGTCCAGGTGAATCCTCTGTTTGCCGCAGTAGACATTGCCCTGGCCGTTGCGCAAGAAGCCGACCAGGGTCATGCCGGCGCGGTCCGCGAGGTCGATCGCCAGCGACGTCGGCGCGCCCACCGCAGCGACCGTCGCCACGCCCGCCGCAAGGGCCTTCTGCACCAGCTCAAAGCCGGCGCGACCGGACAGCAACAGCACCGCCGGCCGGTTCGACAGTTGGTAGCGCAACCACGCCCGGCCCAACACTTTGTCCACCGCGTTGTGGCGGCCGACATCTTCGTCCACCGCGATCAGCTGGCCCCCAAGGTCCACCAGCGCCGCGGCGTGCAGGCCCCCCGTCATGGCAAACCCCGGCTGAGCGCTGCGCAAAAGCTCCGGCCAATGCCGCAGCTTAGACCACGCGACCTGCCCCTCCTGATCGTGAAGAGAGCGGCGATCTTCCAGCAAGTGATCCACCGCCGCGGCACCGCAGACTCCGCAAGACGCGGTGGCGTGAAAGACCCTGCGGATCTTCGCCCAAGGCACCGCCAGGCCCGGTCGCAGATCGGCGCGGAGGACATTGCCGTCCCCTTGGGGGTAAAGACCCAGCATATCTTCGGGCTCGCGGACAATTCCCGCGGCCAGCAGCCAACCTGCCGCCAGATCGCGGTCTTGCCCCGGGGTGCGCAGCGTCACCCCCGCGGACTCGGTGCGGCGGCGGCCAATCGGGCCAAATTGTATGCGGATTTCAAGCGGTTCTTCGGTGGCGACCTGGTCGATCTCGCCCGCCCAGCTGTGCTCTTGAACCCGCCACCGCTGTGCGGGCAGGACGGCCAGCGGCAAGCCCGGCTCTTGGGGCAAGCGCAGCAGGTCGGCGCGGCTGTCCACGCGGATGACTTCGGCGTGCCAATTCGCCGGCAGTGGCCGCGGTCGCGCCGCCAAATCGCCCAGCAGACGCCAGAGCGAGCGCTGATCGCGGTCTAGGGCCCGCTGCACCAGCGGCAGAGCCTCCACCCGCACCAGCATGGGCAGGGGTTGCCAACCTTCGGCCTTGTCGGCCAGGGCGGCATCGCCAAATGCACAAGCTAAATCCTGGTTTTCGAGACTCTCTATGAGCTGAGCCAGCCACTCTGCACGCAGGCCCTGGGTATCGCAAGAGAGCAGCAGGCCGCCCTGGAGCCCCATCGCCTGGGCGCGAATCAGCAGCGCCTCCAGCCCCGCCAGCGGCCCAAGCCCCGGCCGAAAGTCGACCAGCGCCTCCAGGGAGAATTCGGCATATCGATCGGCGCGATCGGCCAGGATGATCGCGGGACTGCCCAGGCGCCGAGCCAGATCGACCACATGGCTGATCAGCGGCCGGCCGCGCCACAGGGCCCGCGCTTTGTCGGTGATGAACCGCGACGAGCGACCACCCGCTAGGACGCCGAGGAGCCACGGCGCACCGACCAGCGCCTTGGCGTCAGGCGGCGTATCGAGCGGATCAGCGGCGATCACGGCTACAGTTTGCAGTCGGCCGGCATCGATTCGACCTTGGGCGCGGCGAATTCCGCCGAGAGGCAGACGGAGGGCTTGCCCTTCTCATCTTGGCACTTGTACTGCAATTCCCCAAACATCACCAAGAGTTCCTTGAGGTTGGTGAAGTTCTTGTTGCAGCCCTTGCAGCACTCTGTACAGAACGCGGGGGGCTCTCCGGCGACATTGCTGGGGCTGGGGTAGCCGGCAAAACCGGGGTCGGGTACGCCGCAAGCTTCTGCAGGCTTGCCACCCACCGTCAGGCAAGTGCAGGTACCGTCAAGCGAATCCTTGGGAATCGACGCCTGAATCAGGTTGCCCTTGCCAATCGCGCCGCAACCTGGAGCAATCTCAGCCTCAAACAAGACGTTGCGCACCGGAATTGAATGCGGCACTTCAAGACCGGTCGTACAATTCTTTGGATTTGCAGATGTCCCGGCGTAGACGTTGAGCGCGGTGGGCAGCAAGTTCTTGATCTTGCAACCGTCGCGCTTCATGGTCACGACGTTGCTGGTCACCGGCAGGGTGCACACCGCGCCGGCCGCGTCGATGCGCGCGCCATTGACGATGCGCAGCTGGAACTCGCCGGGCGTGACATCTTGGATCTCTATGAAGAAGTTGAGCTCTTTCTTGTCGATGTCGCCCTTCCACAGCGGGTTGAGGGTGCCGATGACCAAGTGCTCCGCGTTGCCGTCCAGGGACTTGATCTGCAGGTTGTCAAAGCGGAACACCATGCCCTTTTTCAAGCAGCCGCAGTCGTCGGCGCTCGCCGTGCTGTCGCTGGGCAGAGCTACGTCTTGGACGATATCCGCGCCGGGCAAAGGGTTTGGGCTCTCATCCACAGGATTGCCGCTCAGCTTGACGCCGCACGCCGAACTCATCAGCGCCAAAGCTAATCCCAGGCCCCACCGCGCACCGCTGTTCCGTACCGCCATCGCCGCCTCCCACCTTGCCCGCTGCCCACATGAGTGCCCGGATTCCAGATTGATCGTCCCGCCCGTTGCAGTCTTGCGCGAAAATCAAGCGCCGTCTATGGTCTGCGACAATGGAATTTTATGCGCCAACGGCGCCAGCGGAACCTGGGGGATGGCATGGAGACTCGGCGCAGAATCGGCAAGACGGTACGCCAGGGCGGAATGCGCCGGGTGATTGCGGCGGTGACGGCGGGCATTGGGCTAACAACTGCGCTTGCGAGCTCCGCTTTTTCTGCAGGCTTTGAGATTCCGGGCAACAGCACGGCAGCGGTGGGCCGCGGCACAGCCTTTGCGGTGAGCGCCGATGACGGCACCGCGGTCGCCTACAACCCCGGGGCACTGAGTCGGCAAAAGGGCACGCGGCTGCAGTGGTCGCAGCAGGCGCTGTGGGCCCATGAGACCTTTACCCGCGGCCCAAGTGCCTATAAGCAGGGCAATGTCTCCGGCACGGACCCCGCGTATGCCCGGCAGCCTTCAGAGAATCAAACGCCGCTGTTTCCGCTGGGGGCCTTCTTGGTCGCGAGCAGCGACTTTGGCCTCGAAGATTGGACCTTTGCTATCGCGGGCTATGGTCCATCGGCGATCGGCAACAAGGAATTCGACGTCATGGGCGGCCAGCGCTACATGCTGACCAAGCTGGATGCGCTCATGGCCTACGCCAGCGCCGCGGTCGCGTGGGGCAAGAAGGACCGCTTTGGCATCGGCGCGACCTTGCAGTACGCCGCCATGCCCAAGACCCACCTCTCGCTGGTGGTCGATGGCGCGACGGGCGGGGCGGCCAACCCCTACTACGCCGGCAACGACGTGGTGGCGACGATCAAACTCAAGGACATGGCTGCGTTTTCTGCCATTGTCGGCGGCTGGCTGCGCCTGAGCGAGCGGCTGGAGATCGCCTTTAGCAGCCGGGTCATGCCGGTCGAGTTCAACGCCACCGGGGATCTGAGCCTCGCCAATGACAAAGCTGGCGCCGGCGCCGAGTTCAAGGCGGAAAAAATTGTCGTCAGCAACAGCACTTCCGCGATGACCATGAAGATCGCCCCCACGGCGACGCTGGGCGCGCGCTACCGCGGTCTGGATGCCACGGGCGCGGAGAAATGGGACGCTGAGGTCAACGTGGTGTGGGAAGGCTGGAGCGTGATTGACGCCTATGACGTCAAAAATGGCGGGATGATCAACCTCTTTGCCGCCCAGCCGTCGCCGGATGTGACCATTCAGAAGCGCTGGCGCAACACCTGGTCGGTGCGGGCGGGTGGCTCAGCGGAGGTGGCGAAGGGCCTCAAGGTGTCCCTGGGCGGCTACTGGGAACAGGGCGCCGTTCCGCAGAACTACGAGCACTTGGACTTCCCCAGCTTTGACCGCTTGGGCGTGGGGACGGGCGTGCGCTGGCAGGGCGAGAACCTGCAGCTGGGTCTGAGCTACGCGCATGTCTTCCAGGAAACCCGCGAAGTTTCAGAGCTTTACGGCAAGGTCTTCCAGGAGCGTCCGCTGGCGCCTTGCACCGATACCGCCAACTGCGCAGGGCTGAGCCCAGTGCCGGTCAACAACGGCACTTTTGAAACCGGCTACGACCAGTTGAGCGCCACAGTCGGCTATAAGTTCTAGGGGTTCTGCAGTCAGCGGCGGGGAGGGGCGCCGGCTCTCGGCTGTCCGCTGGGCCGTTCACTCCGCGGCTGGGCCAATGCCGCCGGTGGCCCGCCCAACCAGCTTTCGCAAACCCGGTGCGGCCGAAGGTTCTTCGCTCCAGCGCAGGGCCTCTTCGAGCAGTGATTGGCGCAGCGACACGGCCGAGCCCAATAAATCCAAAGCTTTACTCAGAGCGGTGGCCACGGCGCGGTCATTGCCAGCTCGGTGCTGCAGACGGGCGACGTCAGCCCACAGGCGGCCAGCCACCAGCGCGGCCCCAGGCCCAACCGGCAAGCGAGCGGCGTCTTTCCAGCGCGCACAGGCCTGTTCCGCGTCGCCCAGCCACCAAATGCACCAGCCTTCTGCGGCTACCGCCCCCGCCTCCACCCCTCGCCAGCCGCGCGATCGGGCAACCTGCGAGAAATACTGAAGCATTGTCTGAACTTCCGTCGCCCGCCCTTCACCGAGCAGCGCCGCGCAGCGCAACAACGCGCTTGGATCGATGCCTTCGGCCATCGCCCGCTGGTCGACGGTTTGCGGCACGCGGGCGGACCACTGCTCCAGCGCGTCGTCTGGGGGCAGAAAAGCCACGGCGTCTGCGGGCAGGGACATCGCCGCGAGCAGCCAAATGAGGCCGGCCCAGCGCGCTTGCTCCAGATCGCCGTCCACGGCCAAGCGCTCCGCGGCGAGCTTTGCCAGCTTGACGGCCGTCGGGTAATCGCCGGTCAGCACAAGCAACTGCGCGACATCCAAGGCCCAAAGCAGCGCCAAGCGCGGCCGAACACAGCGCTGGGCCCTCTGGCTCGCTTGGGTCCACCAGGCCTGGGCCGCAGCGACATCCCCTTGGGCCAGCGCCAGCCAACCGCGCATCCTGGCGGCGTGGGCCGCGGACATCGGCGGGCGCGACGGATCGAGCATGGACGCGAGCTCGCCATCCCAGATCGCCGCCTGGTCAGGGTCGGTCAAGGCCTCCTGAGAGAGGCGCAGCCGCAGCCACAGCGCCAAAGGGGCCGCCGGAGCCCCCAAGCGGTCCAAGGTCCAGGCGAGGCCGGGCCAGCGCCGCTGCATTTCTGGGCGATCGCCGGCGTGGACGGCCACCAGGACCGCCAACACGTCAAACAGTGCGGCAACGGCAAAGCGGAATCCCGCGGCCTGGGTAATATTGCCCAGCAACTGACCTGCTTGGCCGGCTTCAGCGAGGCGCGAATGGTCAGCAGGTTGCGGCGGCACCACGGCCAAGCGTCCGGCTAGCTCAAGCCAAGGCCGCACGGCAGAACGCAATTGCTCAACGCCCGCGCAGCTAGTATCGACGAGATGGCCGAGGGCCGCCACGCCGTCGCGCACCACCTCAGGATCGATATTTGGCCTGAGTCCGTGCCACGCAACGCCCATCGACCAGGTTTGCACGGCGCTGCGACCGCTGTGATCGCCAGCGGGCTTGAGCGCCGGCAACAGCCGCCATGGCCAGTCGGCGTGCTCGCGCTGCAGAGCTTGGCGCACTGCGGGGAGGCCGACGGCTTGCAGGCTATTGCTCCAAACCACTAGCTCGCCCCCAAGAAAGGCTAGGCCGCTCCTGAGCAATTGCCGATGGAGTTCAGGCGGGCACTGACTCTGGCCGGTCGCAGCCCTCAGCATGGCCTCGACGACTTCGCTGCGCTGAGCGGCGGCTACATCCGCGACTTTGGCCTGCAGGAGCTCCGCCAGAGCCCGCGCGGCCGCGGCATGCCAGCGATCCGCCGGCACCGGCAATACGCCTTCGCCCAGGCCTTTGGCGACGACACCTTCCACGAGGTGCTCAAAATCGACAAGTGTATCAGAGAATTGCGCTAGTTCGTGCAGCTGGGCGGCGGCAATCCCGGCAAAGGCGAAGGGATGGTCGGGCTCGGCCAGCACCTCTTGCAGAGTCTCTGCGGCCACCTGCACCGACCGCGCATGGCGCTCCAAAGCCCGGCCATCGGCGGCTACACCTGCGGCGACCACCGCCTGGGCCGCGATCACGGCCATTCGGCCATCCACCGTGGCCTGGGCCGCATTGGCCGGCACGTCAGCCACCACGGCGACGACGCGCCGCTGCCGGTCGCGATCGCGCCAATAGCGAGCCTGGCAGGCCGCCCACGGCACGGTTAGCGCCGCCGCGTCCAAACCAGCCGCAAGCAATTCCCCCAGTTTCTCTGCCTCTGCAAGGCTGGCGCTCGCCGGAAGCGGATAAGCACCGCCGGGCATCGCCAAGGAGCGTTCGCGCAGGGCCGACAAGACCAGACCCATAGACTCCGCCGACAGTGCCAAGCTGGGCACCGATCACTTGGCAGTGTCGCGCCATTGCGCTGTCACTGGCAAGGCATCGCCCATCGCCTCGCCGCCACAGGGCCGGAAGTCTTTACCAAATCCAATACTTATACCTGCCTTGACGCGGCGCGCTGGAGGCGTCCATGCTAGGGCCACCTGCGCAGCGTGCCGCCGGAGTGACAGTGTCGCCATGACCAACGCCCACCATAGCGAGCGCGAACCGGATCCGCGGTTGGCCGCCGTGGCGAAGGTCGCCCGGGCTCTCTCCGCGCCGCTGTCGTTGCCGGAGACCCTGGAGGAGATTCTCGCCGCGGTTCGCCAGGCCGTCGACGCCGACCGCGCCACGCTCTACATCGTCGACGACACCGAAGAAGTGCTGAGCTCCATCGCCATGGGCAAGGAGATCCGCCCGATTCGCTTGCATTTTGGCCAAGGTCTCGCCGGTTGGGTCGCCCAGACCCGCCGCACCGTCAACGTCAAGGATGCCTACCAGGATCCCCGCTTTGACGCGAGTTGGGACCTGGAGAACGGCTATCGCACCCGCTCCATGCTGTGCCAGCCAGTGCTCGACCGCGAAGACAATCTGGTCGCCGTGGCTCAGGTGCTCAACAAGCGCGGCGGCTGGTTCAGCGTGGCCGATGAGGAGTTGCTGGCGGCGATCCTGTCAATGGCCGCGATTTCTATTGTGAATGCTCGATTGGCGGAGAAGCTCGCGGCCAACAATGCCCTGCTGATCCTCGCCCGCACCGATCTGGCCAACCGCGTGCGCGAAATCGACATGCTCTACGACCTGGAGCGCGAAGCGGCCCGCGCGGCGACACTGGATGAAGCGGTTCGCGGCGTGATGGAGCGAATCCTGTGCACCCTGGACGCCGACTTGCTGGAAATGGCGGTGCGGAGAGAGGCAGGCGGCCTGGTGCTCTATCGCTCGGCCGGGCCGGATTTTTATGACGTGGTGCAGCTGCCCACGATTACAGGCCTGATGGGCAAAGTGTTTTCTGCTCCCCAGCGCTACAATCCCTGCGATATGGCGCCCGGAGAATTGGCGCGCCTGGCCGACGAAGAGCAGCTGCCGTTTGTGCCCGCCGCCGGCCTTTGCGTGCCCTTGGAGCGCGATACCGGGTTTGTGGGCGCGCTGGCGGTGTATTGGAAGACCGGTGGCCACAGCTGCTTGACGGAGTCGCAAGAGCGCGTGGTTGAATTGTCGGCCGATCAGATTGGCCACGCCCTGGGCCAACGCATGGCGCGCCAGCAATTGGAACGGCAAGATCGCCTCGCGGCCATCGGTTCAGCGCTCTCTGCGGTGCTCCACGACCTCAAGACCCCGGTCACGGTTGCATCTGGCTACGTGCAACTGCTCAAGATGGAAGATGATGCCCAGGAGCGCGCCCAGTTGTCCGATCTGGTGTTGTCCCAGCTCGCAAAGATGACGGAGATGACCCGCGACGTCCTGAGCTTTGCCCGCGGCGATCGCGACCTGCTGCTGCGCAAGGTGCTGATGACGGAGCTGGCGAGCGACCTCCGCATTGCCCTGGAAGGCGTGTTTGACGGCTCCAAGGTCCAGTGGCAAGTGCACTGCGAGGACCGCGGCTTTGCCCGCTTTGACCTCAACAAAGTGACGCGGGCCCTGGTGAATCTGGCGCGCAATGCCCGCGATGCCCTGGACACCTGCGCCGCCAACCCGGATCAGCCCCTGCTGTTCCAGTTGACGCTGGCGGCCCAGGGCGATCAGCTGGTCTTTACCGCCCAGGACAACGGCCCCGGCGTGCCGCGCGAGTTCCAGCACCGGCTGTTTGAGGCCTTTGCCACCCACGGCAAGAAGGACGGGACGGGCATTGGCCTGGCGATGGCGAGGCGGGTGGCGCTGGCCCACGGCGGCGAAGTCGAATACCGCGAGACCCCGGGCGGCGGCGCGACGTTTGAGATGCATCTGCCCCGCGATCCCCAGGGCCGGCGCACCTCTGAGAGAATTCCCAATCCAGATATGTCCTTAGCCGTCACGCCTCTGACGTAGCCCCCCGGGACAGCGCACAGCGATCTGCGCGGCGATCGTCCAAGTGGCGATCTCGCCAGCGATCTCTGGGCTCTGGCGATCGCTGCCCAGGCTGACAACCCGCGAAAAACTAGACGCGATCGCGCAATTCTTTACGCTCTGCCGCTGTACTGGGAGGCGGCAATGGCGTGGCTGCGCAGAATCTTTGGCATCGTTTGGGCGCTGTGCAAGACCACGGTCTACATCGCCTTTGCCGCGATCTGTGTCGTGGGGCTGGTGCACGCCTTTACCGCGCGGAGTCCCGCTGACGACCGCCAGGCCGAATTGCAGCGCAAGCGCGAACAGTTGCTGGAGGCAGAGACGCGCCATCAGGAGCTCAAAGCCCGCGCCGAGGCCTTTGCCACCCGCGCCGACGTCCGCATCCAGACGATCCGCACAGAGTTGGGGATGCTGCGACCCGGCGAGCGGATCTACGTGCTCAAGTAGAGTTGCGCGACCGCAGTGGGTTTGGGCAGCGGCGCTCCATGGGCGATTCCGGTGCCAGGCCTGCGCTTGCGGCACCTGCTCGCGCCGCCTACACTTACGACCCCTTGGCCGATTGGCAGGCCGCGGAGCGCTACGATGTCGTTTTTTGGCAAGAAGCCCCTCAAGACCATTGCACCCCTAGAGACCGCAAAGACGGTGTTCGCCGATTTTGACACGACGCTGGGCAAATTCCGCATCCAGCTCTTTGTCGATAAGGCCCCGCAGACGGTGACGAATTTCATCCAGTTGGCTGAAGGCACGGTCGCTTGGAAGAACCCCTTCACCGGCAAAGATGAGACGCGTCCGTACTACGACGGCCTCATGTTCCACCGGGTGATCGACGGGTTCATGCTCCAGGGCGGCTGCCCCAAGGGCGAGGGCACCGGCGGCCCAGGTTGGCAGTTTGGCGATGAATTCCATCCGACGCTGCGCCACACCAAGGCCGGCATCCTCTCGATGGCCAACGCGGGCCCGGGGACCAACGGCAGCCAGTTCTTCATCACCGTCGCGCCGACTCCGCACTTGGACAACCGCCACTCGGTGTTTGGCGAAGTGGTCGAAGGCCTCGACGTGGTCATGGCGATCAGCAAAGTGCCCGTGGGCGCCGGCGACCGTCCGCGCACCCAGGTGACCATCAACAAGGTCACGATCGTCCGCGCTTAGCAGGACCAACAGGAAGAACTCGTTGGTTTCCTTGGCACCGCCGGGTGGGCAGGCGAGCTCACCTAGGCGGGATTGCGGCGCCGCCCAGGCCCCAAGTCGATTGATTTCCGCTTGGTGGGGCACAAAGAGGATGTGAAAGAACGGCTGATCGGAGCCCTCGATGGTCGAAGAGACCCTTGATGTCCCTCGCCGTTCTTGCACATCCAGAATGTTTTCGCAGGGTGTGCGTATACCGTCGCGCTCGAATTGCACCAACGCGGAGGGGTCATGGGTCAGCGCTCTTGGCAACGGATGGAACGGCCGCAGAACGCTTCGGGGCGGCCCAGCAAGCAGACCGGGGCACGGGCAGGGGGCGCGGCGCTCCTGGGCCTGGGTTTAGTGGCGCTTGCGGCTTGCTCTGAACCGGTAGACTGCGGCGCGGAGCCAGGGCGCTGCTTGCCCCCCGCGTATGGTGCGGCCACCACGGCGCTGCGCGGCCCGGTGCAGGCGCTTCGCCCCCAACCTGTGGCAGGCGAAGCGAATTCTCTCAAGGCCTTGCAGGCCCCGGCGGCCGCGCTCAGGCCCTTGCCTGCCGGCGCCAAGCGCCTCAGGGCCATCCCGCCGACAGACACGCTGGCCGCGCGCTCCCGCGATGGCGCCGTGGCTCAGGTCCGCGACGACGCGGCGGCTGCCGTGACCGCGCCGGTTGATCGCTCCCGGGCCATCCGCGCAGCGCTCAAAGACGTTGTGCCGGCGCTCAAGGCCCACGACTTTGAAGCGCTCAAGGCCAAGGCCACCCAGCGCTTTGCCCAGAATATTCCAGACATCCAAGCCAAGTACGCAGAGCGCTTTTGGCGCCACGCGGACAAATACGTGCCGGTATTGACGGGCGCGCCGCCGACGATCGAGCTTGAGGACCAGGGCGACGGCCGGGTTCAGGCCAAGATCACCGCGCCCGACACCACGGAATTGCGCTGCATTCTTGTGCAAGAGGCCGGCAGCTGGAAGATCGATCGATTCTGAGAGCCCGCAAGACAGCCGGTCCTCAGGTACGACAGCGCTAGAGCGCCGCAACAGCTTCGCTCCGCAGGAGAAACTCTCTATGAATCACCATCGTTTGGCATGGGCCATGTGCGCGGCTGCGGCGGCGCTGACTTGGGGCTGCAAGAAGAAGGAACCCGAGGTCAAGCCGGAGGCCAAACCCGCCACGGCTGCTGCGCAAGGGGCCAAGGCCGCGGATGCACCGGGCGATGCCAGCCCTGCCGCGGCGCCCACGGCCGTCACGCCGGTGGAAGCTGAGCCGGATCCCGCGAAAAATGCTTGGAATCTGCCCGCGCGCGGCGCCCAGCTCAAGGACGGCGATCGGGTCTTTGTGCTTACCCAAGGCAAAGATCGCAGCTATGGCGACGCCAGCAAGCCGTACCGGCTGTTTGCCCACGATGTCGGCGAGGTCAAAGGCGACGTGATCACGATCAAAGAGCTGGCAGGCGGCTCGTTCAAGACCACCGGGCTGTTTGTCATTGCCGCGGGCAGCCAGGCGGGCGAGGTCAAGGTCGGCGATCTGGTGCTCGCGGAGTGGGCAAGCGAGCTCAAGCACGCGCTGGTGCAGAAGGTCGAAGGCGACAAAATCACCGTTCGCTACACCGATCTGCCGGACAACTGGGCAGAGAACCAGCTGGTCAAGGTGCTGGGCCCGCGCGACGTGACCCGGCAAAAAGAAGGGCTCCAACCGGGCAATTTCGCTTTTGCCAAAGGCGTGCAGTCGCGCGACGAGCTGGTGCTGTTGATCGCTGAATCCGGCGACAATTGGCTGGTGCGGCAGTTCAGCCAGCGCGTGCGCTCGGTGGCCAAGAGCGACCTGCGGCCCGTGCCGCTCAAGCCGGCGCTCAAGGCTGGGCAGGCGGTCGAAGTGCCTTGGGTGGGCCAGATCTACCCCGCCAAGGTGACCAAGGTTCTGGGCACGCGCGTTGAAGTCAAAGCCGAAGGCGCCCAGACCAAAGAGGCGTTTACCGTCGCCCTGGGTCAGGTCGCGCCGCTCGAAGCGAAGCCCGCGCCCGCCAAGGGCAACTAGCGGCCGGTGGAGCCAGACCGACCCAAGGTTCTGGTCATTGAAGACGATCCGCTGATCGCCCGCGTCATGCAGCGGGTGCTGGCGGCGGAATTTGACGTGACCGTGACCCAAGATGGCCAGTCGGCGATCGACCTGATGCGCCGGCAGTTCTTTGCGGCGGTCGTCACCGACGTGATGATGCCGGGGCTCACAGGCTTGGACGTATTCAAAACCCTGAGGACGGACAACCCTTTGCAGGCCAGCCGCGTGGTGTTTGTGACGGGCTGCGCCTGGGCAGAGGATTTGGACGATCAGCTGGGCCAGACCGGTCGGCCCGTGCTGGAGAAGCCGTTTTCCTTTGCGGCGCTCAGCGAAATCGTGCGGCAGTGCGCGATCAATCCGTGAGGGAACGGCGCGGGTTTGGCGCGGTTGTTGACCGCGAGTGCGCGCCCCCCTACGCTGGGTGGGATGC
This sequence comes from Myxococcota bacterium, assembly GCA_964201005.1. Taxonomy (GTDB): domain Bacteria; phylum Myxococcota_A; class UBA9042; order UBA9042; family UBA9042; genus SXRM01. Next base: position 71,590 of record CAXNCS010000002.1, read on the forward strand.
AGTACCCTCTTCGCCTTGCCGTCTTGTCTGCCCTTGCTTTGGCCGCCCTAGGGAACGCGTTTGCGCCGGCAATCGCCTGGTCCGCCGAGCCTTCTCCGCCCGCGCCGCCCGCTCTGGAGCCACCTAAGGCCGCAGAGCCCCTCAAGACCGCCGTGCCGCCGTCGCCGCGTTGGCCGTTTGTCGCCGCGCAGCCCAAGGTCAAAGATCAGGGCCAAGGCGGCGTGGGACTCGTGCTCGAGGCGCGGGGCAATGCCGTGTTTTGTCAACAGATTATTCCTGGGGGCCCGGCGAGTCGCGCCGGCTTGCAGGCGGGCGACCAGCTGATCCGCGTGGACACCTGGCCGGTGCCGGCGGGGGCAAAGGTGCCCGAAGTGGCCGAGCATGTCCGCGGAAAGCCCGGCAGCACCGCTGAGATTGAGGTCCGCCGCAACGGTCAAGCGCTGGTGACCCAAGTGACCCGCGAGCTCCTGGAGCGGATGTTTCCCGCGCAGTCCAAGGCGCCGATGGTGGTCAAAGGCGGGTTTTCGCTGCTCGCCAGCGGGGCGATGTTCAACCTGGGGCTCCAGTTTGTCGAAGGGGCGGCGCCGGGCCAGCCGCTGCGCTATGTCTGGAGGTCAGCGCCTCTGAGTCAGCCCCTGGGCAGCGCCGCAGCGGTCAGCGGCAACGGCATGGTCAGCGTCGATCCGCGCGAGGGAGCGCTGCTGCAGGTGGGCGACTGGCGCCTGGACCTCAAGGCCCAACCCGACGGCGAAATTTGGGTCACCGCAAGCAATTTGCCGCTGCACGAGCCCGCTGGTGACTGGCTCAGCGTCGCGCCGCCGTGGCCCAGCCTGGTCAAGCCGCGGGCCGCAGCGACGCGCAAAGTGACGCGATGGCAGGGCCCGGCCCAGCTGCAGCTGGCGGTCACTGCGGGCGGAAAGCCGCTTGCGCGCACGCGTTTGGCCCTGAAATTGAGCGATGACACCGGCACGCAAATGGATACCGCGACCGCGCTGAGCGACGCCAAGGGCCTGGTGCGCTTTGCCGTGCCCAAGGGCCTGTACCGGGTCACGGCGCTCGTGGCCGCAGGGGCTGGCGAAGGCCGCGATGCTTTCTACGGTTTTTCCCTGCCTCCCGCCGATAGCGCTGCCACAGCGCCGGTGCAAGCCGATAGCCCCACGCCCGCGCCGCTCCAGCTGGTGGCCAAGCCGGACAGTCCGCCGGCCCAGCCGCTCAACTGGACCCAGGACGCGCGCATCGGCCAGGGGCTGCCGCGGCTGGAAGTGGCGCGCTGGTTTGGCCTGACCAAGCCGCCGGAGAGCCTGGCGGGCAAAGTGCTGCTCCTGGACGTGTGGGCGACTTGGTGTGGACCCTGCAAGGCGACCGCGCCGCTGGTGGCAGAGCTGCACGCCCGGCTGGCCGCGGAAGGCCTCGTCGTGGTGGCGGCCAGCGTCGATCGCGACGAGCAGGCCCTGGAGGACTACGTCAAAGACCAGCTTCCCGGCGGGCCCGCGGTGGCCTGGTTGGGTCCAGAGGCTATGGAAGTGCTGGAGACGGAGAGCGTCCCGACGTTCATCGCCGTGGATCACCAGGGGCGGATTCGCGGCCTGCACAAGGGCACCGGCTGGACCCTTGAGCAAGCCGAGCCGTGGCTGCGCGGGCTGCTAGCGGAAGCCAAGGCCGCGGCCAAGTCGCCTAAGAAATAGTGGAATCGCTTACTTGGCGGCTTTGTCGCCCGCGTCTTTTCGCGTCATCCGCACCATCATCACGTAAGCCGCGGCCAGCACCAGCACGGCAAGGCCGATCACCATGGACTTGGCCTTGAGCACGACCATCAGCGCGTCCGGGTCTTTGATCAAGTTGGGCGCATCGCCGAGCACGGAAGCGCCAAACCAGGTCAGCACCGTACACCAGAGCGCCGATCCCAGGGTCGTCATCAGCACATACGAGCCCAGCGGCATGCGCACCAGCCCGGCTGGGATGCCGATCAAGTGGCGAACCACGGGCAGCAAGCGGGCAAAGAAGATGCCGCCGGTCTGATAGCGGGCGACAAAGCGCTCTGACGCCTCAACTTTCTCTGGTGTAATGCGCACATACTTGCCATAGCGCAGCAGCAGCGGCCGGCCCAGGTACTTGGAGGCCAGGTACATGATCACCGCGCCCACCACCGAGCCGATGGTCCCAGCGAGGATGACCCCAAGGTAGCTCAGCTCGCCCTTGGCCGCCCAATACGCCGCCGGCGGCACGATCACTTCGCTGGGGATCGGCACAATCGTCGACTCCAGCGCCATCATCGCCGCCACGCCGAGGTAGCCGAATTCCAAGGTCCGCTCAAAATACCAGGCAATCAGTTGGTGCAGCATTCTCAATTCCGCAGGGCGCAGGGCGCGCAAAAGCGCGAAAGCCTAGCGGTGCCGGCCGATGAGCGCAAGGTTCGCCGCGACCCCGGAATCGCCGCCTTGGGCGCAACTCGGCGTTGTCACTCCGGTCCGGTCCTCAACGACCGCGGCGGTCGCCTCCGGTCCGGTCCTCATTCCGTCTTGATTTGCATCCCAATTCGACGATCCGGCAAAATCCACATGGTGGATTTTGGCGACCTCAGGAGATCTTGAGTTCGATACCCTCGCGAGCGGCAAACACGAACAGCGGCGAACCCAGCCGGGCGGCGCGCTGGCGGCATGCCTCGATCTTCATCTCCACCTCGCGATCCGTCTGCATGGGATCGTGATGGTAAATCGCTAGTTGCTTGACGCCAGCCTGCACGGCCAAGTCGACCACGGTGGTCGCGCGGGCGTGGCCCCAGCCGGAATAGCGCAGATACTCGCTGTCCGTGTACTGGCCGTCGGCAATGAGCAGGTCGGCGCCCCGGCAGAATTCAACCATGCGCGCCGGCAGAATCCGCGGGGTGTTGGGCTCGCGCCTCGGCAAGTCCGGGTCGGCCAAGGTCAGGTCGAGCTCATTGTCCGTGGCGTACACCACCTTCTTGTCATCTTTCTCTAGCGAATAGGCGTAGCTACCGCCTGGATGGCACTGCTCAAAGCTGCGCACTAGCACGCCGTCGATCAGCCGCGCCCCGGCGTCCCCCAAGTCGGTCGAGGCGACGTGCGAATTCAGTTCGCTGAAATCGACCGGAAAATACGACGATCGCATTTGCCCCGACAGCAGGCTGTGAAAGCGCTTGTCGCCGGCAAAGGTTCCGTAGATGTAGAAGGTATTGTCTGGCAAGTAGGCGGGAGCAAAGAACGGAAAGCCCTGGATGTGGTCCCAGTGCATGTGGCTAAACAGGAAGTGCCCGACGAGCGGCCGATCCTGGCGGCGCAGCAGGTCCTGGCCCAGTTCGCGAAGCCCAGTGCCGCCGTCGCAGATAAAAAGCGTGTCGCCACTGCGGATTTCAACGCACGACGTATTGCCGCCGTAGCGGTACGACGAGCGACCCGGCGTCGGGATCGAGCCGCGGGTTCCCCAGAAGCGCACAAACAAGGCCATCGCCCAGTCCCCCGCTGCAAGCCCAATGGGCGAGCGCTAACGACCCTCATAGAAGACGAAAACCGCACTGCCCAGCTGAAGCGTATCGCCGTCGCGCAGGACAGCCGAGTGGACGCGGACCTCATTGAGGTAGACGCCATTGGCGCTGTCCAAGTCGATGGCGCGGTAGCCCGCCACTTCGCGGTCCAGGCGCATATGCCGGCGAGACAAGGAGGTGGACGGCACGCGGATATCGGCATCGTCGGCGCGACCGACGACCAGCGTTTCCTGAACGAGCTCAAAGATCTCTGGCGCCTGAGGACCGCGGACCTGCTGCAGGACGCACGGACGGCTGAGATCTTGCACGGGCAGGACCGGGATATCGTGCTCGCCGGTCAGCGCGCCGATCTCCCCGTTTTTAGGGATGGTATTGTCGCTGCTCTGGTCACCGACTGCCATGCCAGCTCCAATTTGCGCAAGCGCCGCATGCCGCTGCCCAGGGCGGAAGGGTATTCCGATCAACCGGCGCAGCGCAAGGGCCCCGGTCTGAGCGGGCAAGGCAAAGGCGAACTCTCTGACGGCCGCCGCACCCTGGCCATGCGCTTGGCTTACCCTTGGCGCACATAGTCGCCTTCTGCAAAAGTGCGCCAGTCCTCACCCGCGCGGCGAAGTTCAATGCGGAAGATGTAGTAACCTGGCTCCAAGAACCGATAGATATAGCGATGTTCAGCGATGTCCGTCGCCACCATGAACACCAGATCCTGGTCGTCCCAGTGGCCCGTAGCGGGCAAGAGCAGCGGCGCTGGCTGCACGGTGTCAAACCAGTACATGCGGTAGCAGGCGTGGACTTTGTCCCAGCTGTAGACGCCGTGGCCGCGAAAGGCGATGACCCCGTCGCGCTCCTCCGCGTAATCGCTTACCACAATCGCCCCTGCGAGCGCTGGCCGGGCCTGGGTGCGGCCGACCGACAAGCCGCCAGCGGGATCCCAAGGCGACGGGTGCGAGCGCAGTTCGCCCAGCCAAGTGCCGCTCATCGCGTCCACAAGCCGCTGTTGTTCCGGTGCGAGCGCCATGGTGAACCCCCAGCGGCCGAGCCGCAGCGGCAAAGTGTCCCTCTGCGGGGCGGCGCGGTGCAAGCGCTGCGGCAACCTTCGCAGCGGCTGCAAGCGCGCCGACGCGAAAGCTCTATGGATTCCCAGAGGGGAATTCTGGCTGGGCCTGCGGGTGACACGCCACCCCGGCTTGGCGAATGCGTCTTGCCAGTCAATGGCCGCTGGCTCATGATGGGGGGCTGTTCAGGATCTCAAGAAAGGCTCTGCGCGCTCGACGCTTGGAACGGGGAGAAGCATATGACAATCTTGGCAAATCAGGCGAATTGGCGGCGGCGGACGGGAGGTTTCTGGGTTGCGTCCTTGCTGATAGCGGCGCTGGCCAGCTGCGGCGATGAGGCCCAGGAACAGACCGCGGGCACCAGCATCGACGCCTCGGGCGACGCTGCGGTCGCCGATCTAGGGGTTCAAGACAGCGCCGAGGCGGATGCTGCGGGCACGGACGCTACATCAGCGGACGCGTCGAATCCCGACACGGCCAGCCCCGACACGGCCAGCCCCGACACTGCCAACTCCGACACCGCCGGGACCGACGCGGGAGCCGGCACCGACGCCACCTCCCCCGATCCTGACTCCACCGGCGCCGACTCCGCTGGGCCAGATTCAACCGATTCCGACGCCACCGACGCCGATCCCGACGCAAGCGCCACCGATACGGACAGTGCAGGCGGCGATCCGGACACAGCCGCCACCGATTTGGATACGACTGGTCCAGATCCAGACGCCACTGGCGCCGACTCGGCTGCGGACGGCACCGACTCGGACACCGCCGCCGCAGATGGCGACACCGGGCCAGCCCTGGGCACCCTCTGCAACCCCTGCACGGCCGACGGCGAGTGCGGGGCGGATTCGGCTTGCGTGCAGTACAGCCCGGAATTGGGCTCTTTCTGTGCCCCAGCCTGCGGCGCTGGCGATACATGCCCCACGGGTTATGCATGTCAGGAGTTCGCCGGCACCGCGGCCACCAAGGCCAAGCGCTGCGTGATGGCCCCCGCCAAGCCGGGCGACACCGCCCCTGCGGTCTGCGCGTGCAGTGAAGCGGCGATCGCCGGCGGCATGGCGACCAACTGCAGCGCCAGCAATGAAGCGGGAACCTGCACCGGCAAGCGCGGTTGTAGCGCCCAAGGCCTGGGACCGTGCTCCGCAGCGGCGCCGGCGGCTGATCTGTGCGACGGCCTTGACAACGACTGCGACGGCCAAACGGACGAGCAGACCTGCACCGACGGCAACCCGTGCACCACCGACGCCTGCGACCCGGCCAGCGGCGGCTGCGTCAATTCGCCTGCCACGGGCGCTTGCGACGACGGCAACGGCTGCACCGAGAAAGACCAGTGCAAGAACGGCGCTTGCGTCGGCGGCCTGGAGAAGTCGTGCAACGACAACAATCCGTGTACTTCGGACGCGTGTGACCCCGCCAGCGGCTGCGCCAACACCGCCGCGGCGGACGGCGCGAGCTGCGATGGCGACGGCAACGACTGCACCCCGGGCGACAAGTGCATGGCCGGCCTCTGCGAAATCGGCGCACCGCTGGACTGCAGCGACAACGACCCGTGCACCGCCAACGCCTGCGACAAGGCGACCGGCAAGTGCGTCAGCAGCGTGTTTGCCGACGGCACGGAATGCCAAGATGGCTCCGTGTGCACCACAGGCGACACCTGCAAGACCGGCAAGTGCGTGGGCGCGGCGATTGCGTGCGACGACAACAACCCCTGCACCGCGGACGCCTGCGACGCCGCCAACGGCTGCACCGCCACGGCCGCAGACGGCGAAGTCTGCGAAGACGGCGACTTGTGCACCGCAGGCGACAGTTGCGCCGGCGGAAAATGCAAAGGCGGCGGCGCAAAGGCCTGCACCAGCACTGACCCATGCGCATCGGCGAGCTGCAACCCGCTCGACGGCACCTGTGTGACCAGCCCCAAGCCGCTGGGCGCGGGCTGCGACGACGACAGCGCGTGTACGGCGAGCGACACCTGCTCGGACAAGGGCTGCAGCGGCACCCCCGTGGACTGCGACGACAAAAACCCATGCACGATCGATGCGTGTGACGGCGACCAGGGCTGCCTGCACAAGAACACGGCGGCGCCCTGCAGCGACGGCAACGCCTGCACCGATTTTGACGAGTGCGTCAGCGGCACCTGCACCGGCTTGGCCAAGGACGCCACGGTATCGTGCGACGACAGCAACCCTTGCACCACCGATAGCTGTGACCCGGCCACTGGTTGCGAGCACGACGCCAACACCGCGCCCTGCGAAGACGGCAGCGCATGCACCAGCGGCGATACTTGCGCCGCCGGCAAGTGCCAGCCCGGCAGCAACGCCTGCCTGTGCCAGGTCGACGGCGACTGCAAGGGCCTGGAGGACGGAAACCTGTGCAATGGCACGTTGTTCTGCGACACGGCTCAGGTGCCCTTTACCTGCAAGGTCAAGGCGGCGACGGTGGTGGTCTGCCCGACCAGCTCGGCTGCGTGCTTGGGCAACGCCTGCGACCCCGGGACCGGTAAGTGCGGCGCCAAGCCGATCGACGAAGGCAAGCCCTGCGACGCCGACACCAATGTCTGCACCGCAGGGGACGCGTGCAAGGCCGGCAAGTGCACGGCGGGCGCTCTGTTGAGCTGCGATGACAAAAATCCTTGCACCAAGGATGCTTGCGACGCCAAGCTGGGCTGCGTCTACACCGCCAACAACGGCGCGCCGTGCGAAGACGGCAACGGCTGCACCCAGGCGGACATCTGCAGCAACAAGATCTGCACGCCCGGCAAGATCAAGCTTTGCAGCGACGGCAACCCGTGCACCTCTGACGCGTGCGATCCCAAGACTGGCGGCTGCGTGTTTAGCGCGAGCCAAGGCTCCTGTTCGGACGGCAACCCGTGCACAATCGGCGACAGCTGCGTGGGCGGCAAGTGCGGCGCGGGCGGCCCCGCCAACTGCAACGACAACAACCCCTGCACCAATGACAGCTGCGACACCAACTCGGGCTTGTGCGTCGCCCTGCCCAACGCTGCGACTTGCTCCGACGGCAACCTGTGCACCACCGGCGACTCGTGCAGCGGCGGGCTGTGCAAGGCCGGCATTGGCCTGGAGTGCGACGACAAGAACCCCTGCACCTCAGACAGTTGCAGCCCCAAGACCGGCCAGTGCCTGTTCGCCGCCAACACCCTGCCCTGCAATGACGGCTCGGCTTGCACCGTGGGCGACTTGTGCAAGCTCGGCGTGTGCGGCGGTACGGCAAAGAACTGCGAAGACGGCAACTTGTGTACCACGGACGGCTGCGATGCCAAGACGGGCGCGTGTGCATACGCCAACAACACCGTCGCGTGCGAGGACGGCAACAGCTGCAGCAAGGGCGACACCTGCAAGGACGGCGCGTGTCAGGCCGGCGTCCAGGCGTGCCCGTGCACCCCGCTGAACGCCAACAGCGTCTGCAATGACAACAACCCGTGCACCGCTGACGCGTGCTTGACGGGCGTTTGCGTCCACAAGGTCATCGCGGGGATCGCCTGCGAAGACGGCAACCTATGCACGGCGGGTGGCCTGTGCAGCGCGGCCGGTGCGTGCGTGCCCAAGACCGTGGGTTGCGACGACAAGAATTCTTGCACCGTAGACAGCTGCGATAAGGCGACCGGCAAATGCACCTTTACGCCGATCAGCGGTGGCTGCGATGACGGCAGCCTCTGCAGCGTTGGCGACGGCTGCGTAGCCGGCAAGTGCATGGGCCAGCTCAAGAATTGCGATGACGGCAACGCGTGCACCGCCGACTCCTGCTCGCCGGTGACGGGCAATTGCACGTGGATCAACTTGACCAGCGCGTGCAATGACGGCAATGCCTGCACGACGGGCGATGTCTGCAGCGGCGGCAAGTGCACGCCCACGGGCAAGAAGTCCTGCGATGACGGCAATGTATGCACGGCCGACCTGTGCAACCCGAGCACGGGGCTGTGCACCTCTCTGCCCGTCAGCGGCAGCTGCAGCGACGGCAACGCCTGCACTTCTGGCGATGCGTGCGTGTTGGGCAAGTGCGTGGGCGCGGCGGCCATCAGCTGCGACGACGGCAACCCCTGCACCAACGACGCGTGCGACAAAGCGACGGGCAAGTGCCTGTACGTCAACAATACCCTGCCCTGCGACGACAAGAGCCTGTGCACCAAAGGCGACATCTGTGCGGCCGGCAAGTGCGCGGGCGTGAACGCCGTGACCTGCAACGACAACAACAGCTGCACGACCGACGCGTGTGTCCCCGCGACTGGCAAATGCAGCTTTACCAACAACACGCTGGCCTGCAACGACGGCAAAGCGTGCACCGCCAAGGACATCTGCACGGGCGGCGTCTGCGCGGGTGTGGCCGTGGTGTGCAATGACAGCAACCCGTGCACCACGGACAGCTGCAACGCCTTGACGGGCACCTGCACCTACGTCAATAACACCGCGACTTGCGACGACAATAGCCTATGCACCCAGGGCGAGAGCTGCCTGCTGGGCAAGTGCACGCCCAAGACGGTCACCAACTGCAACGACAACAACCCGTGCACCGACGACTTGTGCAGCCCGACCACCGGCAAGTGCCTGTTCCAGCCCAACACCGCGAGCTGCAATGACGGCCTGCTGTGCACCACGGGTGACAAGTGCAGCGCCGGCAAGTGCTTGGGCGCGGCGACCGCGGGCTGCTGCACGTCGAGCCTCAACTGCAACACGACAGCTAACGCTTGCATCGTAGGCACTTGCAGCAGCATCGCGGGCGGCAAAGGCACGTGTACCTTTGTCAACGCATTGGACGGCAAGGCGTGCACAGACGGCAACGCCTGCACCAGCGCAGACAAGTGCATCAACGGCAGCTGCGGCGGCGCAGCGGTGGACTGCAACGACAACAATTTGTGCACGACCGACGCTTGCCAGCCCGGCCTTGGCTGCTTTATCACCAACAACACCTTGGCGTGCAACGATAACAACGCGTGCACCAGCGGAGACACCTGCGCGGCGGGCAAGTGCGTGGCGCTCAGCAAGGTGAACTGCGATGACAAAAACGTTTGCACCGCCGACTCCTGCGACACGCTCACTGGCAAGTGCAGCAATGCGCCGATCGCGGGCAAGTGCGAAGACGGCAACCTGTGCACCACCGGCGACAGCTGCGCCGCGGGGACCTGCGCGTCGGGCCTAGTGGTCAATTGCGACGACAAGAACGCTTGCACGGTCGACGCCTGCAGCACGGCGACTGGCCTGTGTGTGTACAAACTGCTCAGCGGCACGGCCTGCAGCGACGGCAACTTGTGCACGACGATCGACAGCTGCGTCGCTGGCAAGTGCCTCGGCACCACCGCGCCCAACTGCAACGACGGCAATGTGTGCACCAACGACGCGTGCGACCCGCTCAAAGGCTGCGTCAGCAGCGCCAACAGCGCGCCGTGCGACGACGGAGACAAGTGCACGCTGCTGGACACCTGTGCTCAGGGCCTGTGCAAAGCCGGGGCTGCCAAGAGCTGCGCGGACGGCAACGTGTGCACGGATGACGCCTGCGCGCCGCTGACGGGCACCTGCAGCTGGAGCAGCAACACCGCGGTGTGCAATGACAAGAATGCGTGCACGCTGAACGATGTCTGCGCCGCGGGCAAGTGCGCGGGCGTGGCCAAGTCCTGCAACGACGCCAATCCCTGCACCGCGGACTCGTGCAACACCTTGACCGGCGCATGCATCAACACGGCGCTATTGGCTGGCGCCTGCGAAGACGGCAACTTGTGCACGCTGACCGACCTGTGCATCGCGGGCAAGTGCTCCCCCGGCGCCAAGAAAGTGTGCAATGACAACAATGTGTGCACAACGGACAGCTGTGATGTCGCCACGGGCGCCTGCGTGTTTGCCCCGGCGAGCGGCGCGGTCTGCAGCGACGGCAACAACTGCACCACCGGCGACACCTGCGCAAGCGGCAAGTGCACGCCCAAGGTCACCGTGCCGTGCAATGACGGCAACGCCTGCACCACCGACGCCTGCGACGCCGCGGGCAAGTGCACGTATGTCAACAACACCCTGCCCTGCGAAGACGCCAACAAGTGCCTGACCGGAGACAAGTGCTTGGCCGGCAAGTGCGTAGGCGGGCCGACCCCGGTGGTGTGCAATGACGGCTGTTCGTGCACCCTGGACTCGTGCAATCCGGTCACGGGCTGCGTCAAGACCTTCAACGCGGCGGCCAGCTGCCTCTCGGCCGGCAAGCTAATCAAGTGCAACGCCTTGAATTACCAGACGGTCTGCACAGGCTGCGCGGTCCTTCAGTAAAGATCCTTTCAGAGCATAGGCTTGGCTCAGGCCCCCCGAAGCGCCGCCGCAGGCATGCCGCTGGGCAGTTGCGATTGGCGCAGGGCGGGCCCATCATGCGCTCGCGGCGACAATTGCCCGGGGGGTCTGCGATGCGGCGACTTTTTGGCGGTGCAACGGGGTGGAGACTGGCGGCTTTGCTGCTGTCGACCGGGTGTTCCAGCGCGCAACTCGTGAAGCCTTCTGCAGAATTGCCTGTGACCAAGGTGGTGCTGTACCAAAATGGCGTGGGCTATTTTGAGCGCCGCGGGGTCATCCAGGGCCGCGATCTGGAGCTGCGGGTGCGGCCGGATCAGATCAACGATGTGCTGAAGTCGCTGACGGTGCTGGATCTTTCAGGCAGCGTGGCCTCTTCTGTGAGCCTACCGGTAGAGCGCTCGGGCGATGAGGCGGCGGCGAGGCTGCCCAGCGAAGTGCGCCACGCCACCGGGCTGCAGGGGGTGCTAGGCGTGCTGCGCGGCGCCCAAGTGCAGGTCGAGAGCCGCGACGGCAACCTGTCTGGCAAAGTCGTCGGCGTAGAGAATGGCCAGATCCCTGGAGAAAACGGCAAGCTCGAACAGGGCCAAGTGCTCACGCTGCTGAGCGACGACGGCACGCTGATGGCGACGCCAGTGGCCGGGGTGCGCAAAGTGCTGATCGGCGACAAGGCCCTGGCGGCCGGCCTGCAGCAGTCGATGGACATCGCCCGGCGCGACGGCCAGTGGAAGCCGGTGGGCGTGCAAGTGCGCCTAGCGGACGACGGCAGCCACGACCTGATTGTCTCTTATATTCATGAAGTTCCGGTGTGGCGGCCGGCCTACCGCGCTTGGGTCGATGGAGACAAGGGCGTGACCCTCCAGGGCTGGGCCATCGTCGACAATGTCTCCGGCGAGGCCTGGAAAGACATTGATTTGACGCTCGTTGTCGGCTCGCCTCTGTCTTTCCGCTACAACTTGCACGCGCCGCACCGGGTCCCGCGGCCCGATCTGTCGTCGCGCTTGCCGCAGTATGCGGAGGCTCCACCGGAGTCCGATGTCGGCGTCGAGTCGCCGTCGCCACCACCGCCGCCCTCTGCGCCCATGGCAGAGGCGGAAGAGGCCGGAGCACCTGCGCACGAATACAAGAAAACCCCAGCGGCGGCCCGCAAAAGCGCCCCTGCGCCCAGGCCGGCGGCCTACGCAGACAAAGCGGCGGAATACGAGCGCGGCCGGTCGTCGGATGAAGTGCGCCGCGAGCAACAACAGCGCCGCGATGCCGCCGCCCGCCAAGCTGAGGCGCTGGTCGTGGGCAAGGAAGTCGGCGCACTGTACGCGTATCAGGCGCAAAAGCCTGTGACTGTCCCGGACCGCTCGGCGGCGCTCATCAACATCGTGTCGCGCAAAATCGATGGCCGCGACGTCTTCCTATTCCGCGAACCGCAGACCAGTCAGGCGCCATTCCGCGCGGTGCTGTTGCGCAATGGCAAGGAGTCGGCGCTGGAGTCGGGGCCGATTACCCTTTACGTCGATGGGACTTTTGCCGGAGAAGGCTTTATCGGCCGCGTGGGCAAGGATGAGACGGCCTTTGTGCCGTACGCGCGAGAAAGCGGATTCTCTCTTCAGATTCAGAGCGATGCGCGCATCGACGAACTGCGCCTCGTTCGCATCACCGGCGGGCGGATCCACCTGCAGGGCAAGCGCGTGTCGACGCGAACCGTGCGCATTGAGTCCAATCGCGATCAGCCCAGCTTGGCCTATGTGCGCCTGCGCCGGCAGAACGGCATGGAATTGGTCAATCCGCCCAAGGAGCTGGTCAAGGCCGGCGACGACCTGTTCGTGCCCGTGCTGGTGCCGGCCAAAGGTCAGGCGAGCGCCGCGCTGGTGGAGCAGACACCGGTGACGATGGTGGAGGCGGGCTTGACCAACCCGGTGATGCAAGCCCTGCGCTACTACCTGCAGAACAGCAAGCCGGAAGAGGCGATTGCCGGCCCGATCACGGAACTGCTTACCCACCAAGCAGAAATCGAGAATCTGGCGCTGACCATGCAGGGCCTGGCGCAGCAGCGCGACACCTTGGACCGCGAACAGCAGCGCATTCAAGGCAATCTGGATGCCCTGCCCCCCGGTGCCGTGGCCGCGGATCTGCGCAAGAAGCTGGTGGCGCAGCTCGACGATGCCTCGCGAAAGGCCGCCGAGGTCGCCAAGAAGCTGGTAGAGTGCCAAGTGCGGACTGCCGAGCTGCAGGAGCGCATGCGCGTGTTGCTGGCCAAGCTCGATCTGAAATAGGGGAATTCGCAAGATGCAAATGCTGCTGGGCGCGCTGCTGCTGCTGATGGCGGCGGTAGCGGCGATGATGACGGACAACGCCTCGCTCATGCTCCTTGCCATGGGCGGCGCACTGGCCATGTACCGGCTGCTCCGCGAATACCGCGTCTTCATTATGGCTTACTCGATTCTGCCGACCATGGCCATCAGCCTGGATATCGGTTTTGCCACGCCTTTTATCGCGGTGACTCCGCTGGTCGTGCTCGCCTCGCTGATTCACTATCGGGGCAAGTGGAGCGAGCTGCGCGGGCCGGCTCTCTATTTTGTGCCGCTGCTGCTGCAGGTGGTCTTTTTGGTGGTCGCGGAGCTTGCCACCGACGCGACCATGAACTTTGGCAACATCTTCTCGCTCTTTGGCGGCATGGTGGTGGCCCTGCTGGTCAACGCGTTGCTGCGCAAGCCGGAGGATCTCCAGTACATTGGCCTCGCCATCGTGTTCAATCTGCTGATCTTGGGCGGCAGCGCGATGCTTGGCACGGACTGGACGGCCATGAACGTAGAACAGGTGCGCGTCTCCGGGCTAGCGGGCGAGCCGAACCTGCTGGGGATGCACCTGGGGCGCATGATCCCCGTGGCCGTGGCGGTGCTGCTGGAAAAGGGCATGGCGCCTTGGCATCGCGCTGCAGCGGCCGGCGCATCCGCCTTGGGGTTCCTCAGCGTCCTGGTGTCTGCTTCGCGGACGGGGACGATTGCCGTCGTGGTGGGGCTGCTCAGCATGGCCCTGTTGACCGCCCGTTCGATCCGCCATGTGCTGTTCAGCACCGGGGTGCTCATCGCGATTACCTTGGCGGCGATGTACTTGACGCCGGCCTCTTTTCAGACCCGCGTCCTTGAGCCGGCCGGCCTGGCCCGCGGCGAAGTGCTGGATGTCAACCGCGTAGAGGTGACCTCTGGCCGCTTGGAGCAGTTGCCGATCGCCTTTTCCATGCTTGAGAAAAGCCCGTGGGTTGGCAACGGCACGGGCGGCTTTGTGGCAGAGAACGCCAATCGCTACGCCGGCACGGCTACAGCGCTGCACAACGCCTACCTGGCGGTGTTTGTGGCGTACGGCATCCCGGCGGGCCTGACGTTCGTCTTTGCCATGGCGGCGTCGATCTGGATGGGGATTCGCTACTCGCGCAATTCGCCCCTGCCGCTGATTACGGCGGCGATCACCGCGGGTGCGGCGGCGACGGCCGTCGGTCTCATTGCCTATCCCGAGTCTTTTCGCAGCTGGGTTTGGCTGCCGATCGTGCTGCCCCACGCCTTTGCTCGGGTGAACCGCGCGTGGTTCAAGGAACAGCAGCAGGCCAAAGCCGCGGTTGTCCCACCCCAGCCGCCGCAAGACCCGTGGATCAAGCCGATTGGCCCCGTCCGCCAGTTGCCCAGGCCGCTGCGCCAAGCTTGATACAGCCGACAGCTAGACCGCTAGACCGCTAACCAGTTGATTCAGCCTGCTTGTTGGCCAGCCAGCCCGACGACGTGCGGAGCGCTAGCCCTTGCTGCTGAAGATGGACCAAATGCGATTCCAGGGAGCGCAGCGCCAGCGGCCAGGTCATCCGCGGCACGTCGGCGTAAGCGCTGGGCAATAGGTCTGCCGGCTCCCGCGGCCGGTTCGTCAGGCTCGCCAGGATTCTCGCCTCTCTCTCGCGGCGATGGCGTTGATAATAGGCCAGCACCTGGGTTGCATCGCGCAGCACGGGCCCGTGGGCGGGGGCCAACGCCAGGGGCGCCAGGGCCTGCATGCGCTCAAGGCTGGCGAGGTACTGGCCCATGTCGCCATCGCGCGGGTCGATGAGGATGGTGCCCTGCCCTGCGACCATGTCGCCTGCGACCATCCAGCCGCTCAGCGCCTCGTGCAGAACCAGATGCCCCGGCGCATGGCCAGGGGTGTGCAGGGCCCGCCACACCGCGCCGTCTGCGTTGACCGCGACCTCATCGCCTTCCGCGACCTCGCCGGCCACCTCTACCCATGCCGGAAGCAACGGCCGAGTCGCCGCGTGGCACCACACGGGCAGGCGCAATTGCCCCGCCAGATCGGCCGCCGCACCGCAGTGATCCAGGTGATGATGGCTCAGGAACAGCGCCACAGGCTCTGCACCGGCCTTCCTGGCGGCGTCTACCAGGTGCACGAGTCGCCGCTGGGCCCGGCGGTCGGGCGTGGCTGGGTCGACCACGACCATGCGCGTCCAGCCGACCAGCCAATGATTCGTCGTCGACGCAGGAGGCAAGGTCGGGGTCGGCAGGGCCAGGGCCACAAGACCTGGGGCCTCGGCGCGGGCATCGAGGTCGGCCATTGCGTCGGACCACGCCCTTGCGGATTCGCGCATCTATCCTCCTGTCGCTCCTAGCTTCTTGCCGTCGGTCTTGCGGGATCGCCGCGCAGTGAGCACAGTATCGCAGATGATCGCCTCGCTTTGGTACCACGCTCAACCGCACTGCACCCGCTGGGGCGGGCTGTTTTGCGCGGCGACGGCGCTTGCAGTCCTATTGGCGGCATGCGGACCTGGGCAAACCCCACCAGAGCCCCAACCAGGCGATGCGTACGATCCCGGCCGCTGGTACGGCGACGCGGACATCAGCTCTGGCGCTATCCCCAACTGGGACTCGCTGAACTCGGCCGACGCCGTACCCCAAGACATCAATGGACCCGGAACCTCGGTCGCCGCGGCGATTGCCCTGCCCTGCGGCGGCGCAACCGCAAAACCGGACGGCAGTTGTTGCCCACAGTGGCAGGCCTGGGATCAATGGACCAAGGCCTGCGCCGGGTTTGCCTTGGGCGAATGCCCCGATGCGCTGACGTGCCGGCCCAAGTGGTGCGCCTCCTGGTCGCCTTCCCCCGGCTGTGACCCCGCGAGCCCAGGCCAAAACGGCTGCACCTTGGCACCGCGCGCGTGCACAGCCCTGGAATTACAAGACTCATCCCGGTGCCAGGCGGGTGAATTCGCCGATGGCTCTGCCTGCCGGGCGGCCGGTGCGGGCGTGCTCTTGCCCGGTGGGGGCGCCGCTGCGACCGATCTGCCCGCCAGCCCATCCCCAGCCCTTGCTGCGCCTGAGCAATTGCGGGTCGCCGTGCTAGAAGACGGCAGCATGCCCGCGGAATTGGCCCTCTGCCTGGCCGGCGACTCTACCCCGGACAGCTGTGCGGGCTGCGAGGTCAGCCAAGCCCTGGACCCGAGCGGCACCTGTGCATCGCTGGAGACGTTTCTGCCTGCAGCGTGTCCACCTGGCTTCGCCGTCGATTTGGCCAACGCGCCGAGCTGTGTGGCGGACCCCGGTGACTGTGCCTCCGACGCCTTTGCCGGCGTACAGGACGGCGATCAGCACTGGTTCGTCGATCCGGCTTACCAAGGCGAGTCGACAGGCAAGCGCGATGCCCCCTTTGCGACGCTCGCCCAGGCCATCAAAATGGCGGAAGCGGGGTCGACCATCGCCTTAGCGGCTGGCACCCACGCTTTGCCCAAGGGCGAGACGCAAGTCGCCGCCGGCGTGGTGCTTGTGGGTCGCTGTGCGGCGCTGACATCGCTGCAATTGCCCAGCACCAAAGCCGATACGTCGCTTATCGTGCAAGGCCTTGTCGAAGGCGTGGCGATTTCAGGCGGCTCGATTCCCTTGGTCGTTCAGAGCGGCGGTACAGCGCGACGGGTCGCGGTCGGCCAGGGAAGTTGGGCGGCTGTGCGCTGCGGCGGTTGCACCCTGGATCAGGTGATCGTCGGCGGTCCTGGGCGAGGGATCGCCTTTGACCCAGGTGCGGCGACGCTGCATCAGGTTCGCGTTCACGGCGCGGTCAGCCGCGGCCTAGAGCTGGCCAGCGGGGTCACCTTGGTGTTTGACGATGTCGCGATCAGCGGCACCCTGCCCACGGCCAGCAGCGGTGGCTACGGCATCCTGGCCAGTGACGGCGCTCAGCTCTCGGGCCGCGGTCTGCGCATCTCGGGGAGCGCCGCCGCGGGGCTGGCCGCCTTCAACCCAGGCACCAGCGCCATCCTCAGTTTTGCTGAAATCATCAACACTTCATCGTCCATGCCCAGCGGCGAGGGCGGCCATGGCCTGCTCAGCAGCGGCGGAGCCCTGGTCTCTCTGAGCCACGGCCGGCTCAAGGGCAACCAGGGCGTTGCCGCGCTATCCTGGGGAAAGGGCTCGCAATTGCAGCTCATCAACACGGCCGTGCTCCAGACCCTCGCGGCGCCGGACCAAGGCAGCGGCGACGGCGCTCGGGCCCAGAATGGCGGCCACCTCGGGCTGCGCGCGGTCCTTTTGCAGGGCAACCGATCGCGAGGCGTTCTCGCCACGGGCTCCGCTTCACAGCTCGACGCCCAGCGCGTGGTCATCTTGGATACCTTGCCGCGCGCCGCCGATCTTCTGCAGGGCTTTGGCATTCTTGTGGACCAGGGTGCCACAGCCGTGGTCGATGGTGCGCGCCTCCAGGGCAACCGCAGCGCCGCAGCGCTGGTCAGCGGCAAAGGCAGCCAGCTGACGCTGCAGCACGCCGTCCTGGTCGACACCCTTGCGCGCGCCTCCGACAACGCCGCCGGTTACGGCATCGAAGTGGCCAGCGGCGGCCGTGCGATCGTCCAGATGGTCCACGTGGCCCAAGCGCGGACGGCGGCCATGGTGGTGACGGGCCTGGGCTCGCAGGCAGAAATCGACCAGGCGTGGCTCACGGAGACGCTGCCGCGCGCCAGCGATGCTCGTTTTGGCCGCGGCCTGGTGGTCGCCAGTTCGGCGAGCGTCTCCATCAGCGGTCTTGGGGTTTTCGCGGCCCGCGATGTCGGTATAAGTGTCACCGAAGCCGCAGTCAGCGCTCAGGATGTGTGGATTAGCCATCCCGCGGGCACTGGCGATGGGCTGGGCCGCGGCCTGGAGGTCACCGAGGGCGGCAGCGCCAACGTGCGCCAGCTGCGCCTGAGCGGGCACCTGAACGTGGCGCTGTCCGCCGCGGGCACTGGCACGTCCGCCGAGATCGCCAACCTGATCATCGACACCGCGCTGCCGCTCAAGGGTGCGACCAAAGGCGCTGCGGTTCAGGTGAGCGCCCAGGCCAGGGTCGCGTTGCGCGGCTTCCGCCTGGACAATTTCAGCCTCCCCGGGCTTTTTGTAACCGACGCTGGCACCCGTCTGGATGCCATGGACGGCCAGTTGGACAGCCCTGCGTTGCCCGAGGCGCAGCGGTCCTTTGGCGCCGTCGCCGTGGGCGGAGCGACGCTGACGCTGACAGGCGCGGCCGTGCGCCATTGTCGCGGCGCCGGAATCCTGGCAGACCGCGCCAAGGTCGAGCTCAACGGCGTCGTCGTCAGCGACACCACCCCCCTGGCAAACGGCAGCGGCGGAGCAGGCTTGCACGCCCACCTGGGCCACGCCCTCCTGTGGGGAAGCCAGCTCACCGCCAACCGCGGCGCTGCCTTGGCCGCCTTGGGCTCGCAGGTCGAACTGCACCGCTGCGCTGCAACCGCAACCTTGCCGTTGGCCATGGCGGGCCCCATCGACACGGCCGACGGCGTGATTCTGATCGACGGCTTGGAGTCGCGCCTCAAGGATGTGATCATCGCCGGCCACCCGCGCGCAGGCTTGGTCGTGCAGGGCGGGTCGCTCCTGGCGATCGGCCTTGGGCTCCACAGCAATGGCTTTGCGTGGTGCGTGCAGGGCTTGGCCCAGTTGGTCACCAACACCGCGGTGCTCATGGGCAACTTGCAGAATGTCTGGACCGGCCCAGCGTTGCCGTGGAATTCTCCGCCCCTCGCGCCCGCAATGGCCGGCCCCAGCGAAGCCTGGTCGCCCTGACGCGGAACGGCCTCAAGGCCCATTCAGCCAGGCGACTCTTGACATAACCGCCGCTGACTCCGTACACTTGCGGCCCCGTTGCGGATGCTTCTTGCCCCGCAGCCAGAGCCGGGCCTGTGCCGGCTCGCCGAATCCAGTGACGCGGCCAGTCTACCTCTGGTCGCGAGAGTTCCCTGGCCCCTGTTGCCCTGACCCTCTTTCCCTGGCCCCTGACTTTTTGGGGTGTCCTTCGATGGACGCCTTGCGGTCAAGACCCTCAGCCGACCCTTTGGAGCGATCTCATGTCCCGCATTTGCACCATCACCGGTAAGCGCCCGCTGGTCGGCAACCGGGTGAGCCACTCGAACGCCAAAACCAAGATGCGTCAGTTGCCCAACCTGCAGTACAAGCGCCTGTGGGTGCCTGAGCTGACCCAGTTCGTCCGCGTCCGTCTGTCGACCCGCGCGCTGCGCAGCATCGCCAAGCTGGGCTTCGTCAACTTCTGCCAGAAGAACGGCATCGACATCGTCGCCATCGACGCTGAGACCGTGCTCAACTAGGCCGCAAACAACCATCGGGATGGCGGTGTTCGCGCTGCCCTCCCGCTGACGGCGATCCTGCTCACGCGGGGTCGCCGTTTTGGTTTTTCCCGCGCATTTGGCCGGCCGCTCGGCGTTCTGCCGCCACCCGCCGCGACAGCCCGAGCACCACGGCAGGCGCTCCCCTCCACAGGTGGCACAGCGGCGCGGCGCAGGTTTTAGGCTGACTCGGGTGCTTAGCGTGCCGACAAACGGCTACATGCTGCCCGTGATGACGCCCCAGGCGATCAGCGCCACCGCCATCAGGGTCTCGCCGGCGATCAGGCCAGAGCTGACCACCACGGTAAAGCGTTCGGCCAGCTGCGGCTTGAGCTTTTCGAACAGCCAAGCCAGGCAAGCGCCAATGAACATTGAGAAACTGCTGGTGAATCCCACCGTCATCGCGATGCCCACCCCAGAGACGGACGGCATCCACTTTCGCACTTTGGCCGGCACAAGCTTCTCCAGCACCGCAAGCGAAGCGCCGATGCCCGCGGCCCAAAGGATCGCAGAGAGCTTGTGCGACTCCATGTTGCCAATGCCCTTAGAGAGCAGTTCCGCAACTTTAGCCCAGACCATCGCCGCTGGGGCCGGCCACTTTTCGCCGCCGAGCTCTGAGGGATCGACCAGGTAGACATAGCCCAGCGAGGCAAACACCGCGCCGACAAACACGCCCGCCACCTGCGCCAACACCTGATAGCGCGGCCGCGCGCCCACCAGGTAGCCGGCCTTCATGTCCGTCAGCAGGTCGCCCGCGTGCGAGGCAGCTCCGGCCGTCACGTTGGCGGCGAGCAAGTTCGCATTGATCTGCCCGCTCATCACGCCGCCGAACACCAGCTGCGTCACTTTACCCATGGATCCAACGGGATTTGTATCCGTCTCGCCCAGCGAGCGCGCGGCGACAAAGGCCAGGATCAGCGACAACAGCACCGCCAAGATGCCCCACTGCACCGGAATGTCGAACCACGCGGCCTGCAGGTAGACACACGCGCTGCCCGCGACGGCCAGGCCGATAAAGAACCAGGACATCGGCACTTCAACCCCGGCCAGGCGCGGATCGGTCGTGTCGTCCTTGGCGCCGCCCAGGGTCTTTTTGAAGCCGGCGATCATCGAGGGGGCCTGCATCGCCAAGGCGACCAGCGAGTGCGTGACCATCAGCGAGACCCCGGGCCACAGCGTCCAAGCGTTGATGGTGCTGTACGGGATGTGGTCGTGACCACAGATGCCGCCGGGCTTGAGCTTGCCGCAGTCGATAAAGCCTTGGTCCAACAGCCAATCCGCCAGGAACCACCGCGAAGCGAGGCCGGCCAGGAACATCCAGAACGTGACGCGCACGCCCATCAGCGCGCCGGCGCCGATCATCACCAGCGACGGCTCAAAGGCCACCGTGCGAAGCGCCAGCGGCTTGCCAAACACCGCGAGCTTGTCTGGCAGGAGCTTGAGGCCCTCGCGGACAAACGCCAGGCTGGCGCCCAGCAGGCCACCCAGAGCCAGCGCCGTGCCCTTGACCGTGCCCTCGCCCCCCGCGGCGTGCAGACTGCTCAGGGTCTCGGCGGCGGCAATCCCAGAAGGAAAGCGCAAGCGCTCTTGATTGATAAGCTTTCTCTTGACCGGAATCGCCGCAACGATGCCCAGCAGAGAGATGGCCGTGACCCAGACGATGATCTGCGTCAGAGACAAAGAGAACTTGCTAACCATGAACAGCGCCGGAATCGCCGACACCAAGCCCGCCGACGACATGTACCCCGCGGCCGAAGCGGCGGTCTGCATGGTGTTGTTTTCCAGCAGCGTAAAGTGCTTTTCCGGCGTGGTGCCAAAGATCTTCTCGATCACCGAAAAGAGCGTGAACGCGAGCACGGCGGCGGTAATCGCCACGCCCAGGCCCCAGCCGATTTTCAGGCCCACGTACAGGTTGGAGATCGACATCACGCCGCCCAGCACGCAGCCGGTCAGCACGGCGCGGACGGTCAATTGCCGTTGCTTATCACCTTGGTAGATGTGATCGAGCCAGTAGCGGTCGTGCTCGTGAACGGGGGCATCGTCGGCGGGCGGCGGAGGCACCACGGCGGCGTCGATGGGCGCGCCGGCCACGGCCTGGGGCGTCAACTCATGGGGATGCGGCTGCGGATCGCGATTCTGGGGCATGAATACCTCGGGTGAGGTGTTTGTAGCACGGCTCTGGCGAGTTCGCACCCCCATGTACGGCGGCGACGGAACTGGGCCCACCCCGTCAGATTCCAAGTGCTTGGCGGCGATAGCGTGACAGCCACGGGGGTCGGCGCTACATTGTCCAGCCTTTGCGGGCCGCGCCCCGCCCGGAAGTGCTATGGCCAAAGCCAAATCCGCCAAATCCGCCGCGCACCTGGCCCTCCCTGGCGCGGAGCCCGTCGATCCGGCAGACCGCTATATCCAGTGGCTGCAGCGCGCACCGACCCCGCACCACGCCGTCCAAGCGGTGGTGGCCCGGCTGGCGCAAGCAGGCTTTGCAGAATGGAATTACGCCGCGCGGCTGGAAGTGGTCCCGGGCCAGAGGCGCTACGTCATTCATCCCGATGGCAAAAGCGTCATCGCCGTGGTGGTGGGCGAGCGCTCGCCGATTCGCGCCGGCTATTCGCTGGTGGGCGCCCACACGGACAGTCCCGACCTGCGGCTGCGCCTCAATCCGCTGTCGCAGGGCTCGGGCGTCACTCAGCTGACCACCCAGTTCCACGGCGGGCTGATCCGCCGCTCCTGGCTCGATCGGCCCCTGGCGCTGGCCGGCGCGGTGTACCAGACCCTGCGGGACAAAACCGGTCGGCCGCGGCTCCACGAGCTGACGGGCCTGCCCATCGTCACCCGCCGGCTGGTGCACCTGGATGAACCCATGGCGATTATTCCGGATTTGGCCATCCACCTCGACCGCGAGAAGAACGACAAAGGGGCGATCAACCCGCAGACCATGCTCAACGCCATTGTGGCGAGCGGCGACGGCGATCCGCAGACGGTGCTGGCCCAGCTCGCCCACCGCGCCGGGGTCGATTTTGCCGATCTGGACGGTTTTGACCTGCACTTTGTCAGCGCCCAGGCGCCGCAGCGGGTCGGCTTGGACCGCTCCTTGGTCACCGGCTCGCGCCACGACGATCTGGCGATGGTTTGGTGTGCCCTGGAGGGCCTGGTGGAGTCGCTGGACGTCCCCGGGGCCAACAGCGTGCGCACCCGCGTGGCGGCGTTCTTTGACGCGGAAGAGACCGGCTCGCTGACTTCCTCCGGCGCTTCCTCCAGTTTTCTGCGCGACGTGCTTCTGCGCGTGGCCCGGCAACACCCAGACAGCGACAGCCGCGACGATGCCGAGCAGGCCTTTGCCCACAGCTTCTGCATCAGCGCCGACATGGCCCACGCCGTGCACCCCAACTACGCCGATTTGCACGACAAGAACCACGCACCGCGCATCAATCAGGGCCCCGTGCTCAAGGCGAACGCGAGCGATCGCTACGCCACCACCGGCGAGACGGGGGCGATTTTTGCCGCGCTGTGCGAAGCCGCAGAAGTGCAGATGCAGGACTACGTGGTCAAACAGGATATGGCCTGCGGTACCACGATTGGCCCCATCACTTCGGCGCAATTGGCCGCGCGGGTGGTCGATGTCGGCCTGCCCATGTGGGCCATGCATTCAACTGCGGAGACGTGCGGCGCGGCCGACCTAGCGGCGATGGTCCAGGTCATGAAGGTGTATTACGCCGGCAAGGCCTGATCTTTACTGCTTTATTCCTGGAGACTCATGCTCGCTTCCATTCACTGGGACATCAATCCGATCCTGCTCGACCTCGGGCCTTTGCAGATCCGCTACTACGGCGTGCTGTTCGCCGCGACGATCTACACGGGCTTTGCGGTGTGGCGGCGCCAAGCGCTCAAGAACGGCGAATCTGTGGATTTTGCCGAACAATTTCTCTGGTGGGGCGTATTGGCTGTCGTCGGAGGCGCGCGGCTGGGCCACGTCTTCTTTTACGAATACAAGACATACCTGGCAAATCCCATAGAGATCATCAAGTTCTGGAAGGGCGGCCTGGCCTCTCACGGCGCTACCGTGGGCCTCATCCTGGCGCTCTGGCTTTTTGCCCGCAAGCACCGCAAGACCTGGGCGCGCGTGGCGGACTACTTGGCCCCGGCCATCGCCATCGCCGCTGGTGGGGTGCGCTTGGGGAACTTCTTCAACTCGGAGATCGTCGGGCGCGTGACCGACGTGCCCTGGGGTGTCGAATTTGTCCGCTATTGCCGCATGGAGCACATGGCGGTGTGCCAGCCGCGCCATCCCAGCCAGTTTTACGAATTCCTCATGGGTTTGACGACTTATGCGCTGCTCACCTTCCTGGAAAAGAAGGACGTGCGCCGCGCCGGCTCCGGCTTTTTTGCCGGGGTGTTCATGATCGCCTACTTTGGCCAGCGGTTCTTCCTAGAGAACTTTAAGGAATTTCAGGACGAACAGCTGCGCACAGAGGGCTTTCTGGGCACGATCGAGCAGGCCCTGGGCCATGCCTTTACCACCGGCCAGTATCTGAGCCTGCCGTTGGTGTTGTTTGGCGCGATCCTGGTGTACCGCGCTCTGCAGCAGCCCAAGGAGGCCTTCCCCATCCCCGTGCCCACGCCGGACCCCTACAAAGCGCCGCAAAAGGCTTAACCGCAGAGGAATCCCATGCAGTGGAAGCCCTTGGATCAGCTGGAGCGCGGGCAGCTGGCGCGGATTGAAGTGCTGCTGACCGATATCGACGGCACCATGACCCGCCGCGGCCGCATCCCCGCCGAGGTGGTGGAGTGGCTGCCGCGTCTGGCCGAGGCCGGCGTGGAGGTGCTGCCGTGCACCGGGCGTTCAGCTGGCGAATTGCTGGGTTTGGTGCGGTACTTGCCCGGCATCGAGCGCGGGATCGCAGAAAACGGCGGAATTCTGGTGGTGCCTGATGAGCCGCTGGTGCCGCTGCGCCCCCTGGTGGATCGCGCGCAACTCAGCAAAGCAGCAAGCGAACTGGGCAAGCGCCACGCCTGGCAGCTGGCCCCGTGCTCGTTTGCCCGCCTGACCGACCAGGCCTGGGAGCGCGCCGGTCGCGGCGAAGACGAACTGCACGACCTGCGCGAAGCCGCGGAGGGCATGGGCCTGCAGCTCACCTGGTCGAGCGTGCACATTCACATGACGCTAGCGCCGCCAGACAAGGGGGCGGGCGCCCTGCAAGTGCTTGCCCAGGATGGCATTTCTCCGGTCAATGCCGCGTCAATCGGCGATGCCCCCAATGACGAAGGCCTGTGGGTCGCGGGGCGCTTTGGCCTGCAGGTGGGCACGTCGGATGCGGAAAAGGTCTGGCCGCTGCTGCGACATAAGCCGGCGGTGCGCGTCGGTCGTTCCGCAGACGGCTGGATCGAATTGGCCCGCGCCTTGATCGACG
This sequence comes from Myxococcota bacterium, assembly GCA_964201005.1. GTDB lineage: Bacteria > Myxococcota_A > UBA9042 > UBA9042 > UBA9042 > SXRM01. The sequence continues at coordinate 96,453 of CAXNCS010000002.1, forward strand.
CGCGAGGCTAGCCTCAGCAGAAACCTATGGCAGCGCTGGGCAATTCTGGCGCAGAGCGAGACGACGATGGCCCTGCCCTTTGGACTCAAGCTGCCCGCCCGTGCCGCCGTGGGCCTGGAAACGGCCAAAGCCGCCGTGAGCGCCCTGGCGATGGAGTCGCTGCCCATCGTCTCGGAGAAGCTGGCCGGCGCCCAAGGCCTGTATCTAGAACTGCGCGGCTTGCCGCAAAAACCTCTGAAAGATTGGGCCAAAAACCTGGGACCTGCGGGCACTGCGCGGATGCTCAGGGCGATCAACGTGTGGCCGCCGTTTGTCGGCGCGGGCATCCGGGTGAGCGAGGTAGCGGACGATCTGTCGCGGCTGCGCGTAGAAATGGGCCTCTATCCGTGGAACCGCAACTGGGTGGGCACGCAATACGGCGGTTCGCTCTACTCGATGACCGATCCGTTTGCGATGATCATGCTGATGACGCGCCTGGGGCCGGGCTATGTGGTGTGGGACAAAGCCGCGTCGATCCAGTACCGCAAACCGGGCAAAGGCGCCGTCTCCGCAGAGATCGAGCTGAGCGAATACCAGGTTGAAGCGATCCGCCGCGAGGCCGATGAGCTGGGCAAAAGCGAGCCGACCTTTGACATCGCGATCTTGGGCCAGGACGGCGAAGTGGTGGCGCTGGTGCATCGGCGCTTGTCGGTGCGGCGCAAGGGCCATCCGGCGGCCAAGAAGCGCCGGTGACTCACACCTAGCTCAGGGTAATTCCACAGGATCTTTGCGACGCTGCCGGGCGCGCAGGGCAAAAGCGATCGCCTGCACCGCCGCCGGCGTAACTCCGGGGATCCGCCCTGCCTGGCCCAGCGTCTCCGGGGCCACCCGCTGCAGCTTTTCTTGGGCCTCGGCCGACAGACCACCCACCCGCGTATAGTCAAAATCCCCTGGAATCAGCCATTGATCGTGGCGATTGGTCCGATCCAGCCGGCGTTTTTCGCGCTCGATATAGCCGGTGTAGCGCGACTCGGTGATCAGCTCTAGCTGGTCTTCGTCGTTCAGCGCGCAGCTGGGTCCGCTGCGCAGATCCTCGGGCAGCCACGGGTCCAGGTGCGGCCACTCGGCTCCAGCGCGGCACAACAGCTGCGCCAGCGTCGCCGTGGTCTGAAGAGCCCCTGCGCCCATCGCCTCTACCAACGGGATATGCTCGCGCGTCGGCCGCACCACCGTCTGCGCCAGCACTTCGCGGGCCCGCTCCATGCGCCGCAGCCGATCTTGCACGGCCTGCCACTGAGTGTCGCCGACAAGGCCCAAGTCGCGGCCCAGGCTACTCAGACGCAAATCTGCGTTGCTACAGCGCAATTCCAGGCGATGCTCGGCGCGCGAAGTGAACATGCGATAGGGCTCGGCGTTGCCCTGGGTGACCAAATCGTCCACCAGCACGCCCAGATAGGCTTGGTCGCGGCCAAACACCACCGGCGGCCGTTGCGAGAGCCGCGCGACCGCGTTGAGCCCGGCGATCAGTCCCTGGGCCGCCGCCTCCTCATAGCCCGAGGTGCCGTTGACCTGCCCGGCCAGGTACAGCCCCGGCAGTTGCGGCAGCATCAGGTCGCGGCCCAGCTGGCGGGCGTCGATGGCGTCATACTCCACCGCATAGCCAAACCGAATAATTTCAGCGCGCTCCAGCCCGGCAATGCTGCGGACCATCTGCACCTGCACATCGGCGGGCAGCGAGGTCGAAAGGCCGCTGACATACACCTCTTGGGTGTGCCAGCCTTCGCGCTCCAAGAACAGGTAGTGGCGCTCGTGATGGGCAAACCGCACCACTTTGTCTTCGATCGACGGACAGTAGCGAGGCCCGCGGCCTTCGATCACCCCGGCGAACATCGGCGACTGGCCCAGGTTATCGCGGATGATCTGGTGGGTCTGCGGCGTCGTATACGCCACGTGGCAGGGCATCTGCGGCAACCGCACGCCGCTTGAGCGACGCGACATCGCCGGCGCCGGCACCAGCCCAGGGTCCGCCTCTAAGCGGCTGTAATCGATACTGCGGCGGTCGATGCGCGGGCAGGTCCCGGTCTTGTGGCGCAGCGTGGTCACCCCCAGCTCGCGCATTTGCCCGCCCAAGCCCTGCGACGCCGCATCGCCGGCCCGCCCGCCCGCTTGGCTGCGAAGGCCGGTGTGCAGCACGGCATCCAGAAAGGTTCCAGCCGTAAGAATGACTACTTCTGCCGCGTAGCTCAAACCCGTGCTTGTCTCTACGCCCCCCAACTGCTTGCCATCCAGCAGCAATCGCGCCACATCGCCCTGTTTGACCTGCAGGTGCGGCTGGTTCTCCACGGCCTCGCGCATCGCCGTGGCGTAGGCCAGCTTGTCGCACTGGGCCCGCAGCGCCCGCACCGCCGGTCCGCGGGAGTCGTTGAGCCACTTGGACTGCACGCTGGAGGCGTCGCTGGCCACCGCCATCTGCCCGCCCAAGGCGTCGATCTCGGCCACCAAGTGCGACTTGCCGACGCCGCCGATAGACGGGTTGCAAGACATCCAGCCGACGCGGTCGACGTTTTGAGTCAGCAAAAGCGTTTCTATGCCGCAGCGGGCACAGGCCAGTGCCGCCTCACAGCCAGCGTGCCCGCCGCCGACGACGATGACGCGCCAGGGCCCGCGGTAGAAGACGGGAGCAGAGGCCATCAAAATCCTAAGGCGCGGTCGGCGTATCCGAGGGCTTGCTCGGCTTCTCTTTGGCCGGCGCCGAATCTTTGGCCGGGACCGCTGGCTCGGCGCCCTTGCCGGCGTCCTCAACGGACTTGCCAGCCGCGCCGACGCCTTCCTTGCAGCGCGCGGCAGACGTCGCCAGCAGGTCGCGCGCTTGCTTGGCCGCCGGCACCTTGGGCAGATCGCTCAACACATACTTGAGCACTTTCTGGGCATTGGCGCAGCGTCCCTGCAACTCCAGCACCTTGGCGATCTCAATGAGTGCCTGCCCGACCACCGGCACCGGCTTGCCGGCCAAGCTGTCGTGTACGGCCTGCAGAATGCGCGTCGCATCGCTAAACCGCTGTTCCTGCACGGCAATTTTGGCCAAAACCAAACCGCACTGCCCGGCGGGCTCGGTATTGGCAAAGCGCTTCTGGCACTCGGCCGCGACCGCCGCAGCCGTTCTGACCTCGCCTTCCTGGAGCTTGGCGTCGGCCAGCTTGGCAAAACCATCGGCATCGCCCGGCAAATCCGCGGGCAGGGCCAGGATATTGATGCCCGCCCGGTCGCGCAGATCGGCGATCAGCTGGTCCAGGCGCCGCCGCACATCGCCAACCAGCACCGCCGCGCCGCCGCCGGTCTTTTCCACTGTGTCCAGGCGGTTAATCACGACCTCAAGCTCGCCGCGCAGCTTGGCCAGGCGCGTCTCGTAGTCGGCCAGCTTGGCCCCGGATCGCGCCAGGCTCTCTCGCAGTTGGCCGTTGGACTCCTCTACCTGCCCTGCCAAGGTCTGCAGACGCTTAGTTTCGCGTTCCGCATTGGACAGATAGCCGGCGTGGGCTTTCTCAACCTTGGCGAGCCGCCCTTCGACATCCTCCACCTGCGCACGAGTGGCCAAGCAGCCGCTCAGCAGCAGAGGCAGGGCCAAGGTCGTCGCCCCGAGCAGAGCCATAGGGCTGCGGCGCCCCGCCCATTGCAGCCGGCTCATCACTTCTCCGAGACCTTGAATTCGGCGCGGCGGTTCTTGCCCCAGCAGTCTTCGCTCTCTTCGCTGCAGAGCGGCTTGGTCTTGCCGTAGGACATGGTCTTGACCTTGACCTTGGGCAGCGACGACTGCAGGAAGTCCTTGACGACTTTGGCGCGCTTGGTGCCGAGCTCCATGTTGTACGCGTCGGTGCCGCGCTCGTCGCAGTGGCCCTCAACCGTGATGGCCGCAACCGGCTTTTCCTTAAAGCACTTGAGGTTGGCGGACAGGCCGTTCTGGGCGCTGTCGGTCAAGCTGTACTCGTTAAAGGAAAAGTAGATCGGCGCAAATCCGCACTGGCCGGCGGCGTCCAGGCAGCGGCCGTCTTTGCACTTGAGGCCCGCGCCGCAATCGCCGTCCGCCTTGCAGCCACTGGCGTCACCGGTGAGGTTGCCCTCCGGGGCTTTGCAGGCGCCCGCGGCGCACTTCTGGCCAGCGGGGCAGTCCGTGTCCGCGGCGCATTGAGCCACGCACTTGTTGCCCGCCGTGTCGCATTTTTGGCCCGCGCCGCAGTCGAGGTTGCTGCTGCAGCAATCTGCCTTGCGTCCGCAGCCGCCGGCCTGGCAGGTCACGCACTTGTCCGTGTCGGCGCCGGGGCAGTGGCTGTCCGTGCGGCACTGGGCGCACTTGTTGTCCAGGCAGAATTCGCCTTTGGACTTACAGTGTTCGTCGTTGTTGCAGTTGGGATAGGAGGGACCACAGCCCGTGGCGAGGGCCAGCAGCAGTGCCGCCACGGCCCACAGCGCTCCAGAAAGGCGCGGCAATAGCGATTGGCTTGGGACACGGCTTGGGCAGGTATTCATCGGCTGGCCTCTGGCGCAACACGGGCGCTCGGAGAAATCAAGGTAGGACGTTGGCACGGGCTGTCAGGACCCTGGGCGTCAAAGCCGCGCGGGTTCCCAACGGGGGGGGCAGTGGCCGCCCGCACAGGTCAACGCCCGCGCCATCAGCGAATTCGCCATCGGCGCGGACGTGACCCTGCGGACCGTGCTGTGGTGATCCGCCGGAGCGGAGCCACCTGGGAACCGATTGCGCGGCGAAACGCAATTACTTGCAGCGGTTGGCGCGGCAGCGGAGCGCCGGGTTGCCGCAGTCGTCGTCCTTGTTGCAGCACTCGGCGCCAAACACGTTCTGGCAGCTGCCGGAAACGCACTTGCCGCAGGGGCCCGCGCTGGCGCACTGGTCGTCGCTGGTGCAGCCGGCCGTCGGGGCCGGGGTTTCCTTAGCCGGAGCCGAGGAGCAGCCCGTAGCGAGCGCGGCAACGACCAGGGCGAAAGCGGCAAACAAGCTCTTCTTCATCAGGAACCTCCGGGAAATGCGGAATCAGGCAGAGGGAATTAAGCAGGTCTTGGTGGAGCTGATCAGCTCGGTCACGCAAGGCTGTTTGGGTAGGAGCGGCCGGCCAAAATCGAGTCCGCCCTACCGGTTGTAGTCGGTCTTGTACCGTCAGCGTCGCTGTATTGTCAACGAGCAGCCAGAACAGCTTACATTCCGAAGACGTATGCAGTGACACCCGGCTAATCCGCCGCGGAGCTGCATAGGACGCCGCTTGACGAACCCTTGGCACAGCCGTAGGTTCTGCTTTGACGACCGCAAGACAGATCGCCGGTCGCGCTGAGGCCCCCGTGTTCGATCACATCGTGCTTTTGACGGATTTGACCGAAGTCACCCGCTTGGCCTTCAAGCCGCTGGCGGTGACTGCTCAGGCCCTGGGCTCGCGCATCACGATTTTCCACGCTTTTCGCGGGTCGAGCGAGCTGTTCTACCTCGACGGAGAGGCGGCGCGCATGCGCCAAGTGATTGACGACGCCGATCGCCAGCGGGCGATGCCTACGCTGCTGTCGTACCAGCAAGATCTGGCGGCGCTGGGCGTGCATGCCGAGATCGTGGCGCGGGTGGGGTCTACCTTTGAGCTCGCGGTGGACGTGCTGGACGAGCTGGGTGCAGACCTGGCCGTGGTCGCGACCGAGGGCCAGCACGAATTCACTGGGCGCGTGCTAGGTTCGCCGACAGCGCGGCTGATTCGCGACGCCCGAGTACCGGTGCTGTCGGTCAACGAGCGCTTTGCGTCGCGCATGGACGCTTGGTCCGGGTTTGGCCGCATCGTCCACCCGATCGATTTCTCGGACGACGAGTGGCAGCCCCTGCTGCGCGCGGCCGAGGATTTTGCCAGCGAGCTCGGCGGCCGCTTAGAGGTGGTCGACGTGGTGCAGCCCGGCCAGTCGCAGACGCTGGCGACCCCAGAGGGCGACATTTTTCTGCCCAAAGACATGCAGTACCAGATTCGCGCGCGCATGCAGGCCCGCCTGTCCAATGCCGCCCACCAGATCACCCGTGTGCCGGCGTTTTGGCAGTTGATCGAGGACAACAAGCCGGGATCGGGCATCATGAGCTACGTCGATCGCGTGGGCGCGGACGCCATCGTGGTGCCTGCAATTGGCCGCGATCAGGTGCGCAATACCGTTTTGGGCTCCATGGCGGAGCACGTGATCAAGCACGCCCGCTGCCCGGTGCTGACCACCCGTCCAGAATGGCAAAAGACCCGCGCGTGAGATCGGCGCCAGACCGAGGACGCAGTGGGCCAAACAAAGCGAAATAGTGCGACTGCGCCTGGCCTTTTTGACCAGACACCGCGCGCCCCCTTGGCAGAGCGGATGCGGCCCCGCCAGCTGGATGAGGTCGTGGGCCAGCAGGCGTGGCTGGGGCCAGAGGGCTTTATTCGCCAGGCTTTGCAAGCTGATCGCCTGCCCTCGCTGCTGCTCTGGGGGCCGCCGGGCGTGGGCAAGACGACCTTGGCGCGACTGGTCGCCCGCCACAGCCAGGCGCGATTTGCCGCCCTCTCTGCGGTGCTGGACGGCGTGCAGCAGCTGCGCGATCTGGTGGCTGAGGCCCAGGCCGCCGGGCGGAGAGGTGAGAGAACCGTCTGCTTTGTCGACGAAATTCACCGCTGGGGCCGGGCGCAACAAGACGCGCTGTTGCCGCACGTTGAGGCAGGCACGGTCACGCTGATCGGCGCAACAACCGAGAATCCCGGGCATTCCTTGACCGCAGCTCTGCTCAGCCGCTGTGTGCTGGTGGTGTTGGAGCCCCTGGGGCCGGCGGCGATCGAGGAGTTGCTGCGGCGCTCCCTGGACGATCCAAGGGGGTACGGCGGAAGCGGCCTTCAGATCACCGCCGAGGCGCTGCACCGCTTAGTCGCTCAAGCCGATGGCGATGCCCGCCGCGCGCTCACGCTGCTGGAGGCCTCTGCCGAGCCGCTGCTCGAACAATGTAGCCGCGACGCGCAGTTGACGCCGATCATCGACGCCGAACTGTTGGCGCGAACGCCGCTGCGCAAGGGGCCTCGCTACGATCGCGCGGGCGACGAGCACTACCAAGTGGTCTCTGCGTTCATCAAATCGCTGCGCGGCTCTGATCCGGATGCGGCGCTGTACTGGCTGGCGCGGATGCTGGAAGCCGGCGAGGACCCGCGGTTTATCTGCCGGCGCCTCGTGATTTTTGCCGCTGAAGACGTGTCCAACGCCGACCCGCAGGGGCTGCAGGTGGCGATGGCCGCGGCGCAGGGCCACGAGCTTTGCGGCCTGCCGGAATCGCGGCTGATGATGGCCCAGGCGACCACGTACTTGGCCTGCGCCCCCAAGTCCAAGGCGAGCTATTTGGGCCTGGGCCTTGCACAAAAGGCGGTCGAGCGCTTTGGCACCCTGCCCGTCCCCGATCATCTGCGCAACGCCTCGAGCTCCGTGGGCCGCGATCTGGGATGGGGCGAGGACTATCGCGATCCCCATGCGAGCGGCGGCTTCAACGCCCAGCGCTACCTGCCTGATGCGCTGCAACATGCCGAATTCTATACGCCCACCCGCAACGGCGCCGAAGCGCGGGCGGCGGATAGGCTTGCGGTCTGGCGAAAGCTGCGCGAAGACGGCGGCTCCTAACCAGTCCACGTGGCCGACAGGGGTGCCTTGATTCGCCGCGCGGTTGCTCTTACCCTGTAGGGCCCTGCAGAACTGGTGTCCCTCTCTATTGCAGAGAAACTCCCGCGCTGCCCGGACAATTCGCGCCCAATAGTTGCCCTGCCCAGCCCAGCCTAATCCAGCCAGGCCAAGTCCAGTCAAGACCTGCCGCGCCCAGCCTGGGTCGGTTGCCATCGAGGAGCCCTTTGAAAATGTTCACTGATCGCACCCAGCATTCGACCCCTCGCCCGCGCCTGAACCGCTGGTTGGCCATTGCCGCCGCTACGGCCATGGCTGCGTCCGCGACCTCTGCGTGCAAGCGGAGCAGTGCGGAGAAGATTTCTGCTGCGGCCGCCGCGGCTTTTGACGCGCCCGAGCGCGGCGCTTTGGCCCCCAAGGTAGAAGTGCTCGCCTTCATCGACTTTGAGTGCCCGTACACCCGCGGCAACGCCAAGGCTCTGCTGGAGATGGCGGATAAGCACAAGGATTCCGTGCGGGTGCGCTTCTTGCACCTGCCGATGAGCGAGCACCCGGGCGCGGTCCTGGCCGCTCGCGGCGCCGTGGCAGCGCACAAGCAGAAGGCCTTCTTCAAATTCTATGAAAGCATGATGGAATCCAAGTCGGTGGGCCGCGAGGCGATGCTGGCCTGGGCCGACAAAGCCGGCATCGACGCTAAGAAATTCGCCGCCGATCTCGACAGCCCGGAGTCGGCCAAGCTGGTTCAGCGCGATCTGGGCCTGGCCAAGACCTTTGGCGCCACCGGCACGCCGTCGTTCCTGATCAACGGCGCGCTCTACCTTGGCGTGCAGCCGGCTGAATTCTGGGAGAAAAAGATCACTGAAGAGAAGTCCCGCGCCGATGCCCTGCTGGCGGCAGGCACGCCGTCCGTATCGCTCATGAAGGCGGTGATCGGCGCCGCCAACCCGGGCAAGGCTCCGGATTACATCAAGTACGTCATTGAAGGCCAGCAGCCGCCGGAAGTGGCTCTGCCGACGCCGGCGACCCGCACCTCGGGCGTGGAAGCGGCGCAGATTCAGCCGGCGGGCGCGGGCGGCGCGGCGGTGCAGCTGGGCAATCCGGCGACGTCGACGGCCGCAAGCGAAGCGGCGATCTGGCGCGTGCAGATTCGCCAGGATGATCCGCGGCTGGGTCCGGACAGTGCCCTGGTGACGGTGGTCATCTTTGAAGACATGGAGTGCCCGTATTGCGCCAAGATGCAGCCGGTGCTGCGCAAAATGGTCGACGACTATCAGGGCAAGCTGAGGGTGGTGTTCAAGCACAACCCGGGAACGACCCACGCCAACGCCTTTGCCGCCGCGGAGGCGCTCGAAGCCGCACGCACCCAGGGCAAATTCTGGGAAATGCACGATTACCTGCTGACCCACCAAAAGAATCTGGACGCGGCCGGTCTGAGCGCCGCAGCCGAAGCGGCCAAGCTGGACAAGGCCCAGTACGCGACGGCTTTGGCGGCCCACGGTGCTAAGGCGCGCATTGAGGCCGATATGGAGCAGGCCCTGGCCCTCTCCGCCCGCGGCACGCCCATTCTGTTCATCAACGGCAAGAAGCTGACCGGGGCCCGCGATGAAGCGATCCTCAAGCCGCTGATCGACGCCGAAGTCCTGGCGGCCCAGGCCATGGTGCGCGGCGGTGTGGCACCCGACAAAGTGTTTGAAGCCATCACGGCCAAGGGCCTGCTGTTGGAGTCCCTGGCGCCAGAGGCCAAGACCATCGCCCTGCCGCCCACGGCGCCGAGCCGCGGTGGCGCCGGTGCGTCCATTGAGATCGTGGCGTTCCAGGACTTCCAGTGCCCCTTCTCGGCGCGGCTTGACCCGCACCTGCGCGAACTGGAAGCCGAAATGCCCGGTCGCTTGAAGATCACCTGGGTGGACTTCCCGCTCGACAAGATTCACCCCCTGGCCAAGAAGTTTGCCGAGGCCGGCCAGGAAGCCCAGGCCCAGGGCAAGTTCTGGGAATTCCACAAAGCGGTCATGGACAACAATGACAAGCTCGATGAGACGCTGATCATGGAGCGCGCCAAGCTGGCCGGCCTAGACCTCAAGAAGCTCAAGGCCGCGCTCGACGACGGCCGCCATGCCGCTGCGGTCGATGCCCACGGCAAACTCGGCGGCGAGCTGGGTGTGCGCGGAACGCCGACGGTGTTTATCAACGGCCACTTGTTCATGCCGCAGACCGGCTTCTCCGCCAACACCTTCCGGGTGGCGATCAAGCGGCTGCTCGGCGGCGATTGAGGTCGCCCATGGGCTTGCAACGGCCTTCGCCAGCATCGAACCGCGAGCGGAGATCGCTGGCGTGGGCGGCGGCGGCGGCGATCGCGGCCCCTTTGATCGCCGGCATGGCCCCGCAAGAGGCCTGCGGCCAGCCAAATGCCGCGCCCGCGGTTGCGGCGATGGCTACGCCGGTGCGCTTGGTGATGGATCTGGAGTGCCCGCACAGCCGCAAAGCTTGGCCGCTGTACAGGGATGCGGTTCAGAGCCACGGCATTGAGCTCCTGATCCACCACTTGCCGGTGTCGCGGCACCCCCAGGCGCGCAACTCTGCGCTGGCGGCGCTGGCGGCGCGGGCCCAGGGTCGCGAGCTCGCGTACATCGATGCCCTGCTGCAAGAGCCCGGGCTAGATGACGGCGCAATAAGCGCGGCCGCAGGCAAAATTGCCATAGACCTCGAGCGCTTTGCCAAAGACCGCGCCGATCCTCGGCTGGGCCAAGCCCTCGACCGCGAGCGCCAGGCGGCGCTGGCCTTTGGCGTACAGGCCACCCCTTCGGCGCTGATCGCCGGCCGCGGTTTAGGTGGCGTGCCCGCCCCCGAAGGATTGCACCGCCAGCTGGTGCAAGCGCGCTACCGGCTCGGCCGGGTGGCCCAACCCTTGCCCGTTGGGGCCGACACCGAACGCGCGGCCATGGCGCTAGCCCAGCCAGAATTCCTTGAGGCCTTTGATAACTTGCGTCAGGCCCGCTTTGGCGATGCTCTGGGTGGGCGTCGCGCCGGCATGCTGGGAACGCTGTACCGCGTCGATGTCGAACCCGATGAGCAGTGCCTAGGGCCGGCCCAGGCCGCGATCACCGCGGTGGTCTACGTCGATCCCGCGCAGGCGTGGACCGTGCGCCAGCTCGGCCAGCTGCGCCGCTGGCAGGCCCAAACCGCGGCGAGCCGCTTGGTCGTGCGCGTCCTGCCGGCGCCCGATAGTGGTTCCCAGCGGTTGGCGCTGATGTGGACCGCATTGGCGCCGAATTCGACTGGGCGATGCGCGACGGCCTTGGCGTCCTTGCCGGAGAGCGCCGCTTGGCGCCAAGACGATCTGATGGCGGCCGCGACGGCGATAGGCGGCGGCACAGACCGGCAGGCCCAACGCCTCGATCGACCGGAGTTGACCTCGGCTTTGCACAGCGTCGTGTCTGGCGCGCGGCACATTGATGCCAGCGCTGGTGCGGTATTTGTTAACGGCCACCGCTGGTTAGGTAGCGTCACAGACAGAGAATGGATCAAAGCCGCGGAGTCAACTCGCTCGCCTCTGGCTAGCGCTGGCTCGCCCGACCACGCGTATCAGCAACGGATTCGCCACGGCCGGTGGCGCCAGGAGGCCGAGCTCGATCTGCAGGAGCCGCTGGCCTTGGGCGATCTGTCGCGCCTGGCCACTGTTGGCACTGGATCGACAGAAATCCTTGTGCTGATGGACTTTTCTAGCCCTGCGTCGCGGGCAGCATGGCACATGCTCCGCCGCTGGATCGCGCCCGGGCCGCTTGCGAGCCGGCTGTTTGTTGCGGCCCTGCCAGAGAGGCGCGCGACCCAGCAGGATCTGAACCAAGCCCTGCTAGCGGCCTCTGCGCTCGCCAGGACGGCCGCGGCAGTCACCGCCCTATTCGACCTGCCGACCGCCGAACCCAAGGCCCCAGGGGGCAGCCAGGCCGCCTGGTGGGCCAAAGCGCTGGGTGTCGCGCCGGAGCAGTGGCGCAGCGCTCTGCAGTCCGCCGCCGTCGCCGAAGTCCGCGAGCGGCTGCGCTGGGTGCAGCGCCAGACCGATTGGGGTGAGGAGCCGGTGATCTTCCTGGCCGGTCGGTTGTACACTGGGCCCCTAGACGAAGCGAGGCTCGAGCGGGCCCTGCGCTTCGCCGTTCGCACTGCGCAAGCTGAGCTGCCGCCAGTGCGCGTCGCCCAGGAGGCTCCGTGAGCATGGTGTTCGTAGAGACGTTGCGCGGCAGCTACTTTGAGGTCGACCAGCCGGACGTCACGCGCATTTGCGAAGTCGCCGTCCATGTGCGCCTCAAGCGGCCGAGCGGTTGGCAGGACGTGATTGAAGCCGAGATGACCGGCACCGCGACCTTTGAGAAGCTGGCCACCCAACAGCCTATTCGCGGCACGTTGCGCGTCCAATTGCGCCGCCCGCGCCACGTGACCTATGCCTTTGAAGTGCAAGGAGACAACGGTCAGACCCTGCACTTTAGCGGCGCCAAGCATCCCAGCCTGATGCGGCCGATCTACGCCGCGACCACTCTGTGGGGCACCCTGTCTCAGGCTGATCGCCCCAAAGCCATGGTCCGCTTGCACTTTGACCTGCGCCGCGACTTAGTGGCGTTTGTTCAGAGTCTGCGCCGCCCGGCGGACTGATCCACCCCGTCGCGTCCCCGCGGTCTTTTCAGTCGCCCCTGACATGGCAGGCGGCGCGACCCGCGAAACACTCGGAGCCCGCAATGACCTTTGCCCCTTCGCAACGCGGCCTTACTGCCCCGGCTTCGCCGATCCGCCGCCTTACACCGTATGCCGACAGCGCCAAGCAGCGCGGCGTGCAAGTCCTGCACCTCAACATCGGCCAACCCGACGTAGCTACCCCGCGCAGCGTGCTGGACGCCTATCACAATTTTGACGAGAAAGTGCTGGCGTACGGCGCGTCTGAGGGCAGCCTGGCCTACCGCCAAGCGCTCGCGGATTACTACAACGGCCTAGGCGCCGCCGCGGGGGGCCCGGCCATTGCGGCCTCCGACGTGGTGGTGACCACGGGCGGCTCTGAGGCCCTGCTCTTTGCCATTGCCGCGACCTGCGATCCGGGCGATGAGCTCCTGGTCTCTGAGCCTTACTATCCAAACTACTTGGGCTTTGCCCATCTTCTGGCCGTGAATGTCCGGCCCGTCACCACATTTGGCGACCAGGGATTCGCCCTGACGGCGGGGCAAATCGAGGCGGCGCTGACCCCCAAGACCCGGGCGATTGTGCTGTCGAGCCCCGGCAACCCCACGGGCGCGGTGCTGTCGTCTGCGGAACTGCGGCAGATCGGCCAATTGTGTAAAGATCGCGGGCTATTCTTTATCTGCGATGAGGTCTATCGCGACTTTGTCTACGACGATGAGGTCCGCGAGGGTGGCCTGACCTCGCCCAGCCTCTTGGCCCAGCCCGGTTTTGAACAGTGCGCCATCGTTGTCGATTCCGTGTCCAAGCGCTATTCCGCCTGTGGAGCGCGGGTCGGTTGTATGGTGACGCGCAATCCGCAGATCCGCGCCGCCGTGATCAAGTTTGCCCAGGCGCGCCTGTCTCCTCCGGTGGTAGACATGCTAGCGGCCCAAGCGGCACTGAGCACGCCTGCCGCGGAACTAGCTGCGGTGACGCAAGAATACCGGCGCCGCCGCGACGCCCTGGTGGCCGGTCTGAACACCATCCCCGGGGTGTCCGCGCGCACGCCGCAGGGCGCCTTTTACCTTGTGGTGCAGCTGCCCGTGGACGACGCCGAGCGCTTCTGCATGTACTTGCTCAACGATTTCAACGTTGATGGCGCGACTGTGATGCTCGCGCCGGCCGACGGATTTTACGCCACTGCCGGCCTGGGCAAGCAAGAGGTGCGCGCGGCCTACGTGCTGGAAGAGCCCAAGCTGCGGCAAGCCTGTGACATTTTGCGGGCGGCCTTGGCGGCTTATCCCGGCAAGCGTCCCTAGTTTCAGCCAAGCGCCGAGCGGGCGAGTCGATCGCTCCACCACTTTGGAACACACGCCTTCTGCGGTGCGAACTGGCCTCTAGCGCTTGGCTTCTTGCTGGGCTTCTTGCTGGGCTTCTTGCTGGGCTAACTGTTGGGCTTCCTTGGCCTCTTTGCGCTTCTTCCACGCGTACTTGAGCCCGGCGCCCACGCCGATCACCACGATCACCGCCAAGATGCCCTGCTCGCTCCGCTGAGCGTACTTGATGACATCTTGAATTTGCTCACCAAAATACCAGGACGAGAGCACGAGCGCCGGCACGGACAGCAGCGCCGCGAGGCCGTCAAAGAACAGAAAAGTGCGCAGGCGAATGCCCAACGTGCCGCTGGTAAAAAACACCACCGAGCGCAGGCCGGGCATAAAGCGGGCCGAGAACAGCACTTGCGGGCCCTTTGCCTGGAGGAATTCCGTGGCCTTTTCGCGGCGACCGCTGCCCAGGATGCTGCGAAATGGCGCGCGGTGCATCAGCTTTCCGCCCAAGCGCGCCCCTAGGGTGAACATCGTCGCGTCGCCAATCACCACGCCGGCCATACCGATGATCACCGCCAGGGCCACGAGCATGCGCCCATCGCCGTAATGCCCGTCTACGTTCAGGAAATACGTCATATAGCCGACGGCGACCAGGGTGATGTCCTCTGGAATCGGCAGACCAAAACCGCAGAGCAGCAAAATGCCAAAGGCCAGCGCCCACACGGAGTACAGGTCGATGCCGCTCAACCAGGCCGTCATCGTGGCAAAATCCGGCAGGATGGCGCCCATCAGCGGCAGGGCGGCCGCGGTGTGACTGAGCCAACTATTTGCACTCATTAGAGCTTCCATCGCTGCGCTCCCAGTCCTGATCCCGGCGTGGCGACCCTGCGGCAAACGCCGAACCGTGCTGCGGCCCCGTGGCCTGCCCTGAATCGGCTACTTGCCAAGGCGCGCCTTGATTTTCCGCGCCGCCTTGCGCGCCCAACTGCGGATGAACGCCGGCTGCGAGAGATTAAACAACCCGCCCACCTTGCTCAAGAACTGCGCATCTTCAATGGTTCCCACGTCACCGAGCAGATCGATCGCCGCATCCAAGTGGTGGGGGGCTTGGTAGTCGGCCAGGCGGCGCAGGCTCGGCAGGTATTGCCCGGGCGGCTGCCGGCGCAGGCTATCCGCGGCGGCGAGTCGAACATAACTATCCGGATCCAAAAGGCCTTCCATGAGCACGCTGATCACGTCATCGCCGGAAAAGGCCTGCAGGGCGCGGGTGGCGCGCATCCGCACGGTCCAGTGCCCCGCCGCGGCCGAGGCGAGCAGCAGATCGCGAGCGCGCTGATCCTCCGGCCAACCTTCTAAGCCGCCCACCGCGGAAGCCCTGACGCGCTCTTGCGGATCTTGGCCCAGCAGCAGCAGCCTCTCCAGCGCTGCGGCCCCCAAGAAAGCCGCCAGGGCATCTGCAGCCAACTCGCGCAGCACTTCGTCTTCGCTTTGCGACAGGTCGATGAGACGTTGCTCCAGATCGGCGATCTGCTGGCGACGCTCGGCAAAATCGCCAGGCCGCTGATTGGTATGCGTGTCCGGGCTCAACCAGCGCACAAGCCGGCGCAAGCCGTTGGCCACTAGGTCGGGGTCGGTCATGGCCAGGTCGCGGTGAATCAAAACGGCGGACATGGGGGCCTCGCGGGAGGGTCGAGCACCGGGCAGATACCCCACCTTGGGGCGTCTGTCTAGCGCAGCAAAGTGGTTCAAGGTAGGCTTTGGGCCATGAGCGAGCTCTCCCTTCCCGAACGCCACCCAGACGAATCTGCGACCACCATGACGGAGCTGGTCTTGCCCCAGCACACCAACACGGTGGGGACGTGCTTTGGCGGGGTCATCTTGTCCTGGATCGACATCGCTGCGGGGATCTGCGCGGGACGCCATGCTCGCTCAACCGCCGTCACTGTGGCCTTTGACGACGTCCACTTCATCACCCCGGTGCGCCTCGGCGACATTCTCAATATCACCGCCAGGCTCTGTCATGTGGGCAGGACGTCGATGGAAATCCGCGTCGATGTGTGGCGCGAGCGCTACGACGAGGCCCGCGAACACGCCAACACCGCGTACGTGGTGTTTGTTTCCGTGGACGACGCCGGCCAGCCGCGCCCCGTGCCGGGCATGGTGCTGGACAACGACACCGACCGCCTGCGAAACGAACAGGCCCGCGAACGCCGCCAATTGCGCATGAGCAAGGCCCACCGCCGGTAGGCTCCACATGCGCTACCGCGGCGCGTCTGCCTCCAAGCCGCGAAAGAACCGCCGACCGCCGACCGCGTCCTTGCGCGAGATGCTAAAAGGCACTCGCAGGGGCCCGCATTCTGGGCAAGTGGTGCTGTATTGGCACTCAAACGAATAGCTGCCGGGCTCCAGCTTGAGCATCGCCACGCCGGGGAAGTCCCGCCCGCGAAAGATCAGGTGGGCCGACGGCGGCACGCACGACAGCTGAACGTCGATGAGCACGACATCGAGCGGCTCAGGCTGCGGCAGTTCCAACCGCGAGACATTCTCTGGCGGCAGTTTGCTGGCCGTGCGCGGCTCCCCCGCCAAGCGCTTAGACGTGCGGCCGTTGCCCTCTGGCTTGACCTGCACGGTCAGGGGCGCGTCGATGGCCAGCTCCGGCGTCGGCGCCCCTGAGGGCTCCACAGCGGCCTCTGCGGGCACGGTCTGCAGCGGCGGCTTGGCCTCGGGGAGCGCAGCGGGCGGCGTCTCTGCCCAGCGCGGCGATCGCCCCGGCAGCGGCGTGGGCACCCCGCGGGCCGGACCGGCCTTGAGCTTGGGTTGATCGCGCCAGGCCTGGTTCATCGACCAGCCGATCCCGGCCACCAGCAGCAGCGCCGCCGCGATCCAACTGACGCGGATCAGGCGTTTGCGCCGGCGACTGCGCGAAGTCAGTGCACTCAGGGCCTTTTTGGGCGGATCAGACTCAGGATCGACGGCGAGGGCGCGGTTAAAGGCGTCGATCGCCAGGGCCAGCTGGCCGGCCGCGGCAAGTCGGCTGCCCTCGTCCGTCCAATAGCGCACTACTCCGGGCTTGAGATCGTATTGAAAGACCTCTGGTTGCTGCAGAAAGCGCGGCAGCAACGTGGTCACATCGCTGATGCGGAACTGGCGCAAGTAGCCCTGCAGGGCCGTCTGCAAGTCCACGGCGGTGGCGTAGCGGTCGGCTTTGTGCCGGGCCATGCACTGCAGGATGATCGCCTCAAATTGGCGGTCCACCTGGGCGTTGTAGCGGCTGGGCGGCTCAAATTGCCCTTCCAGGATCTGGCGAAACAGCGCGTGGGCATTGGCCGCGGCAAAGGGCAGCCGCCGCGTCACCAAGAAGTAGAGCACAATGCCAAAGGCAAAAATGTCGGCGCGCACGTCGATCTCTTCGCCCTCGATCTGCTCTGGCGCCATGTGCGCAGGCGAACCGACGATCGCCCCGGTCGCCGTCATGCCCTCCATGTCGACCGCGGTGGCGATGCCAAAGTCCATCAGCTTGATCTGGCCGTCCCGCGAAATCATCAAGTTATCCGGCTTGATGTCGCGGTGCACGATCCCCGCGGCGTGGGCGTGGGACAGCGCACCGGCAATCGCATAGCCGATCAGCGCGGCGGCCTGCGGCATAAACGGGCCGTGGGCGGCGGTATAGGCAGACACGGTCTCGCCGTGGACAAACTCGGTGACAATGAACGAGGTTTCGTCGCCACTGACCGAAAAATCGTAGACGTCGACGATGTTGGGGTGCTTGAGCCGGGCGATATTCTGCGCCTCGCGGCTAAAGCGGTGGCGGGCATCCTTGCGCGCGGCGAGGTGCGGATGCATGACCTTGACGGCGACGTCGCGCTTGAGCTGCAGGTCGACGGCGCGATACACCGTGGCCATGCCGCCGTCGCCGACGCGCTCCATCAATTCATAGCGTTGGCCCAGAATCTCTGCCACGCCACCTCGCCCTGTGCGACCGCCCTTGGGGCCCCCACGGCCCCGGCTCAGACGATCACCTCTGCCCGCCGGCGCGCCCTCCACTCCCTGCGGAGCTGCGGCTTGACGCCACGGACCGCGGTTGGACGCCTGCGAGAAGCCGGCGATTCAAGCGCGAACGGCCGGGCAGCGCAAGGCTCAGTCTATTGCCACGGCACCGTTGCGCCACGCGGGTCGGCAATTCGACCTCAAGACCCTGGGCCGCGGCCCGCTGAGCCGAGAACTGCACGCGCGGCCTACCACAGCGTACGGCTTGGCGCTGAGGGGTACGGGCTTGAACCCTTGAAGCCGCAGGCGATCAAGCGCCGTGAGCTGCCTCATCCGCGGTCATGTGGCATTTCTTATACTTTTGGCCGCTGCCGCACCAGCACGGATCGTTGCGGCCGATCTTGGGGCGATCGCGGCGGAACGTCTCGGGCTTGGCGTGATCGCCGGCCGGTTCTGCCAAGGCCGCAAAGGACTCGTCGTCGGCCAGTTCAGGCGGCAACGCGGCTTGGGCGGCCGCCTGGGTGCGCTGCTGCGTCGCCGCGGCCGATTGCACCGGTTCCACCGCGCCGGCACCGTTAGCCGCGGCTACCGCGACCGACTTGCGCGCCGCATAAGCCTGCACCGCCGCAGAAGCTTTCTGCTGCATCCGCTCCGCGCGCTTCTGCAGCTGGGCGATCTTCTCCGGGGCCATTTGCGCCAGCTGGGCCTGCATCTGGGCCTGCATTTGCGCTTGGATCGCCTCCATGCGCGCTTGGGCCGCCTCTGGGCCCTCGTGCTCGACCGCTTGATCGTGCAGGCTGGCGGTCTCGTGCTGCTCCTGCATCGCCTGGCGGGCCTTGGCGCGGCGCAACTCAGCCTGCTTGCGCAACTGCTCCACTTCCGCCGCGGATTTGACCTCGACCTGGAACATCTGCTCGACCAGCTGGATCTCAATGCGCTCGATCATCTGCTTGAACAGCTCATAGCCCTGCTTCTTGTAGATGAGCTTGGGATCCTTTTGCGCGTAAGCCTCTAGATACACGCCTTCTTTGAGGCCATCCATGATGCGCAGGTGCTCGCGCCAGTGGGTGTCGATGCCGCGCAGATACGCTTCGCGCTCGTAGTAGACCCACTGCTGCTCGGCCTGCTCCTTGGCCGCCGCTTCGCCCTCCGCGGACTCGTCGTGATCCATCGTGTGCAGAATCTGATCGACCAGCCGCTCGCGCCGCTCCGTGTACTCGCGCGCCAGGTGCTTCTCAATGCTGCGCTGCAGGGTCTCAAAGTCGCGCGGCACATCGGTCAGGTCGATGTCTTCCTTGAACAATTGGTCCAGCTCATCTTCCAGGTCCTCGAGCTTCCAATCGAGCGCGTTGGTCCCCTGCGGGCAGAAGCGGTCGACCAGGCGGAACACCACCTCGCTCAGCGCGCCCTGCACAAGGTCCGCGGTGGTTTGCGCCGACAACACCTTGCGCCGCAGCGCGTAGATCGCCTTGCGCTGCAGGTTCATCACGTCGTCGTACTCGAGCACGTTCTTGCGCGAGTCAAAGTGCTGACCTTCCAAGCGCTTTTGCGCGTCGCCGATGGCGTTGGTCACCGAGCTGGCGATGATCGGCTCGTCTTCCGGAATGCGCAGAAACTCCATGATCTTGCGGACGCGATCGCCGCCAAAGATGCGCATGAGGTCGTCGTCCAGCGACAGATAGAACTGCGACTCGCCCGGATCGCCCTGACGGCCCGCGCGGCCGCGCAGCTGGTTGTCGATGCGCCGCGACTCATGGCGCTCGGTGCCCAGGATCAGCAAGCCACCGGCAGCCAAGACCTTTTGCTTCTCTTCTGCGCACTGCACCTTGAGCCGGGCCAGCGCTTCCACGTACTGGGGATCGTGCTCGTCAAAAGCTTCGTGGACACGGCCGCCGCCAAAAACCTCTGAGCGGGCCAACAATTCCGGATTGCCGCCGAGCAGAATGTCCGTGCCGCGACCCGCCATGTTGGTCGAGATGGTCACCGCGCCGAGCCGACCGGCCTGGGCGACGATATCGGCCTCGCGGGCGTGCTGCTTGGCATTGAGAACGTTATGCGGAATGCCCACTTCCTTGAGCAGGTCGGCGAGGAACTCGGATTTTTCGACCGAGATGGTGCCCACCAGGACCGGCTGGCCCTTCTCATTGGCTTCCTTAATGTGCTCAATAACTTGCTTGAACTTGGCCCTCTCGGTCTTGTAGACCACGTCTTCGTGATCGACGCGCTGGATATTGCGGTTGGTCGGGATCACCAGGCAGTCCAGCTTGTAGATGTTGCTGAACTCCTCCGCCTCGGTCTCCGCGGTGCCGGTCATGCCGCAGAGCTTCTCGTACATACGGAAATAGTTCTGGAAAGTCACCGTCGCCAGGGTCTGCGACTCCTCTTGGACCTTGACGCCTTCCTTCGCCTCAATCGCCTGGTGAATGCCGTCCGACCAGCGCCGACCGGGCATCTTGCGGCCGGTGTGCTCGTCAATGATGACGATTTTGCCCTCTTCGATCAGGTAGTTGACCCCAAAGCGGAACAGCGTATGGGCCTTGAGCGCCGCGTGGATGTAGTGCACCCAGTGCATGTGCTCGGCGTCGTAGAGGTTGCCGATCTTCAGCCGCGCCTCGACCTTGTCTACCCCCGACTCCGTCAGCGACACAGAATGGGCTTTCTCATCGGTGATGTAGTCGAGATCGCGCTTGAGGAAAGCCACGATCGCATTGGCGCGGATGTACGGCTCGGTGGTGTCTTCGCCGCGGCCGGAGATGATGAGCGGGGTGCGCGCTTCGTCGATGAGGATCGAGTCCACTTCGTCGACGATCGCAAAGTGCAGCAGCTTGTCGGCCTTGGCGTCGTGGGCGGTGGGCAGGTAGCGGTGCACGTACTCGTCAAGCGAATACTTCATGTTATCGCGGAGATAATCGAAGCCCAGCTCGTTGTTCTGGCCATAGGTGATGTCCGACATGTAGGCGCCGCGGCGCTTCCACTCGTCGACATTGGTGGTGACCACGCCGGTCGACAGGCCCAAGAAGCCGTAGACCTTGCCCATCCACTCGCCGTCGCGTTGGGCGAGGTAATCGTTGACCGTGACGACGTGAACCCCTTTGCCGGTCAAGGCGTTGAGGTACGCCGGCAGGGTCGCCACCAAGGTCTTGCCTTCGCCGGTGCGCATTTCCGAGATGGTCCCGCGGTGCAGCGCGATACCGCCGATCATCTGCACGTCGTAGTGGCGCTGGCCCAGGGTGCGCCAAGCCGCTTCGCGGGTGACGGCAAACGCCTCTGGCAAAATGTCATCCAGCGTGGCGCCGCGAGAGAGTTTTTCCTTAAAGGTCGCGGTCATGGCGCGCAAGGCGTCATCGTCCATCGCCTTAAAGCGCGGCTCCAGGGCCCCGATCTGCTCGACCACCGGGCGGATTTTCTTGAGTTCGCGCTCGTTCTTGGTGCCGAACGCTTTGGCCAGGAGCTTTTGCCACATGGAGATTCCTAAAGGTAGTCGCAGACGGGGAGCCGCATTGCGGAACGCAATAGGGTAGGATCGGAGACGCAGGTCCGCAAGGTGCTGGGCCGCGCCCTTGCCACAGCCTCCCTGAAGTCAGTACCGTTACCAGCAAAGACCCCTCAGAACCGCGCCAAGGAATAGCCCATGCTTCACAACCGCTTGACCTCGACGCAGCTGCCCGGGGGGCACAGGTCTCCGCCCATCGCGGGCATTGCGCTGCGCCGACACCGCGCGCTGGGGCTCGCGCTGACCAGTTTGGTAGCGACCATGATCAGCGGCTGCGAGCTCTTGGGGATCGGCGACGAGCCGCCCAAGAAAGACACAGCGGTCGTCGATCCCTGTGATCTGGAACCGTATCTGGAGGGCTGTCCGTGCTTTGACGACCCGGCCCAGGATTTTTGCCCCGACCCGTGCTCGCTGGAACCCCCGGCGGCGCAGTGTGTCGATGGTGCGGGCGGCGATGCGCTGCAAGATGGCGCCGATACAGCGGATACTGCCGCGGATGCCAAGCCCGACACCAAGCCGGATGTGAAGCCCGATACCAAGGATGGCGGCGGCCAAGATGGAGACCTGGGCCCAGAGGTGTCGATCGACGCTGAGGAAACCGCGGATGCAGACGACGCTGCGGACCCGGATCAGGCCGACGGCGAGGTAGAAGAAGACGCCCAGGTGGTCGACGTGCCGGCCGACCTCGGCGACGGCGGCGGTGGCGCGGACAGTTTTGACGCCAGTGTCGATCTGGGCCCCACGCCGCTGCCCGACACGTGGATCCTCAGCGATGGCGCGGTGATCGCCGTGCCTCCAGAGGCGCAGTGGGACACCTGGCAGGGCGACGGCGGCGACACCGGCAAGAACGGCGGCGCGCTCTACTTGCCCGACGGCCTGGTGATCCCGGTGGCCGGCCCAGGCGACGGCTGCCAAAGCGACGGCGAATGCGTGGGACCGCCCAAGAACTGCCAGGCCTTGGTGTGCCTAGCCGCCAAAGCTGGAGGAGCAAAAACCTGCCAGTACGCACCCTTGCAGGAGGGCCTGGCCTGCAGCGACGGCAATGCCTGCACCGACGGCGACAGCTGCCAGGCCGGCGAGTGCAAGGGCTGGGCCAAGATCTGCGCCGACAAGGACTCCAACCTCTGCACCATCAGCAGCTGCGATCCCAGCAAGGGCTGCGTGGTGACCAACGCGGCCAACGACACGCCGTGCAACGACGGCAACAGCTGCACCGACGCAGACAGCTGCTTTTACGGCAAGTGCAAGCCGGGATCGGTCAACAAGTGCGAGTGCACCAAGACCTCTGACTGCCTGGCTTTTGACGACGGCAACCTGTGCAACGGCGAGGTCAAGTGCATCGCCGGCACCTGCATGACCGACAGCAACAGCGTGCAATGGTTTGACAAAGTCGCCAACCTGCTCTGCGATCCCAGCGGCGACAAGCCGTGCGTGACCAACCTCTGCAACCCCAAGAACGGCCAGTGCCAAATGACGCCCAGCCCCGCGGCGAGCGCCTGCAGCGACGGCGACGCCTGCACCCTGGGCGACGGCTGCCAGGGCGGCCAGTGCCTCCCCAGCGGCGGCCCGCGCAGTTGCGATGACAAAAATCTATGCACGACAGACAGTTGCGACTCCAAGAAGGGCTGCCTGCACAAGCCCGCGACCTACCTGTGCGACGACGGCGATCCCTGCACCAGCGGCGATTTGTGCAGCGGCGGACAGTGCAAAGGCGAGCCGCAAAGCAGCTGCAGCTGCGCGAACGATGGCGACTGCGCCGGCAAGAACGATGCCAACTTGTGCAACGGCCAGCTCAAATGCGTCCAGGGCAGCTGCCGAATTGACCCGGCCACCGTGGTGACCTGCGCCGACGGCGGAGCGTGCGCCAGCTCAAGCTGCGACACTGCCACAGGAAAGTGCAGTACAACCCATGTTCAAGCGGGCCTACCGTGCCAGGATGGCAGCGCGTGCACCCAGGCCGACCAGTGCGACGGCCAGGGCGCGTGCAAGGGCAAGATCGCCACGGTGTGTGACGACGGCAACCCGTGCACGGCTGACGCCTGTTCCGCGGTCAACGGCTGCGTCAGCGCGATCACCAGTGGCGCTTGCGACGACGGCGACGCCTGCAGCGCTGCAGATGTCTGCGCGAACGGCCAGTGCCAGCCCGGGGCCAATGTGTGCGCGTGCAGCAAGGACGACGACTGCGCCAAGGTGGGCGGGCTCGACAAGTGCAAGGGCCTGTGGACCTGCGACACGGCCAACGGCAGCTGCGAGTACGATCCCTCCAAGGCAGTCAAGTGCAGCGGCGACGGAAAAAATCCTTGCACGATAACGGCTTGCCAGCCAAGCACCGGCCAGTGCGCCAGCAGCAGCTTGGCCAAAGATACCCCCTGCGACGACGGCTTGTACTGCACGGTCTTGGACCGCTGCGGCCCCGGCGGTTGCTCAGGCGACGCCAATCCCTGCAGCGACGGCTTGGCCTGCACGGCGGACAGCTGCAAAGAGGACGCGCCGACCACCGCCGAAGCGTGCACCCACGACGCCGCCGTCTTGGAGAAACTGCCCTGCAGCGACGGTTCGCTCTGCACCAGCGGCGACGCGTGTGTCAGCGGCTATTGTGTCGGCACACCGGGGAGTTGCGATGACAAGAACCCGTGCACCGTGGACGCCTGCGACATGCTGCTCGGCTGCACCTACTTGGCGGCGGAGAAGGCCACCGCGTGCAGCGACGGCAACGCGTGCACCGGCGACCCCGCCAAAGGCTCGACTTTTGTTCAGGACGGCTGTGACGGCTTTGGCAAGTGCGCCGCCGGCGAGGCCAAAGTGTGCGGCTCGGACAATCCGTGCGTAGAAATTCCGTGCAATCCCACGGCTGTAGACGTTCAGCCGGGCACGCCCTTGGGCTGCGAGCAAAAGAAGCTGCTGGACGGCAAGAGCTGCGACGACGGCAACGCCTGTACCAACAATGACTTGTGCCAGGTCGGCCTGTGTGCACCGGGCACGGAGACCTCCTGCGACGACGGCAACAGCTGCACCACCGACGGCTGCGAGGCCAAGAGCGGCTGCAGCCACGCGAATTCGACGGCGCCGTGCAGCGATCAGGACCCCTGCACGGACAAGGATGCGTGCAACGGCGGCGCCTGCAAAGGCGTTCCTGCCACCTGCGACGACGAAAACGTCTGCACGGCGGATAGTTGCGATCCCAAGGCCGGCCTGGTGGATGGCTGCGTCCACAAGGCGGCCCAGGGCGATTGTGGCAACTTTGCCGCCTGTTCCAGCGCCGACGTGCCGCAGTGCGCCTTTAAGGCCGGCCACTTGGTCATCAGCGAAGTCTATGTAGGCGTGCCCGGGGACCCGAGCGATGACTGGGTAGAGATCCACAATCCGACCAATCAGTTCGCCAAGCTCGATGAGCTGCAGCTGGAGGCGAGGCCGGTCGACGCGGAGGTCAAAGCGGCGTGGAAGGTGTTGGCCAAAGGCAAGTCCGGGGTGCTGCTGGCGCCCAAGGGCTATGCGCTGTTTGCGGCGAGCGCGGTGCTCCAAGGCGGCGTGGTGGCGGACACGGTGGCGGCCGAGCTGAACCTGGCCCTGCCGCTGAGCAATCCGCCCGGAACCGCCGACTGCTTTGTCGACAGCCTGCGCCACCTGCAGCTGCGCCTGCGCGATCCGCTCCACCAGCTGGAGCACGACCGCCTCGCCTGGGATGACGGCCAAGCCCAGAGCCTGCCTAAGGAATTGCAGCCGGTGGACGCAAGTGCCGAGCTGTGGCCGGCGTTTACCTCCATTGAGCGCAAAGCCAGCGGATCGTCCGACGTCAACTCCATGTACCCCCACAAAGCCGAGTGGTTGGCCGGCAATGCCGAGGACAGCGGCGTGGACAGCGACGACTTCTTGGTGCGGTGGTGGCCGGAGCCGCAGTCGCAAGCCAGTGGCAAGTTTGAGCCAGCGTGTGGCGGACTTTGCCCCTTGACCAAGATCTGCAACTTTAAGGTTGGTGCCGATACCTGCGTAGACGATGGCGAATGCAAGTCTTTTGGCGCCAGCGCGGCGGCAGCGTGTGGCCCGGGCAAGGTCTGCGGCGCCGGCCTGTCTCAATGCCTGGCCGATCCCCAGGGAACCGTGGTGATCAGCGAGGTTTTCTTTGGCGACAGCGGCGAGCAATTTGTCGAGCTGTACAACGCCTCGGCCAAGACCATCGGCGTGGGTGGCTGGAAGCTGCAGCGAAAAAACCCAGAGAATGAGCAGTACTTGCCGTGGATCAACACCTTGGCGACCCTGCCCGCAGGTACGGTGCTGCCGGCCAAGCGCTATTTGCTCATCGGCACGCAGCAGTGGGCCCGCACCCACGGCCAGACCGACGTGGTCGTGCCGGTCGCGATGGTGGATCAGGGCGGCGGCGCGCTGCGGCTGTGGGATCCGGCGAGCGACGCAGAGGTCGACCTGCTAGGTTGGGGCAACGCCAAGGCTTTTTCCAACGCCTCGACCGGCGGCATCTACAAAGCGGCCGCGGCGCCCAAGCTGGGGCAATCGCTGGAGCGCAAGGCCAAGTCGGCCTCGACCAGCGGCAGCATGAGCCCCGGGGGCGGCGACGATCTGCAGGGCAATGGCGCCGATACCTCCAATGACGGTGCGGACTTTGTGATCAACGACCCGTCGCCCCAGACCTTTGGCGCAGCGGTGTTTGAGCCGGCTTGCGGCGGCAGTTGCGCGGCGGGCCTGGTGTGCAACTACCTGATTGGCGGGGGTCAGGCCTGTGTCGACCCGCTGTGCGGCGTGCCTTGCGACCTGGGGCTGGGCTGCAACCCGGTCAGCGGCGTGTGCGATCTGCGGCTGCTGGTGGCAGAGGTGGCCACGGACGGCCTGCAGGCCAAGGACCAGAACGGCGTGGCGATGTCGCCGGCCAACAACGAGTATGTGGTGCTGTATAATCCGTCGCCTAGCTCGATCATGCTGAGCAAAGTCGAGACGATCGGCGGCATCAAGACCACCACAGACGCGCTGATCTTGCAGGCCCAAGCCCTGGCGAGCACGAGCTGGGGCAAGCTGACCGACAACGATCTCAAGAAATTGCCTCTGAGCGGCAGTGTCGCCCCCTATTCCTACTACCTGGTGGCCCCTCCGTCCCACGATGCCTCGTTGCCCCTGCCCGACTACGTCAGCGCGACTCCATTTGGCCTGGACGGCAACGTCGGCGCCGTGCGCATTGCCCGCCTCAACGGCACCTACCCCTGGGGCAGCGGCGAGCTGGACCGCGTGGCGTGGGGTGCGGCCAAGGCCAAAGACGGCGAAGGGAAAACCGCTGTAGAACCGCAGGTCTCCAAGACATGCGCTACGGGACAGGGCGGCGCAATCCGGCGTTTGGCCCAGGTTGGCAGCGCAGTACAGATCGCCGACCCGTTTAGCGGCGCCTTCTATGCGGGCGCAGGGCGCGACACCAACGACAATGGCGCCGACTGGGTGCGGGTGCCTCAGCGCCGGCCTCGTTCGCAAAAGTGCAGCCAGCCTGAGGATATTGGCGCCGGCAAGCCGTTCTGCGCGGGCTACCCCTTGGCGCAGCGGCCTTGATCTGCGGGTCTGGCGAACGGCGTTGAAGCGGAGGCGGATGCCCGCTACTCTGGATAGGCGGCGCGTTGCGCGGGGAGCGGCGCGTTGGGTTTTTGGTCGATTGGGGGAGTCATCATGGATTTCAAGGGTAAAGCCCAGGGCGCAAGCCGGACTCGCTGGGCGACAGCTGCCAGGGCCATCGGCCTCGCAGCGGCGCTGACACTGCTGGGACTCGCAGGCGCCTGCTCCACCCCTTCTGGCGGCGGCGGCGGCGGCTACTGGGATCCCGATGCGGTCTGGGACAGTTACGTCGGCGACCTTGCCCCAAGCGATCTGACGAGCAGCGATCAGCTGTCGGCCGACCAGCTGGCCAGCGACGGCACACTGGCCGACGGCACCTCTGGCAGCGACACGGCCGCGGGGGACACCGCCAGTGTCGACAGCGGCTGCAGCAAGCCGGCCGATTGCGACGACGGCGAGCCCTGTACCACCGACAATTGCAGCGCAGGCAAGTGCAGCCACAGCGCCGTGGCCGGCTGCGTCAAGTCGGCGACCCCCTGCGACAGCAAAAACCCATGCAGCAGTGGTGTTTGCGACAGCCAGTCCCGCAGCTGCGTGGCGTGCCTCCAGGGCAGCGACTGCGGCGGCGGCAAGACCTGCGTGGCCAAGCAGTGCGTGGCGGCGCCGCCGTGCAAGTCCGACGTGGAGTGCAAGGCCAGCAAGCAGGTGTGCGACAAGGGCCTTGGGGCGTGCGTAGACTGCACCGTGCCGGGCGACTGCGGCGGCGGCTTTGCCTGCGTGCAAAACAAGTGCTTTGCCGCCAAATCCTGTGGCAGCAGCAAGGATTGCGACAAGGTGTGCGACCTGGAGCTGGGCTACTGTGTCGAATGCCTGAGCGCCGACGACTGCCCCATCGGCCAGATGTGCAACGCCTCGAGACAATGCAAACCGGTAGTGTGCAGCAACAACAGCTGCGGCGCCGGGCAGAGCTTCTTTGTCTGTGCACCAGGCGGGGCGGGCTATCAGGCGGGGGTGAATTGCGAGGACAGCAACCCATGCACGGACAGCAGCTGCTCGCCAGAGAAGGGCTGCGTCACCAAATACAACGTCAAGACCTGCAGCGACGGCGACGCGTGCACGACGGGCGATGCCTGCGGCGCGGGGCTGTGCAGCGGTAGCTCGATCAACTGCAACGACAATAATCCGTGCACCAGCGACACCTGTAGCGCCAAAAGCGGCTGCGTCTACAGCGCGCTCAACGGCAGCTGCGACGACGGCAACCCTTGCACGGAAGGCGATTTTTGTGCGTCCAAAGTGTGCAAGGGCAGCCCCAAGAACTGCGACGACGGCAATCCGTGCACCGCCGACACCTGCAACGGCCAGATCGGCTGCACCAACACGCCCAACAGCGCGCCGTGCAACGACAATAACCAGTGCACCCAGAGCGACATGTGCAGCGGCGGCAGCTGTCAGGGCGCGCCGATCAAGTGCGACGACGGCAACCCTTGCACAACCGACAACTGCGATGCGTTTAGCGGGTGCGTCTCCAGCAATAACAGCAGCTTGTGCGACGATGGCAATGCTTGCACCGTGGGCGACAGCTGCGCTTTTGGCTTCTGCAACCCCGGCACGGCCAAAAACTGCAGCGACGGCAACCCGTGCACCAACGACAGCTGCAGCGGCGGCACCTGCAAGTACGCCCCTAACTCCGTGGGGTGCAATGACAATAACCCCTGCACCACCGGGGATTTCTGCAGCAACAGCTCTTGCCAGGCCGGCACCGGGGCGGCCAACTGCGACGACGGCAACAGCTGCACCGATGACAGCTGCGTGGCCAATGTAGGCTGCAAGAATGCCGCGAATACTGCCACTTGCAACGACTCGAATGCGTGTACCAGCGCGGATACCTGCGGCGCTGGCAGCTGCAAGGGCGGCGCGGCGGTCGTGTGCGATGACAAGGATGGCTGCACCGCCGATACCTGCGCGCCCACCACCGGCTGCAAGGCCACCGCCGACACGGCCAAGTGCGACGACAAAAATCTATGCACGACAGACAGTTGCTCATCTCCCGACGGCACATGTGGCCATGTCGCACTGGCAGGCTGCTGCACCGCGACCGCCGATTGCGACGACAAGGACCCTTGCACGGACGACTATTGCGCTGGCAACAGCTGTGTTCACAAGAACAACGGCTCGTGCTGCAAGGTAGACGGCGACTGCAGTGACGGCAGCTTGTGCACCGGCGATACCTGCGTCGATGGCAAGTGCAAGTTCAGCACTTTGCCGTCGCCCGCCACGCCCACCTATGAAGTCGATTGGGAGAATCCGGGCGATTACGAGGGCTGGGTGGCCAATCCGGCGGTCTCTGGCTTGGGCTGGAGCCAGGCGAGCGGGCTGGGCGCGTCCAGCGGCGCCGGGGCCCTCAAGTTTGGCCTGACCGCGGGCGGTTCCTTCGCCGCCATCACCGGCGCGGTGAGCTCACAGGTCTTGGGCCCCAAGTTCAAGGTCCCGCTGGGCGGCGGCACGGCGATGACCTTTGCCTGGAAGCAGATGTTCACTGGGGTCAGCTTGTCGACCTACCCGCCGATCAAGGTGGAGATCTTGACCGGGACGAAGATCTGGACCGCCTACACCGGCTACTACACGACCAGCACGGCGTTTACCCCCGTCACCGTTGATCTGAGCCCCTTTGGCGGCCAGGACGTGCAAGTTCGCCTCAAGGGCACCGTCTACGGCAACACCACCACAAAGGCCGCGGGGACGGGGATCTTGCTGGACGCGCTCAAGGTTCAGTGGAGCTGCACCGGCGCCAAGACCTGCACCGCGGACAGCAGTTGCGCCAATACCGTGGGCTGTTCTGAAGGCCTCTGCGTCGCCGGCAAGTGTTCCTATAGCTACAAGTGCTGTGCGGCGGCGGCGGACTGCAACGACGGCATTTCCTGCACCACCGACACCTGCGCCACGGACAAGTGCCAACACACCAAAGCCGCGGGCTGCTGTACGTCAGATGCGGGCTGCAGCGACGGCTTGACCTGCACCATGGACAGCTGTGGTGCGGATAACAAGTGCAAATTCCTATCCATCGCCGACTGTTGCACCGCGGACAGCCAATGCAACGACGGCAGCACCTGCACCGTCGACAGCTGCAAGGCCGGTAAGTGCGTGTACACGGACACGTGCTGCAAGTCGGACGCCGAGTGCAACGACAACGATGACAAGTGCACCACCGACAAATGCGTAGCCGGCAAGTGCACTTATGCGTCCACTGGCCAGCCGGGCTGCTGCCTGCCGGAGCTGTACAAGGAGAGCTTTGACGGCACGGGCTTGACCGGCTGGACCCTGACCAACAGCGCTGGGGCGGCCAAGGGCTGGCAAGTGTGGAAGACGCCCAGCATCGCCGCCAAAAGCGCGCCCGCGGTGCTGTATTACGGCGACCCGTTGGTGAAGAACTTTGACTTTGGCGGCGTGGCCAACAGCGGCACGGCGACTTCTGCGACCGTGACAGTGCCCGCGGCCAGCGCCAAGCCGGTGCTCAAATTCTGGGTCTACAAGGACTCGGAGATGGGCGGCGGCAGCTACGATCGCCTGGACCTGTATGTCGTGAAAGCGGGCGTGCAGAGCGTGTTGCTGACCGAGGCGTCCTCGACCTATACCGCCCAAGCGTGGAAGGAGGTCTCGGTCGAGCTCGGCGGTTATGCCGGACAAACCCTGCAGATTCGCTTCTCCTTTGCCACGGGCGACTCGGTCGGCAATAGCGGGCTTGGCGTGCTGATCGACGACGTGCGCCTGACCCAGACTTGCCTGTAAGCTCAACTCGCCACTTGGCGCTTTTTCACAGTGGCGAAGGCGACAGCAGCGACCGGTGCGGCTAGACTGAGCCGAGCGGCGTGCGCCGCGCTGTCGTGACCATGACGAACAACCCCTTGCGGTTTCAACGGATCTGCGCAACTCGCCTGCACATCGGGTTCACCGCTGGGGCCCTTGCTCTCTTGGCGAGCGCTGCACCGGCCCAGGCCCAAGCAGATGGCCCTTGGAGCCCTGCCAAAGCCTGGAGCGAAGCGCAACGCCTGAGTCCACAGCTGCGCGCCGCCGACGCCACCGCAGACGCCGCCAAGGCCCGCATCGACATCGCCCGCATCCCGCAGATTCCAACCGCGGCGATCGAAGCGACCCACAGCGAATCCACGGCCAACTTTGTCGCGCGTCCCGGCTCGGTGCCCAAGAGCTTTTCTTCCACCGGATCGACCTTTTCTCTGGAACCCTTTGGATTTTGGCATGCTGGGGCGAGTAGCCGCTGGACCTTTGCCGATTTTGGCCGCACCAGCGCATCTGTGAACGCCGCCGACCACGCCGCCCAAGCCGCCGGGGCCGATGCCCGCAGCATCCGCAGGCAGGTGTGGTTGCAGGTGATGAGCGCCTACCAGCTTGTGTTGACTGCAGAAGCTGGCGTGGTGACAGCCAAGGAGACCCGCGATCAATCGGCCCAGCGCCGCGAATTGGCCAAGAGCCGGGTCGAAGCTCGGGTCCGGCCGCCGCTGGATCTGGCGCGGGCGGAGAGCGACCTCGCCTCTGCCGAAGTAGCGGTTTTGCGTGGAGAAGAGCAGGTCAGGGCCGCGAGAATTGCCCTGGCTGTGGCCATTGGCCTGACCCAAGCCGTCGCCGGACCGCTGGCGCCGCTGAGCCTGCCGGATGCAGAACTGACGGACGAGCGCCTGCAATCCGCCGAGGCCTTGGACAAATGGACCGACAGCGCCGCTGCCGAGAGGCCGGAGATCGTCGGCCTGGCCCAGCGCCATCAGGCCGCCTTGGCAGAGCTGGCAGTGGTGCAAAAGACCGCCAATCCAAGCCTTTATCTTGGGGCATCTGCCACCTTGGCCGGCACCCAATTGGCGGCGATGGCTTTCAACCTGGGGCTCACGGCTGGCGTGACTTGGCCGATCTCCGGGATGTGGCTGGCGAGCCCGCAGATCGCCGAAGTGCGCGCGCGGATCCGCGCCTTGGACGGCCAGGAACAGAGCTTGCGCCTGAGTGTGCGCGGTGAACTGGATGCCGCGCGGACAGCCGTCGCCCAAGCGCGCAAGCGCCGCCCTGCCCTTGCGACCCTGCAGCAATTTGCCAATCAGGCCTATGAACAGGCCAAAGTCCGCTACACCGCTGGCGCTTCGACGATGACCGAGGTGATCGACGCCGCTTCAGCGGTCAGCCAAGCGCGCCTGCAGCTGCTCCAAGCCGACTTGGATGAGGCGCTGGGCGTGGCGCGTTGGTGGGCGGCGATGGGCAGGCTGCCTGAATGATCCGCCAAGCTGAACTCAGAAATCCGCAGAAAGCTTGAACGATCCGCTGCGCCCTGGCACCACCACTTCTACGGCAAGCACGCGGCCGGCACCCACAATGTACTGGTCCTGCTCGGCAAACTTGGCCCGCAGCTGCACTTGGCACTGGTGCTCGCAGGCGGCTGGAGCCTTGTCCGTAAAGAGGGCGACGGCAAACCAGCCGGGCAGCACCGCGGCGATCAAGGCTTCGCTCGACTGAATGTCCACCTGCAGCGGATGCACGCGCGGGGTCTCGTCGTCGCCCGCCACAGGGTCGATGGCGAAGGCCGCAAGCCCCTTGTCCGTCGGCAGAATCACCAGCTGGGTGCCCTGAAAACTCCAGTGACCCACCAGCCAATCGGCCGAGCGGAGCTTGGGCATCACGCCGCGGATCTTGAGGTCCGGGGTGGCACCTGCAGGCAACTCATAGCGAATTTCAGCACTTGACTTCTTGGGCACCAGCATTCGCTCGTCGCGCCCGGTGCCGACATCAAAGATCACCGTCAGGTCGCGCGGGCTGCTGTTGCGCAATTCGACCTTGATGGGCGTGGTCTTGTCCGAGCTGCCGCGTTCGGCGCCGCTGACCCGGCCGCTGATCGCCGCTCCGTCTTCAGCCCTCTTGCGCAATACTTCATCGATCGCCTGCAGTTGCACGTCCACCAGCCGCGAACCGGGGTGCTGACTCCACACTTTGGCGATCGCCTCCAGATTGGCCTCGGGCTCCAACGCGCGTTTGTCGAGCGCCATCTCGCGGCGCACCGGTCGCACCAGCCCCAAGCGCGGCACGCTGGCCGCCGTATCGCAGCCGTAGCGGTACTGCAGCACCAGGCCCACTTTGCTGCGCAACGGCGAGCTCTGCGGTGTGCACGGCCCCTTCCACACGCCGCTCGCGGTACCGCCTGCGTCCAGCAGCTTGGCGAGGCGCGTCGACCCCACCCGCACGTCCACCAGGGCCGGCTGCTTGGTCGGATTCTTGAGCGTCCAGGCCACTGAAACCTCGCGGGGCAGCATGTGGCGGGCCATCGTCGCCGAAGCCTCGTCCAGGTCGCGCCTCACCTGCGCAGCATCCACCGCTGCGGCGAATTCCACCTCATCGTCAGACACCTGCGGCTGATCCGTCGTCAGCCAAGCCTGGGGCCGGGCGCGCGCCGCCTTCTGGAGCCGGGCAAACGCCTTGTCGTTCTCCGCGCCGTCGGGCGCCTGGGCCAGGTAGTCGAGCCACGCCGCTTCACCGCCGTCCTTGGCGGCACTCTCAAACTTCGCCGGCCAATCGGCCGCGGCCGCCTTGCCTTTGTCCTTCTTGCGCGCCGCCTCCTGAGCGCGTTCCTCCGCTAGCTGGCGCGCTTCCTCGTCTTTCTTCGCCTCGGCGGCCTTTTTCGCTTCGGCTTCCTTCTTGGCCTCGGCGTCTTTCTTGGCCTCCGCTTCCTTCTTAGCTTCGGCGTCCTTCTTGGCCTCGGCATCCTTCTTGGCCTCGGCGTCCTTCTTGGCCTCGGCGTCCTTCTTGGCGTCCGCGTCCTTTTTGGCTTCGGCGTCCTTCTTGGCCTCCGCGTCTTTGTTGGCTTCTGCGGCCTTTTTTGCGTCCACGTCCTTCTTGGCGTCCGCGACTCGCTTGGCCTCCGCGTCTTTGTTGGCTTCTGCGGCCTTCTTCGCGTCCACGTCCTTCTTGGCGTCCGCGACTCGCTTGGCCTCCGCCTCCTTCTTTGCTTCCGCCTCCTTCTTGGCCTTGGCCTCTGCGTCCTTCTTGGCCTTGGCGTCGGCTTCTTTCTTGACGTCCGCGTCCTTCTTGGCCGAGATTTTTCCCGTCGCTTCGGCGAGCTTGCGAGCCTTTTCTTCAGCGGACTTGCGGGCTTTCTCTAGCTCAGCCTCCTTCTTGCGCCGCTCCAAGTCCGCAGCTTCCGCCTGCTTGCGCGCCTTGGCCGCCTCCACCTCCAGGCGCTTGTGATCGCGCTCGGCTTCTTCGACCTCTTTGCGCACCTTGTCGGCCTCCGCCTCCTTCTTTTTGCGCTCTTTCTCCTCCGCCTCGGCGGCAGCGCGAGCGGCTTTCTCTTTCTCAGCCGCCGCTGCCCTTTCCGCGCGGTCTTTCTCTGCCGCAGAAGCGCGCTCAGACTCGCGGCGGACCCGTTCAGCCTCCGCGGCGCGGGTCTTTTCCGATTTGGCGGCGTTGGCCGCGTCTACAGCGTCATCGGCCCGCGGGGTGCGCACGCACTTGCCCACCCACTGAAAGTCGCGGCCATCGCCTTCGCCGGGCACGCCTTTGCGGCTGGGGTTGTCGACGCGCTCTTCTCGCACCTCCGCCACCGCATCGCAGCCGTAGCGCGCCGCCGAGTCGAGCAGCTGCTCTTCTGCCGGGCCCTGCGGCGTGCTTTGGCGGGTGGTCCGCAAGCGCAATTCCCCAAGCACTACAGAGGGCTGCGGCAAGTCCGCCACCTTGCCCGCCATGGCAATCGCCGCGCTCGAGGGCAGTGCGCCGTAGCGCCCCGTGCCCAGCGCCCGGTCAAATTGCACCGTCGATCCACAGCCGCTGACCAGGAGGGCCACCAAGCCCGCGTGGGCCCAGGGCAATTGCCAGGAGGAGCGATGGTCTTGGCGGTTCTGCATGGCGATGTCTCCGGTGGAGCGCTGGTCGCCCCATCGCGCCGCAGCATAGCGAAGAAAGCCGCGGCTGCGAATTGGCGAATGCCTGTGGCGGTGAGGATGCCGTTCAGGGGGATGCGCTCTGCGCGGCCGTCACCGTCACCCGCGGACGCGCTCGACCTTGGACACGCCCCGCAACCGCGACAGATCGGCGATCACTTTGTTGAGCTGGCGCACATCCACCACATGGACCACAAAGTCGTTGATCGCCCTGCGTCCATCGATCACCCGACAATTGGCCGACTGGATGTCGATGCCGCTCTCCGCGAACCTCTGAGACATGGCCGCCAGCAACCCCGCGGCATTCTCCGTATATACGCGGATCGTCGCCATGGCGGTGTTGCCGTTTTGGTTGTTCCAGTCGCACTCAATGCGCCGCAGCGGGTCGGCGTCCAGCACCTTGGAGCAGCCGCGCTGGTGCACGGTAATGCCGCGGCCGCGTGTGACCACGCCGATCACCTGATCGCCCGGCACCGGCGCACAGCACTTGCCAAACCGCACCATGACGTCGTCTTCACCCCCCACGATGATCGACGCCGCCTCCTTTTTGGGCTTGCGTTTGCGCTTGGAGTCCTCAACGACCGGCTTGGGCTCAGCCGGCGTGGCATCCGGAAACAGCTGTTTGACGACCTTCTCCGGCTCGACCTTGCCAAAACCCACGGCGACAGCCAGATCGTCCCACAGCGACACGCCAAACCAGGCGAGCACCTCGGGCATCCGCTCGTGTTCCTGGGCGCGGTGCAGGCTGCACTTGACGCGGCGAAAGGCCTTTTCCAGCACGT
Source organism: Myxococcota bacterium (assembly GCA_964201005.1). Taxonomy (GTDB): domain Bacteria; phylum Myxococcota_A; class UBA9042; order UBA9042; family UBA9042; genus SXRM01. The sequence continues at coordinate 131,782 of CAXNCS010000002.1, forward strand.
CCAGGCCGACTTCCAGGGCACGAGTCCGCTGCTCAGCGTGAACAAACGCGCGGATCTTGTTCTTGGCCCGCGCGGTTGAGACAAACTCCAGCCAGTCCTGATTGGGCTTGGCGTCCGCGCGCGTCAAGATATCGACAATATTGCCGTTGCGCAGGGGATAGCGCAGCGGCACCATCACCCCGTCTACCTTGGCACCCACGCAGCGATCGCCGACTTTGGTGTGAATCGCATAGGCAAAATCCACAGGCGTCGCCCCGCGCGGCAGCACCTTGACGTCGCCCTTGGGGGTAAAGGTGTAGACCTCGTCGTTGAACAGGTCGACCTTCATCGTGTCCAGGAACTCGTCAGAATCCTTAACGCCCGTGTGCCATTCCAGCAGCTGCTTGAGCCAGGTAAAGCGCTCCTCATCGCGCAGAGAGATGGACTCGCCGCGCTCCTTGTAGCGCCAGTGGGCCGACACGCCTTCTTCCGCAAGCCGGTGCATTTCCTGAGTGCGAATCTGCACTTCAATGCGCTCTGTGTGCGGACCAATCACCGACGTGTGCAGCGACTGATAGCGATTTGCCTTGGGCAGCGCGATATAGTCCTTGAACCGCCCGGGAATCGGCTTGTAGCGCGAGTGCACGGCGCCCAGGGCCTGGTAGCACTCCTTGACATCGTCAACCAGCACGCGAAACCCTTGAACATCATAGATCTGTTCGTAGGGGATCTTGCCGTTCTCCATCTTGCGCCAGATGCCAAACAGGTGCTTGGGCCGGCCGTACACCGTCGCATGGCCCAGGCCCTCGCGCTCCATCAGCTCGCGCAACTCCTGCACCACTTCATTGACGTAGGTCTGCCGCTCGCTCTGGCGCAGGCCGATCTGCCGGGCCAGGCCACTGTACTCCTCTTGGTAAAGATGGCGGAAACACAGGTCTTCTAGCTGCGCCTTCATCCAGCCAATGCCCAGGCGGTTGGCCAGCGGCGCGTAAATCTCGATGGTCTCTTGGGCAATGCGCTTTTGGCTGTCCGGCTTCATGTGCTGAAGCGTGGTCATGTTGTGCAGGCGGTCGGCCAGCTTGATCAGCAACACCCGGATGTCCTTGGACATCGCCACGAGCATTTTGCGAAAATTCTCAGCCTGTTTGTGCTGCTGGCTGGAGAACTTGATCTGATCGAGCTTGGTGACCCCGTCAACGATCTGACCGATCTCCGGGCTGAAGCGCCGGCTAATTTCCTCAATCGAAACGTGGGTATCTTCGGCCACGTCGTGCAGCAGCCCAGAGCAGATGCTGGCCGAATCCAGGCGCAACCGCGTCAGCAGCAGCGCCACCGCCACGGGATGGGCAAAATACGGCTCGCCGCTCTTGCGCACCTGGCCCATGTGGCTGCGGGCGGCAAAGGAATAAGCCCGCTTGACCATGACAAAATCGGCATCCGGCAGGTAGCTGCGCAGGGTCGCCACCAGCTCATCTGCGGTCGGCACGCCATCGATGACCAGGGGCTCGTACAGCGGATCGTCGACGGCATAACTGGCCGGCAAAGGCTGCGCCTTGGTGCGCGCTTTCTCCACGACAGGCGGCACAATAGCGGGCAGCACAGCAGCGGGCGGCACAGGCACGGGCGCCAAAGCGGGCGCTGGAGCGGGCTGACCTTGGTGGGAATCACTGCCCTGGGTCATGGGTTTACTGCCTCCGGGACGGGGCGAAATGCGCAAAGGAGCTCATCAACACGCGGCACAAGCGCTTGAAGTCGGCCGCGCTGGAGCGGCAACGCAACCGCGAACGCCCGGCGATCAGCTTGCATGCGATCGCCGCTACTGTCACCATTTTCGCCGTTCGAATGGCTACCGCCCCCATCCCTGGGGACAACTTCTTCAGTGTAGCGCATCCTCGGACGGTGTGCGCGCGTCCTACCTTCCCGAGCGACACGATCGCTCTGCTCTTGGGCGGCGCTGATGCCGCGGCCTCCGAGCCCTCTGAACGTTCCCTGACCTCGTCCGATTGGAGCCTTGCCCATGTTGACTGAACGCCTGTCCGTACTCTTTGACCAAGTTGGCGCCGAGTGGGTGCTGTGGCTGCTCTTGGGGCTTGCCGTGGTGTCGATCGCCCTGGCCATCGAGCGGATCTTGTTCCTGTGGCAGAACCAGGTGCCGGTAGCGACCCTGCAGATCGATCTGCTCAAGGCGCTGGACAAAGGCCAAGCTGAGGCTCTGCAAGTGCTTTCTCGCTACAAAGGCATGGAAGCCGTGGTGGCAGCGGCGGGCGTGCGGGAAATGCACCGCGGCGTCGAGGCCGTCACGGAAGTCATGGCGGCGACCATGGCCACAGAGAAGAAGCGCTACGAGAAGTATCTGATCTTCCTGAGCTCCTTGGGTGCCAACGCGCCGTTCATCGGTCTGCTGGGCACGGTGATCGGCATCTTGGGGGCCTTTGCCGCCCTCAAGCAGCAGGTGGGCGCTGGCGGTTCGCGGCAGGCGCTGATCATGGGCTCGATTTCTGAGGCGTTGGTGGCCACCGCCGTGGGTCTGTTTGTGGCGATTCCCTCTGTGGTTTCCTACAACACCTTCCGCACCCGGGTAAAACGCGCCACCACGGACACGGAAGCGCTCTCGGCCATCGTTCTGGCGCACCTGCACACCATCGAACACGAGAAAAACAAGTAAAACTAGCCAATTAGCCCCAGAAACGGGAGGCCCGCATGGCCGGCAAAGTCAGTGACGACGACGACGTCCTCTCAGAGATCAATGTAACGCCGCTGGTAGATATCATGCTGGTGTTGCTGATCATTTTCATGCTCACCAATGAAGAAGTCAGCGAAAAGATGAAGAAGGCCCAGATCGACATCGACCTGCCCAAGGCGGCGTCGGCCGAGATGAAGCCGAGCAAGCCGCTGTCGATCGTGATCTCCAAGGACGGCAAGCTGTTTCTCAACGGCACGCCGCTCAGCGAGGCCGAGCTCAGCACGGAGGCCAAGAAGGCCGCGGCGGAGAATCCGGGCGTCGAGGCGATTCTTTCGGCCGACAAGCGCGTGAGCCACGGTGAGGTCGTGCGGATCATCGATCAGGTGCGCCAGGCCAACGTGGAGAAGGTCGCGATTAACACCAAAGAGCAAGAGATCGAGTAGGTCAACCACGTGGATCGCAACCTCACCATTGGCATTACTGCCTCCTTGCTGATCCACGCCGTGGTCGCCCTTTGGGTGCGCGATATGGAGACGCAGCCGCGCATCGTCGAACCACCTGAAAAGAAAGCGGTGCGCACGGTGCAGGAGCAGATCATTCTGCCCAAGCCCAAGCCCAAGCCGCCCGAGGAGAAGCCCCCAGAGGTCAAGCCGCCTGAGACTGCCCCGACCCCAACGCCGCAGCAGGAGGCCAAGCCGCAGGCCGCGCCCAAGCGCACACCGCAGCCCAAGAGCGACCAGCCCGCGCCCAAGACGCCGCCGCCGCCGAGCAATGAACCGCCGCCGCTGGTGCTGTCTAAGACCTATGGCGGAGGCGGTGATGACGGCGTGGCCGTGCAGAGCGGCAAGGAAGATGTGCTTGGCGATCCAGGGATTGAAGCCAATGAGGAGAATGTGCGCCGGCGGCCCCAGCCGGAGGTGACGAGCGATCAGGGCGGCCAAGGCAGCGACAGCCAAGGGGATACCCAGCCCAAAGAGCCGCGCAAGATTGAGATTCTCCAGGCGCGCCCGCGGGAGTCCTGCGACAAGTTCATTCAATGGCCGGACGGCGCCGAGTCGGGCGGGCGGGTGATTGAGGTCACGCTCCAGCTGGAGATCGGCGACGACGGCGACATCCGCAAGGTCAAGATTCTGCGCGGCGCGGGCGAACCGTTTGACAGCGAGGCGATGCGCGACATTCGCCGCTGCCCGTTCTCTGCCGGCAGCCGCGACGGCAAGCCCACCAGCAGCAAGATCGCCTTTGTGGTAGTCTTTAAGCCGCGATCGTAGGAAGCGATGAGGATGTCTATGCGCAACAACACCTTGGCCCGGACGACTCGGTGGACTCCTGTCGCGGTCGTGGCCCTGGCGATGGTCCTGGGCGGCTGTGGGGAGGATTTTACCCCTCAGTCTGTCGTCAATAAGATCCGGGTGTTGGGCGTGCGCGCCTCGCCTCCAGAGCTGCAGTTTGCCGGGGACACCCAGCTGGAGCCGCTCGTGGCCGGCTTTGAAGCTAACGCCAAGCTCTGCTACGCCTGGGCTTACTGCCCCTTTGCGTGGTCCAAAGACGGCAACTTCAAGTGCATCGATCCGGAGTTGCAGATCGACCTGGGCCAAGACCCTAGCGCCACGGTCAACTTGGGTCACGTGTTCGCTTCGCTGCAGAACGCCGGAAAAGTCTTTGACAAACTTGGGCTCAACCCGCCCGCCGGCACCAGCACGGCCAATGTCCAGGCCGACCTGAGCTGCAGCCCCAGCGGCAAAGCGCCCGGCGGCCCCGGCGGCGTGGGCTTCTCCAGCGCCGGAGATCTGCCTGAAAGCTATGTGCTTTTCCAGATCACTGAGGCATCGGTCTACGGCGGCACCTGCCCGACCACCTCCGCGGCCGCGCTGGCCAAGCCGTGCACCGATCGCGATCGCTGCATTGCCGGCTTCAAGCGCCTAGGCCTTGCGCCTATGCCCAGCACCTGCGGGGCGTTTGACCCGGTGGCCGAGCCCGGTTGCGCCAAGGAGGCGGCCCTGTGCCCCAACTCGCTGGTCTGCGGCTGCGACGGCAAGAACTACAACAACGACTGCGCCCGCGTCGCCGCCAAGGTGGCCAAGGCCTATGACGGCGAGTGCCGCAGCGCCAACCTGTCTCCCAGCGCCCCCGGAATCGGCTTGCGTTTGCCGGCCATTGACGGCACCGCCGCCGCCAAGGGCATCGATTGGCCCGCGGACGCCACCCCGGTCATCGCGGAAGGGTCGGCGATTCAGCTCTGGCCGCGGTTCCTGGCCTCGGACAAGCAGGTGATCGGCCCGTCGACCGATCCGTCCAACCCCAAGCCGGTGGTAGAAGAGCTGGTCTATTCGTGGTTTACCGACTCCGGGCGCTTTGAGAAGCTCAAGACCGTCGATGAATTCCCAGAGAATACCTTTACCGCCCCGACCTTGGCCTCCAACCAGAGCGAGGCGCTCGTGCCGCTGTGGCTGGTGGTGCGCGATGGCCGCAACGGCACGGAGTGGACCAAGAGGCAAATGATCGTCAAGAAGGGCGTCAAGATGGCCAAGAATCCGCTCTGCGCGCTCGGCGTTTCGGGCTGCCCGTAGCGTCTGACATCCAAGAGTCTCGCAGCTGCTATCGCTGAGACCGCGGTGAGACCGACCTGAGAGCGAATTCGCCGGGCAATGCGCCAGCAACCGCCTGTAGTTGCTAACATTCCTCGCCAACCTGCGCTGGCACGGCCCTTGCACCTACGCCGGCCATCCCTGCTGGTGCGGGAGGGAGGCGGCGTGAAATTCCCAATGCTTTGGACGGTGGGCGCAATTCTCTGGCTGTGCGGGGCGAGCGCCCAAGCTGTGGAGCCACCGCGGCCGCGGCCCTGTGCGATGCCCGAGCTAAATGGCGACGAAGTCTTGCAGGCGCTTCGGCAATTGTCCAAACCTATGGCGCTGTTGCCTGCGACACCTTCGCGCTGGACCGCGTTGGTTCCTCAGCAGGTGGGCCTGACGCTGCACGACGGCGAGCGCGCGAGTCTGGGGTGGACCGAGACCTTGACGGGCAGCACCGATCGCTGGACCCAGTACGCCGCGTGGGGCGTGTCCGTGCGCTTCTCTTGGGAGCTCAAGGAGTTATTCCGCCCTGCCCCGTCGGTTGTGCAGCCGACACCGGAGCAACGGCTCCAATGGGCACTGCACACGGAGTCGCTGGCGCAGCGCTTGGGCCAGTCCCTGCGGCAGCTGCGCAAAGCCCAGGCGCTGGCGGCGACCACGGTGCTCGGGGATCCCCTTTGCAGCGAGGCCCAGGCGGACGCAGAAGCCGCGCTGCTGGTGCTGATCGCCGTGCAGTCCACAGCCCGTTCGCCGAGCGTGGTGGGCCGTTGACCGCAGCCCAAGGACTTACAGCGACTGCTGATCCTGGGCAAGCAGCGCTGCGCGCTCGTGGGCCAAAAGCGCCTGCACCACGTCGCCTAGATTGCCCTGCATGACCTGATCCAGGTTGTACAAGGTCAGGCCAACACGGTGATCCGTCAGGCGATTCTGTGGAAAGTTATAGGTGCGGATGCGCTCTGAGCGATCGCCGGAACCGACCTGCTCTTTGCGATTGGCGGCCTGAACGTCGTGGATCTGCTGCTGCTGGGCGTCAAATAGCTTGGCGCGCAACTGCATCATGGCGCGGGCTTTGTTCTTGAGCTGGCTGCGCTCGTCCTGGCACTGCACGACCACGCCGGTGGGCAAGTGCGTGATGCGCACAGCAGAATCGGTCCGATTAACGTGCTGGCCACCGGCGCCACCGGCGCGATAGGTGTCGATGCGGAGGTCGCCGTCGCGGATGTCCACTTCTACGTCATCGACCTCCGGCAGCACCGCCACCGTGCACGCCGAAGTGTGGATGCGCCCTTGCGATTCGGTCGACGGAATTCGCTGGACCCGGTGGGTGCCGGACTCGTGCTTGAACAGGGCAAAGGCCTTCACCCCTTGAATGAAGATGACGACTTCCTTGAACCCGCCGATCTCGGTGTCGTTGGCCGACATCACCTCGACCTTGAGGCCGCGCGTCTCGGCAAATCGCGTGTACATCCGCAGAAGATCGGCAGAAAACAGCCCAGCTTCGTCACCGCCGGTGCCCGCGCGGATTTCGACGATGCAGTTGTCGTCGTCGCGCGGATCGCGAGGCACCATGAGCTCGCGCAGCTCGCCGGCCACGGTGTCGCGCTCTTTGGCCAGCTGCTGCTGCTCTTCGCGGGCCATCTCCTTGAGATCGGGGTCGGTTTCCGCCGCCTCAAGCTCGCGGGCCTCCAACAACTGCTTCTCCAGCGACTGCCAGCGCCGATACGACTCGACCAGCGGCTCGATCTTGGCCCGCTCGCGCATGAGCTTGACGGACTTCTCCGGATCCGCAGCAATTTCATTGGTGGCGAGCGCGTCCGACAGTTCGTCGTAGCGGTAGGTCAGCGGCAAGAGGCGGTCAAACATGGTTCCCTAAGCGGAGCCCGCAGGCGGCGGGGGCCCGGTAGTATCAGTCAATTTTGCACAGAGGTCGATGCTTCTTCTCAGGCGCTGAGGTGTCGAAGGACTGCAGGAGGGACTCTGCGGTCAATTCGGCCCCAAGCCCATGGCTGTGCTGTGGAATCCCCACTGCCGGGTCTCACCGCGCGAACGACTCAGGTTGGGGAGTTGGCCCTAAGCCGCGAGCGCCACGGGCTGAAGCGGAGCGCTGGTGCCGGCGACAAAGTCGCTGTAATTGGCAAAGATCACCGGCTCCTGGTTGCCCTCTGGCAGAGGCTGGCCTTCGCCAATGGCCTTTTCGCGCCGCAGGGTCATCTGCAGGGCCACCAGGGCGATTTCAAGCTGGCTGTCGTCCGGCTCTTTGGTGGTGATCAGCTGCATCTTGAGACCGGGCCAGGTAAAGCCTTTGACGATCAGGTTATCCGGGTAGCGCGCGGACAGCCGGGTCATCTCATAGGCGATGCCGGCCACCGGAAACATCAGCGGCAGCTTTACAAACACGTAGGCCAGCTGGTTGAGCCATTTCTTGTCGCTGATCTCTGGCAGCAGAGGAAAGATCAGGGAAAACAGGATGATCGATGTCACCACGGTGATGAGCAGGAAGCTCGTGCCGCAGCGCGGGTGCAAGGTGGTGAACGTGCGGGCGTTGGGCACGGTCAGCGGCAGGCCCTTCTCATAGCAGTAGATGCTCTTGTGCTCGGCGCCGTGGTATTGAAATACCCTTTGGATATCTGGCATTCGCGAGATGAGCGCCATGTAGCCGATGAGCACGGCGATCTTGACGAGCCCGTCCACCACCTGAAATCCCAGGTCTTTGCCCGAGGCGAGCGAGGCGTTGCCCAAGAGGTGGCCGGCCGCCCAAGTCAAGAAGTGGGGCAGCGCGGCGAACAGCGCAAAACCAAAGGCCACAGAGAAGGCGATGGTGCCGGCGATGGCCCACTGCGACATGCCCTCGCTCTCTGCCGGCTTGGCGGACGCAGCGGCGCCCCCAACCCCAGCCGCGCCGGCTTGCTTGGCGTCCTTGGCGGAATTCTCGGGTTCTTCTAGGAACTTGGACGCCTCATCTGCGGAGAAGGTCAGGGCCTTGACGCCGTTGTGCATCGACTCAAACAGCACCACCGCGCCGCGGAGAAACGGCTTGCGCAGCCAGCGGGCCTTGTCCCAAATCGAGATCCAGCGGTCTTCTTTGACCACGATCTCGCCATTGGGCCGCCTTACGGCGATCGCCAGCGAGTGCGGCGAGCGCATCATCACGCCCTCCAAGATCGCTTGGCCGCCCACGCTCATCGGTCCTTCTGCCATACCTGTGCTCCGCTACGCGCTTTTTGCGGTCAAGACCGCCGGGTTTGGGCTGCGCACCCCAGCCAAAGAGGCCGCGGCGGAGCATAATGCGCCAGGATAGCGCTTTGTTCCGCCCGGCGCCATGATCATCGGCTCCAACTCCGGCCCGGCGATGCAGAACACACCGCGCCACGCCGTGACAGAGAGAGAGCTCCGTGGCACCTTAGGCGGTCGTGGGCGCCCCTGACTGCCGCTTTGCGCCCCGGGAGACTCCGTGACTGCCACCCCTGCTGCTGCCGCCCTGTCCCTGCCGCCGCTGCCACCCTTGGCCAATCCCGCTGAGGTGTTGGCGGCGATCGACGCCCTCCCCGCCGGCGCGTGGTTGGCCACGGACGCCGATGAAACGCTCTGGGCCGCCGATGTAGGCGATGAGCTTGTGCGCCTAGCTGCGGCGGGCGGCGGGCCTTATGCCGTCGGTTCGGCCGATTTTGCCTGGTACGCCAAGGAGATGAGCGAGGGCGACTACGCCGGTGCTTGCCGCTTTGCCGCGCAGCTGCTTTCCACGGTGGACGCCGAGGCTGTGCGAGTCGCCCTGGAGCCCGTGCTAGCCCAAGTTCGCTGCCGCGGATGGCTGATCAGGGCTTTGGCCAGGGCCTCTGCGCGCGGCGTACACGTGGCGATTGTGTCTGCTTCTCCGCGGCTTGTGGTGCAGTGGGCTTGTGCAGTGCATGGTTTGGAGACGGCTCAGGTCATCGGCATTGAGGTCAGCGGCAGCGGGGTGCGCGAGCCGGCGCCGGTCGGCTTTGGCAAGGTCGCGGCGTGGCTGGAGCTGGGCCTGGCCCAACCACAGCTTGCGCTTGGTGATTCGCGCTGGGATGCCCCGCTGCTGGCGATGGCGCGCCACGGCTTCCTGCTCGCCAAAGCCAGCGCGGACCACTGGGACGTGCTGTGACCTCCGATCCGCCTCCCCTGCCTTCAAGCCGCGGCGCGCGCCTCCGCTTGGGCGCTTCTATGGCGGTGCGCGGGCTGACTTTCCCGTTGCTGCACAAAGATGTCTTCCTGATGTGCCTGCTGGTCTTGGCCGTCTACGCGGCGATCTGGCTGGGTCTTTTGGGCCTGGCCGCCCGCTGGGATCAGGCCGCCGTGCAGTGGCTGACCGGCGATCTGCAGGCCCCCCAAGGCGGCGCGTGGTGGCGGGGGGCTCTGACGGCGATCGCCCGCGGCGCAGCGTACGTGCTGACTTGGGCCGCGGCGATTCTGGCCGCCTCTCTGCTGGCCCTGCCGCTGTGCGGGCCCCTGCTTTCGCTTCTGGCCGATCGGGTCGAGGCGCGCGCCGCCGGTCAGACCGGTCCTCTGCCCGCGTGGACCACGCTAGTGGCTGAAATGGGCCGAGGCGCGGTGCGCAGCGCGATGCTGGCTCTGCTTTTGGCGATCGGCAGCGCCTTGATCTGGCTGGTCGGCGCCGCGGTGGGGGCGCTGATCCCGCCGCTGGGCGGTCTTTGGACGCTGTTGGCCGGAGGCGCCTGGCAGGCCCTGGGGGCGGCGACCATGACCGCCAGTTTCGCCCTGGAGAATCAGCGCACTCCTCTGGCGGAGCAGCTGGCCACCCTGCAGCGCCACCGCGCGATTTGGCTGGGCTTTGGCGCCCTGGCCCTGCCGCTGTGCTGGTTGCCCCTAGGGGTGCCGTTTGCCGTGACCGGAGCGACCCTGCTGGTGCTGCGCCTGCACGCCGCGGGTGAATTGCGCTTGCCGGCGCGCGACGGCCTGCCGCGGCCTATCTTCTAGTTATTGCCCGGGCCCTTCCGCCCAAGCACCACCCGGCGGTTGCCTTCCGCCGCGTGGAAGGTATGCTGCCGACGATGACGCCTCAGCCCCCGCCTCTGCCGTTCGATCGCGTGCCTGCCGCAGCGCTATTGCGCGAAGTGCTGGCCAAGGAACTCCTTCTGATCACTGGTAAAGGTGGGGTTGGCAAGTCGACGACCGCCCAAGTGCTGGCGCGGCTCGCTTCCCGCCAGGGCAAGAAGGTGCTGCTGATTGAGCTCGAGTCTGTGTCGCGGGCCGGGCCGCTGTTTGGCGCGCCGTCCGTGGGCCCTGAGCCGCGCGAAGTAGCCCCCAAGCTGTGGCTGGCCGCCCTGGATACCATGGATTCGCTGCGCTATTTTGCCGTGCAGCAGCTCAAGATAGAGGCGTTGGTGAACCTGGCCCTGCGCAACCGCGCGGTGGAGGGGTTTTTTCAGGCCGTCCCCGCGGTCAAGCCGATGCTGTTTCTCTACCACGTCTGGCGCATCCTGGATGATCACGGCCCGCGCGGCGATCGGCGCTGGGATCTGATCATCTGCGACCTGCCGACCAGCGGCTTCGTCCAGGGCATGTACCAGATTCCCTTGACTTTGCAGCAGACTTTCCGCGCAGGCCCGGTCCACGGCTACGGCAAGGCCATGGGGGATCTGCTGTTGGACCGCCAGCGCACCGGCCTGCTTTTGGTCACGCTGCCGGAAGAAATGCCCGTGGTCGAGACGCTGGAGCTGCGCAACGCCCTGGAACAACAGCATCATGTCCAGCCTGTGGCGGTGCTGGTCAACGGCGTGTTCCCGGCGGCCCTAGATGCCGGCGAGCTGGCCGAATTAGCCACAGCGGTCCAGCGCCCGACCCCAGACGCCGAAGCGGTAGAGGACGCCCTGGCCGTCGAGCGCATGCTGGGTGCCGAGCCCGTGGCCGACTTGCGCGATCTGGGTGCCCACCTCTGGGCCGCCGAGCTGCTGCTGAGCCGTCGGCTGCGCGCCCAAGGCCTGCTTCCGCGCCTGGCCCAGGCGGTGCAAGGCCGCGTGCTGGAACTGCCTTTCCTGTTTCGCCGCGATTTGCCCCTGGCGGCCATCGACCAATTGGCCACCCTGCTGGACGGAGGTGCGCCGTGAGCGCCGCTAGCAAGTCGCCGAGCCCTGCCAGCACTTCGCCGAGCCCTGCCACCGCTACCCTGCAGAACGCCAAGCTCATTGTCCTTGCGGGCTCGGGCGGCGTGGGCAAGACCACCTCCTCCGCGGCGTTGGCCCTGCAAGCGGCCCTGAGCGGTCGGCGCGTGCTGGTGCTGACCATCGACCCGGCGCAGCGGCTCTTGCAAGCCCTGGGTCTGCAAGGCGAAGATCCCACGCGGAAGCCCGCAGCCAACGTGCCCCATGAGGTGTTGCCCAAGCTCAAGCACCTGGTGCCCGGCGCTCACCCAGACGGCAGCCTGCACGCGATGATGCTCGACGCCGGCCAAGGGGCGATCGCCATGGTCGAGCGGCTGCTGCCCGATCCTGTGCTGCGCGAACGCGTGCTGACCAACCGCATTTACAAAGCTTTTTTGCCAACCCTGCAGGCCAGCCCCGACTACATGGCCTTGGAACTGCTGTTTGAGCTGAGCCAGGACCCGCGCTTTGATCTGGTGGTGCTCGACACGCCGCCCATGCACAACGCCCTGGACTTCCTCAAGGCCGGCCATACGTTGGCGAGCTTTATCAACGACCGCGTGCTCAAGTGGTTTGCCAAAGTGCCGCAACCGGGCGCCAAGAAAAGCACTTTTGGCAGCCTGTTTGGCACCGGCAGCTCCATGGCGATGAGCGTGCTCGGCCGGCTTTTTGGCGCCGACGCCCTGCCCGATATTGCTGAATTCTTTAGCTCCTTTAATGAAGTGCTGCCCAAGCTCAAGGACCGCGCTCTGGCCACGGACGCGATGCTGCGGGCGCCTACGACGCGCTTTCTGGTCGTGACCGCGCCGGGCGAAACATCGCTGCGGGAGGCGCGCCACCTGTTTCTGCAGCTGCAGCAGCACGGCATCCAGCCCGCCGGGTTTATTGTCAACCGCATGCTCCAAGTACCTGTAGAGCTGTCAGAAACGCCGGATCACGACGCCCTGACCGCGCGGCTGATTCAGGGGGGGCTGGATCCGCACAAGGCCGCAGCTATGGCCGTGCGCCTGAGCTTGGCGGCGGAGCGGCTGCTGCACCTGGGGCGGTCTGACCTGGAGCACCTGCGCGAATTGCAGCGCATGGTCGGGCCGCGGGGCTTCTGCGCGCCGGTGCCGCAGCGCGAGGGCGACGTCCACAGCCTGGGTCAGCTGCGCGGCCTGGGCCAGACAATCCTCGACGGTGCAGCGACGGGCGTGGTATACTAGGCGGGCTTTCGAGCTTCGGTTCGCCAGCAGCGGGGGTTGTTTGGGGGGATCAGACCAGTGCGGTCCCGCCAGCAGCGTCGGGGCCGCCAAGCCTTACGGGGTGGCGCCATGACCATGGAATCTGCGGGTAATTTTCCGACGGGCAGCGTTCTGAGCGCGGCAGCCTTGGCCTCTGCGGCGCCGTTGGCGTTTGTCGCGGAGCCCGGTCGCCACGTCAAGCCGCCCGTGCCATCGAGCGCGTTCCGCCACCGCGATCTGCAGGAAGGCCGCTTCTGGCAAGCGATTCCCGCCTACAAAGACGTCGACGAAGCGACCTTTCTCGACTACCGCTGGCAGGGTCGCCACAGCATTACCCGCACGGACAAGCTGCTGGAAGCCATCGCCGGACTCGCGCCGCCGGAGTTCATCGCCGACGCGGAGGCCGGTTTTGCCCACTCGCCGATGTCCGTGCGGGTTTCGCCCTACCTGCTGAGCCTGATCGACTGGACGCAGCCGTACACCGACCCGCTTCGCCGGCAATTTGTGCCGATCGCCTCGCAGCTGATGCCGGATCACCCGGAGTTGGTGCTCGATTCCCTGCATGAGCAGGAGGACGCGCCGGTCCCGGGCCTGACCCACCGCTATCCCGACAAGGCGCTGTTCCTGACTCTGGACACCTGCCCCGTGTATTGCCGTTTCTGTACGCGCAGTTATGCCGTAGGCCAGGACACCGGCATGGTCGACAAGGTGCAGATCAACGCCGACGCCAGCCGCTGGGACCAGGTGTTTGCCTACATCGCCTCGCGGCCCGAGCTGGAGGACATCGTGCTCTCCGGCGGCGACGTGTACAACCTGCCGGCCAAGCATATCCGCCACTTGGGCGAGAGGCTGCTGCAGCTGCCCAACATCAAGCGGCTGCGCTACGCCACCAAGGGCCCGGCGGTGATGCCGCAGAAGCTGCTGACGGACCACGAGTGGGTGCAGGCCCTGGTCGACGTGGTCAAGCTCGGGCGCAAGCTGCGCAAAGACGTGATGCTGCATACGCATTTCAACCACCCGGCCGAGATCACCTGGATCACCCGCGAGGGCTTGGGGCGGCTGCTGGAAGAGGGCGTGTTCATCCGCAACCAGTCGGTGCTGCAGCGCGGGGTCAATGACGACGTCGACACCATGAGGCTGCTCTGCAAGCGCCTGGGTCACGTGGGCGTCCACCCGTATTACGTTTACATTCATGACCTTGTGCGCGGCGTGGAGGATCTGCGGACCACCCTGCGCGTGGGCATCGACATTGAGAAATCGGTGCGCGGGGCGACGGCGGGGTTCAATTCGCCGGTGTTTGTGGTCGATACCCTGGGCGGCGGCGGCAAGCGCGATGCCCACAGCTACGACTACTACGATGAAGTTACTGGGATCGCGGTGTTTTCTAGCCCCAACGTCGATCCCAACAAGCAGTTCTTCTTCTTTGACCCGATCGCCAGCCTGGCGCCTGAGGTCCAAGCTCGCTGGGCCGACCCCCAGGAGCGCGAAAAGATGAAGGGCGAAGCCGCGCGCAAAGCTTTGGAATTCAAGGGCAAGCGCTAGCCGCTGGACACCTAGAGTCGCGTGGGGCAGGATTGCACGTCGGGCTCTAAGGCCCACGGGGGATGCCATGGGCATGTGGCGCGCAAGTGAGCAGAACAACGGGCAAAAGCCGCGGCGGCACTGGGGCTCCCTTGGGACGCTCCTGACGGCGAGCGTGGCGCTGACCGCAGGGCTGCTCAGTCCTTCGGCCGCGGTGGCGGCGCCCCTGGATATCCGCTTTGAGAAGTTCTACGACGCCTCTGCGCCGGCGACCAGCCAGATCAAGAACGACGCGATCAAGTCGCTGATGCGCGAGATCGGCCTGGCCATTGGCCCGCGCAGTCTGGGGCCTATCGCCTCGCAAGGCGCTCTAGGTGTCGATGCGGGCTACGAAATCAGCCTCTCTGGGGCCAATTCAAACGCCGACTACTGGAAGCGCGGGGTGGCGACGCCGTCCGACTCGCTGGTCAGCCACTCTTTCCACGTGCGCAAGGGCTGGCCTCAGAGTCTGCAACTGGGCACGAGCGTAACGCATTTGGCCGACTCGAACCTCTACGCCGCCGGGGTTGAGGTGCAGATGTCGCTCATCGACGGCTTCCGCTACATCCCCGATTTTGGCGTGCGCGCCTCCGCCTCTGCGGTGCTGGGCAACAGCCGCATGGATTTTGTCCAGGGCGCGGCGGATGTGGCGATGTCCAAGTCGCTGGGCGTGGCGGGCGTGGCGTCGATCCAGCCGTGGTTGGGCTATTCGTACGGCCTGGGCTACTACAAGCCCAATCTGGACGCGCTGTTCCCCAACGACCAGACGCTGCGGCCCATCACCCCCAAGTTTGAGTCGGGCTTCCTGTTGTCGCATCGCGCCGCGGCGGGAGTGCGCGTGGTGGTGGCGCGGATGCAGTTTGGCTTTGAGGTGCTGCGCTCGTTCACCGACAGCCTGAACCTGATGACCGGCAAAATTGGCGTGGTGTTCTAAGAGCCGCACTCGCCTGGGCACAGGATCGCCAAGATTCGCCAAAAACTAAATGGATACCCCACGATGACCAGCGCCTACCAACAGGCAGCGGCGGCCGTGCTGGCAGGCGACACGCGCGCCAGTGCCCGGCTGATGCGCATGCTAGACGACCGGATGCCCCAGGCCACCGAGGTGCTTCGGCTGCTCTATCCGCACACGGGTCGCGCTCAGGTCATTGGAATTACCGGCAATCCCGGCTCTGGCAAGTCGACGCTGACCTCGCGGCTTATCAGCCACTGGCGCAAGCAAGGCAAGAAGGTCGGGGTGCTGGCCATCGATCCGTCGAGCCCTTTTTCTGGCGGGGCGATCCTCGGCGACCGCATCCGCATGATGGAGCACGCGTCGGATACCGGCGTTTTTATTCGCAGCTTGGCGACGCGCGGGGCCCTGGGAGGCCTGTCTCGTTCGACCAGCGACACGGTCCACGTCATGGACGCGATGGGCTGCGACGTGGTGCTGATCGAGACGGTCGGCGTGGGCCAGGACGAGATCGACATCGTGCGGACGGCCCACACGACTGTGGTGGTGCTGGTGCCCGGCCTGGGCGACGATATCCAGGCGATTAAGGCCGGAATCCTTGAAATTGCGGACCTCTTTGTCGTCAACAAGTCCGACTTGGATGGCGCGGACCGCACCGTGGGCGATCTGCGCGGCCTGCAGATGCTGCTGAGCGAAATGCCGCCGTGGCTGCCGCCGATCGTTCGCACCGTGGCGGCAAAGGGCGAAGGCGTCACCGAGCTGATGCAACAGATTGAACTACATAGACAGTTCCTTCTGACGCATGAAGCGGCCTATGAGCGAACCTTGATGCGCGCGCGCTTTGTGGTCAGCAATCTGGTGCGCGAAGGGGTGGGGCTGCGCGTGGACGGCTGGCTCTCTGACACAGACGACGGCCGGGCGCTGGTGGAGGCCGTAGCCCAGCGGCAGATGGATCCGTACACCGCAGCCGCAAGCGCCGAAGTGCGCACCGCAGTGGCTTGATTATGGCCAAGAAGTCGCGAGCACCGCTGACCTCAGGCGCGACTCCGCCGGCCCTGTTGGCCACGCCTGGGGAATCGCAGAGCGTTGAAGGCGGCGGCCAAGACGGCTCGACTGGCCAGCAGACTGCCGAGTCGCCTGCCCAAGGTACTGACGGGACTGCCGATTCTCCCTGGCGATTTGCCCTGCCGCTGGCGGCGCTGCTGATCTTGGCGGGCCTGGCTCTGCTGCCGGCGGCGCAGTATCCGGCGGTGCTTGGCGGCGCTTGGGCTATCGCAGGCTTGGCGCTGGCTGCGGCGCTTGGGGCGGTGCTGACAGGCCCGCGCTACCGCGAGGCTTTGGCGGTGGCGGCGGCGCTGCTGGGCACCCTGGCGGCGCGTTTGGCGATGGCGGCGGCGCCGGCTCAGTGGAGCTGCGGCGAGCCGCTGCGCACGTCGATCGCCGGTCTCGATCCGCTGGTTTGGGGGGCCGTGGCGGCGGCAGGTCTGGTGGCCCTGGCCAAGAAGCCGGGGGCATTGGCCAGGCAAATCGCTGGCTTGGGCGCCCTTGGCCTGACCCTGTGGACTTGGATGCCTGTTGGCTATGCCGCAGAAGTGCGCATTCCGGCGCTGGCGGTGCTCGGCACCGTGCCGCTGAGCCCAGGCCAAGGTCTGGCGCCGCTCCAGGTGGAAACCGCTGGGGCCATCTGGGTCTTGATCGCCGCGGCTCTCTCTCCGCTCGTGTTGGCCGGGCTGGTCCTGCGCCGCGAATGGACCAACCTGCTCGCCCTGGCGGCGGGCGCGGCCTTGGCGATTCCCGCGGTGGGCGCGGCGGCCATGCACAGCCCCGCGGCGGCGCTGGCGACGCTTGGCGCCTTGGCGATGGCGGCGGCGGTCGGCGCCGTGATCGCCGGCGAGTGGGCGCTCCGCAGCGACGGCAAGAAGCTCTGGCACAGCGCCGAACCCTTTGCACTCGCTGTGCTCTTGGCGATTTGGACCCTGCTCAAGACCAACGGCCTGCGCTATTCGACCACCGACGAAGCCCTGTACTACTACGCCGCCAAGATCTGGGCCGAAGGTCGCTGGCCCTATCGAGATTTCTTCTTCTCCCATCCGCCCTTGCACATCGCTCTGCCCGCGCTGCTGTACAAGCTGTTCGGCTACCATTTCTTGATTGGCAAGTGGCTTTCGGCCTTGGCGGCGCTGACCGCGGGGCTGCTGACCTGGCGGATGGCGCGGCGCTGGCTGGGACCCATGGGCGGCCTGATCGCCCTGGCCATGCACCTGCTGGCGTGCGAGTCGCTGCAGGCCTCGACCAACCTGACCGGCGTCAACCTCACGGTCGCCTGGATGATGGCCGGCTGGTGGGCGGTGCTGTCGCGCCAGCGTTTTGTGTTGGGCGGTGCGCTGTTGGGCGCGGCGGCGAGCACGGGCTTCTACTCCATCGGCGGTTTCTTGGCGGCCCTGGTGATGGCGCTGACCTTGCCCTGGCCCAAGCGGCTCGGCGACCTGCGGGCGTGGCTGCAACACCCTGCCCTGCGCGTGGGTCTGGGCTTTTTGGCCGTCTGGGGGGCGATCAACCTGTTTTTCTGGCAGGTCGGCGGCGACCAGTACCTAGACGGCGTCTACGAGTACCATTTTGCCAAGAAGGCCAAGATCGAGGGCTTTGTGCCGCTGGGCGAGAGTCCGTTTGCGGTGCTCAGCAACTTTTTCCTGATGCTGGGGGCCAAGGACTGGAAGGTCTCTGTCTACTACCACGCCGCGCACTGGTGGCTGGCCCTGGGGCTGCCCCTGGCGGTGGCGGCGCGGATGCGCGTGCAGTCCGGGAGCTGGCTGACCCTGGTCGACCCGCGGCAGTGGTGGCAGAAGGCCCCCGCGCTGCTGGTTTGGGCCACGACCTGGGCGTTGTTGCTGGAGTTTGGCTCCTTCAAAGAGCGCTACGACTTCTACTTTGCCCTGATTCTGCCTGGGGTTTCCCTGGTCGCAGCGGCGTTTCTTGCGGAAGCTGCGGCGGTGGCCAAGGCGCTCCTGGCGGGGCAACACTCGGCGCGCGGTTGGGCGGCGGCGCTGGCGGGGTTTGGCCTCTTGTGGATGCCGGTCGACATGGCCGCCAACCGCAGCGCCTATCCCAGCGAGATGGGGGGCGCCAAGCAGGACGGCAAAGGCCCCGGCGAGCGCCTGCAGTTTGAGTGGCTGCCGACCCCTGGCCCAGCCTGGACCAGCGAGTGGACTAAAGCCCTGGTGTGGCAGGACTATCGGGTGCGCGGCTCGGTGGAAACGGGCGTGCACCACTACCTGTGGAGCAAGAAGCGCTGGTATGCCACCGCGGAGGAAGCCGCCGCCTACATTCGCAGCCACAGCGCGGAGGACGAGACCATCACCGGCGCCAGCGACTACGCGCCGCTTCTGGCCCTGCTCTCTGGCCGGCGCATGGCGGGCGACCACGTGGACACCAACTCCAAAGTGTTCAACACCGGCGCCGTGGCCTTGGACCGCTTTTGGGACCAAGCGTGCAAAGACAAGCTCAAGTTCATCGTCGCCGCGCCGCAGAGCTACTTTGCCGTGGCCGACCTGCCCAAACGCCAGACCATCATCGACAATTTTCAGCGGGACCGGCAGTTTTCTGACCCGCACCTCAAGCATTGGAAGAAGCTGGACTACGAGCTGTGGGTGCGCAAAACCGCTGAGCCGTGTACATATCGGGGCAAGCGCGGCGTGGGCCCCAGCCTAGATTGAGGCCAGGGCGGCGCACCTGCGACGGACCCCTGCAGAGAGGTTAGCTGATGAACGCCAACATTTTTAGGGCCTACGACATCCGCGGCGTCGCCGATCGCGACCTGACGGACGAGACGGCTGAGCACATCGGCATGGCCATTGGCAGCACCGTGCTTCAGCGCGGCTTGGCCCCAGTGCTGGCCGTGGGCCGCGACGCCCGGCTCTCTAGCCCGCGCCTTCGCGAGGCCCTGGTGCGCGGCCTGATCTCCGTGGGCGTGGACGTGATCGACGTGGGCATCTGCGCCACGCCCATGCTGTATTTTGCCGCGTTTACCTTGCCGGTCAGCGGCGGGGTGATGGTCACAGGCAGCCACAACCCCCCGCAGGACAACGGCTTTAAGATCACCTTGGACCGCTCCAGCATGCACGGCCAGGAGGTCCAGGACCTGCGCAAGGCGATCGAGCGGCGCACCTACCGCTACGGCGACGGCCCGGGCGAGCTGCGCTACCAGGACATCCACACGCCGTATATCCACTGGATCAGCGAGAATATCGCCCTGGGCAAGCGCCGGCTCAAGGTGGTGATCGACGCGGGCAATGGCCCCACAGGTCCCGTCGCCCCGGTGCTGCTGCGGCGGCTGGGCTGCGAGGTCATTGAGCTCTATACGGAAATGGACGGCCGCTTCCCCAACCACCACCCGGACCCCACGGTCGAGGCCAACCTGGTGGATCTGCGCAATTCGGTGCTGGAGCACGGCGCCGATCTGGGCGTGGCCTATGACGGCGACGGCGATCGCATCGGCGTGCTGGACGAAAAAGGCCAGGTGCTGTGGGGCGATAAGCTGATGATCGTGCTGTCGCGGGCGCTGCTGGCGGAGGTGCCGGGGGCGGCGATTGTCGGCGAGGTCAAGTGCAGCCAAACGCTTTTTGACGATATCGAGGCCCATGGCGGCCGGCCGATTCTGTCGCGCGTGGGCCACTCGCTGATCAAGGCGGTGATGAAGCAGGAGGCGGCGGCGCTGGCGGGCGAAATGAGCGGACATATCTTCTATAAGCACCGCTACTTTGGCTACGACGATGCCATGTACACCACCTGCCGGCTTCTGGAGATTATCTCCAAGCAGGACCTGCCGCTGTCTGGCCTGCTGGTGGGCGTGCCTGAGACCTTTGCCACCCCGGAAATTCGCTTGTTTTGCGCCGATGACGCGAAGTTCGCTGCGGTCGAGCAGGTCGCGGCGCGCTACCGCAACAGCCACCCGGTCATCGATATCGACGGCGTGCGCGTGCAGTTCGCCGACGGCTGGGGCTTGGTGCGCGCGTCCAACACCGGACCTGTGCTGGTCATGCGCTGCGAGGCCGACAGCGAAGAGGGGTGCGAGCGAATTCGCGCGGAGCTGGTCGAGGCCGTTGAAGCGGCCACAGGATCGCCCGCGGTGGCCGGACACTGACATGAGATCCTGGCGCCAATGGCCCGTAGCAGCAGCGCTCTTGATCGGCGCTTGCTCGGCCACAGGTGTCGGCGCTCCGGCGCCCCTGTTCAACCCCGGGTCCACCCTGCCAGGCGGTCCGCCCACGACCCCTTGGGATTGGCGGCCCAACGCCTCGACCGACTTCCGCTACCAGCGCGAATCCGCTGGCCACAGCCACACCAGCCGCAAAGCCCTGGCGGCCACCGCGGTCGGCGGCACCTTTGGGGCGATGGGGCTGTGGTCGTACTACGCGTGGTATGCCGGCCAGACCAAAGGCGATTTCCTCATCGCCCGCGAGCGCTGGTTTGACGGCCGCACCTACGCCGGCGGCGCCGACAAGCTGGGCCACGCCTTTGCCAACTACATCATGACCCGCATCGCCGCTCAGGAGCTGCAGTGGGGCGGCTACTCTGCGACGACCTCAGCGCTAACGGCCAGCGCCCTGACCTTGGCCTTCTTTGTGGGCATCGAGGTCAAGGACGGCTACCACAAGGGCTTTGGCTTTTCGCGGGGCGACATCGTCTCGGACCTCCTTGGCATCGGCCTGGCCAACGCCATGCTGTGGTCGCCGCGCCTGGACGAATTGCTCGATTTTCGCATGAGCTACTTTCCGTCTATGGAGTTCGCCAAGCGCCTCGCGGGCGGCAATATCGACGTGGGCGAAGACTACAGCGGCATGGATTTTGGCCTCTGGCTGCACCTGGGCAGTCTGACCGCCGTGCAGAAGCAGCCCCGCTGGTGGGCGGCGCGCTTTGTCGACGTGGGCGTGGGCTATGCGACCCGCGGCTTTCTGCCGTTGCCCGATGATCCAGGCGAGCAGCGCAGTCGCCAGCTGTACGTGGGCATCACGGCGAACCTTGCCGCGGTGCTGGACGCCTGGCTGTTTGACTACGGCCGGCGCAACACCCTGGGGCGCGGGACCGTGCGCAGGCTCGCCGAGTTTGCCACGCTGCCGTTTTCGACCTGGAAGCTGGGTCCGGAGTGGACGGATCCCCAGCCGTAAAGGG
>CAXNCS010000003.1:0-137112 GCA_964201005.1 Myxococcota bacterium
AGCAAAATCGCCGCACTCGGCACCCACCAGCCGCCGCACCAGCCGCCCATCGGGGCCCCACAGGTCCACCACGGGGATCCCCGGCAGGCCTGGCAAATAGCGCTGCATCGCCTGAGCGTCCCAGTCGCTCACGTCGAGCTTGGCGACGCTCAACTGTGGATGATTCGTGGCAAACTCGTCAATCTGTGGCCCGAGCTTTTGGCACGGCGCGCACCAAGTGGCCCAGTAGTCCACCAGCGTGTAGCGCCCCGCAGCAAGCAGCGCCGCCACCGTCGGACCGCGCGGCAAATCCCCAGGCGCCATAGGGGCAAGCGCGGGCACAACGGCAGGCTTTGGCCCCTCGCCCAAACCAAAGCCGTACTGCAGGCCCGCAAAGACCGCCACGCCCTGGACACCCTGGAGGCCTTGGACATCGCGAAAGACCGGCACCCGCGCGGTCAGCGTCGCCGCTAGGCCAGCAGGTAACTCTGCGCGCAGGCTGGGTAAAGCATCTATCCAGTCGCCGCCGCCGCTGATGAAGGTGCTGCGGATTTTGCGACCGGCCAAGGGATCGTACACGAGTTCGCTAGACAGCCCGCGCCACTGCCAATCGGCGCCCAGGGAAGCGCTGAGCACGCCAGGCCAAAATCGCCAAGCGAGGCCCAGGCTTGTGCGCCGCTCTGGCCCCCAGGCGAAGCCGTTCTCTGCGTCGGCGAGCGCGGTCCGCGAGTAGAAGGCTGCGTACCAGCCGAGCCTTTCGCCCAGTGCGCCAAATAGTTCTGCGTCGGCCGTCAGCCACCACACCCCGCGGCCCAGGGACGCGTATTTGTCTGGCTGGGCTGCAGCGGTTTCTCCCGGCGCCAACACGCTCGTCTTGGGGATGTACGGCCCGGTAGGCGCCACCGTGCCCAAGCTAATCACCAAGCGGGGCAGGTAGTTGCCGCGCCAGCCCAGCAGCCGGCTCAGGTCCTGCCGGGCGCGGATCTCCAGGTCGCCCGGGCCGATGTCGTAGGTCTCCTGCACCGCCGTAGGCGATCCCCCGGCAGGCCTGTCGCGGCGCAAAATCGCTCCCCACGGCAGCACCAAGCCCAGCGCGGCGCCTGACCGGTGCTCGGCTTGGGCGATCAACGTCAGCAGCTGCAGGTCGACCCGGTAAGCCGGACTCGTGCTCTGCACCCGGGTAGAGCCGCTGTATTGCTCGGTACTGCGCGAAAATCCGTAGATGACCGACGCCCGGACATCCACGTCGCTGCGCGGAGAGCCGCCGTCAAACTGCCGCGAGATGTCGTTGTCTCCCACCGGGAGAGCGGGGTTGCCTCAGGTCGAGCACTGACCGCGGGCATCGGGCAGCCCCCCTGCGATCAGCACCCCTTGGCCAATGGCGATCGCCGCCACGAATTTCGCCAGCGATCGCAAGGCGTTGGTCATGGGTGGCCCCTAGAAGCTCGCCTGGAGGTCAGCATCGTCGCGGGCGCGGATCACCCAGTGGCCAAAGGAATAGGCCAGGTGCCCGGTGATGCTCTGAAAAACACTGCCTGGCAGCAAGGTTGTGCTCTGGTCCTTGTTCAGCCACTGCGAGCCGTAGGGCAGGAACACGGCGATCTCAGCATTGCCACTTTTGACGGTAAATTCACCGTGGTTCTTGCCATCGCTGCCCGCCAGATTCTGCAGACCGACCTCGACTCCACCCACGCTGACCAGCGCCCCCTCATACGGCTCCGGATCGGCCGCCAAAGTCGCGATGCCCACGTTGTACGGGTTCGGCACCGCCACCGTGCCCTTGGCGACGATCGCGTCCAGCGTGTCGACCATTACCTCGGTCATGCAGTAGAATTCCTGAACCGTTCCAGTTGCTTGGACTACAGATCCCGCAGTAAGCGGCACCGGCCAAGCCTGAACCACAATGAGCATGCCCGCATAGGCGCCGCTCGTCGGACCCGTGGCCGGCCGCACATACAGCAGGGCGGACTTCTTGCCTGAGCTGCTCGTCAGCATCACCGGAGCTCCGGTCAGCACCGCGGGTTCCAGGACCACCTTGCTGTAATTGACTGCCGCGGCTGGATTCTCGCAGCTAAGGCTGGTCGATCCCTTCTGCAGCTCTTCAATCGTCACCGCCACCGGCGCCACGTCCGCGGAGGAATCGACCTGGGCGGTGTCCGGCTTGGCCGTATCCGGCTGGTTTGTGTCGGGCTTGGCCGTATCCGGCTGGTTGGTATCCTGGACTAGGATATCTGGGGCAATTGCGGTGTCGTTTTGAGCGGTATCGCCCTGGCCGATCTCGCTGCCTGCGGTGTCGGCCGCCGCAGTGTCCTGGCCGCCGCTGGCATCACTCAGCTCTGCCACACAGACTTTCGCGGCGTTGCACACCATGCCGGGCGGGCACAGGCCCTCCACGCTGCAGTACAGTCCGGCGGACCCACCGCTGCTGGCCGTTGTGCAGGCGGCCAAAGCCGCTGAGATGACAGTTAGCACGGCACTGCGGCCCAAGAATCCTCTCATCGCGAACCTCTCTAAAGCCCTGGGGCCTTGACGACGGCAGTTGCCGCGGCCAAGGTGCGCTCGGCGCCTCAGGCTAGGGACCGCGGGCGGGCACGTCAAGCGCCTTTCCGACCCTCCCAACGCGGTGTCAGCGCCCTTCCACCCCAGGATCGCAGAGGTTTCTATGGTTTTCACGCCCAGCCCGCGCGCCGCCGCGTTGCCGCCTCCCCAACGGTTGACGATTCAGGCCCTGGGCGGCCTGGCCGACGGCATTGCGCGTTTGCCCAGCGGCGAAGCCGTGCTCGTGGCCGGTGGGCTGCCCGGTGACGACGCGACCGTGCGCATCACCAGTCGTTTCAAGGGGATTTTGCGCGGCGAGATTGCCCAGCTGCACCATCCCGCGCCGGAGAGGGTGACCCCGCCCTGCAGCGCGTTTGGCCAGTGCGGCGGTTGTGACCTGCAGCACTTGGCTCAGCCGGCCCAGGCCAACCACAAATTGTCCTGGCTTCAGCGGGCTTTGGGTCGCGATGCTGTCGCCGCAGAGCTGTCCGCTTCTGTCGAGCCTCTCGGCCATCGCCGCCGCGCGCGCATGCATCTCCGCCGGGTGGGCAAGGGCATGGGGCTCGGGATGCTGATCGCCCGAAGCGACCAACTCGCCTTTATCCAAACCTGTTTAGCCCTGGATCCCCAGCTCGAAGCGCTGCGCAAACGCGTGCCGCCGCTGCTGGCCCAGGCGATCGAGACGGGCGAATTGACCGCCGTCGTCGGGCGTCAGGGGGTGATCGCCGCGCTGTCGGCCAAGCCGCTCTACAGCGTCGATCCGCAGATCGCTCAGCAGATCAATGCTCAAGGTCTCGCTGAAGCTTGGGGGCTCCAGGGCCTCAGCGTGCACATCGGCCGTTTTGAAGACCACTGGGGCCTGCAGGAAATCGACCTGCCCGAAGTCGATGGCCCACTGACCGTGCGCGTCGATGCCCGTGGATTCTGCCAGGCGAGCCCAGCCGCCAATCAGCAGATTCGGCAGATTCTGCGGCAACAGCTTGATATCCTGGGGCAATTTGACCGGATTCAGGAATGGTACGCGGGCTCGGGCAACCTCACCGGGCTGCTGCCAGAGCGGGCTGCGCGGGTGCGGGCGATTGAAGCGGACATGCAAGCCTGTGAGCGCCTCCAGCGGAGTTTGGATCAGGCCGCGGTGCAGAACGTCGACGTGGTCTGTTCGCCGGTCGAGCAAGCGCTGAGCCCGCCGCGCGGTCGCGAGCTGTGGCTGCTGGACCCGGGTCGGCAGGGTGCGCGCGAACTAGCTGAATACGCCCAGATGTCGCCGCCCGATGCGCTGATCTACGTGTCGTGCGCCCTCGATACGCTGGGGCGCGACTTGGCGATCCTGCGCCAGGGCGGGCTGCGCATTGCCCATGCAGCGCTGGTGGATGCCTTTCCGTGGACGGTCCACGCGGAGGCCGTGGTGACCTTGCTGCGCGATCCGCAGGGTTGAATCGACAATTCCCTGTTCCGCGCAGGGGATTGGGGTGAGGTTGAGCCTGCGGGCCGGCCCTGTTACCCTCGCGTCCTTGGGCGAACTCCGCCGTAGATCCATCCCGCGCGCTGCGCGTCTCAATGAGGGAAGGCGCCGATGTGGCTCCTGACAACACTGGCCATCTTGGCTATCGCGGCCGTTGAAGCCGTCTCGGATGAGGCGCTGTATGATCGCTTTGTCGCTGGCGACCCTAAAGCCCTTGGGGTGCTGTACGATCGCCACGCTCGGGCGCTCAAAGCCTTTGCTATTCAGCAAGGTGCGGCGCGGCCCGATGACGTGGTGCAGGACGCCTTCCTGCGCGTCGTACGCAATTCCCAGGCGTTTAAGGGCCAATCCAAGTTCAAGACGTGGTTGTACACCATCGCCCGCAACCTCTGTGTCGATGCCTCGCGCCGCGACCGCTTCCGCAACGGCCCGTCTCTGGACGCCCCTGTGGCCGGCGACGACAGCCCGACCCTGGGCGAGCGAGTGGCCACGGACATGGTCGGCAGCGACGCCTCGCGCAACACCGCGGACCTGCAGTTTCGCGGCGCCTATGAAGAGGCGATGGCCAAACTGCCTGCTGAGCAACGGGAAGTGTTCTCGCTGCGCGAAGTATCGGGGCTGAGTTTTGCCGAGATCGCAGAGGCGACCGGCGCCAATGAAAACACGGTCAAGAGCCGCATGCGCTACGCCCTCAAGGCCCTGCGCGACGCGTTGGCTGATTTTGCCTAGCCTTGCCTGCGGGTCCCCCTGGCCCAGAGGCTGGGAGACTGGATTCGGGAGGAAGTCATGGTCGACAAGACCCACCCCAAGCAAGCGCAAGATGAAGCGGCCTTTGTCGAGGCCTATGAGCTGCGCTTGGCCGGCGGGGCGCCAGAGCAGGTGCCGCCGCTGTGGCGAGCAGAGATCGAAGAATTGGTCAAGCTTCACGCGCAGATCGCCGCGATTCCTCTGCCCGAGGTAGCGCCTTCCGTGCGCGCTGTGGTGCTGAGCGCTGCGGCCCAGGCGGTTGCGGACCGGCCTGTGTCGGTCTGGGCTAGGCTGGCCAGTTTCCTGTTGCGGCCTGGACCGATTCTGGTGGGGGCTACGGCGGCGGCGGTGGTCTTTGCCCTGGCCGTGCGCGATGACAAGCCGCGGACGTCGGTGGATTCCGGGGCCGTGGCCTTGCTTGAAAACGCCGATCCTCGGGCAGCCGCACCAGTCGAAGTGCCTGCAGCGGCAGAAGAACCTCCGGCAGCGGCCCCCCAAGCGGCGCCCCCAATTGGCCAGGCCGCTCCAGGGGCAGCGCCCGCGTTGGACCAAGCCGCTCCAGCGGCGGCTGCACCGGCTTTGGCCGCCGCCACTGCGCCGCGCCCTGGGCCGGCAGATAAGGCGATCGCCGCGGAACCCGCCTCGGTGGCCCCGCAAGGCGCCGCGGACATGGCGATGAACACCAAGGGCCAGCGCGCCGCAGATGAAGCCAAGCCGCGCGCCGAGCAGCAGGCGGCCAAGGCCGATGATGCCTTGGAAGACCAGGTATTTGCTGGGCAGAAGGCCCGTGGTGCCGCACCTGAGCCGATGCTTGGGGCCGTGGCGAATCAAGCGGGCCAAAACCAGGTGGAGAAGCGCCTCGCCGCAGAGGCAGAGAAAGAGAGCGCCCCGCAGGCCCAAGAGGCCGCTCAGGTTCAGCGCAAGGTGCCCGCTGCCCCGGCCCAGGTCCAGTCGGCCCAGGCCCGGCAGGATGTCGATGCGGCGAACGTAGGAGCGGACAGCGTCAAGGATTTGGCAAAATCGCAGGCGGCGGTGGCCAACTTGCGCGCGGAGATCGAAAAGACGAGCGATCCCAACAAGCGTGCGGCGCTGCTGCTGCAACTGCTTTCTGTGGCTCAGCAATCTGGGGATGCCAAGGCGGCGGCTTGGGCTAAGGGCCAACTGGCGGCCCAGAGTCCGGCTAAGGCAGCGGCCGGCAAATCCGCGGGCGGTCAGGCGGCGCCGGCAGAGAAGGCGGAGAAGGCAGAGAGCGACAAGAGCGGCCCGGCCAAAGTGAAGGCGAGTTCGTATTAGTCAAAGGCAGTTGCCGTTACGGAATCGGAAAGATCGTCTCGATCCGCAGAGCAGGGTGGGTGCCGACCCAGTGCGTTAGGGCCAGCGCCGCCAGGAAGCCAAGCGAGAAGACCGCCAGGAAGCTGACGACGTACTCTTCCCACCGCCGGTCCTTGAGGCGCAGCGCCAGCACAAGCACCGCTAACGCCGCAGCGAACACGATCAGGGTAGCCAACACCCGCAGATCCAAAGTGAACCAGCCGGCCAATCGGTAGGAAGCTTCGCTCATGGCCTCCCTGGCAGCGGGCGTTTGGCATAGCGCTCGAGGCGGCGCATGTTGATGGCGTTGACGGTCACGTGGGCGACGATCGCCGGAGACAGCGACTGATAATACTCTACCATGACCCCAAACAGTACACCTGCGACCAGGGCAAAAACCGTCCAGGTCAGGTGGCGGCGAGAGAACCCGCCGTGCGAGAGGGCAAACAGCAGCGCGGTCAAAGGCCAGCCGACTGTGGCCTGTACCGGTCCGCGGAACAGAGCCTCTTCGCAAATGCCGCTCAAGCCTGCCAGCACCGCCACGCGCACCGTGGTGATCGGCGCCATGGCTTCGTAGAGCTCTTGGCCCAGTTGGCGCAGGGAGGGGATGCGGTCTTCTAGCAGCGCCGGCCCCAACACCAGCAGCCAAGCCGCCATGACCGCTGCGGCCCACCACGGCAACGGCGACTCGCGGGGCACCTGGATCAGCGCCGCCACCCCCGCTTCGCGCTGCGACTGCCAGGCGATCGCCGCGCCCAGCAGGGCGGTATGAAAGGCAATCGCTGTAGGCAAGGACAGCGCGGGCGCGGCATTGAGCACGCCAGCGACCAAAGGAGACAAATAATTGCGCGCCTTGGGGTCCGTGATAGCCTCTCTCTCTGTGGAATCTGGGGGCACTGGTCGTCGCTGCCGCCGCGCCATGCAACCCAAATCCACTCGCGCCGTCAAGTCCGCCCGCTGGCAGGGGCGCAGACGAACGGCGGTTGCAGCTTCGCCGTCGGGGTGCCCATGGGTCGGTTTGCTCGTGAAAGCTTCGTGAGTTTGCGTACAAAGCTTCTGGGGCGCAGGTCCGCGACTTGGCTTCTGCTGGCGGTGCTGGGCTCAGAGGGCCTGCTGGGCTGTCAGGCGGATCCGGTGGTTCAGCGCGTGTCTGTCCAAGGGCTGTCGGAACAGGTGATTCGCGCGGGTGCAGGCACGGCCCACAAGCCCGCAGCCAGCAACGTGGTGCCCAGCAAGGCCGCGCCGCGCCAGCTGGTTCTGGCGATTGAAGATGAGCGCTACCTGGGCGACGTGGCCCGTCAGCTGGAAGTCAGCGTCGATGCGATGATGCGCCTCAATGGGCTGAGCGACACGCTGCTCAAGCCGGGCATGCAGATCAAAGTCGAGACGCGGGCCGAGCTGATCGACCGCTTTGTCCTCCGGCGCGAGCGGCGCAAGGCCGACAAGATCGCCGCAGAAGAGGCCAAGCGCCAAGAGAAAGTGCGCAAAGAGGCTGAGGCCAGGGCCGCCAGGCGCGCCAAGCAGATCGCCGGACGCGCGCGCAAGAAGGGCGTCGCGGTGGCGGACGGCAAGCTCGGCGACCTGAGTCAGATCCCCGGCACACCTCTCAGGCCCGGCCAGGTGCGCAATCACGGCGCCGGGGTGGTGCGCGGGGTGTCGCTGCCAGCGAGTTTTGGCGCGGCGGCTCCCTAGGTTTCCTTTAGAAGCCAATAGGTTGTGAAAGGCTCCTCATCCGTCCAGTGGCCGTCAGCGCCGGGGCGGTGGGTGGAGTCGCGTCGATATACGGCTGTGTGGTCCATCCAGGTGGACAGTCCGCTGTGGCCAAGGCACAATTCCGCGCCCTGACCCAGCCTGGGTCGCTGCGAGCACGCGCCATGGCCGAACGACCTTTGCGGATTGCCGTCGATGCGACGACCTGGGCGCCGGGCCGCACGGGCGTTGGGCTCTACACTGAGCGGCTGATGCGTGCCTGGCAAGGCTTGGCCACCGGCGACGAATTGCTGTTGATGACCAATCGGTTTGCCGAGGTGCCGGCGGCGAGCGGCCTGCCAGTTTTTGGTCCGCGCTTTCCAGTGCGCGCCGCGTGGCTCCAGAGCGCAGTGCCGTTGCAGCTGGCGCGCCTTCGCCCCGATGCCGCATTTTTCCCCAACTACCTCGCGCCGATCGTGCCTGTGCCGGGGGTACCGTACGTCTTGACCGTCCACGACATGGCAGTGTTTCTGTACCCTGAGACATTTACCTTTAAGAAGAGGGTGTTGCAGCGCGCGGCCCTGCCGTTGCTCGTGCGCCAAGCCGCGGCGATTCTGACGCCATCGCTCAGCACCAAGCGCGATCTGCTGCGGCTGTTGCCCGCGGATGAGCGCAAAGTCGTGGTCACTCCCCTTGCCGCGCCTGAGGATTTTGAGCTGCGGCCCGATGCGGCGACCATCGCCCGCGAGCGCGCGGCCCTGAACCTGCCGGAGCGCTACCTGCTGGCTGTCGGCACGCTGGAGCCGCGCAAGAATCAGGTGCGGCTGGTGCGGGCCTTTGAGCGGGTGGCCCAGCGCTATCCGGACGTGCAGCTGGTGGTGGCGGGCGGCAAAGGCTGGCGCGACGACGAGATTCTGGCGGCCCTGGGGCACACGCCTGTCAAAGATCGCATCCGTTCCGTGGGTTATGTGGGGCCAGAGGCGCTCAAAGTGTTGTACGCAGAGGCCCTGGCCCTGTGCTATCCGTCGCTGTATGAGGGTTTTGGCCTGCCGGTAGCCGAAGCGATGGCGATGGGCACCGCGGTGCTGACCTCGCGCGGCTCGTCGCTGGATGAAGTGGCTGCGGGTGCCGCACTGGCGGTCGATCCGCTGAGCGTCGATGAGCTTGCCGCCGCCCTGGACAGCCTGCTGGGTGACTCAGCGCTGCGCGATGATCTGGCCCGGCGCGGCTTGCAGCGGGCCGCCGAGCTGAGCTGGAAGCACACCGCCCGCGCCACCCGCGAGGTGTTCTTGCGCCTGCGCAACCACATGCCATTGCAGGGTTAAATGCAGAGTCCGCCCTTGATCTGTCCGGTGAGTCAGCTGCCGTTGGCACCGGCGCCGCCGCGGCTGGTCGCGCGCTTGCAGGGGCTGGCGCGCCAGAGGGCGTTGCGCAACGAAGATGCCCGCTTGATCCCAGAGGATTTTACCGCAGCGTGGATCAGCGCAGACCGGCAGCGCGCGTGGCTGGTGCGCAGCGGCTTTGGCGATTTTCGCCCCGGCGAGGCGGTGCTGCTGGTGCCGGAGGATTTTGCCGAGTAACGACGCCGGGAGTGCGGGTGCCGTTGCTCTGCTGCGGCCTATAGGCCCGGCGGGCTGACATCGATGGCTAGGCCCTGCTGCACCGCGGTTTCGCTCACGTCCAAGGCGATCGCTACCGCCGATGCCTTTTGTTGGCACAACACGCGCTGATCGATTAATCGCATGTTATCAGAGCGGAACTCAGCGGACCAAGGAGTCGCAAGTTCAGCGCTGCCGTCCGCTTGCACGCTGGCCATGTCGAGCCACATCGCCCCCTCGCTACCCAGGGCCAGCCGCGCTTCCAGCCGCGCCAAGGTGCCGGGTACACAGCCGTGCAGACGCACTCGGGCCCCTTGCACCTGCGCAAAAAGCTTGGCGCCCCCTTGGGCTTGCCAGACGAGGCGCCATCGCGGCAGGGCCCGGCAGCTGGCGTCGGGCGGTGCGGAACCCAGGCCGTGCCACAGCTGTTGGCCCGGGGTACACAGGCCGCGTTTGGTGGGGGCCATGCGGCCGTCCGCGCCAGGGGCCGCAAAATCGCTGGGATTCTGGCCCAGGGCCGCGGCATAGGCTCGCATGGCTGAGAGCGACCACGGGGTCACCAGCCACCAGCGCGGCTTGAATTCCTCAAGCAACGCCGCGGTCTTCTCCGGGGTGGTGCCCAGGGTCAGCTGCAAGCAGGCGTCCAAGCCGCGGGTTTGACCGGGGGCGATGAGCGGGCTGCAAAGGTTGGCGCGCCCGCCAAAGGTCAGCAGGTCGTGGCCCAGGCTCCAGCTTGCGAGCACGCTGTGGTCTGGCCTTGCCGCCGGATCCGTTGCGGATTGTGCTTGGGGATCGTGGGCTTGCAGCCAGCGCAGGGCCTGCCACACCGCAATCCGCCGCCCCAAAGGCGGTTCGCGCTGGCCAATCTGCACCGCGCCGGGCAGCAGCAGCAGCGCCAGAGCCGCAAGCGACCAGCCGCGCGGCTTCTCCTGGGCCAACTGGCTGAGCGCCGCGGCGGACATCACCGCCAGCGGCACGGCGGTGAGAGGGGCAAAGCGCAGTTGCAGCAGCGCCAGTGCTCCCGTTAGCAGCGCCGCGGCCGTCCACACCCGCGCCGCTGGCTGGCCGTTGTGCCGCCAGCCCCACCACGCCAGCGCAGGCAGCGCCACAAAGCCCACAGAGAGCAGGGCCGCGCTGCGCTCCAGGCCGCTTTCCCAAGCGCTCATCGATTCTTGGATGAGGCCCACATAGCCGCGGCCCTGGACAAAATCGCCGCCCCCCAAGAGCGCCTCGCGACCCGCCGGCCACAGCCCCAGGGCCAGCGCCGCGGTGCCCAGCATGGCCGCAACCATGCCCGCAACTCCATGGATTCCTTGGCCCCTTACCTGACCGGCCGCCGCCAAGGCCGCACCCGCCGCAAGCAGCATCCCGGGCTGCAGCAGAGAGAGGGCGTGGCCCACCGCTGCGCCGCCTGCGCCAAAGGGCGACTGCAGCCCCAAGGGCAGCCCCAGCAACCCCGCCACGGCCAGCGGGATGGCCAACTGCTGCGCGACGCCCTGGCGGGCCTGCAAAGGAGCGAGCAGCACCCGTAGGACCGCCAGCGCCGCCAGAATCGCCACGGTCAAAGACGAGCTTGGCCACAGCCACATCGCAGCCAGCAAAGCGATCACAAAAAGGCCTTGGGCCAGGCGGCGCTTGGACGGATCTCGCGCGTCCGCGGCTTCAAGCAACGCCGCCAGCGCGGCAAAAGTCACCAGAGGCTCTGCTGCGTGGTGATCGATCTTGCCAGCCTGCGCGTAGTTCTGGAGCCCCGGATGCACCGCGATGACCAGCGACGCCACCAGCCCGGCGCGGGCCTGCCCGGTCCAGCGCCACGCCAGCGCGCCGGCCAGCATTGCCGTCCCCATCGCCAGCAGAGTCACCAGGGCGATCCCGGCGGTCAGCGCCGCGTCCAGCGATCCCGGTGGGCCGATCAACCGGGCCAGCGCGCCGGCCAAGAGGTCAAAGCCGTCGGGCCAGACTACCGCATTGCCGCTGGGGAAATGGGTCCACGGGTCGTTTTGCAGCACCTGACCGTGGTCGCTGTACCAGGCGATGCGCCGCAAGTGATAGGCGCTGTCACCGCTCGCCACCGCGCGCAGCCCCTGCAGCCCGGCGCGCGCAGGCACATCGTCCAGTTGGCTCAGGTGGCGCAGCCGCAGCCCGGCCGTCAGCAGCGTCCCCGCAAGAATCCCCAGCCAGCCCAAGAACCTCTGTGCGGTGTGGCGCTGCAAAGGCTAC
This sequence comes from Myxococcota bacterium, assembly GCA_964201005.1. GTDB lineage: Bacteria > Myxococcota_A > UBA9042 > UBA9042 > UBA9042 > SXRM01. The sequence goes on from CAXNCS010000003.1 coordinate 11,545, forward strand.
TCCGTCTGCGCCGGCACCAGGAATGTCACGCTGGCCGAAACCGCGAGATCGTTGTCATTGCCCGCGTCCAGAGCTCCTCCCAGATCAAAGGACAGCGTAGGCGTGCGCCACGACAGCCCGGCGCTGGCCCAATGGCGGGTCGGATCGTCGCGGACAATCTGGTCAAACTGATAGCCAACGCGCAGTTGCAGGCCTTCCGCGCCGACCATGTAGGCCAAACCGGCGCGGTAGCTCTGGCCCGTCGCGTCGCCCGGCGCTTCCGGCTCGCGGTTGGCCACGCCCCAGGAGCCGCCGACTTCGGCAATGAGCTGCGCGGTCACCAGCGACGCCGCCACCCCCACGCGCCTGGGAGCTTGCCGCGGATCCAGCTGCATCGCGTTGTGCACCACCGCCGCCAGCCGCAGCGCCTGCATGCCCACCAGGACACCAAAATCAGCTGTCCATCCTTGCACTTGTGGGCCACCATCGCGCTGTTGGCTCAGGTAGCGCGCCGCACCGCCCAGCAGCAGTCGGCCGTTGTCGCTCTGGCCGCCGGTAGAAAGGCCCAGGCGCAGGTCGTGGCCGCTTTGCCGCGGCTGATCCACCGTCCAACCCAGCTCGCCGGCATAGCCGACCCCGGCTGCAAGGCCCCAAGCCGAAGTCGAGTCGACAAAAGTTGCGAAAGGCGCCCCCGATCCCGCATGGCCGGCGCGGGCAAAACCTGCTTCAATGACGCCATGTTGGACTTGACTCATCCCCGCCGGATTGGCATACAGCGCGGCGCCCCCGACCCCTGAGGCCAACACCGCGTCGCCCATGCCCAGCGCTGCCGAACCGAGACCCGCGGGCCGGTAGGGGCCAAAGGCGCAGAGCAGGGACCAGGTCGCAATTGCCGCGCAAAGTCTCAGGAAGGTTGGCCCCAACCTGGATGCGCAGGGGGTCGCAGACGGCAACGAGGGGGGCAGGTGCATGAATTTCCTTGGCTCAGCAGCGGGGCGCAGACGGGCCGGCCTACGTCTTCTTGTTGGCGGCCTTGGTCATGCGGGCGATCAGGCCATTCCAACCCTCTTTGGTCAAGATTTTGCCAAAGTTCTGGCGGTACGACTGCACTTGGCTGGCTTCATCGACCACGATGTCCGTGACCCGCCAGCAGCCCTCGCCTTTGCGCAGGACGTACGCCACATCGGCGCTGGTCTTGTTCACGGTGATCGCGGTGGTGACCTGAGTGCGGCCGTCGCCCAGGATCTTGACGCCTTTGTACTGCACGTCCACGGCGGTGCCGGCCTTGAAGCGCTTGACATAAGTGTTGATGACCATTCTGTTTAGCAGAGCGGTGAATTCCGTTTGCTGAGCTGGCTGCAAGGTTTCCCACTGGCTCGGCAGGGTTAGGCGCGCCATGGCCGACCAATCGACGGCGCTCTGCAATTCTTCGCTGATCGCCGCGTGCAGGGCTGCCGGGTTGACCGCTGCCTTGGCCAGGGCGCTAAGCCGCTCCGACATGGCCGCTACGTGCTTTTGCGGGTCTGACTGCGCCCCTGCAGGGCAAGCTTGGGCCTTGGCCTGGCCCGCAGGCGCAGCCGCCGCTGGCGCTACTGGGGCCGCCTTGGCCGGGGCCTTCTTGGCCGCCCACGCCGATCCGCTGATCAGCAGCGCCGCTGCCCCCACCGCCAAAACCGCCGCGATCGCCTTTTGCCGTTGACCCATGTCTCTCTCCCCGGGCTGCCGTGCGGCCCTGGCGCAACAACGCCGCGCAGGCGGGCACCATTCACCCCGACGGGGCGTGCGGACAAATACACTGTATTCTCATCGGAGTGCGCTGCCGACCGGCGCTGCCTTGCTCAGCCGCCGAGCCGCCTCAACGGAGGTGAGGTCCATGCCCACCGCCCGCGACAGCGCCGCCACCGCCATGTTGTAGTTGTAGACCGCCTCCGCGTGAGAAAGCCGCTTGCGGTAATAGGTTTCTGTGGCCCGCAGCACTTCGGCAAACTCTTGGAAGCCGTCTTCATACGCCTGGCTCTCCGCCACGAGCCAGCCGCGTGCCGCCTTCATCGCCCGCTCCTGAATGTCGATGAGCGCGCGACCGTCGGTCATTTCGCGAACCATTTGGCGGACATCAGCGCGCAGCTTGAGCGCCTCACCCTGGGTTTGAAGCACAGCCTGGCGGGCGTCGAGGCGGGCCTGGTCGATCTTCTCCAGCTGGCGGAACAGATCCAGCGACCAGCGCAGGGCCACGCCTACGCCGCTAGTTGCGCTGTTGTTGGGGTTGGTGGCCAAGGAATCGGTGGTTGAATCGCGGGTGGGCGCGTAGGTGTAGGCGAGGCGGGCGACAAAGACCAGCTCCGGCCACAGCTGGGTCTGGGCCAAATCTACTTGGATCAGCCGGGCTTGCACGCCGTCTCGCTGGGCCAGCAGCCGCGGCGAGTTGGCCAAGGCCAGGGCTTCTAGGGCGGCGCTCGGCACGTCAGGCACCGTCACCGCAGTCAATTCGCCGGCGGCTTGCACGGGCGCGTCCGGCTCGGTGGCCATCGCGAGACGCAAGCCGTCTTCAGCCTGGGCCCGATTCCGCTCAAACTGGCGAATCTTTTCTTCAATTTCGCTAGCGTACACATTGAGCTTGAGGAGGTCGGCCTGGTTGAAGCCGGGATCGCCGTCGTCGCGGGACTTCTCCAGCTTTTCGCGCTGCTCATCGAGCAACTTGCGGCCATCACTTGTTAAATCCCGCAAACTGTCGACCAGCACCAGGCCCCACCAGGCCCGCGACAGTTGGTAGCGCATCTCATCTTCAGCGATGCGCACCGTGGTGCGGGCGATGTTGACCCCTTGCTGAGCCAGCCTCTTCAAAGTGCTGATTTTGCCAAAGGTATACATCGGCTGGGCAACGCTCACGCTGCTGACCACCAAGGGGCCCAGGTTGGCAAAATCGTAGTCGTTCCAGGTATCTGAGCCATCGCGGCCTGGCTTGAGCGCCGGGAGCGCCGTGCTAAACGCGCTGGTGTCGAGCTTGGGGTACCAGGCCGTCTGGGCTTCGCGCAGCTTGGAAGCGTACTGGTCGACCCCGATGCGCGCCGCGGCCATCAGCGGAGAGCGCTGAATCGCCAGGGTGTAGCACTGTTGCAGGGTGCAGCGCAGCGGCTCGGGCCCGTCTGCCCAAGCGCGAGGAGTATTGGCGGCCAAGCCAATGATCAACCCCACCGCTAGCACCCAGGCCAACGCCCCCTGACTTCTGTGCACTTGCGCCGTGCGCCTCAGATTCATCGCTGCTCTACTTTGCGGCGCCTGCTGACCGGCGATCCCGCGCTAGAATCCAGACTTTTCAGGAACTTTTTCCACCGTGTGGTGCAGCAGATTCCACGCCGCCTGAAAGGGCGCATCGCTGCCCAGCCCGCAGAAGGATGCGTCACCGCCCATGAGAATATTCTTATACGCCGTGAGCGTCGCCAGCGGACTCGTGCCCAAGGTGTGGGGCACCGCTTCGCCGTACGCGGGCTGGAACTCGGCGGGATCCAAGTCTTCGGCCCCGCCATCCACGCCATCGCGGATCCACGGGGTGTGGCGGTAGAGCAGATGTTCCTGCAGGAACGGCACCACGTCTTCTACGCGCCGCTGCAGCCGGTCGAGCAGCTCGCGGGCCGCCGCAGGGCCACCGGACGCCGCGCTGATCGGCACGCGCATGGCCGCAGTAATCAGGCGCACCTCGCGGTCTTCGCCCACCAAGCCGACGTCCAGATCGCGGCCCAGATGCACCAAGTTGTCTTCTTCGAGCGACTGCCCCAAATCCGCCACGGCGAACACATGCCGGCCCATCGCCTCGGGAATCGCCCGCGCCCGCACCACAAAATTGCCGATGAACGTGTGGCAGATCGGCTGCAGCATGTGCAGCACGTGGTGGTACTCCTCGTTCTGCTGCTCTTGGGCGATCAGCGCGCCAAAGCGCTTGGGGTCGGTGTTGCAGACCACCAGATCGCAGGCAATCGACTCGCGGCGATCGCGCATCACCACGTGGGTCGCTTTGCCGCGGTGCACGGCGATCTGCGCCACCTGGGCCTTGGGCCGCACGTCGCCGCTGTTGGCGATCACACTCAGAAACATCTCGCGCAGAGCGTCTGGGCCGCGCTCAAAAACCACGGCGCCTTTCCACAGTTCAGAGATGGCGCGCACAAAACCCGCCGGATACGGCCGCGCAGGCACCATGCCGCTGACAAACCGCACCGGCGCATTGAAAAACGCCCGCAGCGGGTGGCCGTGGGCAAAGCGCTGCAGCGGATCCTCTACGGCCCATTCGTCATCTAGGATGGGATACTTCTTGACCTGACTGCGAAAGCGCAGGGTCTCCAAAAAGCCGGAGGGCGGCAGGATCGGCCGGACCTTCAGGACCTCGTCGACCTGGCCGTCAACCTCGCGAACCCTGCGAAAAAAATCGTCAATCTCGCGAACCATTCCGGGAAACTCGCGGCCGAGCTCGCGCTGGAGCAGCTTGGGCTGGGTCGAGACGTTGATGCGCGCTTTGGGCAGCACCACCTGAAAGCTCGGCTCCAAGGGCCTGGGAAGATTGCGCATTTCCTGGCCGCGCGACAATTCGTCAAACACCCGCCGCGCGGCGAGGCTGCCGAAGCCAAACTGCATGTCCATGCGCCGGCAGAGCGTGTAGCCGCCGTGCTCATACAGGCTGCCGCTGGGCCCCTGGCCGACCACCAACACGCGATAACCGCGCTTGGCGCACATGGCGCCGTAGGCCAAGCCCGCGAGATCCATGCCGATAACGGCGATGCTGTAATGGGAGGAGACACTGCTCATAAGGGGTCGTTGGAATCCCAGGGCCCGGTCTCCACCGGGGCGGGTAGGCTACCTCATAGCGGCAGATTCCGCGATAGCTGAGGCGGGGCGCGCGCGAGGTTCCGCTGAGGCTAGCCCATCGTCGACCGCGTGTTCGCTTTCGGTTGACGCTCGGAGCCATCCCCGCCGAGCATGACCGCAGAGGTGGAGCGTGAGTCGAGAGAATGTCGAAAGTAAGGTCTCGGAAGCTATCACTTATGCTGAGGCCGGTGTCGATCGCCAGCGCGCCGCGGAGGCCAAAGCCGGGCTGGAGGAGCTGGGCGCCGCCACAGCCATTCCGGGCGTAGTCGGAAAAATTGGCGGATTTGCCGGTCTTTTTGCCGTGCCGCTGGGGATGAAACAGCCGCTGCTGGTCTCCGGCTGCGACGGCGTGGGCACCAAACTGCGGGTGGCGATCGAAGTGGGCCGGCATAGCACCGTGGGCATTGACCTGGTGGCCATGTGCGTCAATGACGTGCTCTGCGCCGGGGCAAAGCCTCTATTCTTCCTAGACTATTTTGCGACCGGCCGCCTGGAGCCAGAGGTGGTGCGCCAAGTGCTGGCCGGCATCGCCGAGGGCTGTCGCCGGGCGGGCTGCGCACTGCTGGGCGGAGAAATGGCTGAGCTGCCAGGGCTTTTGCGTCAGGGCGACTACGATCTTGCGGGCTTTGCCGTCGGTGTGGTGGAGGCCGACGCGCTGATCGACGGCCGCGCAGTTCGGCCTGGGATGGCGCTGTTGGGGCTGGCCAGCAGCGGCTTGCACGCCAACGGCTTTGCTCTGGCCCGCAAGGTGTTGCTTGAGATCGGCGGCCTGGACCTGCTCGGGCCCAGCATCGGCGGCCAGCACCGCGATCTGGCCGATGAGCTCCTAGAGCCGACGCTTCTGTACTCCGCCGCAGTGCAAGTGATTCTAAGTCAAGGGTTTAGTTTGGCCGCCCTGGCCCACATCACCGGCGGCGGCTTGGCGGAGAATCTGGCGCGGGTGATGCCGCCCGGGTGCCAGGCCCGCCTCCGCCGCGGCTCTTGGCCTGAGCCTGCGCTCCTGGAGGCTATGGCCAAGCTCGGCGTGGAGGACGCTGAACTCGCGCGGGTGTTCAACCTCGGCATCGGCTTGGTCGCGGTGCTGCCCGGTGACGACGCGCTCGCCGCGCAAACGTGCCTGGCTCAGATCGGCTACCAGAGTTACCTCGTGGGCGACGTGGCCTCAGGGCCTCAGGGCTACACGTGGCAGTGATCTAGTTCAAGACACCTTCCCCTGGGCAATTGCGGACCCCCTGCAGGGCGCGGCGCCGCTCGTCTGGGGCGTTTTCTTCAGCGCTTTAAGGGAACCGCGCCGCCTCGCCGGGGCCTAGATTGCATCGCCCGCTCCAATCCCCTATCTTCGCTAGGCCACAGTTGCGGCGCAGTTCGCGCAGTGCAAATCGCCTTGGCCGCGCGACGGTCGGCACCAAGGGCCGGTTGGCCCTATCGGTCCTTCCCTGGAGCTGAAGTCCCATGAGCGCTACCCCCCACGCTGATTCCCACGCCGCGCTCCACACCATCCTCGACGCCCTGGACCGCAAGGCCGATCACTTTGCGGTGCTCCAGCTTGGTCGCGATGCTGGTCCAGACAAGGTGCGCGATACCTACTTTCGCCTGGCCAAAGTGGTCCACCCGGACCTGCCGGCGTTTCTCAATGACCCCAAGCTGCGCGCCGACGCCACCCGGGCGTTTCAGGCGATCACCACGGCCCATGCGGCGTTGAGCGACGCAGGCAAGCGCGAGGCGTATCTCCAGAGCCTAGAGGCGGTCAAGCAGGCCCAGTTGATCGACGCCATGACCGCGCCCGTGCCGACGTCGAGTTCACCCAGCGGCCGGCAGGCTGCGATCATCACCGCGGAAGCGGCCCGAATCTATCTCGCCCGCGGCAAAAATGCCCTTGTGCGCCGCGACTATGTGGTCGCCCAGGACGCTTTGACCTTGGCGTGCCGGGCGCTGCAGGGCGGGGACTTGCACGAGGCGCAAGTCGGCCTGGGCTGGGCAGTTTTTAACAACCAGTTGAATCCAGAAGCGGACCGCCTGACCAAGCCCAAGGAGCTCTGGCTGCAGGTCGTGACCGAGGCGGCCAAAGCGCCGGGCACGGCGCAAGCCCACTACTACTTGGCGCTGTGGAACAAGCAGTACGGCGAAGTGCGCGAATTAGCCAAGCATCTTGACGCCTGCCTGCAATTGGATGCCCGGCACATTGAGGCGCAGAGAGAGAAGATGCTGCTCGAACGCCGCCGCGGCCCCTCCGTGGTGACGCAAGCGGTTAAGGCCGACCCCAAGTCCGCCACCGGGCGCTCCCAGGCGGTGACGACGGCCGCCCAGGCTCAGAAAATCGCTTTGGAGAAGAAGCCGACCCTGCTGGAGCGGCTGTTTGGCAGCAAGAAGTAATCGGACCAGCGTCTGCCAAAGCCCTTGCGTATTCGGACTGTATCAATAGACGTGGACGCTATCGGCTAGTTCCAGGCGCAGAGGTTCGCCGGCAAACCCCTGGATCGCCGCGGTCCGGCCGCGCACCAGCACCACCAACCAGGGGCGTCGCGGGCCGCGCGCAGGCAGATCGGCCGTCAAGCTGGCGGGCACGGCAAACTCGCCGTCGTCGCGGAGCCGGCAGCGCACCCAGCCGACCGCCCCCGGTTCTTCACTGCCCACCCGCACTTCCAGATCCGCGGTGCCGTCGACCGACCCCCAGCGCAGCCGCAGGTCCTCATTTTGCGGCACCCCTTGGGCCACCCCTTGGCGTACGGCCACGGGACCGACGTGGGTCACGCGCACGGGCCGCGGCACGGCCACCGCCGCCTCAAAAGCGCCCACGCCATCGCCGCCCGTCGCAACCAAGTGCATTGGGCTGGCGGACAGGAGCCCGCGGGCGCGATCCTGGGCAAAATCGTAGCGCACACCCCGCGCTGACTCCACAACAGCAGGTAATAGCTGGACACGCAGAGGCAATCTCTGTCGCCCCACCCGCAGCTCCAGGTTGCCGACGTCGAGCAGTTGCGCCCAGTCGTGCAAGGCCGTTGGCGTACTGAGCCCCGTGGTTCGCGCAGCTTCCGGTTGGCGCATGCAGGTGTCCAGGGCAGGAATTGCCGCCCCGGGGTGGGTCTGGCCGGTCAAGGTGGTCAGCAATTGGGTGTCGCGGCGATCGATATCGGCAAACACCGCGGCGACTTGCAGGCGATCCTCGGACGGGGTCAGCGTGAGCGGAGGGGCAACGGCGCCGCCGAGGGCCAGGTCCAGTAGCGCCGAGTCCTGGATCGCCGCGCTTCGGCCGTTGTCAAAGCGCACCAGCACCGCCGCCGATCGCGTGCGCTGGTCCACCGCCGGGTCGGCCGCCGTTTTGCGCTGCTCTACCGGCCCATCGCTGGCCCGCTGGCACGCCATCGCGAGCAGAATCGCCAGCGCGGCGGCGGGCCACCGGCAAAGAGCTCTAGTCGATTGGAGGGCCAAAGGGCGGATCATCGGAGGCCAAAGGTAGCACGGCGGCGGCCGCTGTGGCATGGTTTTGCCGGCGCCGGGCATCGGCAGCAGCCAGGGCAGGGGACCATGCGGATCATCGCCGGACAGCGCAAGGGCATGCGCCTTGAGGCTCCCCCCGGTCCCCAAGTGCGGCCGACCAGCGACCTCGTGCGCGGAGCCGGCATGAGTCAGCTCGGCGGATTTTTTGACGATCTCTACGTTCTCGACCTGTGCGCAGGCACCGGGGCGGTGGCGCTGGAGTGGCTGTCGCGCGGCTGCCGGCGCGCCGTTGCTGTAGAAAAAGACAAGCAGGTCGCGGAGTTTCTCAAAGGCAACGCCGCTCACACCCGCCTGGCCGATCAGCTGGAGATCCGCGTCGGCGATGCGTGTCTGGAGCTGCAGCGGCTGGCGGATCGCGGCGATCGCTTTGATCTGGTGTGGTTCGATCCGCCCTATGATCTGGGGCTCCATGCGCCGGTGCTCGCGCTGTTGGCCGAGCTGCCGCTGTTGCAGCCAGAGGCCGAGGTCGTGGTGGAGAGCCGCGACGGTCTGGCGGAAGCGTGGCTGGCCGGCCGCTGGCAGCGCTTGGCGACCCGCCGCTACGGTGCGTGCGTGCTCGATCGTCTCGCGCTGCTGCCGCGCAATACCTGAGGGATCAAACGATAGTATCCGACCCTTGCCAGCCAGCAGCCGCGCCTTGGAGGCCCTGTGACCGCGAACCCTGATGCACTGTCCTTTGACCTGAAGGACTACACCTTTGATCTGCCGGACCAGCAGATCGCCCAGAGCGCCGTGACCCCGCGCCACGCCTCGCGACTGTTGGTGGTGGATCGGGCGCGCCAGAGCTGGTCAGATGTGCATGTAAGCGATCTGCTGACCTTTCTGCCGGCCGGTGCCGTGCTGGTGGTCAACGACACCCAGGTGGTGCCGGCGCGTCTGCGGGGGCGAAAAGCCAGCGGCGGCGCGGTTGAGTTGCTGCTGGAGCGACCGTTTGGCGGACCTTCGGCCGTCCAGGTGCGCGGCGGCGGCGATGGCCTGCGCGACCAGCCTGCCTTGGTGAAAACCTCAAAACCTCTTCAGTTGGGCCAGGTTTTGCAGCTAGAGGGGCTGGCGGGGGCCACGGCGACGATCACCGCGCTGCTGGGGCAGGGCCGAGTGCGCGTCGATCTGGCCGGGGCAGACAGCTTGGGCGGGCTTTTGGAGGCCTGCGGTCACGTGCCGCTGCCGCCGTACATTCGCGGGGGTCGCGACGATCCAGGCATCGATCGGCCGCGCTATCAGTGCGTTTATGCCCGCGCCCCCGGTGCCGTGGCGGCGCCCACCGCAGGGCTGCACTTTTCCGACGTGCTTTTGGCAGAACTCGAGGCCGCCGGCGTTGAGCGCCTCGCAGTGACCCTGCACGTGGGCCCGGGGACCTTCCTTCCCGTGCGCACCACCGACCTGCGCGAACACCGCGTGGAGCCAGAGCGCTATGAAATTACAGAGCAAGTGGCTGTCAGGTTGACGGAACTCCGCGCCCAAGGCCGGCCGATCGTCGCCATTGGCACCACCACGACCCGGGTGCTCGAACACCTGGCCCAGCGCGCGGGCGACGGGCCAATTCCCGCCGGGCGCGGCGAGGCCGACCTGACCATCCTGCCGGGCCATCGCTTTGGCCTGGTCCGGCATTTGTTTAGCAATTTTCACTTGCCCGAGTCGAGCCTGCTGGTGCTGGTGGCGGCCTTTGCCGGTCGCGACACCGCCTTGGCTGCCTATCGCCACGCGGTCGCCCACGGTTATCGCTTCTACTCCTACGGCGACGCCACGCTGTTCTTGTAGCGGCCCAAGGCAGAAAATCACCAGGCGGCAGAGCTAGTTTTGTGAGGTCCGCTACTTGTGGTTGCGCCCTTGGATGGCCGCTTGCAGGGTCCGCCGCAGCGACTCGGCATCGGCGCGATAGGTGCCATCGCGAGGGCCGCGCTCCAGGTATTGTTCGACATCGCGAAGCGCCTGCTGCAGGTTATCGCGCTCCTTTTGGATGAGCGCCATGTGGAACCACGCCTCGGCGTAGCGCACGTCCCCCGTTTGAGCGGCCGATTGCAGCAGCGGCAGGGCCTCGGCCGGCCGGCGCTTGCCCAGCAGATGCAGGGCCAAATACAGCGACGCCTTGCCGTCTCCGGGCTTGCGCGACAACACATTGCGCAGCACCGGCCCGGCTCGCTCATCGCGCAAGAAATACAGGGCTTTGCCCAGCTCTGCCCGCCCCTCAAGATCGCCCGGCACTAGCTCGGTCGCCAATTCAAGGTTCTTGGCGGCCTTTTGGTAGTCGTGCTCTTCCATAAAGCCGCGCGCGAGCTGCCGATGCACCTCAGCCAGGTTCTGTACCGGGCGATCGGCCTTGGCCAGCCCTTCAGCAGAGCGAACGATCGTCTCCAATTCGTCGATCGCCACCTTGCGGGCCTTGGCATCCCCTTTGACATCCAACAGGAATTTGGCCAGCTCAAAGCGGTATTGGTGCGCCAGCCGGTCGGTATCGATCGCCTGCTTCATCCGCGAAATGCCCTGGCTGACATCGCCGCGCTTGAACGCCAAGCGGCCATACTGAAACAACGCCTCGGCGCTCTTGCCGTTGGCGGTCTGCACAGCGCGCTGCACGTAGACCGTCGCGCGGTCCAAGGCGCTGACATCGATGTACAGCCGGCCAATCAGCGCGTTGAGTTCAATGTCGGTTGGCGCCTGATCTGCAAAGGGCTCAAGCACTTGGGCGGCCTCGGCGAAGCTGCGCTTGTCTGCCAGCGCCAGGGCCATCTGCACCGCGGCCTCGCGATCCAAGGCCTTCTGATCGCGCAAGCGCCTCAAAAACTCCAGCGCTTGGTCGGACTTGCCATCGCGCAGGTCCATCTGCGCAGCCTTCATCAAATAGCGGCGGTTGTCGGGCTGGACCGCCAAGAGCTTGTTCAGTACCTCGCGGGCCTCTGGATGGCGGCGAAGGGCAGTCAATTCGTCCGCGATGAGCCGTAAAACTGTCTCTTCATCGCCCACCTGGGCGCGGGCCCGCTCCAGTGTCGCCAGGGCCTCATCGTGGCGGCCGGCGCTCCCCTGCAGCTCCGCCAAGCGAATTGTCGACCTCAGATGCCGCGGCTGCCGTTCCAGCACTTTGGCAAAATAGTCGCGGGCGGTGGCAAAATGGGCTTGCTTGTCCTCCACTTGACCGCGAAGGTAGAGCAACTCCACAGAATTGGGGTGGAGCTTGGTGGCCTCGCGGATCTCTTCCAGCGCGTCGTCATTGCGGTTGATCGCCAGCCAGTACTCGACCAACGCGACCTCAAAGCCCACCGACTTGAACTCGTGCTTGCGCTTGGCGCTCTGCAGGAGCTTGTTGGCGTCGTCCAAGTGCTTGTCAGCCAGCCAAATTCGCGCCAGGCGAATCGTCGCCAGCTCGTCCTTGGGGTTGTCGCCCAGGATGGCCTGCAGACCCTTGGCCTGGCCCTCGCGATCGCCCAACCGGCCGGCAATCCGCGCTTGGAGCAGATGCAGCTGCCGGGCGATCGACACGTCCGTATCGCTGGACTCGTGCGCCGCCTCGACCTCGGTCAGCCGCTTGCGCGCTTCGTCCAGCTTGCCTTGGTCCATCGCCGCGGAGGCCAGGACCAGCCGAGCTTCGTGCTGCAACACCGACCGCTCGACCAGCGGCGCTACTACGGCCATCGCCTCGGCCGGCTTGCCCAACTGGTCCAAGATCTGCGCGTAAAGTAGCTGAAACTTTACGATGTTGCCGCTGGAGCTGGCATCCTGGACCGCTTGGGCAGCCAGCTGGCCCGCCTCTTCTAGCGCCGCGTCGCCCGCCCCTGGGGTGCGCAGGGGATCCACTTCGGCCGCTGAGGTCAGCCCGGGATTCTCCAGCGCTTGCGTGTATAACCGCCGGCGAAACTCGCCCAAGAGCGCTCTGGCCAACACGCCTCGGTCATCGGCACTGCCGGCGATCAAGCCCGCCTTCTGGGCGATCACCGCTGCGAAATCGCCATCCTCAAGCGCCTTGAGCGCCTGGGCCCGCAACGGCGGCAAGGAGCCCTTGATCTTGGCAAATCCGGCCTTGACCTCATCCTGGTCCAGCGCCGCCGGAAAGCGCTCCCAGAGATCGAGGTAAACCGCCACACGCCGAGCCTGCACGTCCGCGTCGTCGGGTCGCAGGGCCGTCAGGCGGTCCAAGCGGGCCAATTCCAGCTCATAGGCTTTGCGGGTATCGTCAAGGATTACAGGATGTTGTAGATCTGGTGGCACTGGACGGGCGAGCTTGGCCGGCGCAGCGGCGTCGGTCTTCCACAGCTTGCTCGCAAACAAGCCCAGACCCGCATAGTCCGCGGCAAGTCCGGCGCCAGCAACGACCATCGCGGCGATCAACAGCTTGTCAAAGGTCAGCGCCGGCGCACTCGCAGGCTTCTTGACCGGGCGCCCCGACTTGACCGCAGAGACCGATGGCACAATCCGCGGTTGGGCGAACGAGTCGACCTGCCCCGGTACCTCGGCGCCGTAGCTGCTTGGTGCGGGCGACCCGGACTCAAAAAGCGAGTCCTCATCTGCGCTTGAGGCAGCAGTCGCCGACGTCGCTGCGGGAGACCCCGCGTCGCCCAGGCCTGCATACGGAGCCCGCAGACCGCCCAATTGGGGGAGCGCCGCGCTGCTGCCAGTGGCGGCCTTGGCTGCGCCAAACACCTCGTCTTGGACCAACGGAGCTCCGCCTCCGCGCGGGGCGCTGACGCGAGCAAAGGGGCTGCTGCGCCCAGCACTGCTGCGACCTACCGCGGCGGCGGCGTCGGACAACAGCGCGTCAAAATCGATGTCCGCGTCTAAGGATTCCTGGGCCTGGATCGCTGGACTGCTGCCGCGCGACGTGGAGAATCCGGGGGTTGCCGCGCCGGCCCCGGCGTTCGCCGCCGAACCCGAGGCGCCGGTGGCAGAGGCAAGGCCCGCCGCCTGACCCATCCCAGCCGCCTGACCCATCCCAGCCCCCGGCATGGCGACGGTGTTCCCCGAACCCACGGCGGGAAAGGCCTGGCTGCGAGAGGTCTTGGGCAAGGACGCGCCTTCGCTCGGGCGGATGGTCCGGGTGGAGCTCCCCATGCCAAATTGCTCAAACTCTTCGTCGGCTGGCCCCGCGCGACCTGCGGCGCCCCCGCTCAGCGACGGAACTTGAGCGTTCAGTGATCCCGTCTGGCGGCCGGCCGAGGCACCAAAAGCCCCAGCAGAAAGCGAACCTGCGGCGCTCCCTGAGGGCGGGGCGCTGACGGTCTCTTCTGCTTTGGGTTCAAAGCGCAACAAACACAACGGGCATTCGACGCTGCCGGTCGGTCCAGAAGCGCCGCCCACAGGAAAGACCGCGCTGCAGTGCGGACAGCGGACGTTCAAAGGGCTCTCCTCTCGGCTCGGGCCGTCAGGTGCTGTGTGCGCTCGACTGAAGGCGCGCTCAGCCATGCAGACCGTACCTTGCGCGCGCGCCAGGGTCAATTATGCTGGCCCCCCCGGGTGTCACCGGGCCCGTGGAGAGCGCCGGTGCTGACCCTTGGAATCGCAGGCCATGTCGACCACGGCAAGACCAGCCTGGTGCGGGCCCTGACCGGCATGGAGACCGACCGCCTGCCGGAAGAGCAGCGCCGCGGCATATCCATTGAACTCGGCTTTGCTTGGCTCGACATCGATTTGCCCGATGGCAGTCAAGAGCGCGTTGCGCTCGTCGATATGCCGGGCCACGAGCGCTTTGTCCGGCGGATGATCGCCGGCGCCGCGGGCATTGACGCCGTGCTCCTCGTGGTCGCCGCGGATGAGGGGGTGATGCCCCAAGGGCGCGAGCACCTGGCGATCTGCAGTCTGATCGGCGTGCGGGCCGGCGCCGTAGTGCTGACCAAGACCGATCTGGCCGACAGCGAAATGCTCGAGCTCGCCCGCGACGACGTCAGCGCGCTGGTGCAGGGCTCGTTCCTGCAGAATGCGCCGGTGTTGGCCTTTTCTGTGCGCAAACCAGAGAGTTTGCCGGCCTTTCGGCAGGGCATTGCCGCGCTGGTGGCCCAGTTGGTACAGCAACGCCATGTGCAGGCAGACGATCACCGGCCGTTTGCCTTGGCGATCGATCGCAGCTTTAGCCTTGCCGGTCGCGGCACCGTGGTCACGGGAACGGCGACGAGCGGCCGGGTCGTCGTGGACCAATTTCTTGAAGCCTTGCCGCAAGGTACCCAATGGCGCGTCCGCAGCCTGGAGCAGCAAGGTCAAACGCGAAACCAAGTCCGGGCGCCCGGTCGCGTGGCGCTCAACCTCGCCGGGGCGGCGCTGGGCGATCTGCCGGTCGGCACTGCGCTGGTGAGCCCTGGGGCGGTGCTGGCCGGCGATCGCTTTGACGCCGCGCTCACCTTGCTGGCCCACGCCAAAGCACTGCCCTTGCGCGCGCGCGTGCTCGTGCACATGGGGACCCACCATGCAGAAGCTGCGGTGGTTCAGCTCAGCGGCGAACCCCAGCTCCCCGGGGCGACGGCTCTTGTGCAGGTGCAGCTCGACCGACCGCTGCCACTGCCGCCGGGAGAGGCGTTTGTGCTGCGCGGCTCTCAGGTCGACGCCCGCCACGGCCAGACCTTGGGCGGCGGCCGGCTGCTGCTGCCGATGCCTCGGCGGCACAAGCTGGGCGATCTCGCGACCTTGAGTCTGCTCGGCCAGCTGGCCCAGGGCACCGCAGAAGGGCAGATCTTGGCCTTGGCGGGGCTGGCTGGCTGGCGCGGTGTGTCGGAACCCGAGATGATCCAACAGAGTTCCCTGGCGCCGGGGCTGCAACAGAAGGCCCTCAAGAATCTGCTCGGCACAGGCCAGCTGCGCAAGGCCGGTCAACCGCCGCGCTACCTGACCCAGGGCGACATGACGGCGGTTGAGCAGAAGATCCTAAGCGAAGTCAAGGCGTTTCATCGGAACTCGCCCACCCGCGCCGGCATGGACGCGGAAGCCCTGACCCGCGCAGTCGGCGCTTGGCTCGATCCCACCGTGGTGACCCAGGCCGCCCAAGGGCTGCTCAAGCGCGGCAGCCTTGCGCTGCAACCGCCTGGACTTTGGGCGGAACCCGGTTTTGTGCCCAAGGCGACAGCCTCGCCGCAGCTCGTCGCCCAGGTGATCGCCGCTCTGCAGACTCACGGCCTGGCCACGCCCACACCGGCCGTGCTGGCCGCCGATTGCGCTCTCGACCCGCGCGATCTGCTAGCGGCGCTGGCCTTTGGCGCCTCTCAGGGCCTGCTGGCGCGCATCGCCGAGGACTACTGGCTGCCGCGCGCCACCGCAGAGGCGGCTGCGGACCAGGTGATCGCCACCTTTGCCGAGCGCGCCTCCTTTAGCACGGGCGAACTCAAGGATGTGCTGGGCTTGACGCGCAAGCACCTTATTCCCTTTGCGGAATGGCTAGATGCGGAGCGTGTCTGCGTGCGCGACCCGGCGGGAAGTCGGCGCATCCGCGATCGGGCGATTCAGCAGTGGCGGGCACGCCAGCCAGTCGGCGCGGACCTTGGGGCAGCAGAGCAAGCCGCTTTGACCGGGGGGCCGGTTCCGGGAGATTCCCCTCGAGAGATTGACCCTTCCGAGCGGTCCTAGGCCTGTCTATACCGCCTTGGAGCGGCTGGAGATCTTCTTGGTGTCGGAGGTCTCCATGATCGGCGGATCCGGCTGGGCCGACAACACTGCCCCGGTTGTGAAGGGCACCGCCGTCCAATCTTGCCAGCGCTCATTGACCCGGGTGCGCATCCGCGTGGGTTGAAAGCCGCGGTGCTCCAACTGGCCGACAAAGCGCTGCAAAAGCGTATCAAAATCCGGCGCTTCGCGGATAATGAACTGGATGACCAAGTGGAACGGATCGCTGCATTGCGTCTCAGCAAACAGCTTTTTGCGGCGGCGCTCTTCGCGTTCGAAGACCGTCACCTGAAACATCATTTCGCGGCCAAGCTTGGTCGCTTCCAACTGGAATCGCGAGTGTTCGGTGATCACGCAGCACCCCTTGAGACTTCGATGGTCGGCTGACCCGCCGCGCCTGTCAAGCCAGCCCTGCCGCCGGGGCCAAGGAGCCTGTGCTCCGGAGCTTGGTGTCGCCGCAGCACGGCCCGCCAAAGGCCAGAGACTCCGCCCCTTCGCGAGACGCGACCCAAGGGCCACCGTGAGCGGCCAAGGCGCATCTGGCCTGCGGATCAAGGGGCGGCACCCGGTTTTCAAGCCTCCTTTCTGCGCTCCTGACCTGGAACCGCAGCGCACCGCGCGCTTCAGCATTGACACCGGCCCGCTCGGGCTTTAGCATGCCGGGCCCCGCTCTTGGAGGGTGGATTTGCCGTGGCCGTCTCCTGCAACCTCAGCACCTTGAACTCGACGCCGACCGAGCGCCGCAGCACCCTGGACAACGGGTGGTGCGCTGAGCGGGCGGGCGATGTGTTTCGCGCTGTTGAGCCAGCGTTGCAGGTCGTTTGGACCGCGACCAAAGCCGCTGAAGTCGTTCAGGTCAAAGGCCATTTGCGCGGCAAGTTTGGCTTTGACTGCAGCCGTTGCGCGGAATCCGCGGAGTTGCAGATCGACGAGCCCTTTGAGCACCTCTTTGTCGGCCCTGGGCAACTCGAGGCCGGCGACGAGGACAGCGGCTTTGATGCCGATCCGGATATCAGCGAACACGACGGTGTTGAGGTCGTCCTGGACGAATTAGTCATTGAGCACGCGCTGCTGGCTTTGCCGCCGGTGCCGCTGTGCGATGAGAGCTGCAAGGGCCTGTGCCCGCAGTGCGGCTGCAACCTCAACCGCTCGACCTGCTCCTGCACGCCGATGACCGACGCCAACCCGGCGTGGGCCGCGCTGCAGAGCTTTAAAGTCGGCGGACAGGAGAACTAAGGCGCCGACGAGACCAGCTCGTTGGCCGCCCTGACGCTGCTAGGTGGGTCGCCAAGCCCACGGATGCGCATACGCGGAGACGCACCGGCAACAGGTCGATCGACTTGTTCCCGCCGATGCCCCCAGGCCTGAGGGCCACGACCGGAGAAGATCATGGCAGTTCCAAAGAAAAGAATGTCCCGCGCCCGCACCGCCAGCCGCCGCGCCCAGTGGGACGTCATCACCGTGCCGGCCGTCGGCAAGTGCAACAACTGCGGCGCTGCCGCCCGTCCGCACCGCGTCTGCGGCACCTGCGGCTTCTACCGCGGCAAGCAGGTCCTGGCTGTCGCCGCTCCGGCTGGCACCGCAGAGTAGGCATTGGCCTTCTGCCCGGCAGTCCGCTGTCAGATCAGGTCGGATCGGGGCGGGTCCGCTCGGGTTAGATGGGGCCGCCGGCCCTGCAGCCCTCCTCAGTCGCGCTGACTCGCGGCGTCGGTGCGATCTATCCGCAGTCCGGCAGCCGCGCCCGGAGGCTACATGGCCCGTGCGACCCTTGGATCTCCTGTCCGGCCGCGCCGTGGGCTGCTTGTCAGCGCCGCGGCGCTGCTGTTTGTGGCCTGCGGTGCCGACGCGCCGACCTCCGCGGCGATGGCCGACGGCGGCGCCAGCGATATCTCGGCCGATGCCGTCGTGACCGGCGTCTTGGGCGTCTCCGTCCAAGATGGCAACGTGGTTTTCACCTGGCCGGAAGATGAGTACGCTTATCACTGCGTGGTGTTGCGCCAGCAGCTGCCCAGCCAGGCCAAGGCCGCCGAGGTGCCGCTGTGCACCAAGGAGTCCGGCCGGCTCAAGGTCGTGCTCGGCGCCAAGCCCGGCGAAAACGGCGTCGATTACGCGGCGTCCGGCTTGAGCGGCTTTCAGATCGGCGCCGCCACCTGGACCCTCAAGGGCGGCAACACCACCTGGGGCATGACGCCAAGCGAAGTAGCCAAGGGCTCCATCATGCTGGGCGAGCGCTTCAGCGGACCGTGCACTTCGGCCGACGCCACGTTCAGCGGGCTGACCACCTGGAATGAAAAAGCTCCTGTCAGCATGGATATTTCCGTGCAGCTCGCCCCCGGCAAGTCCGCTCGCAGCGGCGTTGAGATCTGCACGCCAGAGGTGCTAGTCGACAGCGTTCAGAGTACCGGTAGCTCGGCGGCCGGCGGATTGATGCATTTCAAATACACCTTTGACACCCCGGGAATGTATACCGTCGAGGTCAACAACCCGGGCGGCGGGGCCATCCTCAACTGCGCGGTCTATGTGGCTGCCGCGGTGCCGCTCATCCCGGTTGAAGTCAACGGTGGCGCAGGCTTGAACCAGGATCCGACCGAAGCGCAGCTGGTCAAGTTTCGCCAGCAGTTGCTCGATCTGACCAACGCAGAGAGGGCCAAGGTCGGCTCGGCGCCGCTGGTGCTGAACGATACGCTGCACCAAGTCGCGCAGTATCACTCTGAAGACATGGGCAAGCTCGGCTATTTTGCCCACAATTCGCCAAGCGGTGAGGGCCCGGGCGACCGCGCCAAGAAATTTGGCTGGACCGGCGGAATTGGCGAGAACATCGCCAGCGATGGCTCGATCGCCGGGGCTCACAACGGCCTGTTTTGGAGCGCGGGGCACCGCTCTAATATGCTGAATTCCGGTTGGAAATACGCGGGATTCGGCATCGCCAAGGCCAAGACCGGCAGCAACATGCTCGTCACCGAGAACTTTGGCAACTGAGCTCTGATCAAGGAGAATGTCATGCGCATCGCCATTGCCTCAGACCACGCCGCTGTTCACCTGCGCGCCCACCTGGTCGAGCAGCTGGAGAAACTGGGCCATCACGTGGAGGATTTGGGCTGCGACGCCGATGAGCGCGTCGACTACCCCGACTACGCCGCAGCGGTCGCGGGTTCGGTGGTCACGGGCAACGCCGATCGCGGAATTTTGTTGTGCGGCACTGGGATCGGCATGTCGATCGCCGCCAACAAAGCCGTCGGCATCCGCGCAGCGCTGGTACACGACGTCACGACCGCCCGCCTGTGTGCTGAGCACAACCACGCCAATATTCTGTGCTTGGGTGCGAGGGTCGTCGGGCCCTTGGTGGCCACCGAATGCGTCGCGGCCTGGCTGGCTGCGGAGTTCGACCATCGCCACCAACCGCGTTTGGACAAGATTTCGGCGATGGAATAGCGCCCTCTCCCCCAAGGTGCCCATGCGCTGCCCCGCCTGTACCCACACCAGTGATCGCGTTCTGGATTCGCGGCCCACGCCCACTGGCGATGCGATCCGCCGCCGCCGGGTTTGCGACGCGTGCGGCCACCGCTACACCACCTACGAGCGCATCGAATTGCACCTGCCGCTCGTGATCAAGAAAGACGGCCAGCGCGAGCCGTGGAGCCGAGACAAGCTGTTGTCCGGGATCTTCAAGGCGGTCCATCGCCGTCCGGTGGGCTCCGAGGCGGTGCACGATTTTGTGCGGGCCCTTGAGGCGCGCTGCGGCGAGGCCGGCGATCGCGAACTCGATTCCGCCGTGCTGGGTGAAGCCGTGATGGCCTTTCTGCGCCAACAGGACCACATCGCGTATGTGCGCTTTGCGAGCGTCTACAGAGAATTCAAAGATATCGGCGAGCTCTTGGATGAAGTCAGATCCCTCGCCGACGCCCCCTCTAGCCCCGCTGCCTAACGGTCCGGTGCACTGGAGCCGCGAACATGGCGGGCCGCGTATTTGACGATCGCCACTGGATGCGCCGCGCGGTCGAGATCGGCAGCCGCGGTAGCCGCCTCGTCCGGCCCAATCCGCGGGTAGGTTGCGTGCTGGTGCGCGGCGGCGTGGAGGTCGGGGCAGGTTTTCACCGCCAAGTCGGTGGGCCTCATGCTGAAGTAGAGGCGCTGCGCGCGGCTGGCGAAAATGCCCGGGGCGCAACGGCTTATGTCACCCTGGAGCCCTGCAATCACCACGGCCGCACGCCGCCCTGCAGCCAAGCTCTGATCGCCGCTGGCGTCACCCGAGTTGTCGTGGGGGCCGCCGATCCCCATCCCCTGGCTCAGGGCGGGGCGGCGGCGCTGCGCGAGGCGGGCGTCTTGGTGACGGAGGCTGTCGAGGTCGAAGCGTGCCAGCGCCTCGCCGAAGTATTCTTTGTTAACCTCCTGAAGAAACGCGCTTTTGTTCAGCTCAAGCTCGCTTCCACTCTGGATGGTCGGGTGGCGGCGCGGGACGGAACGTCGCAGTGGATCACCGGCCCGGCGGCGCGGCTGTTGGTGCATCGCTGGCGCAGTGAGAGCGACGCCGTGCTGATCGGCTCTGGCACGGCACTGGCCGACGATCCCCGCCTGGACTTGCGGCTTTTGCCGCCGCGGGTGGTGCAGCAGCTGGGCTCCCACCGGCCTGTGCGCGTGGTGGTCGATCGCCGCGGCCAGCTGCATCCCGGCCTACAACTGGCCGACACCGCTCAGCAGCGCACCCTGGTCTTTACCACCGCCCAGGGCCTCGAGCGCTTGGGGCCGCTGCAAGCCCAAGGCGTCGATCTCGCCGTGCTGCCTGATGTGCCTGATCCGCTTCAGCTAACGCATCTGTTGGAGGAGCTGTTTCGCCGCGGGATTTGCCACCTGCTGTGCGAAGGGGGGCCCGCGCTGGCGACGGCGCTGCTGCGCGCAGGGCTAGTCGATCGCTTTGATCTGCTCCAAGCGCCCAAGCTGCTCGGTTCCGGTCCCGCAGCGGTGGGCGACCTGGGTATCGCCTCGATCGGTGAGGCGCTGGGGCTCCACATCGACGAAACGCACCGGGTAGGCGATGATCTGCACGTGGCGGCCCGTCCGGTCAGCCGCAAGGAGCTGCATGTTCACGGGATTGATTGAGGCGATGGGCCGAGTGACCTCTTGGACACCGCAGGGCGAGGGCGCGCGCCTGACTATGGCTGTGGCGTGGCCGAGCGACACCAAAGAGCCGGCGATCGGCGATTCAGTAGCAGTGAACGGCTGTTGCTTGACGGTCGTCGAGGTCGGCGCCGCTCCGCTGGTGCAGGTGCTCGCCTTTGATCTCTCGCACGAGACGCTCGCGTGCACCGCCTTTGCATCGATCAAGCCCGGCGAACGCCTCAACTGCGAGCGGGCCATGTGCTTGGGCGATCGCTTGGGCGGCCACCTAGTCACGGGCCATGTCGACGGCGTGGCCAAGCTTATCGACATCGCCGTGCGCGAGGGCGCCTGGGATCTGACCTACAGTGTGCCCGCGTCGTTGGAGGCAGAACTGGTGGTCAAGGGCAGCGTAGCTCTGGACGGCGTGTCGCTGACCGTCAACGCCCTTCCACCCGGCAAGCTGCAAGTTACGATTATTCCACATACCGCTAGCCATACGCAGCTGATCGCGGGCGGCGCAGGCAAGGCCGTCCACATCGAGACCGACTTGCTGGCCAAGCACGTTCGCCGACTGGTCCAGCTGGGCGGTGCGCCGCCGCTGCCTGCTTAGCCTCCGCCCGGGCGGCCTCCTTCTCGCGATTCGTTGCGGCCTTTCTCGCCTTTTGATCGCCGCTGGGGTTAGACTATCGGCCGGATGGGGAACGACAATACTTTGAATGCATCTCTAAACCAGACTGCCTCAGGGCGGCCCGGACGGGTGACCGCGTGGCGGACCGGACCGCTTGGGCTGCGCATTGGGCGACTATCTGCGGCATGGCTCTGCATTTTGACGGGGTTGACGGCGGAGTCGGCTCGGGCGCAGACCCCAGCAGGCGCCGCGGTCATCCCGGAATCCCCCGCTCCAGCACGTGCTGCTCAAGCCGCGCCGCCGCCATCCGCCGCTTCGCCCGCGGCCCCCGTCGACCTTGCCGCACCGGCGAGCGCTGTGGGCACCCCGGTCCAGATCGTCTCCCCCGGCGTCTCTGTCCGCGAGCTGATCGCCGCAGGCAAGCACGATGAGGCTCTGGCCCGCCTCGACCAAGACCAGGCCGCCGCACCAGCCGATGACGAAGTCCGCCTTCAACGCGCGCGGCTTCTGTATTGGAAGGGCCGCCACCGCCAGGCGCTTGCGGAAGCCGAGCTCGTGCTCGCCCGCCACCCCGCCGATACCGAATGCATGGAGCTCATCGGCGCACTGCGCACGGCTCAGGGCGATCTGCGCGGCGCTGTGGCGATGTACCGGTCGATGCGCGATGTCGGCGATCTACGCCCCGAGGTGCAGCAGAAGATCGTCGACCTGCTGATGCTCTTAGAGGATTTGGATGCGGTCACGGAAGCGCTGCGCCAAGGCGGAAAGCTCAGCGATGAGCAGCAATTGCGCTGGTCCGCCGCCAAGAAGCCCTGGCTTTGGGGCGCGGCAACCTCCTTGACCCTGTACCGCGACCAGCAGTGGCCGCGCGTAGAGGCCCTGGGCGGGCACCGCTTTGGCAAACAACTGACCTTGACGGGATCGGCACAGCTCGAGCGGCGTTCGCCTGGTGGCGTCGACCAGTGGGCCTGGAGCGGTCTGCTCGGCGCGTACCTCAATGCCGGTCGGCTAGATATCGCAGCATTTGTCGGCGGTTCACCGTCGCAGGCCTTTCTGCCCAGCCTCGATACCCGCTTGGACGCCGCCTTGGCCCTGACGCAGCGTTTGGGCCTGGGCCTGTGGGTGCGCTGGGCCCGCTATACGCCTTCTGGCGCGCCCCACGCCTCGCCCTTGACCATAGCGCCCAATCTGCCCATGAGTTTCGGTCGCTGGAGCATCGCCCCGGGCTGGATGTTCCTGTTGCTGGACACCGGTTGGGCCCACACGGCCTCGCTCAAGCTGCGTTTTGACGCCGACCCTCGCACGGCGGTGCTGCTGTGGGCCTATCTTGGTCAAGATCCAAACTTTATTGACCGCTTGACCTCGCAGCCCGCCGCCGGCGTCACCGCGCTCCTGGGCGTCGATCGCTGGGTGACCAGCCAGCTGGGCGTGCGCCTTTCTGCTTCGCGGATTCAGCCCATCGGCGATTTCCCTTCCTTTACGGAGTTTTCGCTCTCTCTGCGGGGGCGCCTATGAATTTTGACTGGAAGCTGCTCAATTTCAGCGAACTGATGATCATGCTGTTCGTCGCTGTAGAGCTGGTGGTGGTCTTTGTCGCCCTCGGGGCGATGCTCTACGTCCGCTCGTCGAGCATGCGCCGTCAGCAGGCCTACAATGCCGTCCGCACCCGGCTTATCGATACGGTGGGGCGCATGGGCGGCTCTGAGGACGACACTGCGCTGCTGCAGTCCTGTGCCGCGGTCCTGGCCGGGCTACAGCGCGACCAACAGCGCCGTTTGTTGACGGAATTGGCCGAGTACGCCGGCTCAGCAGGCAGCACTACCGATCCCGTGTTTGCCCAATTGTTCACCCTGGCAGGCCTCGTGCCCGACGCTCGCGCCAACGCCGCCGCCCGGCCGTGGGAGCGTCTGCGGGTGATTCGCGAAGCGCGCGCCCTGGGAGATCCCGCGGGATTGCTTGAAAAACTGGTACGAGATGACGTCCCCGACGTGCGTCTGGGTGCCTTTGAGGCCCTCAGCTCCCTAGGCCGCGCCGATGAGGCTCTGGTTGCGCTGACGGCCGTCGCCCAGGATGGCCGGCTCAACCGCCTGCGCGCCACGGATGCGCTTTCCTTGGCGAGACCCTTGCCCGCGGACGAACTTATCGCCTTGGTGGAATCGCCCACCGCTGAAGTGCGGCAGATCGCCGTCGCCGTGCTGGGTCAGGCGCGCCAGCGCACCGCTCTGGATGCCCTGATCAACGCCTGTGCCGATGTCGACGCCGAGGTGCGCATCCAAGCGCTGCGGGCCCTGGGCGAACTGCGCGAAGCCAGCGGCTTAGGCGTGATTCTGGCGGCGCTCGACGACGATCGCTGGGAGGTCCGCTCAGAGGCCGCCAAAGCCGCTGGGATCCTCGCCCTGCCCGGGAGCGCCGATCGCCTGGGCAAAGCCATGGAAGATGAAGCGGAATGGGTTCGCCACAATGTCGCGCTGGCCTTGGTCAAGTGCGGGCAGATCGGCGTCGCCACGCTGCGCCAAGCCGCGGCCGATGGCAATCCTGCGGCCCAGGCCGCCCTAGCAGAAGCCCGCATGACCCCAACAGAAGGTCCTGGGCCAGGTCTCAATTCAGGTCGCCCGACCACCGGCATGGCGGCCCAATAAACCGCCGCCGATTCGCCCCGGCTGCGGGGTACAGAGGAGCGAGAGTCCAGGCGTGCTAGTAGATATCCTGAACATCTTTGTGCTCTTGTACTTTGTCACCTTGACGGCTGGCTACATCGCGCTGTTCGCCGCGGCGGTGGTCGGCGTCATCCACGTGCGCCGCGAGCTCGAAGGCAACGCCCCAGAGTCGGTCGCCACCCGCGGCCGGGCCACGTTGCCGATCTCGATCCTCTGCCCAGCGTACAATGAAGAAAAGTCCGTGGTTGAATCGGTGCGGGCCCTGCTGCAACTGCGCTACCCGCAACATGAAGTGGTGGTCGTCAATGACGGCAGCAAAGACAAGACCATGCAGGTCCTGCGCACCGCCTTTGCCTTAGAGGCCGTGCCCTTTGACATTCGCCTGGACCTGCCGTGCAAGCCGATCCGCGCCGTCTATCGCTCGGGCCTCTACAAGAAGCTGATCGTCATCGACAAAGACAACGGCGGCAAGTCCGACGCCCTCAACTGCGGGGTCAACGCCGCGCGCTTTCCGCTGGTCTGCGCCATTGACGCCGATACGCTGATCCTGCCCGACGCGCTGCTGCGCCTGGTGCGGCCTTTTCTCTCGGATGTCGACGTCGTCGGCGTGGGCGGCACCATCTGCCTCGCCAACGGCTGCAAGATTGAGAATGGCGAGCTGACCGAGATGGGCTTGCCGTCCTCGTGGCTGGCGCGTTTTCAAGTCGTCGAATACCTGCGGGCCTTCCTCGTTGGTCGGCTTGGCTGGGATAAGCTCGGGGGAAACCTAATTATCTCCGGGGCCTTTGGTCTGTTTCGCCGCAGTGCGGTGGTGGCAGCGGGCGGCTATGCCCACGACTCCATCGGCGAAGACATGGAGCTGGTCACCCGGCTCCGCCACCAGGTGCCGAGCTGGATGCAGGCGAGCGCCATCGTCCACCTTCCCGACCCGGTGAGCTTCACAGAAGCACCTGAGACCACCAAGATTCTTGGAAATCAACGCGATCGCTGGCAGCGCGGCTTGGCCGACACGCTCTGGCGCCACCGCCAAATGGCCTTCAATCCCCGCTACGGCGCCGTCGGCATGGTGGTTATGCCGTTCTATGTGCTGTTTGAGCTGGTCGGCCCGATCATCGAGTTGTTTGGCTACTTCTATTTCTTCATCACCGGTCTCGCGGGGGTGATCGATCCGTGGTTTGCCCTGCTGTTCTTGGTGCTGGCGGTGCTGATCGGCTTCTTGCTGTCATTGGGGTCGATTTTCCTTGAAGAATTGACGCTCTCTTTCTACCGCAAGCGCGGCGACCTGTGGAAGCTGGTGCTGGTCGCGCTGGTCGAGAATGTCGGTTATCGCCAGCTGATCCTGTGGTACCGCCTCCGCGGCTTGTGGAAATACGTCCGCGGCGAGAAGAAGTGGGGGCGCATGACCCGCGTCGGCTTTGGCGGCGGCGCTGCGGCTCAGGGCCGGCAGTCGCGGCTGTTGCCGATTCTGGCGACGGCGATCCTCACCTCGCTGGTGGCGATGCCGGTGGTGTGGCTGCTCAAGTCGCGGCCGGCCACCCAAGCGGTGCTGTTGTCCAAGACCGTGCCGTTCACCAATAGCCGCGAACACGCTCGGCTGATGTGGCTGCTCAACCAGTCTAAAGTGCAGCCGCTCAAGTCCAGAATTCTGTGGGACAACGGCAAAGACTACATCGGCAACGACCCCGTGACGCGCAAGCACCAGGATCTCAAAGCCGCCGATTTGGAAGGCAAGAATTTGCTCATCATCGCCGATACCTACGGCGTCTACCGCGACGACTACGACACTTGGCCGCGCCCGGTGGCCCACCTTGAGCTGTCCCAGCGGCTCTACGGCGGCACCACGGAGGCCGAGGTTGCGGCGATGGAGGCCTTTGTCCAGCGTGGCGGAAGAATCCTAGCGGAGTTCAATACGTATGGCACGCCGACTCCGTATGCGGTGCGCAAGCGCCTGGAGAATCTGCTGCACGTCGAGTGGACGGGTTGGGCCGGTCGGCGCGTTGAGGACTTTGGCGACGACCAGGAAATTGCCCAGTGGGTGCAGCAGCGCTGGGCTGAGGAGACGCGCAAGCCCTACGATCTCAAGGGCCCCGGCGTACTCTTGATCCACGAAGACGGTCGCGTGGTCTGCCTTCAGGAGAATCTGGACGTCCAAGAAGACGCGGTCACGCTGCACGCGGGCGGCGACCAGGTGCCGTTTACCTACTGGTTTGACATCAACCTGGCCCGCGATCCCACCGATGTCCACGGCGAATTCACCCTCAACACCCTGCCTGCGGGCGACAAGATGCTCAATAAATTTGGGGTGAAGAAGCAGTTTCCGGCCATCATCCACGACGCGGCGCTGCGGCGGGTCTACATCGCCGGCGACATGGCGGACGGCCAGGAGTCGCTTGGCCCGCCCTGGCTGGCTGGTGTGCCCACGGTGCGCTCTGTCCTGGCCTGGATCCGCTTTATGCCAGAAGAGGCGCGCCTGCTGTGGCACATTTACGCGCCCTTGGTGCAAAAAGTGCTTGAAGCGCCACGGTGAGCCGCTAGTGCACGGACCTTGGCTCCCGGGCTGGGCCGAGCGCTGCGGGCGCTGGGCTGCTCTGTTGGTTTGCGCTGGCGCGCTGAGCTGCACTGCGACCTTGCCGCGACCTCAGAGTGGGATCTGCCGCGACGCCGCCGCGGGCCCGTGGTTGGAGCGCGCCGCCCGCTCAATCGTCGTCAAACCCTATAGACCAGGCCCGGGCTATGACGTCGACCTCGCCGGTCGCGCCGTCCCGCTGCCTGCGACCCACCCGCCGCCAGAAGCGCTCGCCGTGGTCTCTTACCCCGATCCCGGGCGATTTTCCGGTGCCCCATCCGGGTTTCAGGAGCTCGCCAACCGCAGCTTTGTCTATGACGACGCGCTGTTTGTCCTCTGGGCTCTGGGCAACGGCCGCACCGACGAAGCGCGCCGCGTACTCCTGACGCTGCAATCCCTCCAAAACCCAGACGGCACCTGGGGATTCTCTTTTGCGATCCACAGCGACGGCTTCTACAACGCGGGCTATGTTCGCGCCGGCGCCGTCGCCTGGGTCGCTTATGCCGCTGCCAGCTATCAGATTCGCAGCGGCGATCCACAGTTTTCGCCGTTGTTGGAGCGGGCCATGCGCTGGCTCGTCGGCGCCGAAGCTGGCAAGGGCCTGGTGCGCGCAGGGCGCGGTCGGTGGCTGGCCGATGGCCGCTTTGACCCTTCCTGGCCTGCAGAATTCACCGCAACGGAGCATCAGATCGACGCGTGGTTTGCCCTGCGCGCCGCCGCAACGGCCGACCCCGCCTTGGCCCAACGCCTGGATCTGCAGGGCGCCGCGTTGCGAATCCACAAACAGATGAATGAGTTGTTGTGGATGCCCCACCAAGGCCGCTTTGCCCAGGGCATCGCCGGGGCCGACCTGGACCATGCCAGCGCCTTGGACGCCAGCGGCACCTGGGGGGCGCTCTGGGCCCTGGCCAATGGCGATCACCGCCGCGCAGAGGCCGCACTAGCCCACGTGGACTCCCACCACGCCCTGGACGTCCTCGGCTGGCCCGGATGGCGACCCTATCAGCCGGGAGCGCCAGAAACCTGGTTTGTTGAAGGGGGGCTGGCGCGCGCCTTGGCCCTGCATCGCCTCGGCCACGCTGGAGCAGCACAGCGGGCGTTTGCCCCAGCCGTCGACCTCGCCTGTGCAGGCGGCGTGCCGCTGGTCTATTCGCCCGTCTGGGCTGCGGACTTTCCCCTCTCCCCCGCTGCAGCGCCGACACTGTGGTTCCTGATGGTTGGAGCAGAGTTGTACGGCGGAGAGCCGCTGGTCTGGGCAGAGGTCGCGCCATGAGCGCCAGGCTCTTGCGGATAGGGCGCGCCATCGGACTGGCGGTAAGTGTATGCCTATCCGCGGGTTGCGCCGCAGCGTGGAGCGGCCAGGCACAGCTTCGCATGGCGACCGGTGCGGCCGGCTGGAGCGAGTCCTCGTCCCCCCTACGGGACGACTCCGTCCGCGAGATTGAGGTCGCCGTCAGCGGCCTGCGCGCAGAGGTGACCGCAGCCGCGGTCCAACGCTGCGTGGTCCAGAGGATGCGCCAGGTGCCGCGCACAGAGATCAGTTGGACCTCCTACCCGCGCTGGACCTGGGGAATTGCCGCAGGGGAAGCCGCTGTCGCCGTAGGGGCTTGGCAAATGGCCGACCAGAATCGACAGGGCGAGCGCTCTACGCCGCTCCTGTGGGCCTCTGCCGCCATGGCCGCAGCCGCAGCTGCAGTCGACGCCGTGGCCGCTAGCGGTTGGCTCTCGCGCGAGCAGTCGCGTCCAGCGCCGCCGCTGCAAGAGCTCGAAGACTGGCGGGTGGTTCAGTGTGGGAGAACCCCGCTCCCCGCCGCCGCATTTGCAGTCCACGGCGGCCGCGCAGATTGGCCCGCCGCCGTCGACCTCAGCGGCCGGGCGACCCTAGACCTCTCCGTCCTGCCGGAGCGCAGCTTTCCTTACCAAACGCCATTTGCGGAACTGTCTTGCGATGGCTGTCGCCGCGTCGCTTTGGCCATCTCTCCTGAGGCCGGCGCCCAGCTGGTACTCGCCCGCCGCGATGTCGACGATCTGGACACCTGGCTCATCCTCCACGCTTCCAGCGCGATGCGTCCACAAGTCGCTGCTGCGTATAGACAACTGCTGGACGACCAAGCCCGCGCTCGCCAACACGCCCTGCGCGCTGCCCAATCGGCTTACGACCAAGGCGATCTCGGCGCCGCTGCTCAGGCGGTGCGCGGCTGTCAGTCGCTGGCCCGCACCCCAGCACCGGCCTGTGACGCCCTGGGTCGCCTCATAGAAGACCGCTTTGTTCAACAGCAATTGGCGCTAGGCCGTCTGGCCGTGGCTCGCGGGGATCTGGACCAGGCAGAAGCCGCTCTCTACCGCTGCTCGGTGCTTGACGCCCAGCGCCCGGCTTGTGGCGAGCTGCAGCGGCTGATTGCCGAAGAGCGCGAAGCCCAAGCCCGCCGCAGCCAAGCCCTTGTCGATGCGCGGCAAAACGCCCGCGACACAGGGCTGCGGCTGGCCTTGCGTCGGCCCTGTCGCCGGGTGGCGAGCACAGCTTGCCGAGCCGCCGTCGCCCGCTGCCTCGCCCTGAGCCCGCAACACCGCGAGTGCCTGCAGCTTGACCAACGGATTCGCCAGGTCGCGCCGCGCTGATTGCGGCCCCGGTCCTGCCCTGTTAGAGTCCTGGGCTGCGTTTTGACCGGGAGGTCGCCGTGACCGAGGCCTGTTCCACCATGAGCCCATCCGATCGCCCCTCTGCCTCGCGCAGCCTGCTGCAACGAATCGCTTTTGCTGCGGTGAACCTGGTCCTGGCCGCGGCCCTGCCCACCGTGCCTCTGGCCGGCATGCTTGGCGCCCTGCCGGTTCAGGCCCAAAGCGCCGAGCCCGCCAAAGCCAGTGCCAAGCAAAGGGTTCTGATTCTGCGGGCCGACGGCACTGGGGTGCCCGAAGCCCAGCGCCAAAGCGTGACCCGCGAGCTGCAGACCCAGGCGATGAAGTACCACCAGCTCGACATCGTGCTGTCGTCCGCCGACCTCACAGAAGAGATGTTCGAGTTTGAGTGCACCGAGGCCGGTGTGGAGTGTTTGGGTCGCATCGGCGCCAAATACACCGCTCAACTGGTGGTTTACAGCGAGCTCGCCAAGAATCCGTCGGGCCAACTCCAGCTCAACATGCGCGTTCTGGACATCGCCCAAGGCCGCGTGGCCCAGAGCACCGTGCAGCCCCTCGATTCGGTCGACAAATCCGCGCAAGCAGTCCAGCGCGGCCTAGTCGTGCTCCTTGGGCCCACGGATCTGCCAGCCGCGGCTGCCGAAGCCCAAGCTACGCTGCAGATCGTGCTCTTTGGCGGCGGCGTAGCGCTGGTCTATGTCGACGACAAACTGGTCGGCCGCACCTCCGTTGGCGGGCTGCGCGTCTCCGTAGCGGCCGGATCCCACACCCTCAAAGTGGTGCGAGCCGGTTTTCGCGAGTGGTCGGCCAAGGTCAATCTCGCCGCGGGGGCCGTGTTTGAGCAGGCTGTGCAGCTAGAGCAACAGGCGGTCGTGAGCGGCAATGGCCTGCCCGGCAGCCCCGGTGCTCCGGCGCCCAGCGAGTCGATCACCCAAAAGTGGTGGTTTTGGACGGCGCTAGGCGTAGGCGCAGCTGCAGTCGGTGTGGCGACTTGGGCTCTGCTCAAGCCCTCTGACGCGGCGCAAACCGGCTATACCGCCATCTCGATCGATCACATGGAGGCCTACCTCGACCCGGTCTTTGCGGGCAAGGCAGCCAAGTAGCACCGTCGGAACACAAGGGGCCCAGATGGCAGTGCACGCTTTTCAAGCTTTTCGCCGGTCCTCAGGCGCACTTAGGCGCAGGCACCTCGCCGCGGCCGCAAGCTGTGCCTGTAGCCTGTTGGCGAGCGGTTGCGCGGTTGACGGCGAAGGCCCAGCGGCTGGGGAGCAAACCCCGGTCGCGTCAGGCTTTGGCGAATTGCATTTGGCCTTGACTGGCGCTCTTCCCGGCGCCGCAGCCTTTCGCTTGCGCGTATACAAGGGCGCGGTGACCAATCCCAGCCAGACGCCTCTTCAGGACTTTGGCTGCAAAGCCTACGGCGGCACAGAGAGCAACAAGCTGATCATCCAGGACCTGGAGGCACGCTCCGATTACGCCGTGCTGTTGGACCTTTTTGAAGACGGCGCGTGCACCAAGCCCCGCTACCGCGCCTACCGCGGCGCCATTGCGGTGACGGCCGGATCTGGGGCGGCTGTCAAAGAAAATCCCTATTGGTTACCTACCGTTGAGTTTGGCAAGCTCAGCCAAATGGCCCAGGTCAAGCCGGCGCTCAATGACACCGCGGCGAGCAAGACCTGTTCCATCGACGCGGATTGCCAGGGGATTCACGTCAACGCTACCTGTGGCGCCAACAACCGCTGCAAGGTCGACAACTTGTACCCCCTCAACGGCTGGTCGCGCCGCGGTTTGCCGTCTTCTGTGGCGCTCGATGACGGCCGGGTGGCTATCGTCGGCGGCCTGTCGGTCCTGACCAGCGGCATGTGGGCCGCAAGTGCTGAACAAGTCGAGGTGTTTGACCCGCGCACGGCGATGATGACCTCGCGGCTGGTCAAGAACGCGGGTTCGCCGGTGGCCATGGCTGAAGCCGTCACCTTGTCCGGCGGCGCTTTCGCCATGGTCGGCGGGACTTCGCGGGCCAAAGTTCTGCTCTCCCCCGGCAAGCTAACTGCGCAGCTGGATACGGAGTTTTGCGCCGCCGCTGGCAGTGGCAACTGCGCCGTGACGGAGAGCGTCGCCCGCTGGACCGTGGCAGTCAGCGGCGAAAGTGCCGCCCAACAGTTCGCCCTTGGCCTGCCCGTGGCTTTCCCTGCGGCCGCGCGGGTGATGACGCCCAACGGCGAGCGCCTGCTGGTGGCCGGCGGCACAGAGGTGCCGATCAGCGCCGGTTTTGACAAGCGCCGCGGCAAGGCCATGCTCTGCAAGGCGGATGCTTCGCAGATCGTGTGCGATGAAGAGACCAACAAGGCCATGAATGCGGGCCGCGCCAACGCCGCCGTGGCATGCATCGCCCACGACGCCAGCGGCGGCTGCACCAAAGTCGCGCTCTTCGGCGGCCGCAAGAGCCCCACCTCGCCCTTGACCGAGATCTACGACGCCGCCGCCAACGCCTTTGTGGTGGCAAGCGACATTGGCGCCCCGCCTCAGGATTTGCACGGCGGCCGCCTCTTCCCAGTGGGCGCGGGCAAGTTTCTGCTGGTGGGCGC
Source organism: Myxococcota bacterium (assembly GCA_964201005.1). Taxonomy (GTDB): domain Bacteria; phylum Myxococcota_A; class UBA9042; order UBA9042; family UBA9042; genus SXRM01. The sequence continues at coordinate 43,618 of CAXNCS010000003.1, forward strand.
AACGGCCAAGAAGCTGTTCCTAGAGGATACAGAGCTTGCGGTTAGCGGCGCGCAACCCATCTACTTGCTGAGCGTGGACACGACGGCCGCGGCGCCGGTGATCACCTGGAAGCCGCTCGACCTCGGCGCCGGGGCAGGTCAGGACGGTGGCAAGCGCCTGCTCGCCGCTGCCGTTCAGTTGGCCGACGGCTCGGTGCTGATCTCTGGCGGCCTCGACGCCTCCCTCGCGCCCATCGCCAACGCCCTCTGGCTCAGCCCGGACGGCTCGTTGCGCGCAAACATCACTTCTAACATCGCGCGGTTTGGCGCGACCGCCTCGCGAATCCTTGGCAAGGGCCCGCTGGCAGGCTGTGCGGTTTTGGCCGGCGGATTTGCCCTGGGCACAGACAGCGCCCTCGCCCCGCAGAACCAAATCGAGCTCTTCTGCCCCAACCCGTGATCTTTCCGGCCAAAGACGGCCTCCGCACCGCGATTGCCTCAGCATGGCTGCCGCCCGCGATCGCCTTAGGCGCGGCCCTGTGGCTCCTTGCGCCGTCCGTCGCTTGGTATGACAGCGGGGAACTCGCCGCCGCGGCGGTGCAACTCGGCGTGCCTCACCCCACTGGATTTCCCGCCTGGGTCTTGAGTGGGCACGCGTTCGCCCGCTTGCCGCTGGCCAATGGCGCGTTTCGCGTTCACCTCTGGGGCGCGTTTGCGGGGATAGCCGCAGCGTGGATTTGGCTGAAGGCGATCCATCCTGAGCGCGCAAGCGGGCTTTCTCCGGGTCTGGCGGAGTCCGCCGCGCTGCTCCTGCCCTGGTCCGTTCCCGCGCTCGCCTTGCACCTGCGCGCGGCCGAAGTCTATGCCCCCGCTTGGCTGATCTGCGCTGCGGCCCTGTGGGTGGCGACGCGCGGACCCGGACCGCGGTTGCCCGCGCTCGCCCTGCTGGCGGCTATGGGCGGTGCGGTCCATGTTGAGGCGGCGCTCATCCCCCTGGGGCTGCTGGTCTGGACCGCCGTGCGCGATCGCCGGGGCTGGCGCGCGGCGCTGCTGCTGGCTGCCATCGCGTCCCTGGCCCTGGTCTACTTGCCTCTGGCGGCACGGCGCGCGCCTGGGCTGAATTGGGGCAATCCGCGCGACCTACCGGCGCTTTGGGATCACCTGACGGCGGCGTCAATTCGCGCTGCGTATGACGATCGCATGGGCAACAGCGGCGGCTGGGCAACCTTGGGCCGTCTGCTGGCGGATCAGGGGCGCTGGCTCGCGGCGCCGGCGGCGATCGGCCTTGCAGCCTTGGCTAGACAACGCCCTGGCGCTGCTGCGGCCACGGCGGCGGTCATGGTCGCAGACGCGCTCTACTCCGCGCTGATAAATCCCATGGGACTGCGCGATCAACAGGCCGGTTTGCTGGTGCTGTTGGGCGCTGCGGTGTTGGCGGCTCATGGCCTGGGGGCGATCGCCGCCTTTGGCTTTGCTGGCTGGCCTCGATCCGCTGCCTGGGCGCAAACGGCCTGTCTTGCCGGCCTCGTGGTGGCAGGATTGGGCCGCGGGGCAGGGCAGGCCGATCTGCGCGCAGGCGCCCGCTATGCCGACTCGCTGTTGCGCCACGCCCACCCCGACCAACTGCTTGTGACGTCTAGCGATCACGCCAGCTCGGCTTGCCAATGGCTGCAGACTGCAGAGGGCAGTCGCCCGGACGCCCTGTGCCTGCCCGCCGCCTTCTTGCGCGACGATCGCGCCACCCGCCACCTCGCTCGCCAGCGCCAGCGCCCTGAACTGCTCCCCGCCGTGGGCCTCCCGGTTGGCACTGCGCGCACTGCCGCCTGGCTGACGGCTTTTGCCCAGCGCGGCACCGTGGCCTGGGAACCCGGTCTCCCGCCTGAGGATTCCCTGGTCGAGCCCGGCCTCGCCGCCGACCTGCCGTTCTCCGCTTTGGCGCCGCTTTCGACCCAGGCCCGCCGCGAATGGGCGCTGGCGCTGCCCGACACCGCCACTCGCGCGTGCGCCGACATCACCGGCGACCCGCACTGTGCGCCGTCTCCTACCCTCCAGGTGGCGTGGTCTTCTGCGCTGGCGGTGTTTGCCGGTCATTGGTCGCGCCGCGATCCGGCGGTGGCCCTGGTGATCGCCCGGGCGGCCGTGCAGCTCCAGCCCTCCGCCAAGGCCCTGGGAAACCTGGCGGCCCTGGAGGTAGAGAGCTCGCCCGCCTTGGCCCTGGCCCACTGCCGCCAAGCGCTGCAGATTCTGCCAGACTATGTGCGGGTCCACCGCACCTGCGCCCGTGCGGCCGTTCGCGCTGGCCAGGCCGATCTGGCCCGCGAGCACGCCTTGGCCGCGCTGCCGACCCTGAGCGACGCCAAAGCCCGCGCCGCCTGGCTGACCGGTTTGCGCCAAGAGGCCTCGCCAGAGCTGCGTCAGGCCCTGCCCGCGCCGTGACGGACGCACTGGAGTATCCATGGCCCGCATGATCCCCGCCCACCCGCGCGTCGACGCGAGCCGCCGCAACCACGCGATCTTTGAAGTATTTCGCACGGAGCTCAGCGACCAGTGGACGGCGATCCACGGCGCCGCCTGGGTGGCCCGCGTCAGCCGCGACGGCACCCTGCACGACGGCCAGGTCGACTGGGTCCTCGCCCACCGCGACTACGGCATCCTCGCACTCAACCTCATCGAAGGCGGGCTGTTGTGCGACCCTTCGGCGCAAAGCTGGAGCGTGCCGGGGCCGGACGGGGTGCTGCGGCGCATTGCCGACCCGTATGCCTCTGCGCGCACCAGCAGCGTGGCATTGGTGGGCAAGCTCAGCGAGCACCCCCAGGCGCTGCCGTCTCAGCCCAGCCACGGCTACGGCGTGCTCATCCCCGATGCCCTGGTGCCCGCCAGGGGCTTTGCCGCCCATGCATCCGCAGATATCACCATTGATCGGCAGGGGTTTTCGCACCTCGCGGAGTCCGTGGTCCAGCTGGCTCAGCGCTGGGCGATCAAGGCGCCGGCGACCGGCAACGCCCCCACCCGCTGGTGGTGGCAGGCGCTAGAAGACCTGTTTCTGGCGCCGCGCGAGGCCCGCACCCTGCTCAACCAGCGCTTGGCCGAAGACCACGCAGCCATGGTCGCCCTGAGTCCGCAGCAGTTTGGCGTGCTCGATCTCCTCGGCCGGGTGCGTCGCCAGACGGTGTACGGCCCCGCCGGCACGGGCAAGACCCTCCTGGCGATGCACAAAGCCCGCCTGCTCGCCCGCCAGGGCATGCGCGTGCTCCTGACTTGCTACAACAAGGCCCTGGGCCAGCACATGCGCCAAGCAATGGCGGATGAACCAGGCGTGATCGCTGCACATTTTCACGAAGCTTGCTACGAGGTGGGCGGCCTGGACCGCAGCAAGGTCAAGGCGCCGCAGGGCCCAGACGCCGCCGTGAGGCTGTTCTTTGACGCGGAACTGCCCCAGCGCATGCAGCAAGCGGGCCAGCAAGACGGCCCCGCCTTTGACGCGGTGATCGTCGACGAAGCCCAGGATTTTCTCGCCTCCTATTGGCGGGCCCTGGACGCTTGGCTCATCAACCCTGAACAGGCCGTGCGCTATCTGTTCTATGACGACGCCCAGCGCCTCCGCCCCGACGCTGCCCCCGTTCCCGGCGCCGATCAGGCCCTGGTGCTGACGACGAACTGGCGCAATACCCAGGCCATTCACGCTCATCTGGCCCTGGTCGAGCCAGCCATGGCCAGCGCCCGCTGCCTCGCGCCCCCTGGGGTGGCGGTGCAACACGAACTGGGCCGCCCCAACCCCGGCCGGGCGCTCAAGCGCGTGCTGCAACGGCTTTGCGGCGAAGGTGGGGTCAAACCCGCCGATGTGGTCGTGCTCACGGGCCGATCGAGCAAGCAGTCCATTTACCGCGATTTTGAAGAAGTGCTCAAGCCTTGGCGTCTGCGGGTAGGCGACTCTGAAGGGCAAATTCTGCTGACCAGCATTCAGGCCTTCAAGGGCATGGAGGCGCCGGTGGTGGTGTTGACGGAGCTCGACCACCTGACCTCGGCCGAGGCGCGGGTGCTGCACTATGTCGGCGCCTCACGGGCCACCGCATTGCTAGTGATCATGGATGACGCCGAGGTTACCGCGTGAAAACTCGCTCCTGGGCAAGCGGTTTCGCTGTCGCGCTCCTCATCGCCTCGTGCAGCAAGCGCGCCGATCCGCCCAGTGTCCCGCCCATGCAGCCGCCCCGTCCTGCCCAGTCGCAAGGTCCAGCCCAGACTCCCGCCGATCGCCCCAGCGGCCGGTGGCTCATTCGCGAGCTTCGCCTGACATTGCAAGCCGATCCGCCCCAGCGGCTGGCGGGAGTCGATGAAGAGGCGGTGCGCGCCCAGCTGCAGGCTGCTCTGCTCCAAGCGGGGCCTGTGCGCGGTATTGGGGTTCAGTCCGGCGTGCCGCGCCGCGATCAACTCGGCCTGGCCATAGAAATCGGCTGGCAGCGCTTGGACGATCGCGGCCAACCTCAGCCGCTGCAAAGTCCGGGCGATGGCCAGCTGCTGGTGGTCGCCGTGGCCCATGCAGAGAGCCCTGGGGCAAAACCGTCGCAGAGCGAAGTGGCCGAGCACACCCGCCGGGCGCTTCTGCCGCTCTCTGGCGAGACCGACGATTGGCCCGCCTGGCTGCTGCCGCGGCTGGAACGAGTCGCAGTGGCTGCGGCGATTGAGGTGATGGGCGAACTCTGGGCCCGCGAGGCCCAAGAGGCCGAGTTGATCGACCAGCTGGACAGCTCTGAGTGGTGGCAAGTGGCTGCTGCGGCTCGCGAAATTGGCGAGAGACGCCTGCAATCGCCGCGCCCGCGCCTAGAAAAGCTCTGCCGAGACAGCCGCCGCGATATCGCCGTCGTGGCCGTTTCCGCCCTGGGCCGCTTGGGCGGCGAACAGAGCTTGGCGACCTTGGCAGGCCTAGTCGATCACGCTCCCGCAGAAGTCGTGGACGCCGCGCTGGTCGCCCTCTCCCTGCTCAAAACGCCGGCTGCTACGGCAGTGCTCAGAGAAATCGCCCAGGGCAATAACGGCGAAGTCAGCTTGCGCGCAAAGGAATTGCTTGGATCTGCTGCCGATCTCCCCGGCGCTGCGACCCGCTTCTGAGGCTGGGGTAGATCCTGCTCAGCGCTCACGCGTCTGAATCATCCGGGCTCAGAGGGCAGCCGTTGGGCTCCCACGGGCCACCCCGCGCAAGAGGTGCTTGACGCGGGGGAGAGGCAAAACTAGCATCGCGGGCCGGTTTGCGCGCCCATAGGCGCGATGAAACCCCTTGGTCCGACACCGCCGGTCGCAGAGGCTGGCAGCGCCTGGAGAATCATGAGCGGCGGAGCCATCCTCGCAATCATCGGCAGCTTGATCGCGCTGCTCGGTCCCAACCTCGGCATGGGCGGCGGGTCACCTGACTCCGAAGCTTCGGGGTTGAAAAACGCTTTCTCGATGACCTACATCGAGGAATTCAACTACAAGGCGCTCGGCGGCATCCAAATGCTGCCGGGGCAGGTCTCAGCGCTGTTGGCGATCGTCGCCATCGCTGTGGCGTTCCTGATCTACAAACAGCGCAAGCGCAAGCTCGCCTGGGTGGTGGTTGTCTCCTCGCTCGTGCAGATCGCCCTGGCCTGGTGGGCGTACGACGGCGTGTACAGCTTGGCGCCGTGCTCCGGCGACGGCATGGTCTGCGCGGAGGGCGGCAAGCTCATCCCAGAGACCTATCTGCACATGAACGGTCTGATCTGGATGGTCACGGGCGGCATCCTGGCGTTCTTCGCCGGCTTGGGCACCCTGGCATCCTTTGACGAATACTCCAAGGACCAGCGGTTCTTGCGCCTCGCCGTCGCCTGGAATGACCAGATCGTCGCCGAGCAGGTGTTCTTCAATCCCAAGCCCGTGACGATCGGCGAAGACCCCAAGAACGTCTTCCAGCTCGCCGCAGGCGGTTTGGCCAGCCACGTGCTCTTCAGCCCCAACGGCGCAGAGAAATACGCGCTCGAAGTGCCCGCGGCCTTGACCGGTCTCGTCACCGTGGGCGGCAATGAACGGCCGGCTACGGGTACCATTGAGATCAACCGCGGCGATCACGGCCACCTCTCGTTTGAGAATGGCGTGGACCTCCACTTCAACTTCACCGGCGCTCAGCCCGGCGCGTTGCTCGGCACGCACCACAACCGCAATACGGCGCTGTCGATCTCGTTTGCCGCGGTGTTCTCTCTGTTCAGCATCATGTTCGTCATGGTCAATTCCGTAGCCATCCAGGCGGAAGATGACATGGAGCGCGAAAAGATCGAGCAGAAGAACCGCGGTCTGATTGAAGTGGCGGTGGAAGAGAAAGAAGAGCAGAAGCCGGAAGAGATCAAGCCAGAAGGCGCTGACGACGACACCACCGCCAAGAAAGCGGGCGGCGAAGAAGGCAAGTTTGGCGACCCGGATCAGGACCCGAACAAGTCGTCCAAAGTGCCGCGCATGGACGGCCCGATGCGCGACAAGATCGACGTCAAGAACATCGGTATCGCCAAAGTGCTAGGCGGTCCGCAGGCGATGACCGGCGCCATCGGCAACATCATGGCCGGCGACACGGGGGCGATCTCCAGCAAGATGGCCGTGGCGATGTCGGGCGAAGGCGGCGAGCTGGTGATCGGCCACGGCTCGGGCGGCATGGGCTTCCGCGGCACGGGCTCGGGCGGCGGCGGCGAAGGCTACGGCCGTCTGCACGGCTTGGGCGCCATCGACACCGGCGGCGGCACCGGCCGCAATGCCGACATGGGTATCGGCCGCAAGTCCGCCAAGAAGGTCGCTAAGATCAACATCGCCCAGGGTCAGTCCACCGGCGGTTGCGACAAGGGCGACATCAGCAAGAACGTCCGTGCCCGCGCCGCCTCCCTGCGCGCCTGCTACGAGACCCAGCTGATGAGCAAGCCCGACTTGGCCGGCAAGATCACCGTGCAGTGGACGATCAACGGCGAAGGCAAAGTGCAGAATGACAAAGTGGTCGACGACAGCATGAAGAACAGCGCCGTCACCGACTGCGTCCAGCGCACCATCCGCCGCATCAGCTTTATGAAGCCGGAAGCGGGCGTCTGCGTCATCCAGTGGCCGTTCGTGTTCAACCCGGGTTAAGCGCAAGCGAATCTGGACGAGGGACCCAAGCTGCGGGCTCTCCTTTGGCACCGACGCTGAGCAATCAGCCGGCGACCAGAGGGGGGCCCGCAGCGCTTTTTGCCACGGTCGTTCCCTTGCTGTGATCGCGCGGATTCGCAGCACACAGGCGAGGCTGTGCCGCGGGTAATTCCATTGAAAAGGCTAGATCTGACTTAGGCTTTTGTCTGCACCTGGCAGCTGGGGCACAGCCCAAACAGGTCCATGCGGTGGGCCTTGAGCGTAAAGCCGTGCAGTGTCGCCACCTGTTTCTGCAGGTGCTCGATCGCCTCGTCCTCAAACTCGACGATCTTGGCGCAGCGCGTGCAAATCAGGTGGTCGTGGTGATCTTCGACGCCGATCGCCACTTCATAGCGGGCCGTGCCGTCGCCAAACTGCCCGGCGTTGACCAGGCCGACCCGCTCCAGCAGCTTGACCGTGCGGTATACCGTCGCATAGCCGATGCTCGGATCGCTCTCGCGCACAGCCCTGTGCAATTCCTCAACATTTAGGTGGCGGTGGTGGAACAGGGTCTGGGCGATCTGCCGGCGCTGCTTGGTCGGGCGCTGGCGATCGCGGACGATGGCCTCGTCAACGCAACTCAGCCACGCCTCTAAAGATAGGACCGCGGGCGATGCTTGGGTTGACGCGCTGGTCATAGACAACTCTCCACCTGGCTCATTTGGCCGGCCAGTGTCGCCCAAGGCTGGCCCGCGCCGCAAGGGTGGGGCAGGCAACTGCAAGAGATGGCGCCGATCCTGCACCCGGATGGTCTGGTGTTGCGGCGATTCCTTGTCGCCGGGTGCCTGACCGTGGTACACCCCCGGCCGCACCGCTGGCGGAGTAGCCGCGGTCTCCAGACGACGGGGGCTCTGATGAACGTAATGGTGTTGGCAAGCGTGGCGGCGTTGTGCGGCTTGGCCGCGATCTGGTTGTTCCTACAGCAGTCTAAGAATCAGGAATTGCTGCGCAAGGCCCAGGATCGCGCCGACAAGGCCGAGGCCGACGCTCGCAAAGAGGCAGAAAAGGCCGAAGCAGCGCGAAAGCGCGTCGATCAACCGCGGGAAGCAGCGCCCAAGGAAGACAAACTCCTTAAGGAAACCAAGGCGATGGCTGTCGCGGCCAAGGAGGAAGTCAAGCGCCTCCAAGCGGCTGTCAAGCGGGTGGAGCAGGAGAAGCACGAGATCGAGATCAAGACCCGCCGCTTTGAGGGCCGGGTTGAGGAACTGACGCACGCCCTGGAGGCCGCCAGTCACAAGAAGCCCGCCGCGGTGGTGGTTGCCCCGGCGCCTGCCCCTGAACCGATCGCCGCGCCGACTGTTCGCGAGGCGCCAGCGGAAGTGGTGCTGGACGAGCGGGCGCTGCTGCGCAAAGCCGAGTTGGAGGCCGAACGCGCCGCCCGCATGGCCGAAGCGGAGAAAGCCCGTACGGAGCGCGAGGCAGCCAGGGCCGCCAGAAGTGATGACAAGCTTCAGGAATTTGTCGAGAAGCTCAAGGCCGAGCGCGAGCGCCTGCGCCAGATGCTGTTCGATCGCGAGCTGGTGCTGCGCATTGAGCGCAAGAAGGGCGAGCACAACCGCCGGGCCTACATGATGACCATGGGCGCGCTGGATCTGGCGGAAGACGAGCTGTACCGCCTCAAGCACGGCCGCGAGCGCCCAGAGCTGGTGACGCATCGCCACGACGAAGCCGGCTTTGACTCGGCGGAGCGCGAAGACGAGGGCAGCGCTGAAGCCCCCGTGGTCGCGTCGGCAGAAGAGGTCGCGGAAGCCCGCGCTGCGGTGGCGGCGGTCGAAGCCGTCGGTGCGGCTGAGCTTGCGGCTGCAGAAGAAGCCGCGGTGCAAGAAGCGGCCGCCCAAGAGGTTGTGGAGTCGTTGCCAGCAGCGGAGCCCGCCGCGGCCAACGCGGAAATGCCTGCCGTGCCGGCTGACGAAGCGGTGGCGGTTGCCGCCGATGCGCCGAGCGAAGTCGCACCGGCCTAAGGCCCACACCAAGGGCCTGCGACACCCGCGTGACACTCGGCGGCGTCCGCTCTTGGCTATGAAATTGAAAATCGTTATCATTGACACGCGGCGCGCTCCCGTGCTGTAGCCAAGGCGGTCGATGATGTCTCCGCGGATCCCCAAAGCCGCTGCGACGGGCACCCCCAACCACTCGCAGCCCCAGACCCTCGCCGACCTCGCCGTGGGGTCGGTGGCCGCAGTGCTTACAGTGGAGCTATGGGATTCTTTAGGTGATCGTCTGGTGGAGCTGGGGCTGACGCCAGGCGCGCCGGTGGTGGTGCTGCGCCGAGGCCTTTGGGGCGGTCCAGTGCAGGTGCGGGTCCGCGATTTTGCCCTGTCCCTGCATCGCGCCCAGGCGGCGGCCGTGCGGGTCCAAGCGCTGGCAGGATTGGAGGCCCAGCGTGGCTGACCAAGAGAATTCGCAGGCGGCTCAAGGGACATCGGCCGCGTCGCCTCCCCAGAACCTGCACGTCGCCCTGTGCGGCAATCCAAACACCGGCAAGACCACGCTGTACAACCGCCTAACTGGCGCGCGCGCCCATGTGGGCAATTATCCAGGGATTACTGTAGAAAAGCGCGCGGGCGAGCACCACAGCGGCGGCGGCCAGCGCTGGACGGTTCATGACCTGCCCGGCACCTACAGCCTCACCGCCCACAGCCCTGAAGAGGAGATCGCCCACCACGCGCTCACCGGGAGGCTAGGCGATCCGCTGCCGGACGTGGTGGTGGTCGTGCTCGACGCCAGCAACCTCGCGCGAAACCTGCTGCTTTTGCTCCAGGTCGGCGAGCTCGGCCGGCCGGCAGTAGCGGCGCTCAACATGATGGACGCGGCGGAAAAGGCCGGGCTCGTCCTGGATATCGCTGCACTACAGCAGGCTTTTGGCTGCCCGATGGTGCCGATGGTCGCGCGCACAGGGCAGGGCATCGCCGAGCTGGAACAGGCGGTGCAGCGGGTGGCGGCTGAGCCGGCGCTGGGGGCCGTGGGTGCGACACATTGGTCCGCGCAAGTGGTGGCAGCGCTGGAGCAAGTTCGCGAGGTAGACGCCGCGCTGGCCCAAGCGCCGCAGGGCGAATTGCTGTGGTGGCTCGCGGCGGATCGCGAGGTCGCCGACCAGCTGCAGCCCGGCCTGGGCAGCCAACTGCACCGTCAGTTTCCGCGCCAGGCCCACGCCGACGGCGATATCCGCCGCTTGCTGGTTCACGAGCGCTATGCCCGCATTGACGCGGCTCTGCTCACCTGTGTGCAGCGAAAGCGCCCTGGCCAGCGCAGCACGAGCGATCGCGTCGACGACGTCTTGTTGCACCCGCTTGCCGGCGTCGGGCTGTTCTTGGTGTCGATGGGCCTGTTGTTCCAAGCTGTTTTTGCCTGGGCGACCCCGGTGGCTGACGCGGTCGGCGCGCTGATGGAGGGCCTTTCCGCCCAGGTGCAGCAGTGGCTGCCCGACAACCTGCTGCGAGACGTGCTGATCGACGGCGTGCTGGCCGGTGTCGGTGGCACCCTGGTGTTCCTGCCGCAAATCCTGATTCTCTTTGCCGGGATCGCCCTGCTTGAGGACTCCGGCTATCTGGCCCGGGCGGCGTTCCTGGTCGACCGACTGATGGCCAGCGCCGGGCTGCCGGGCAAGGCGTTTGTGCCGCTGCTGTCCTCGCACGCGTGCGCCGTGCCCGGGATCCTGGCCGCGCGCACCATGGCCGATCCGCGCGATCGCCTGCTGACCGTGCTCATTGCGCCGCTGATGTCCTGCTCGGCGCGCCTGCCCGTATACACCCTTGTGACCGCTGCGGTTTTCGCCGGATCGCCGCCGGTGCTGGGCTTTTTGTCGGTCGGCGGTCTGATCGTCGCGGCGATGTACGGACTTGGCTTTGCCCTTGCGCTTTTTGCGGCCTGGCTGTTCCGCCGCACCTTGATCCCGGGCCGCGGAGCGCCGCTGCTGCTGGAGATGCCGCCCTATCGCTGGCCGCGGCCGCGCAATGTCCTGCGGGTGCTGTGGGATCGCGGCGTCGACTTCACCGTGCAGACCGGAGCGACGATCGTGGCCCTGACCGTGGTGCTGTGGGCGCTGATGACCTTTCCGCGGGTCGGTTTGAGCGATGCCGAGCGCGCGACCATGTCGGCACAGGTCACTTCCACCGCCGCGGGCTCGCCGGAGCGCGCCAAAGCTGAGGCGGCGATCGAAACCCGCGATGCGCAATTGCGCTTGGAAAACAGCCTGGCCGGTCACCTGGGCAAGGCGATCGAGCCGGCGATTGCCCCGTTGGGCTTTGACTGGCGCATCGGCATCGGCCTTGTCGGCTCGCTCGCCGCCCGCGAGGTGCTGGTCCCCGTGATGGCGCAAATCTATGGCCGCAGCGCTCAGGCCGATGTCGACGACGCCTTTGCCGCCGACGTGGGCCAATCGATGGCGCGGGCCGGCGCGCTCACCCCGCTCAAAGGCCTGTCCCTCATGGTGTTTTTTGCGGTGGCCATGCAGTGCTTCAACACCTTGGCGACCATCGGCCGCGAGACGCGATCGTGGAAGTGGGCGCTGTTTGCCCTGACCTACCTCAACGGCGCGGCGTGGCTGCTGTCGCTGATCGTCTACCAGGGCGGCCGCGCCTTGGGATTCTCGTAGGGGCCGCTATGACCTGGGATCTCGTCGCTGTCGCCTTCGTCGTCGCCGCTGCGCTCGCTTCCCTGGCCCTGCGCCTGCGCAAGCCGAGCTGTGGCAGCTGCCCGGCCGCCGCTGGGCCAGTCGCGCTTGGCGCCGTTCAGGCAAAAAGCTCAGGCGATGGCTGTGGTTGTGCGCAGGTCCCCCTCCACCGCCTCGCGCTCCACCGGCCGAGCGTCGCCCGCCCATGTGGCGCTCAGGGCTCTGCCGCCGACACCAGCGCCAAAGCCGCCGCCCGCGCCTGATCGGCCGAGGCCCCCTCCAAAAGCGCGTCTTCCGCGGCGGCCAGCGCCAGCTTGAAGCGCGGTCCGGCGGAAAAGCCCAGCGCTTTCAGGTCTGAACCGCTCAGCGCCGCCGCAGGGAACGCCCGATCCATAGGCCACCGCGCCCGCGCTCCGCGCCAGTCCGCAGCTGTTGCCAGAGCTTCGGCGGCTTGCAGTAACAGAAGAGCCTGATCAGCCAACGGGTTTCGCAGCCAACGGCTCAGAGCGGCGGGCCAAGGCGGCGGCGTCGGCGCGCGGGCGAGCAAGCCTTTGGCCAGGGCGCCGTGTGCAAGCTCTAAAATGCCAACGGCTGCGCCGCGATCGGCGTTGGCTAGCCGCAGGGTCCTCTGCGCTTCAACACTGCCGAGCCAGCCCGCCTGGGGCCAGCAAAGGCTCGCCAGGGCCAGGGGCAGCCCCAAACCGCCGTGGGGCGGCAGGCAGCCTTCCTGGGGTTGCAGCCGCTCGATCTGGGCCAGGGCTAGGCCGCGAGCGCGCCTCTGCGCCAACCTCATCTCCTGATCGGCCGCCCAGAGCTCCGGCCACATCACCGGCGCGAGGGCCAGCTCGGCCAGGTGGCGCAGCCCGGTCTCGGCACTGGCGGCCACCAGCATTAGACAGATTTCATTGGTAATTCTCTCTACCGAGACCTTCATGAGCGTAGCGGCCTGCTGGCGCACCGCCCTTGCCGTCTCCGGGTCGACCTGCAGGTCAAAGCGCGCCGCAAACCGCGCAGCCCGCAGCAACCGCAGGGCATCTTCGCCAAAGCGGAGCAGCGGATCGCCGATGGCGCGGAGCCGGCCCGTGCGCAAGTCTTCGAGCCCGCCCACCCAGTCGATCACCAAGCCGTGCTGGGCGCGCACCACATCCCCATCTTCGACCAACTGCGGATCCAGCAGCAGGCCATTGAGCGTAAAGTCGCGCCGCACCACGTCTTCCTGGGCATGGGTAAAGCGCACGTGGTCGGGCCGCCGGCCATCGCTATAGCCGCCATCGGCGCGAAAGGTGGCGACCTCGATCTCGCTCCACTCGCCAAGGTGGCTCTGCAGCCGCACGCGCACCACGCCAAAGGCGATCCCGACCTCAATGACCCGGCTGAACAGCCGCATCACCTCGGCCGGCCGGGCGCTGGTGGCCACGTCGTAGTCCTTGGGTTCGCGGCCCAGCACCATGTCGCGCACGCAACCGCCGACCAAGTAGGCCTCAAAGCCGTGGCGGCGCAGGCGCTGGACGATTTGCACCGCGGCGTGGCAATCGGCGGAGGTCGGGAGCTGGACGTGGGCAGCGGCTTGCATCGCCGTAGCATAGGCCCCACCCAAGGCCTGCTTCAACGGGCTGGGGCCCGACTCTGATCTGGGGGCAAGAGGTTCACTCCCCCTGAAAACCTGGTCTCGCGCCCCTGCAGGGTGGTCCGCCAGCGCTCCGGCCCCAAAGGATGTCAGCTGTTGGGCGCATCTATTGGGCAAAGTACTTGCTTGCGCGGCTGGAAGCGTTGGACCAACGGCCAGACCCGAGAATTGGATACCCGCGCGCTGGGCTAGAATGGGAGCCTGCAAATCCTGTACACTAACGAGTTTGTGTGTAAGCGGCTGGGTGTTCCCCCGCCCTGTCCCCGTATAGGAGTCCATGTTCATGGCCAAATTCCTTCGCCTGATCCACGTGGTTGCCCACCGATTCGGCCTGAGCTTGCCCAGTGGCGACCCGGGCCGCGCGGCTTTTGGCGCCCTGCACACTTGGATCTTGCGGGCCGCACTGGTGGCTGCGGCGCTCGTCGCTCTGGGTGCGTGCAGCAGCGATCCAGCCTCATCGGGCGGCAAAGACGCGGTCGCGGACAGCGACGACACCGGCGAAGGTGACGCCGAGGACGTTCAGAAGTTCCCGACGCTGAAAGCAAAACTCGTTGTCTCGCCGGACACGGGCAACGCGCCGCTGCCGGTTGAGTTCACCGTGACCTTTGACGGCGCCGCCCGCGAAGAACTGTTTGTGACGTGGGACTTTGGCGACGGCCCAACGGTCAACTTTGACATGTCCAAGCCCGACGAAGCCGGTGCCGATCGTCAGAAGCATGTCTATGATTTTAAAGGCGTTTACAACGTCAAGGCGACGATCGCTCTCCGCAAGAACGCCAAAATCAAGGCCGAGGCGACGGCGTCGATCACCGTCCGCGACCCGGTATCCCTGTCTTTGGGGACCATCGGCCTGGTGTCGAGCGAAACAGTTGGCCTTGGCGGCGACGTCTCTCTAACTTTTGCCATTGAAAACAGCGGTGAAGAGGTCAGCCAGCCCTTTGCCGTCGATGTCTACGTCTCCGCGACGGACGTGATCGACTCCGCCGCGATCAAGGTCCACAGTGTGACGATCCCGTCGATGGCCTCCGGCAAAGAGTCGCCGTCGATCAAGGCCTTTGCCTGGGACACCGCCACGCAGACCGGCAATCCACTCGCCTTTGCCCTGCCTCCCAGTGTCCCGGACGGGCTGTACTTTGTGCTGGTCGCCGTCGATCCCGCGCATGTGTTGAATGAAATCAACTCTTTGGACAATGTCGGCTACGCGACCTCGCTGGTCAAGGTCGACTCCAAAGTGGCCGCCAAGCCCGACCTGACCATCACCGGCGCGACCTTTGACGACGTCCAGACGTATTCGCCCGGTGATTCTCTGACTTATGAACAAGAGGTCGCCAACATCGGCGATGGCGAAGCCAAAGTTCACAAATACGCGGTGTTTCTATCGACCGACGCCAAGCTCGACTACGACTTCAGCCTGGGCGACGTGTGCAAGGGCGACGTGTGCGGCGAAAACCCAGCGCAGGTCGACAAGATGCTGACCAAGCTCTCCACCTCCAACATCCTCAAGATGGCCCCCAAGACGTCGCTGCCGCTGTTCTTGTCGGTCGTCATTCCGGACGTGCCGGACGGCGAGTATTTCCTGATTTCGGTCAATGATGTGCTGGGCAGTGTCGCCGAAACGGACGAAGGCAATAACCAGGCCGTCTCTGCGCAGAAGGTCACGGTCAAGAAATTCGTCAAGCAAGGCGTGGACCTCGACCTGATCAGCATGACGGTCAAGCCCAAGGGCACCTACCTGGGTGGGCAGATCGGTGTGCAGTGGTCGGTCAAGAACGGCGGCAATCTACCGCTCGCGACCGCTGCCAAGGCCGGGATCTACTTCTGCCCCAATAAGGCTTTCAGCAAGGGGAATTGTATCGTCAACCAGACCAACTTCACCCTCCCGACCCTGGCCGCGGGCGAGACCAAGTCGGGCACGCAGCTGGTGGCGGTCGCGAATACCACGCCAGTGCAAAACTGGTTCATTTACCTGCGGGTCGACCCGGATGACAGCCTGGCAGAGCTGGATGAAGGGAACAATGTCGGGGTGTTCGACAACTTGATCGTCACAGCCCAGCAGAACGTGGATCTGTGGGTCGACGCGATCGGTTTTCACCCGGACAGTGTCGCCGCCGGCAAGCCGATCAAGATCTCTTACACGGTTCACAACGGCGGGACCACGGGTGCGGGCGCTTCCAACACCTGGCTGGCCCTGACGACCAACGGCCAGTGCGGCGCCAATTTGGTGAACAGCGGCGCAAACATCCTGCTCAAGGACGTGATCAACGCCGGCGTGGACGCGCTGTCTGAAGTCGATCTGGTGGACGAATTGGTGATTCCCCTGGGGCTCGATCACGGCATCAGCAGCTACAAGCTCTGCGTGATTCTGGACGCCAAGAACGCCAACACCAAGGAAACAAACAAGAACAACAACGCCGCCGCTTCGGCGCAGACCCTGACCGTCAACGGCGCAAAGGGCGGCTGCTTTGAAGATGCGGCGGACACGAACGGCGCGAGCAACAACAGCTTGGCCACTGCGGTACCGCTGCCCCAAGCCGCAACCTACTTGGGTTCCTGCGGCAATGAAGACTGGTGGAGCATCGATGTGCCTAAGGGCCATAGCCTTTTTGCCTCGCTGCAGGCCACGGCGCTGCTGTCGCCCACGCCCATCCCGGCGGACTTGGACCTGGAGATCTGGGCCCCCGACGGCAAGACCGTGCTCGACGGCCAGAAGCTGACCTCTGCGATCAAGAAGGCTTCGGCGCTGACAGTGGCCACTGGGGGCAAGCACACCGTGCGGGTGGCGGCCAAGTCCAACGGCTCCAAGGCTCAGTATTCCCTGCAGTTGCAGGTGGTTCCGCCGGCGAGCGGCATCGATCTGTACGCCGGGGCGCTCACCGTCAACCCGGGCGCGACTTTCCCCGGGGCGCTGATCAAGACCAAGCTGCGCATGACCAATCTGGGCGACGCCCCAGCCGGGCCGTTTGCCGTTCGCTACCTGCTGAGCAAAGACTCCAAGGCCGATACCGGCGATCTGCCGATCAAAGACCAGCTCTACCCGGCGGGGATGAACGCAGCGGCGTCGATCGATGCGGCGCAGTCGCTGATTCTGCCCGTGGTGGCCGGCGGGCCCTGGTATGTGCTCGCCCAGGTCGATGTCTCCAGCGCGGTGGACGAAGGCAATGAGGCCAACAACCTCAGCGTGTCCAATACACTAACGCTAAATAACTCGCTGACTTGTGCGGCCGACTCTTATGCCGGCAACCACACCACGGCGGACGCGGCGGCGGTGCCCCCAGGCGGCGGGGCGCTGACTGCGCTCAACGTGTGCCCCGGCCTGCCCGATTGGTTCAAGATCGACGTGCCCACGGGTAAGGCCCTGCAAGTCAAGCTCAATTGGAAGTACCAGGCCGGCAAGGGCTTGGTGGGCATCCAGATCATCGACAGCAGCGGCACCGGAGTGTTGGCCGGCGCGGCGACTTCGGCAAACTCCATTGCCGCACTGCCTTACGTGCAGGTCGGCGGCACCTATTACGTCCACGTCTACGTGCTGCCCGAGTCCAGCAATGCCGTGCCCTACGACTACGACCTGACCATCAACGTCGCCGATCCGGATCCGACCGACGTTTGCCTGGCGGACCCCTACGAGTCCAACAATTCGTCGAGCACCGCGCCGGAAATTGGCTGCGGCCAAGCGACTTTGAGCCTGTGCTTGGGCGACGAAGACTGGTTCCGGATGAAGCTCAAGAAAGACGAAGCGATCAACTTTGACTTCAATCACCCGGGCAACGCCTTCCAGCTCAAGATCTTCCAGAACCCCAACCTGCCAGCGCTCAAGGTGCAGGCCTCCAGCGGCAAGCTCGGCTTTGTCGCCCCGGCCGATGGCGAGTACTGGCTGCAGGTGTCGTACAAGAGCGCCGGGCAAAAGCCGAGCAATGGCTTTGGTTACACGCTGTTTGTCGATGGCGGCAAGGGCATTGACCTGCTGGCCAAGTTCCAGTCGGTGTTCCCCAACCAAGTGATTCAGGGCGAAGACGTCTACATGACGGTCAAGCTGAGCAATGCCTGCCAGGACAAGGCCGCGGATTTCTGGTACGGCTATTACTTCTCCACGGATAACAAGTGGGACTCCAGTGACGTGCTGATGAGCCTCAAGCCCATGCCGGGCCTCGCGGGCAAGACAGAAGTGGACGTGGACGACAAAGCGATTGTGCCCGTGGACGCCAAGCCCGGGCCGGCGTACGTGATTGTCGCTGCCGACGCCACCAACGCGGTCGCTGAGAGCCAGGAGCTCAACAACACCGACGCCACGGCGATCGAGGTCGTCAAGCTCTGCATCCAGGACGCTCTGGAGCCCAATGGCGCGCCCAACTTCGCCTCGCCGCTGTCCATGGGCCGCACCAAGGATCTGTCGCTGTGCCCCTATGAGCTCGATTGGTACATGGTCGAACTCAAGAAGGGCGAGACGCTGACGGTCACGGCCGATTTCCTGCAGAGCGAAGGCGACCTGGACATGCGTCTGTATAAGGTCAACAAGTTTGCGATCCCGGTGGCGGTGTCGGCCACCAAGAAGGCGCCGGAGCAATTCACCTACGTCGCGGACGAGACGACCAAGTTCTACCTGCGCATCTCCGGGTTTGCGGGTGACAGCGCCGCCTACCAGCTGTTGGCGTGCAAGTCCATGAGCGGCAAGTGCGTCGAGTGCGCGGACGACAGCACCTGCGCCGCCAACCAGCAATGCGACTTGGAGTCCACCCTCTGCGGCCCCAAGGTCTGCAGCGCCAGCGACTTGTCCATGTGCGATGACGCCAACCAGTGCACTGAGGACTCCTGCGTCAAGGGAAAGTGCCTCAATGGCAGCGGCACAGGGCTGAGCTGCAGCGACGGCAACGCGTGCAGCCTGGGCGAAACCTGCGACAGCGCAGGCAGTTGCGTGGCGCCGATCACCGCGTCTGTGGTCTCCCTGCCCAGCGGCGCCACCAGCGCCATCGACTTTGGCACGGACATTACGGCAACCGCGGATGGGGGTTACGTCGCAGTGGGCACCTACGAAGCGAGCCCGTCTGAGCTGCGCGCGCAGATCCGCCGCTACGACGCCAGCGGCAAGCTCGTGTGGAGCAAGGTCTATTCGATCGGCGAACAGCCCAACTTGGTCAACGCGGTCCAGGTCAGCGGCGACGACATCTTTGCGGTCGGCATGGCGGCGTCCGCGACGCTGGGGGTCAACGACGTGCTGTTCTTGCGGGTCTCGCTCAAGGACGGCGCGCCGATCGTCGCCAAGGCGATCCCTGTGGGCACGGGTACTTCTAAGGCCGAGGGCGTGCTGATCCTGCCGGGCAATGAGCTCATTCTGGTCGGCAGCGCCATCGATCCCAATGCAACGGGCAATAGCACCGACGGTTGGATCGCCCGGGTGGGCTACGATGGCAAGCTAATCTGGTCGCAGTTCATCGGCGGCACCGGCATCGATCATCTGTACGATGTCGTCCTCAGCAATGGCGCCGCGGTGGCGGTGGGCCAAGACGATGTCGGCGGCGGCCTGACCAAGGGGCTTGCGGCGCGGGTGGCGCTGGCCAATGGCGCCGTGGAGAAGCAGGTTTCGCTGACGTTGCTCAACTCTTCGACCCTGTTTACCTGCGCCGCCGTGCTTCCCGGGGGCCAATTGGCAGTCGGCGGCGGTTCTGACCTCGGCCAGGCCACGGCAAAGCAGTTCCAGAGTGTTGTTGGGCGCCTCAGCCCAAATCTAGACCTGCAGAGCATGTCCGTGATCGCTGCCGTCACGCCCCAAGCGCCGGCCTACGCGGCGATCAAGGTGTCGCGCATTGAGGCGTTGCGGGCCAAGCCGGATGGAACCCTGTTCGCCGTCGGCACCACCGGCGCAGTGGCGGAGCCTATCGGCAAGATCGACGGCGCCCTGTGGCACATCGGTGCGGACGACAAGGTGTTGGACGCTTGGTACGTCGGCGGTGCCGCAACCGATGCCCTGCGCGGGGTGATCTTTTGGAACAATCGCTGGGTGGCCAGCGGCGCCTTGGCCGACAAGTCCGCGGAATCCGAAGCGCTGCGCGTCATTCTGACGCCGACCAAAATCGACTGCGACGACGCCAATCCCTGCACGATCGACCAGTGCGCCGCGGCCAAGGGCTGCACGTACACAGAAGTGCTCGACGGCACCAGCTGCGGTGCAGGCGCGTCCTGCTTCGCTGGCGAGTGCAAGGCGCCGTAGTCCTGCGACGGGGTCCTTAATCGCGCTGAGCCCTTCAGCGGCGCTGGCCCCCTTGTCGCCGAACCTCTCCCAACTGCGGCGCCCGGCCGATCCGCGGCAGCCGCGTGGTGGCACGATCTCCCTATGGCCCATCCCTCCAAGAAATCGCCTGCGTGGACGCGGCCTAGGCTCGCGAAACCAGACATCGAAGCCGCTCTATCGCCGGCGCAGCATGTCGACCAAGCGGCTTTGGCAGAGGCCAGCTACGACTTTGAGGCGGCCCGCCAGCACTATTTGGCTGCCGCGCATCAAGCTGGAGGGGCTGAGGCTGTGGCTGCGGTGGCTCGCTATGCCGCGTTCTTGGTCGAGCGCTACGGGCAGTTTGGCGAAGTCGCGCAGTGGTTGGACGATCCGCAGTTTGATGCCCCCGCAGACGCAAAAGGCCCCGGCGCTCAGCTTTTGGCGTTGCTCGCCCGGGCGGCGGCAGAGGCCAAACACCTGCGATCGGCGGACCTGGACCGCAGAGCTGCGGCTGGCGGCGACGCTCCGGCGGCTCTGCGCGCGGCTCAGCGGCTCGTCGCTCACGGCGCCCAGGCCGAGGCGATTGCCCTGCTAGAGCCCCAGGAAGGCCGCTGGCGGGCCGACGAGCCAGCGCGGCTCCTCCTCGCCGAATTGCGCCTGCAGGCCGCTGGCCGCGTAGCCGAGGCATTTGCAGGCCTTCACCGAGCATTGACCGACGGCGACCCCGAGCTGGCCGAGCGCGAGCTCCAGGCCCTGGCCGGCCCGTGGTCTGCGCATCCAGCTTATGCTGCGGCGCTGGCGCGCCTTGAACAGCTGCGCCAACAGCAGCAAGCCGCGGCAATTCGGGCGCAGGCCCAGCAAGCCCTGGAGAGCGGCGACTGGTCCGCGGCGGTGGCTTTGGTCAAGGCGCTCGTCGCCATGCCCGGTGCAAGCGATGCGGATCGCACTTGGCGGCGCTTTGTCGACGATGCCGCCCAGGGCGCACTGGCCCAACAGCTTGTACAGAAGGCAGAATCGCAGCCCATCGACCAAGCTTGGATCACCTTGGCCGGCGCCGTAGCCCAGTTTGGCCCGCGCGGCGATCTGGCGGTCGCGTCGCCCCACCACCCGCTGCACCGGGCCTATGCCGCATTGGTAGAAGCCCAGGCGCTGGCCAAGGCCACCCCGCTGACGTCGCGATTGCCGGCCCTTCCGGCGCTGACGGCCCTGGTCGATCAGGCCGCCGCCGACCCCGACGAATTGCGCGTCTGGATTGAGCGTTTGCCTGCCGATTGGCTGGGTGTTGCCGCGGTGAAGGCCGCACGCCATCGCGTCGCCGACCACGACGCCTTGATGCGCGCCACAGAAGAAAACGCCTTTGCGGAAGCCATTCAGGCCATGCTCGACTACGAAGAGCTGGATGACGCCGCCGCCGCGCTTGCCGAATGGAGCCGCCGCGCCGGGCCCGCTTCGCCCGCAATTCAGCAGTTGCGCCGCGATCTCTTGCAGGCGAGGCAGGCTCACGAGCAGCGCACGCGCATGACCCAGGAATTTCAGAGCGCTGTCGCCCGCGGTGCCTGGTTTCACGCCCGCAGCCTCTTGGGGGAGCTGACCCATCTGCTGCCCCAGGTGCAGGTGGAAGCCCTGCGCAGCGAGCTGGCCAGTGTCTCTGGGCCCGCTCTGCGCGGTTCCCCCATGCCGCCTGGACTGCAGAAACTGGCTCAGGCGCCCCTGGCCGCCGCGGTAGTGGGCGATCGCCTGCTGGTGGTCCAGGATGGCCTTTGGCTCGCGGTGGTCCTGCCCAGCATGGGCCTGCAGCCCTTTGCCCTGCCCAAAGGTTGGGAAATTCGCGCAGAGAGCATGGTCAAGATGGCCCTGGTCGACGGGCGGGTGCGGCTGGTCGGGCTGTCCAGCGATCGCCTCGTGGTGGTCGGACAACTGCCGGGCGAGGCGCCGGTGGTCGAGGCGGCGATTGAGCTGCGCCAGGCTCTTCGCGGCGACGACCTGCTGCTCGGCGCCAGTTTGGATCCCGCGTCGCCCTCGCTGTGCACGCTCTCTCGCCACAGCCAGCGAGGAGCGGCGACCACCTGGACGCGACTGGACAGCCAGACCCTAGAAGTGCGCTCGCATAAGCGCTTTACCCCGGCGCTTGCGGAATCGCAGCCGGTGCAACACTGGCCAGGTCGCCATTTGGCGGTGGCCCATGCCCGTGAGCGTCAGGGCGGCCAGCAGTGGGCTTTGGCGCTCCTGGATGACGACGGCGCGGTGCAGAACCGCTGGCGCGACGCGGACATTGGCGAGTGGGTGGCTGGCCTGCGCCAAGTGGTCGCCTGGCCAGAAACTCAGCGCATCTACGCAAGTTTTACCACCCACGACGCCTTTGACCCCAGCAACGTGCGCGGTGAACCGTCGCTGCTCGTCCTCCGCGGCGACAAAGTGGTCTTTGCCAGCACGGATCTGCGGCGGCGCTTTTTTCCGCTGGAGCCGCTGGCGATCGATCACGCCTGGACCCTGGATCCGGTAGCCGGCCGGCTCTGGTTTGCCGCGCTGCCGACGGAAGGTCCCGCGCCCCGCGACGCGCTGTTGCTCGGCGTTGACGCAAAGACCTTGAGGCCCGATCGCCCGGCCCAGCTTGAAGGTATGGCGCGGGTGCTGAGCCTGATGGCCGTCGCAGATGGCGCGGTGGCGCTGTGCCAGACCCACGCCGGCAACTACTCTTTGGTGCGCGCCGTGGTCTCTTCTGGCCAATTGCAGTTGACGGCTCATAAGCTCCCGCTGTAAGGTGCGCGCCCCCAGGAGCCGCCAACCGCGCGGCCCTGGCAACTTAGGGCCCCGATCAAAGCAAGTCGATCGATTTGTTCCCGGGGCGTCGCCGCGAATCCGCATCGGTGAGTTTGGCGACCGACCTAGCAGCGCAAGGGCCACCCACGGCGTCTCATCGCCAGAGCCCTTATTACTCGGAGGACCCCATGGGCAGCGGAAGTCGCACCCCCAAAATGCGCCGCCTCGACGCGCGCAAGAAGAAAATCGCCCGCACCAAGCGGATGATCGTCAACGGCAAGGCCGCCGCCAAGGCCGAAAAGAAGTAGTCGCCCCAGCGCCTGCAAGAAACTCTGGATGCGAAAGAACAGCCACTGTCAAGCTTGAGTTCTTGAATCTCAAGGTCTTGGACCAGACGTTCTTTCAGATCCTCTCAGGAGTTCGCCGATGACCGACCAAGCCAACTGCATCTTTTGCAGGATCGGCCGCGGGGAGTTCGGCACGCCTTTTTTGTATCAGGACGCTGAGGTGGTCGCGTTTGCCGACCTGCATCCTCAAGCCCCGGTGCACGTGCTGGTGATTCCGCGCCGCCACTTGGGCTCGCTGGCCGCCAGCAGTGCTCAAGACGACGCCTTGCTAGGGCGTTTGTTGCCGGTAGTGCGCCAGGTGGCTGAAGAATTGGGCGTCGCTTCCAGCGGCTATCGCACGGTCCTCAATACGGGCAGCGACGGCGGCCAGAGCGTCGGGCACCTGCACGCCCATTTGCTCGCCGGGCGACCGCTCGGCTGGCCCCCGGGCTGACGCCGATGGTAAGACTGCGCCGCGAAATCGACGGGGTGCGCCGCAACCATGCCGCGCCCAAGCCGGCTTTTGCCCAAGAACTGGCCACCTCCGGGCAGATCTTGCCCGAGTTCGATCGCTGGCTCCTTGACCAGGAGCCGGGGCGCGTGGCCTTGGCCGGTAGCGTCCGCCGCGACCTGGCCGAAGCGCTGGCTCGCGCAGGCCACTGGGTCACGGTTTCCGACTTGGACGAAGAAGGCCTGCGCCAGTGGCACGCCGACCTGGCGCCCGATGTCGCCGGTCACCTCACGCTTCTAGCCCGTCCCTATGGCGATGTGTCCTTTGGCCCAGCGTCGTTTGACTTGGTGGCGCTCTTTGACACCCTCGCGGGCTATCGAGAACCGGCGTGGATCCTGCACAAAGCAGGGCGCGAGCTGAAGCCCGATGGCCTGCTGGCGGTTCGCGAGCCGGTGAGCGGCCCACTGCCTCAGGATTGGGCAGGGCTGGGCCGGGGCTATGCGCCCACCCGGCTCAAGCTGATTCAGCACGGGCTCGATTTGGCGCCGCGCGTCCTGACGGGGCCTGTGGGGCCCTGGCTGCTGCAAGACCAGGCGCTGGACGCAGTGGAGCGCGGTGCGCATTTGCGCGGCTGGGAAGCAGCGCTGAACGCCGCCGATCTGCAAGCGGCTGTCGCGGCAGTGCTGCAGATTGAGCAGACCTGGATTGGCCACAGCGCCCGTTTGTCCGCGTGTTCGCTGCCGTGGGGGGCCAAACCGCTGTTGCGTCGCGCGGCCCTGGCTGCTTTGGCGCGCACCCCGACCCTGGCCGATGCCCAAGATGCCGGATTGTCCGCTCCGCGCCTTGTGGGGGTTGTGGCGCGGCGGTCGCTGCGGGCCATTGGCGCCGCCTAGAGCTTTGGCGCCCCGCTCGGGCTTTCCAGTTCGGCTGGTTTGACCCGCAAGGAGCGCTTGACTAGTCTGTAGAGTTGGCGGGTCAGGGGTTGTGAGCGCTTTGCTGCCTTCTCCCCCGCAGCGAAGCGGCCCAGTGCCGCCGGAAAGAGGCGACGTGTTTGGCATCGGCGGTCCCGAATTGGTGGTGATCGTCCTGCTGTTGCTCATCTTTGTCGGGCCGGAAAAACTGCCCGAGGTGATGCGCACGGTGGGAGGAGGCATGCGCGATCTTCGCCGCGCCGCCAATCTGGCTCAGGCAGAGGTCAAGCGCGGCCTCGATGAACTGAGCCGCGAAGTCGATGAAGTGACGCGCGATGTCCAGGACGCCGCCCGCACGGTTGCCCAGGACGTCCACGGGATTGGCCGCGATCTGCAGGACCAAGTGGAGCACGCCGCCGACGCAGAAGCCCCTGGCACGGCAGCTAGCGCGGCAAAATCGCCAATGCCGGCACCGGAAAGCGACACGATCGAAGTCGTCCGCCGCAAGTCAGCCCCCGCAGTGACGCCAGCCGCCGCACCGCGGCTTGAAAGCGCGCCTCCGTGGTCAGTAGCTGATCAAGACACGCCGCCGGAGCTGCCGCAGCCCATCGCCGTCCAGCGTCCGCGCTTTAATCCCCCAGGGATTCCTCAAGGTTCACTCGCCCGCGACACGTTTGCCCCGCCAGCCGCCGTCGCCGAGGTCGCCGCAGCAGCCCCGCCGCCCGCCGCCGCAGATGGTTCGGCCGGCTCCAGTGATCCGCGTGGGCCCGGCGATCAGGCTGCCCTGGACGTTCAGCCGGGTTCACCCAGTCCATCCGCCGCAGCTGCCGTGCTTGACCCCCCTTCTGATCCGCGTGTGGCCTCTACATGAGCGAGCTTTCCAGCGCCGATCACGGCACCATGAGCTTTCGCGATCACCTGATCGAGCTGCGCGGCCGCCTCGTGCGCGCTTCGATCGCCGTGGTGCTGGCGTTCTTTATCGCCTGGAACTTTCACGTCGAGCTGTACGCCTGGCTCAGTGCCCCCGTTCGCGACGCGCTGGCGGCAAATAATCTGTTTGCGATCAAGGCTCTGCAGATTACCGAGTCGATTGAAGTCTACATGAAGCTGTCGCTCGTCGGCGGCCTGTTCCTCGCCAGCCCCTTTGTGTTCTATCAGATCTGGGGCTTTGTCGCTCCGGGGCTGTTGGCTGCGGAAAAGCGCCTGGTGGTGCCGGTAATCAGCGGCTCCGTCGCCTGCTTCGTCATGGGCGCGGCGTTCTGCTACCTGGTTGTGCTGCCGTTCATGACCGATTTTCTGATCAAGATGACCACGGAGTCGCCCGGGCTCACCTTAGAGCCGACGCTGGCCAGCACCGTCTCCTTCAGCGTGGTGCTGTTGTTGGCCTTTGGCGCGGTGTTTGAGCTGCCGCTGTTTATGTACATCCTGTCCGCGGTAGGGCTGGTATCGGCCCAGGGCTTCTTGGGCTTTTACCGCTACTGGATCGTCGTGTCGTTCATTATCGGCGCGATCCTGACGCCCACGCCCGACCCGATCAACCAAGCGCTCATGTCCGTGCCGCTGGTGGTGCTCTACGGCGTAGGGATTGGCATTGCCTTTGTGGTGCAGCGCAAACCCGATCAGAAGCTGTCGCGGTCGCGCATGGCGCTGGTGGCGCTCGTGCTCGTGGGCCTAGCCGTAGGCGGCGTGTCCTTGGCGGCAAAGCGCAGTGACGGCCAGACGGTGGACGATCTCCCGGCCGACGCGGCCCAAGTCGTCGGCGTGCACCTGCAGCGGCTGGCGACGTACCAGCAGGCGGCGGAGCGCGATCCCGCGGCGGCCAAGCTATTTAGCCCTCTTGGGCAACTGCGCGTTCTGGGCCTCGACAAGACCCGCGATCCCTTGGTGTTGCTCGTGCGCGGCAGCGGCGGAGCGGCCATGGTGCTGGGCATTGACGGCGCTGAGGACCACGTGCTGCGTTTGGCGGGCAAGTTCAAAGCTTCCGTCGTCGATTCTGCAACTGGACCAACCACTTGGATGCCCGCGCTGAGCGGTCGCGGTCGCTGGCGCGTGGTAGCGGCGGGCAAGGGCATCTTGTGGGTCGGCGATGATGTGGCCGTAGAGAGCCTGTCTGAGGCCCGCCAGCGCCGGCGGCCGCGCCTGGTCGACGACCCCGCCCTGGTTGAACAATTCGACGCCATCCGCGGCGCTGGGCCCGTGTGGGCCCTTGCGGTGAACTCAAAAGAAGGCGGCCTGGCCCGCTGGCTGCCGGCCGGGGCGCTGCAGATGAATGTCCGCGCCGCCACAGCCTTTCTCGTGGCGGACAAGAACGATCTGGAGATGCGCTTTGCCTGCAAGGGGCCGGACGCCGCCCAGGCCCTGCGCGATCGCCTCGACGCTTGGGTGGCCGACAGCCGCCGCCGCACCCAGCCCCAGTTTGGCGACGAGCAGCAGCGCCGCTCCGCGCAGCACCTGTCCGAGCTTGCGGTGTTGGTCGCGCGCTCGGCTGAGGCATCGGCGCGGCTCTTGCCCATTGGCACCAACGACTACCAAACGCTGATGGCCAGCAGCCACCAGGCCATGCGCCTCTCGCGCGAGCTCGCCCCAGCGGATGCGCCAGCCCCCACAGCCCCGCTGGAGGCCGCCGATCAAGCCCTGGCCCAGGCGGTCGCTTCGCCGAGCATCGTGCAGGCGGAAGTGCGTGGATCAACGGTAGTTTGGAAAGTGCAGGCCGAACTAGCCAAGCTGATCGCCATGGCCGCTGCGCCCAGTGACGCCGGCATCGACGCCCAGGTGCTGCGGGCGCCCATCGTCGAGTGATCGACTCCGGTACGCCCGCAGACCTCTGAGCTGCTACCCGCCCACCCCGCAGACCTCTTAGGATCTGTCCCGAAACAAGTCGATCGTCTTACAGGATCACGGAGCGGCGAATCGGCCGAATGGCCGTGAGCTTGCGACCCACCCAGCAGCACCGACCTGTTCGAGTGATTCTCGGACAGGTCCTTAGCGGCGGCTCAGGTAATCGATCAGGTCGATCTTGGTGATAATGCCTACGCATTTGCCGCCCGTGACCACCACCGCCACATTGTCCGCGCCCAGCACCGAGCGCAGCTGATCGATGGTCGCTTCCGGGTCCAACACGCCCTGCAGCGGCTTGACCAGCCCTTCGAGCTTCTCACCGCGGTTGGTGGTGCCGTCGACCACCGCGCTGAGCAAGTCGATCTCGTGCACCATGCCGATCGGCTCGCCGCTGGGCGAGATCACCGGCATCTGGCTGATGCCCTCGCGCTTCATGCTCATGATCGCGTCGCCCACCGTCTCTTCAGCGGTGCACGTGTGCAGAATGTGGCTCTTGCCGCGGAGCAGGTCGCGCACGCTGGCTTCGCGGTGCTCTGGCTCAAAGAAGCCGTTGTCGCGCATCCAAGCGTCGTTGAAGAACTTGCTCAGGTAGATGGCGCCGGAGTCGGGCAGGATCACCACGATCGTGTGGTTGCGCCCCAGCTCGCGCGCCAGCGTCGCCGCCACGTGCACCGCGCCGCCAGAGGAACCGCCGGCAAAGATGCCCTCTTCGCGGGTCAGGCGGCGGGCCATGGCAAAGCACTCGCGATCGCTGACCTGCATCACATCGTCGATCCACTGGAATTCCAGGGCGCCGCAGACCATATCCTCGCCAATACCCTCAACTTTGTAGGTGTGGGGCTCGCCGTGGGTCTTGGTGTGGAACATGTCGTAGTAGATCGACCCCTCGGGGTCAACACCTACCGTGCGCACGCGATTCGTCTGCTCTTTGATGTACTTGGCCGTGCCGCTCAACGTGCCGCCGGTGCCCAGGCCGCCGATCAGGTAGGTGAAGTTGCCGCCGGTCTGCTCCCAAATCTCCGGGCCCGTGGAGCGGTAGTGCGCGTCGATGTTGAGCTTATTGTGGTACTGATTGAGCATGAACGAGCCCGGATTCTCGCGGTGAATGCGCTTGGCCGTCTCGTAGTAGCTGTTGGGGTCGTCGGCCGGCACCGCAGTCGGGGTGACGATGACCTCAGCGCCAAAGGCCTTGAGCCGGTTGACCTTTTCCTGGCTCATCTTGTCGGGCATGGTAAAGATGCAGCGGTAGCCTTTGACCGCCGCGGCCATCGCCACGCCCACGCCGGTGTTGCCTGAGGTATTCTCAATGATCAGCCCGCCCGGCTTGAGCTTGCCGGTGCGCTCGGCCTCTTCAATGATGTGAAGGGCCATGCGGTCCTTGATCGAGCTGCCCGGGTTCATGTACTCGAGCTTGGCCAGCACTCGAGCGTCGTGGCGGCCCACCACGCGATTGAGCTGGACCAGCGGCGTGTCGCCGATCGCGTGAAGAACATTGTTAAAGATACCGCGCATGGATGAACTCCGGCGAAAGGTTCGGAATGAGGCCAGGGCGGTGTTCCTGCAAAGGGCAGGCGCCGAATCGGCCCCTAAGGGGGCAAAATGATGCCCCACATGCCGAATCGCGCGCAAGTCCCAGCGAGCAGAATCCGCCGGGGTGGCGAGCCAATTCCCGGGCCCGTGCGGGGCCGCGGCATGGACGGAGCCGGCCGGCATCGCTACCCTAGGGCCATGCTAGCTCGCCTCCACCGCCGTCCATTGCAGTTCCTCGCCGCGCTGATGCTCTTGGCTTTCGCGACTCCCGCGCGCGCCCATGATCTGCACCGCGATGACCAGGGCCGCGTCGTCAGCTTTGGCGATCGGCCGATCAGCGTCTACCTCAGCAGCGGCGGCGGCCCGGCCGATGTCAGCCTCGCCGCGCAAGTCAAAGCCCTGCAAGGTGCGCTGGAGGCCTGGCGAGGGGTGCCCGGGACCCACGTGGCGCTGCGGTACGGCGGGGTGGTGGCAGAGCCGGCGCGCTTTGACATCGACGTCGCCTTTGACAGCGACTTTCAAGCGGAAGCTGGCGAAGTTCTGGCCAAGACCGTGCGCAGCACCTCTAGCGATGGCAAGCTCTTGCACGCCCAAATTCTCCTCAACGGCCGCGACGTTCAGTGGACCGGGGGCTTCCTGCAACCGGGCCGTGTCGTCACCGCTGATCTGCAAGGCGTGATCACCCACCAGATCGGCCACGCCCTGGGCCTCGGCCACAGCCGCGACCGCAGCGCCACGATGTACTTTTACGGCACCAAGGCCGTGCTCCGCAGTCTGTCAGCGGATGACCAGCGCGGCCTGCGGGTGCTGTGGCCTTCGTCGCCCACGCCCACCTCAGAGGGCGGCCAGTGCGACGGCTGTGAAAGCGACGCCCACTGCGCGCCCGGAGCCGTCTGCCTCGCTTGGCCTGATGGGGCTCGCCACTGCGCCTTGCCCTGCCAGAACCACGACGACTGCCCCACCGGCCACAGCTGCGGCAGCTACAAGGGCGGCCAAGCCTGCCTCCCCAATGACGAGCACTGCAAAGCGGACGCGGCCCGCACGGGCTTGGGCGGCAACTGCGCAAGCGATCTGGCCTGCGGCAATGGGTTTTGCCAGCCCGCTGCCCCTGTTGGCTTCTGTGCGGGCAGCTGCCAGGATTGCGGAGCGCCGGGCCAGTGCGTGCAAACCAATGTCGGCCCCTTGTGCCTACTGCGCGGACCTGGGGCCCTGGGAGATCCTTGCTGGATCCCAAGTGATTGCAAGTCCATGCTCTGCGCCCCCAGCGTCGGCGGCGGCGGGCGCTGCACCCAATCTTGCGCAACCGGCTGCCCCAGCGGCTACAGCTGTGCGGCCAACAACACCTGCGAAAAGAGCGGCGGCGCCTTGAGCCTACCGGTGGGCTGGCCGTGTCAGAGCGGCTTTGACTGCGCCTCTGGCCTCTGCCACACCACCCCCGGCGCGCGCTTTGACAGTGTGTGCAGCGTCTCCTGCAAGTTCGCCACCGATTGCCCTTTGGGCACGGGATGTTCTATGCAGGGCGACCAGGGCTGGTGCATCCCGTCCAGCCAGTCTAGCGGTGTCGCCGGCCAGCCGTGTTCGGCCAGTGGCCAATGCTCAGGCGGCTTGCGGTGCGACAAAGGCTACCTCCCCGAGCTAGGGGCATGCCGCGTCCCCTGCGACCCCTACGCCCCTGCCCCCAGCGAATGCGCCTCGGCTGAGGTTTGCGTCGGCACCGGCCAGGGCAAGGGCGTCTGCCGACCGGCCTTGGGCGGCCAAAAAGCCTTAGGCCAGCCGTGTTCCGCCAGCGAACCTTGCCGCGATGACCTCATCTGCGCAGCCTTGGGAAGCGACTCACCGCTGTGCTTGGCGGACTGCGACCCCGCCGACAAAGCAACCTGCAGCAGCAATTGCGCCGCGCTCGCCGTTGCGCCCGACCGCGGAGTCTGCAGCACCTCCAGCGCAGCCGTGGCCGTGGAGGTTGCCCCGCTCAACCCGCCGCCGCCCAACCTGTTTGCCAGGTCCATCGCCTTGCCGGACGTCATCCCCGCGGCGCAATGGAAATACTCCCCCAAGCCGAGCAAGGACAGCGGCGGATGCGCGGCTGGTCCCTCTGGTCATGTGGGCCTTCTCTGGGCGCTAGGGGCGCTTCTGGCCGGCCTGCGCCGGCGTCGCTCCGCCTAATTCTCCAGCGCGATTCATTTGCTGCCCAGGCGCTGACCGATCGCTCGCACGGCCCGACGCTGCGGATTCGCGGCAAAACGCCGGTCCAACGTGAAGCGCTCTGTGTGTGTAGGCCCCTCATCGCAGGGGCTTTGCCGCGCCGCCTCCCCTGCCGGCCGAATCTTCGCGGCGGGCAGGGGAGGGCGCTGGCGTCTCAGCCGTAGCGTCTACAGCTTTCCGTTCAGCAACTGGTCGATCACCTTGGCCATTTTGTCCGGCCGCGGCGCACCATTGTACTGGCGACCGTTGATGTACAGCGCCGGCGTGCCGCGAACGCCAGAAGCGCCGGCTTCCGCGATGTCTTTGGTCAGCTTGGCTTCGTACTTCTTGCTGTTGACGTACGCTTCGGCCTTGGCCACGTCCATGCCGATTTCCTTAGCATACTTCTTCATGTTCTCTGTCTGGGCCTTGAGCTTGCTGTCCATGTCGCCGTCATTGGGCATCATGGTCTGGTAGTTCTGGTAAATGATATCCTCAAATTCCCAGAACTTGCCCTGCTCCTCGGCCGCCAGAGACCAGTAGTGCGCCATGCAAGCCGCCGGGTGCATGTCGCGGCTCATGCCCTTGTTGCACTGGCTGGACAGCGGGAAGTGCTTCCACACGATCGCCACCTTGCCGCCCGAGTCCTTCTGCAACTGCTTGAGAGCCGGGTTGATCTTCGCGCAGAACGGGCACTGGAAGTCCTTGAACTCGACGATCTTGACTTTGGCGTCCCTGGGGCCCAGGTGCGGCGAGCCGTTGTAGTCAAAATCGTTGACCTTTGCCTCTAGCGGCGGCGGCGGAATGATCTCCTTGGCGCCTTCCATGGTCTTGGCGTAGACATCCTTCTTGGCCACGCCCGCCTTGACCCGCTCTTCGGCCTTGGGCAGCTCTTCGTCGATGATCTTCTTGAAGTCGTCAAACGGCCGCGCACCGCCGATCTTGCGGCCCATGATAAAGAACGCCGGCGTACCGGTCGCGGTGATCTTCTCGGCGGTGGCCATGTCTTTGGCCACGTGATCCTTGTACTTGTGCGCGGTCATGCACGCCTGCCACTTGGCCACGTCCAGGCCGACTTCCTTGGCGTGGGCCGGCAACTTCTCTGCCGCCAACTCGCCCTGGTTGCTGAACAGGCGGCCTTCCATCTCCCAGAACTTGCCCTGATCCTTGGCGCACAGCGCGGCCTCCGCAGCGCCCATGGCGTCCTTGTGAAAGTCGAGCGGCAAATTCTTAAACACGATCCGCACTTTGTCGCCGTAGTTCTTCTCCACTTCGTCCAGGGCGCCGCGGGCCTTGCTGCAGAAGGGGCACTGAAAATCGGTGAATTCCACAACGGTGATCAAAGCATCCGCCGGGCCCTTGGTCGGCTCGTCGCCGTGCAGGTCGACCTTCCAGACGGTCTTGTCGTCTTCCGGCGGCTTGCGCGGCTTGTCTGCGGCCTGACCGGCGTCTTTGGGCGGCGTACCACCTTTGAACACCAGGTCGATGATCTGCGCGCCGACGGCGGGGTTGTTCGCCCGCGCCAGCCGCTCGTGCAGCTCTTCGGCCTTGGCGCCCTTGGCGATCTCGTCATTGGCCTTCTGGATCTGCTCGTCAATGATCTTCTTGAAGTTTTCTTTGGGCTGGGCGCCAGAGACGTTCACGCCGTTGATAAAGAAGCCCGGCGTGCCGCGAACTCCAAGGGCGTTGGCTACCTGCTGATCGCGATCGACAAAAGCGGCCACCGCCGGATCCTTGAGATCGGCTTCAAACTTGGCCATGTCCAGGCCGATCTCCTTGCCCCACTTCTTGTAGTTGTCGTCGCTCAGGTCTTTGGCATTGCTGAACAGCTTGTCGTACATTTCCCAGAACTTGCCCTGCTTGTGCGCGGCGATCGAGGCGATGGCCGAAGGGCGGGCATTGGGGTGGAAGCCCAGGGGCTGCTGCACAAAGACGATCTTGACGTCCTTGGGATAATCCTTGTGCAATTCGTCCAGCGTCGCCTTGGCGCGCGAGCAGAATGGGCACTGGAAATCGCTAATCTCAATGATGGTGACCTTGGCATCGGCCGGGCCGAGCACCGGATTGGTCAGCCCGGCCGCAGCAGCGGGCTCCTTGGGCGCTTCCGCGGGGGCCGTGACCGGAGCCGCGGGTCCGGGCGTCGGCGCCGGCTTCTTGATCAGGTAGCCGCCGACGAACGCCGCGACTGCGACGGCGACGACGGCAATGATAGTCTTGTCGTTCTTCATGATTCCTCGGGTTCGACGCGGGGGACGCCGGCAGGTGGCCACCTGGGGCGCAAAGGGTCAGTAGTTTACCTGCACAGCAGACCCCTTGCAACGCCACCCGCCGCCAAGCTATTCCAGCGGATCCTTGGCCATGCCCTTGCGCTAACGGCCCCAAACAGGTGCAATTGAGCCAAGCGCCCGCCGTGGCGCTGCGAGCCCGCCGTGTCGCTTCCCCGTATTGCCCCTGCTGTCACCGCAGCCTTGGCCACCGCCGCAGTGGCATGCCAGCCCACTGTGCCAGCCGCGCCCAGTTCAGCGGCCGCTTCCACAGCCTCGACTGCCGCCGCGCCGCTTTCTCCTGCCGATGTCCACCGCCAAGCCCTTCAACGCGACCCCGAGCCCACCGATGAGGCCTTGCGCGATCTGCTCAGCGAACTCAAAGACCGCTTTCGCTGCAACGCCATCTCAGGCTGTCCGGTACACACGCGCATCGTCCAATACGGTTGGGCGGCAAGACCTTACTTGGAGACGCTGTTCAATAAGGCCGGCTGGCAGGCGGCCTATCGCGCGCGAACCGCCCAAATCGTCGCGGAGCTGGCCGATCCCTTGGCGGAGCCATTCTTGGTGCGCTTGCTCGAAGACCGAGACCCAGAAGCGCGCGGCCACGCGGCGGTGGGCTTGGCACGGCTGGGAGCTGTCCAACACCGCACTCGATTGCAGGAACTGCGCCACTCCGATCAGCTTTGGCAGGCTCCGGCGCGCTTGGGCGCCTTGTTCGCCCTGTGGCGCCTAGGCGATTCCGCGGCGGGCAGCGAGTTTGCCTCGGCCTTGGCGGGTCTCGCCCCGCTGCACAGCGCCGGGCCCGCACTGACGCTGGGCGCAGATCTGTGCCGCCAAACCGACGCACCGGACTGCAGCGCCGCCCTGCCGCTGATCGCCCGCCATCCCGGTTTTCAACCTAGACGCGCGGCATTGCACGCCATGACCTCGCGTCTGCGACCCAGCTACGCCCCGGCCTTGGTCTATTTGCTTGGCGACCAAGCTCGGTCGATTCGCGATGAAGCCGAAGGCGCCCTCGTCGCCCTCACTGGCGATCACCAGCGCTCTGGACGGCAGGCCTGGCACGAGTGGTGCAGCGCCGGTGGTTGTGCGGCTCTAACCGGCCCGCAGCAGCGGTAGCGTCAAGCAGCGGGGCCCGCCGCGACCGCGCGAAAGCTCAGATCCGCCCAGCGCCACCACAAAGCGCCGGCCGCCCTGCAGCAGCCACTCCGCATTGGCGATGAACTGCGCCGGCGTCAAGACCTCAAAACCGCGGCGGTTCAGCTCGCGCAAGGTCGCGGTATTGCGGCCATACAGCACAATTCTCCCGGGGGCCAGGCACACGGCGTTGGCGCCGTCCGACCACTGCTCGCGCGCCGCTGCCCGGGGGTCGCTGCCGCCGCAGGGCACCCATTCTACAGGTGAACCAGCTTCTTGGAGGGCGCGATCGACCCCATAGGGCAGGGCACGGCCGCCGTCCAGCAGATCGATGACCCGCAGCGCTTCAGGGCCCTGCAGCGCCGGCAAATAGGCCAGGGCCAGCCCGCGGTCCACAAAGGTCATCACCGTGTCCAGGTGCATCATCGCCCGCGCCAGGGGCAGCTGCACGCCCAGGACATGGCGAAATCCTTGCCCCTGCAGGCCGCGAGCCACAGCCAGCGCACCCCGCAGAGTCGTGCGCTCGCCGATGCCGATGAGCACGGTGTCCGGCGTCACCACCAGCACGTCGCCGCCTTCTACGCAGCGATCGTCGATCAGTTCCTCAGGGGCCAAGCCACCGGGCTGGCCGCGGTGATCGGCGCGAATGTCCAGCAGCTGTGCGCCAGCCAACCGCGGATGGTGGCGCGCTACGCAGCGGGCCAGCACACCGTCGCGCTTTCTCGCCCGCGCCCGGGGATACCCAAGTACCAACTGCTGGCCGACGACAGCCCATAAATCCCGTGCAAACAATACGTTGGGGCAAGGTCCCCCCAGAATCTCGGCGTCGTCCCGCGGATCCAGACCGCTGAGCAAGGCCTCGCTGAGCTCGTGGGGGGCCAATTCGCCCAAGCGGCCGCGCGCCAGGCCCAGCTGACCTGGGTTCGCGCCCAGTTGCAGCTCCAGATCTAGGATTTCCTCGGTCAACGCCCCGCGCACCCCGGGCAGCTGGAGCACTTGATCCAGAAGATCGCGGAAATCCAGGCACTGGCGGTCACCGGTCGCAGCGGCAATGACCGCCTGCAACTGAGCATGCTCGCTGGCTAACTGCGGCAGCAGCACCAAGTCATCAAACAGCAGATAGTCGGGATTGGGCTGCCACTCTTCGCCTTGGGTCAATCCGCCGGTGTCGGTCTGGCGTTGGCGCAAGGCCTGAATGTGCCGCGGCACCATTGCATCCAGCTCCCGGCCGGGAGCGCAGAGGATGCAGGACTGCAACCTCCCCGTTTCGCTGCGGATCGCCGGAGCTGACATGGCGGCTAAGGCCCCGGAATAGTGAACTTCACGCTCGCCTGGGGGCTCCACGCATAAGCCGAAGTCGCCTCATCATAGCCCTGGGCCTGGCCCACGATCTCGTATTCGCCCGGCACATCCGGCAGCACTTTGGTCGACGGCGTCTGGTCGCTATTCTGCTCGCCTTCCGGGATCCAGGTGGTCGATCCGGCTGGGCGCTTGGCCACAACCCAGCGGTAATAAAAGGTCTTGTCGGCAAAGGACCCGGGGCTGGTGACGGCCATCGCCAGCTTGACCGGCGTATTCAGCGCTAGCTTGCTCGGGTCGTCCACCACACTGAGCGCCACTTCGGGCCGCGTCGGGGTGTTTGCCGTTGCCAGCGCCCCGGTCAGCACTAGCGAGCGCGACACGACTTGGCCGCCGTTGCACTGCCCTCCGCTCCAGCTGCCGGTGCAATAGAAGACATGGAGCAGATCATTCATCACCAACAGGTTCTCAGTCGCGGGCTTAAAGGCGATCTCAATAGATGACGTGCTGTACGGCTGCACCGTGACCGGCAAGAAGTTGTTGGCGAGCGCATGGTTCTTGCTCGGGGCGCTGCACGGATCGGTGCCCTTGTAGCTCGCCGGCGCCACGCAGGCATTGACCAGCTGCAGCGGCGCACAGCCCTGGTTGGCCACAAACACCGAGCTCTTGGCCTCCACGCTGACCTTTGACTGGCTCCACAGCTCCGGCGATGGGCCAAACTGCGGCGCCACCGGCGAAGCGCATCCCCCGGCCTCAATCGCGATAAACAGGCTGGCGCTCGGCGCTCCGGCGCTTGAGGTCGTCACCACCACCTGGGCCGGCGGCGGCGCGCCCGTAGCTGGAGCCTTATACGTCACCACCAGGCTCGCCGACTTGCCCGCCGCGGCCGAAAAGATCGACTGGGGATTGCCGGCGACATCCAGCAATTGCGCCGAGTACACCTGCGCGACCGCGTCCTTGTCAGCGGCGTTGAGCGCCTGCACTTCCACTTGCTTGAGCACCAGCGGCGGCGGGCCCGCATTGACCACTTTGCAGGTCGAGGTGGTCTTGCCGCCCTCCGAAAACACAAACGCGACCTTGCCCGTCGGGTTGCTGCAATCGACCGTAAACGTCGCCTCGGCCTCCATCTTCGCCGAGATTTTTGCCGTGACCATCGACGGCTTGGCGTTCGTCTCGACCACCAACTTCACGTCTTCATTGTCTTTGGTCGCATCGGGCTTGTAGCGCACGCAAATTTCCAGCGACTTGCTGCCGTCCGGATTGCCCGCTGAGCCCTTGGGGGCGATTTCGTCCGATGCATTGGGCACTTTAACCAGGGTGTACTGGTCATTGCTCGGGTCAAACGACGCGCCTTGGAAGCTCAGCGCTGACGTGCCGTTGTTCAGCAGCTTAAAGCACTGCGTCGCCGGGTTGGCGCTGGTGGTGTTCACAAAGGTGTATTCGCTGGGCTGGAGCACGGGCTGCACGCCCACCGTCGCCAAGCCAAAGCAGTAGCTCAGGGCCGACTTGCTGGGGTCATTGTGCGTAACGTTCAGCTTGAGCGGCTCGGTATCGCCGCTTTCATTGGCCTTGTACTCAATTTCCAGCTTGAGGGTCGCACCGATCACCAGCGCCGCCATCTTGCCCGGGCACTTGGCGTCGTCCTTGGTCGCTCCAGAGATGACATTGAGCTTGAACTGGCTGTTCGCCTTGGTCGAGGTCCAGCTCAGGCACAGGGGCTGGTTATTGCCCGTGTCCGCGCCCGTGTTCTTGATCTCCACATACTTGCGGTAGGTCAGCTGGCCGCGCGAGTCGTCGGGCACAAACGTGCTGCACTGCCCGCCAGACGGCGGCGACTTGGCGTCGATCTTTACGTCGATGCGCGGCTCGGACTCCGCCGAATAGCCACTGCCGTCGTCGCTACAGCCGCTCGTCAGAGCCGCCATCGCCAGGGCCGCCGTGGTCAGGGTCGCCACTGCGACCGCCCGCTGAAACTGCTTTGTCATCGCCATCATCCTAAGATCCTCGGCCGCATGGGGAACCAAAGTCCCGCAGCCTATTCGCGTCGAGCGCAGCTAACTTAAGGGAAGCACAACATCTTGTAGTAAATCGACACCGTGTCGCCCTTGGCCGGCATGCACGGGCTGCCCTGGGGGAAGATGACGCTGTTCGACGCGGCGTCGTACTGGAAATTGCCCTTGGCGCACACCTGGCCCTTGACCTTGACCACGATCGTCGATTCCTCCGGCGTGCGCGTCAAGAAGAACTGCTGGGCCAAGCCAAAGGCCACATTGCCGATATCCTTAAGTACTTGGGCAAAGCTCGTGGAGCAGATCGAGCCGATCTTGCCGCCCGTCGCCTTGGCCACTGCCAGGTAGCGATCGCCCGCCACCGCGTCGCCGCCACTGCCTTTGCAGCCGTTGCCCGCGTCGCCCACGATGGCGTGCAAGTGAAACAGACCCTTGTTGGCAAATCCTTTGATGCTGAACAAGAAATTGGTGTAATAGTTGATATCGGCGGCGGAACCGTCTTCCTCGTCGCTCAGCACCACCACTTCAAGACCGGCGCCCTTGCGCACAAAGGTGCGGTTGGTGCCGCCGCACTTCTTAGTCGCCGGATCCTCGGCGTCGGGCACGCAGAAGCCGCCGTCGCTCTTGCAGTCCGCGTCCGCCGCACACTTCTTGCCGCTGTCGTAGACGTTGGGCAGGGTCAGGGCAGCTTCCGCCGCGCTCAGGCCCTGCTCGTCGCCGGAGCCGTTGGTGCCTTGCTTGACCATGCTCAGCAAAATTTGCGGGCCGTTGACGGTTTTGGGCGTCACCACCCGCACACCGCTTTTCTCAATCAGTTTGCCGCTCTGCTTGGCGTCGTCCATGTCGGTCGTCACCACGCCAATGTGGTAGTTGTTCTGCCACAGGTCGGCGATCTGGGTGAACGTTCCAAAGTTCTTGGCCAAATTGTCTTGCTCTTCGCTCATAGAGCCCGAGTTGTCGACAATAAACAGCACATCCACCTGCTTGCCCACGCCCTGCACAAACTCGTCGGTGAACTCCGTCTCCAGCGTGCCTTCGCCGTTGATGGGCACGGTGAACAGCTGGCCGCCGCAGAACTCGCCCGCCCCGCAGTCGCCGTTGACGCTGCAATCCTTGCCGGTCTGCGTGCCGTCGTTCTTCATGCACGTACCGGACAGGTTGGTCCACACCAGCAGCTGGCACTGATCCTTGCCGACATTCTGCGGACCGTACTGCACCTTGAACGTCGCGGGCTTGGCCTGAGAAATCGGATAGCCGGTCTTGGGGATGCCCGGCCAGCCCAGCGGCTGCACTTCCAGGCCGCAGCCCTGCAGCTCGAGCTTGTTGATGTAGGCCTCCGTCGTGCCCGTGTTGAACACGCTGACTTCCTTGCCCGGAGACTTGCAACCTACGGATACAACGCCAAAATCCAGCTGGCCAGGCAGCACGGACACCTGAGCCTTGCCCACCTTGGCCTCCAGATTCGGCGCCGTCGCGGCGACCTTGGCCGGGTCGGTCAGGGCCACGTTGGGGAAGGTCTTGACTTGCCCGGTCGAGGAATCCTCAAAAGACGCCACCAGCAAGGCGCCAAATGGCGTCACTTCATTGGGTTTACCCAGCAGGAAGCCCAGGTCGTCGGGCGCCGTAAAGGTCACCAGCATCTTGCCCGTGTCGCCGGGGGCCAGCTTGAACAGCGCCGTCGACGGCGCGGCCGCATAGAACTGCGGCGATCCGCTCTGCTTGCACTTCATCGGCCCCGGACCCAGCGGCGGCGGCAGGCCATTGCCCCCACAGGCCAGCACGTTGACCGACTTGAACACGCACATACCGCTGCCGGTATTCTTGAAACCAATCGGAATCGTCTTGGTCGCGCCGTATGGCAGCAGGCCAAAGTTGAGGATCGGCGGCACCAGCTGCACGTTGCAGACCACGCCTTCTTTGCGCTCCGCGTACATCGGCAGCACCTTGTCTGGCGTGCCTGGGTCGGTCGAGTAAATGTGCAGGTTGGCCTGGGCCTTCATGTCGGGCGGACCTTTGGCCTCAAACTGCACCTGGAACACCGCGTACTGCCCCGGCGCCAGCGTCTCCGGCTGCGGATTGGCGGCGCTTGGACCAAAAGTCCCCGGCAGAATGCTGAATTCCCCCAGCTTGTCCTTCTCGTCGGTGATCGCCAACTTGGTCACATCCAGCGGCGCCGAGCCCTCGTTGAACAGCTCGATCTTGCGCGTGACCTTGACGCCCTTGCCCACCAGCGAAAAATCGACGTAGTCATCCGGCGTGACCAGCAGCTTGGGCGAGTTGGTCTCGGCAAAAATCGGCAAGGTCAGCGTCGGATTCACCGGGTCATTGCTCGAAAACACGATGCTGGCCACCGGGCTGCCGTTCTTGGGCACCGCTTTGTCCGCCTTGAGGGTCAGCACCATCGTCACGCCCGTCTCGCACAGCCCCGCCTGCTTGGGCGCAGCGATGTTCAGGGGCGCCGCCACGCTCAGCTTGACGTCCTTGATCAGCGAGACCGGCGACACCTCCATCTTGGCGACTTTGAGCTCGGCAAAGCCCACGTTGCACACCTTGATGTCCGCCTTGACCTCCTGACCCAGCTCAATCGCCCCCAAGTTGACCTTGGGCGGAACCACAGAAATGCGCGGCGCGATCTCATTGCCCTGGACTTCCACCTGGTACTTGCGGCCGTCAGACGACTCAAACAGCAGGTGAGACAGGTCTGAGTCGCCGCCCTTGGGCGAGTACTTCACGCTCATTTTCGCGCTATTGCCCGGCGGAATCGCTTTGGTCAGGTCCGGCAGCGCCTCGATGACAAAGTCGGGGCTTTCGTTCTTGGCCAGCTGCACTGACGTCAAAAGCAGATCCAGCGTGCCCGTATTGAGCAGCGTCAGCTCTTTGACCGGCGTAGCGCCAGCGGCAATATTGCCAAACTCCACGGGATTTGGGTTGACCGTCAGCTGGGCCGCCGCCGCCGCCACCTTGACCGGCACCTTGAACTGGCGCTTGGCGTTGTCGGTGTCGTTGTTGGCGAGCACCAGGTTCAGCGACTTCGCTCCCGCCGACTTAGGCGTATAGCGCACGATGATCTTGGCTTTTCCGCCCTTGTCGAGGCTCAGGGCCTTCCAATCGACGACCTGGAACTCTTCGGTCTCCGGGGCAAAAATCGCCGAGTCCACCTTGAGGGTCCCAGAAGTACCCGCGTGCGAAATGGTCAGCTCGCGATCGCTGCTCTGGCCCACTGGCAGATCGGTAAACAGCAATTGGGCCGGCGACACGCCGATGCGGATGTCGTCCTCAATGCAGAATCCGCCGGAGCAGGTCTGGGTATTGCCGTTGCCCGCGCTGCCCGTGCCGGAGTCGGCGGTGTCCGAGCAATGGGCCAGCGGCAGCGCAAGCAGCGCCGTCAGAATCGCAGCGATGTGGGGTTGGCGCACCATCGTCGTCCTCCAATTAGGGCAGCGCTGGGCGATCCAGCGGTCCGGAGATTCCGCGCGGCATTGCGCAGAGGTCGACCGGACAGGGGCTATGTCATCGCACTGCACAGGCGCGCAGGGCACGGGACCGCGACCGGCCCCTTGGCTCAGTCCAGCGCGGGCGTCGGGTACTTCTTGGTGATGAAGTGCCCAGGCGTCCCAGGAACCTTGAGCGCGGCTTCGATGTCGGCTTGCGGCCAGGAGACCCGTGCCACGTACCACATGTCGCCCTTGCTCAAGTTGGACGAAGTCACCTCGTACTGCAGCGTGCCGTAAATGTACACGCGCACGGTGGCTACGGAGACGCCTAGACCAAAGTCGTTGTAATAATGCACGCCCACCGCATAGGTGCGGCCTTCTTCCGGCAGGGTGAGGTTCAGGTTTTCCGGGCCGGCGCCGTCGGTATCGTCGCGATCGAGGCTCGGATCGTCGTCCATGTTGGGGTCGTAGCTGCCCCACTCCACCGTGTTGCCGTTGCCGCAGTTGAACCAGAAGCAG
This sequence comes from Myxococcota bacterium, assembly GCA_964201005.1. Taxonomy (GTDB): domain Bacteria; phylum Myxococcota_A; class UBA9042; order UBA9042; family UBA9042; genus SXRM01. Next base: position 84,852 of record CAXNCS010000003.1, read on the forward strand.
TCGTACTGGCCGGCGAACCACGGATCGGGCTTGCCGTCGCCGTCATAGTCCTGGCCCGCGGCAAACTGGTGGGCAAAGTGCAGGTCCAGGTCCGTGCCGACGCCCGGGCCCGTATCGCTCTCGTCCTTGTCGCCCGGGGTCTTCCAAAGCAATTCCACGTGGATCGCTTGGTCCGGGATCACCTTGACCACCTTGGTGGCCGGGGCGCACGACTTCTTGCCGCTGGCGTCATACACATGCAGGCGGAAGGTGTACTCGCCGGCGATGTTGGGCTGGAAGGTCACGGCGCCGGCCTTGTTGTTGGGGGTAAACAGCGCCACGGAGCCCTTGGCCTGGTCGACTTCCCACTCATACTGGCCAATCGTCGAGCCGGTGGCGTAGCTCTGCTTGCCGTCCAAATGCAGCACGGTTTGCGGCGTCACCGTGTCACCTTCGGCGATGGTGATGATCGGCGTCGGGCAATCGGCAGAAGCGCCGTAGCCTTCCAGCTTGACCGTGGTGCCGCCGCTCGCGGTGTTGGCGTTGAGCACGAGATCGGCGCTGTCGAGCGTCACGCTGCCGTTGGGCTTGGTGGGCGACAGTTTGTCGGGCTGGTACGTCAACTCCAGGGTCGCCACGCCGTTGACGGGCAGCTTGAGCGGCGCCTGATCGGTCGGAGCCTTGCCGCCGGTCTGGGTCAGCGACTCCCACTTGACGGCAAAGTTGCCAGAAGCCGTGGTCGGATCGGTGCCGATCTCGATCTTCTTGATCTCCAGGGCCTCATCGCCACAGCTCTTGATCTGCAGCGCCTGCACCTTGGTCTGCCCCAGCTGGGTCGGGCCAAACACCACCGTCTTGGGCGATACCAGCAGGCACGGTCCGGTCGAATTGACCTTGACCGGCACGCGCTTGATACCCACGCCGTTGGCCACAAGGCTGGGATCATTGGTAGAAAGCAGCATCTCCACAGAGCGCGGCTTGTCATCCTTGGCGCTGTAGAGCAGAGAGAAGGGCACCACATCGCCGGCCTTGAGCGAAAGCGGCGGGTTCTGCGCCAGCATGCCGCCGGTGGGATACTCCTTGCCCTGCAGCACCAGCTTGAACAGGTCCTTGTCCAGCGAGCTGAGATCAATAGAAGAAATCAGCAGTTCACCATTGCCCACGTTGAGCAAGGAGCCATCGACGACGGGATTGGAACCCACGCTGACAAAGCCAAAGTCCATGACCTCAGGCTGCACCGAGATCTTGGCTTGGCCGGCGGCGGTCTGGAACTTCTGCTTCCAAATCTCGTTCTTCTTCAGGTCGTTGCTGTAGACCACCAAGGTGGCGGTGCGGTTGGCCTGGTCTGCGGGGCGCTTGAACGACACCAGCACCGTAACCGCGGTGATGTCGCCCTTGCCGGCCGGAGAAATCGCAGGAAACTTGGCCTGATCGCAAGGCACTTCCTGGCCGCCGATGATCGCCGCACAGCCAAACGCCGGGCTCTCCTCGCCGGGCGCGCCTTGGTACTCCAGGGCCACCTTGCTGACCACCAGGTCGCCCACCGAGCCGGAATTGCTGACCACCAAAGCTTTTTCGAGCTTTGCCCCCACGGCCATGCCGCCGGCGTTGATCGCGATCGTGCCGCTGTTGTTCAGCACCTTGCCGGAGTCTTTGACGGCGATGGTCTGGTTGCTCTCCAGCGTGAAACCACCGCCCCCTGTGCCCCCGGTGCCGCCAGTTCCTGTGCCATTGTCCGTGGATGAGCAGGCGGCCCAGGTCAACGCCAGTGCGGCGATTAGCAGGGGGCTGCGGGTCGAGCGAATCATCCTTTCCTCCGGGCCGTGCACGGTGCGCGCATGAGGCGCCTGATGAGGCAGCTTGCGCGCGAATTCAACCAGGCGCACCTAAGGCGGTCGCCCGAGCAACGCTGCAGTCTGCCAAGGACTGCCCCACCGCGCAACCTCATTCTGCGTTCAAGGGCCGCCGGTGGGGACGGCCGTGTGCCAGCCGGTCCTGCGCGGCTTCAGCGGAGCCCAAAACGCCGCACGCCCCGCCGAATCCGCAGATCCGCGCGAGGCGTGCGCTTGGGGCTGTGGCGCCGCGGTTACTTGAGCAGGCGCTCTTTGGCCGTCTCAATCATCGCCGGGCGAAACGACTTCTTGAGCTTGAGCAGCTTGTCAAACTTGGCGCGCTGCCGCGATTCCATGTGCAGGGCCGCCGGCTTCTTGACGTCGCCGTCGATCAACTGGTCGCTAAAGTCGTAGAACTTGGCCTTTTCTTCGGCCGCGGCGGGGCTGCTGTAGCCCACCGTCAAACCAGACAGGGCCAGGCTTGCCAGGGCCACTACAGCGAGGACTTTCTTCATGGTGGGACTCCGCGGTCTGCAGAGGGGCCTCATTGCCCCCCAGGCTCTGTTGAAACTACAAGCTTCGCTGTGGCGGCGCAAGCACAAAAGTGCACTGCCGTTGGACGGTCTACTTGGGCGTCGGCTGCGGATCCTTGGCCTGGCCTTCCAGGGTCTTGGCCGCCTCGATTTCCTGAATGCGCGAAACGATCGCCACGAGCGCCTTCCACTTGCCGTCGGCTTCGTCGCTCTTCTTGATGAGCTCGTTCTTCTTTGCTGCCCAGTCCGGCGTCGCCTTCTTGGGTGCGCCGCTCGCCTTGATGAGCACCAGCGTCGCCGGCCAATCGGCTCCGGGCTTCTTGAGCGCAACATGGGCCTTCAGTTGCTCGCGCAGGGCATCGCGCTCGGCCTTGAGCTTGTCGGCCTTGCCCTGAGCCTCGGCGGGATCGGTGTCCATGGCCTCGCGCAGGTACTGCTTCCACAGGGCCACGGCCTTGTCAGAATTGTTAAAGTACTTGTAGTTCATGATCGCCAGACGCACCAAGATGGCGTAGCGCTTGGGATCCTTGGCCAGCACCTTGTCGTAGTATTCCGCGGCCTTCTGTGGATTGCGCAGGCCTTCCATGGTCAGGGCATAGCCGGTGATCGCCTCCAAGTTGCCCGGCTCCAGGGCCAGCGCCTCTTTGTAGACCTTGTCGGCATCGCGGTAGTTCAAATATTCTAGGTAGATGGCGCCCAGATTGAGTCGCGCCGACACGGAACCGGCGTTGAGCTGCACCGCGTTCTTGAGCGCCACCACCGCGCGCGGCAGGTCGCCCAGCAGCACGTAGGTCATGCCCAGGTTACCCCACGCTTCCGGGTTGGCGGGGTCGATGGCGAGCACCTTCTCCTCCAAAATCCACCGGGCGATATCGTAGCGGCCCTGCTTGAGGTTGATCAGACCGCGGACATTCAGCGCAATCGTGTCTTCGCGGTTGACGCGCAAAGCCTTTTGCAGAAACTGCTCGGCGAGCTTGAAGTCGTCCGCAGCCAGCCAATAGACGGCGAGCGCCACGTTGTTCATGGCGTTGTCCGGGTCTTGGCCCAGGATCGAGTCGCAGATGCCCTTGGCTTGATCGCGCAAACCTTTGGCTTTGTCCGCTTCGCCGGCTTCCGCCAGACGGTTGGCCTGGGCGAGCATGGAGCGGGCGATGTACGCCTGGGCCGACAGCTGCAGGCCGCGCTCGCGATCGTCCTTGGGCTCAATCAGCTTGGCGGCTTCGTACGACTTGCGCGCTTCGTCGTATTTGCCCAGGCGCTCATAAGCCATGCCAGCGTTGAAGTAGGCTTCATAGAAGCGCTTATCCAGGTCCGCGGCGCGCTGAAACTCGACCGCAGCGCTCTGGTAGTCCGGGCCGCACTTGCTGCAACGACCGTCCGCGGCCTTACACGCGCTGGGGCAACCGTACGCCGTGCACTTGCCGCTGCCCAGGTCGATGTACTCGCCCACTTTGCACGGGCCAGCGCCTTCGCTGCTGTTGGAGGTGAGTTCCTGCTCCGTGCATTCGCGGGTAGCGAGCTCGCAGCCTTCAGAGCCGGGCTTGCACCGCACAAACTTAAAGCTCGGCGCGCCAGCCACTGCACCGGCGTCGGCGGCGGGCGGGGCTTCGACCTTCTTCATCCAGTCGCCACACCACTTGTTGCGCCCGGCCGCGTCCATGACTTTCTTGTCGCAAGCCTTGGTGTCCAGCTCGCACGCCAGATCGCGCGTGCCGTCCTTCCACGGTTCGCACGGCACCTCAACGTCCTTCTCGACTTCCTCTTCCTTGCCCTCGTCGTTCTTGACCTTTTCCTTCTTCTTCTCCGTGCGCACGTACTTGGCGCAGCGGTCCAGCACGCAGGAATCGGGGCTCTCAATCGCCACCGAGGCGCAGGTATTGGGGCCGACGCGCGCGCAGCTCTTGCCCAGCGAGACAAAGCCCGCGGCGCAGCACTGGCCGTCATCCAATATCTGATAAGGATTGCACTTAGGCACCTTGCGCAGCGCCGACTGCAGGCCAGAGCGCATCGCATCCTGGGCCTTGTCGTCGATGCCGGGCAGGTATTCTTGGGCGTAGGCGCTCGCGGTCGCCACCGTGGTGAGCATCAGCCCCAGCAGGGCCGACGCCAGCTTGGGACCGCTTGCGAACTTCTTGAAAGTCGTGGTCATGGCTGGGATTCTCCTGTGCAAGGGCTACTTGGCGTCGGCCTTGGGCTTGTAGGAAACGGTAAACTTGCCGCGGCGCACGCTGGTGACGAACGCTGCAGAAGTGGCCGGGTCCGAAGACTCGTTGGCCGACACAGTCGCGGCTGCCTTGGGCAGGTTGGGGTCTTTTTCCACCGTCGGGTACGCGTCCGGATTGACCTTGTACGCGTAATCGCCAGCTTCTTTGGACCACTTGTTGTACACGCCCAAGTTGTGGGCGATGTTGATGGCGCTCTTGAGCGCGGTGACGGACTGCTCTTCGATCGGCGTCGCCAGCTTCTCGATTTCCAGCTTGTAGGCGTCTTCCAGCTCGGCGTTGCCGACGATCTGCGGCGGAACCGGAGCGTTGAACAGGTCTTCCTTGAACTTGAAGTACAGCAAACCGATGCGGAAGGCCGCCGCTGCCGCGTACGCCTTACCGCCGCCGGCAGAGGCCTTTTCAACCACGTCAAAGTAGCGACCTTCGGCCTTCTTGAGCGCCTCGGCCTTCTTTTGCAGCATCGGCAGCAGGCCCTTCATGTTCTTGACGCTCTTGAGGGTCAGGACGTCGAAGTCGTCAAAGTCGTACTCGGTGCGATAGAACAGCGCTTGCGCCACATAGAACGTCGCCTTGCCGCCCTTGCCGTCGGGCTTCTCATAAGCCTTGGCTGCGGAGTCGGCGGCGGAAATGGCGTCCTTGCGGTTCTTGCCGGCGTCGGCCAAGCGCAGTTGCTCGGTCTTGCGGCCCAGTGCCTCTACGTGCAGGTCCGGGCGGGCAGGGTACTTGCTGACCACCGCGGCGTAGGAGCCGGCGGCGAGCTTGGCGCCTTCCACGCCCATTTTCTCGTAGACGTGGCCCTTCTCCATCTCGGCATCGGCGACCAGGCCCTTGAGGCGCTTGGTATTCTCGTCGTCGCCCTTGAGCGCGTTGGCCACGCCGATGAACTTGTCATACGCCGCCGCCGCACCGCGGTAGTCCTGGAGCGCCGCGAGGATCTGGCCGGCGTTGATCAGCGCCTGGGCTGCATCGGCGTTGTCGCGGAACTTGGCCATGTCCAAGAAGGCGTCGGCCGCTTCGCGGAAGCTGGTCATCGCCTCATAGAGCATACCGACCTGGAACTTGGCCTCGGGGGCGATCTTGGACTTGGGGAACTCCTTGACCACGCGCTCAAACGTGTCGATGGCGACCTTGTCGTCCTTCTGGTCGATGTAGAGCATGGCCTTGTTGTACAGAGCAATCGCCGCCAACTCCGGCTCTTCGCTCTTGAATTCGCGCAGAATGGTGTCGTACTTGGCATGTGCGCCTTCGTAGTCCTTCTTCTCCGCCAGCTGGATGGCCTGTTCGGCGACCGAAACTGCAATGTACTTCCGCAGATCCTTGGTCTCGAGCACGATGCGGCTCTTGCGCTTGAGCATCAGCCGCGCCCACTCTTCGATCTTGACCCAGTCCTTCTGGCGCGCGTAGATGTCGATCAAGCTGCGCACAGCGATCTCAGCGACTTTGTTGTCTTCCTGGTACTTGTAGACGCGCTCGTAGCCGCTGATGGCCTCACTGTACTGGCCGCGGTCATAGAAGGCCGAGGCGGCGAGGTACATGATCTCCGGGACCATCTTGCCCTTGCCGCACTGCTTCTTCTTGCCGCCGGTGCAGTCAACTTTGGCCTTCTCCATCAACTCGACGTACTTGTCGGCCGCCTTGACGTACGACACTTCGAGCGGGTGCAATTCCTGGCGCTTCTTGGGTACCTGGGCGGCCTTGATCTGCTCTTCCGTCAGGTCGGCCTTCTTGTCTTTCTTGACGACGGTGACCTTGACGCCGCCGCCTTCCACCGTGTCGACCAGCGGCGAGCAGTCAGCCCGCTCTTCCCAGGCCTGCTTCTTGTCGTTGTAGCACGCCTTGGTGTTGCGCATCAGGTTTTCCGTAGCGTAAATCACGCCCAACGCGGCGTCTTCGACGTACTCGCCACTCGGGTCCAGCTCGATGACGCGCTCGTAGGCGACGCGAGCTCGGTTGAAGTCCTTGAGCTGGTCGTACAACAATTCCGCATAGTAGAAGTTGACGATGTACGCCTTCTTGCTGTCCGGATAGCGGCGGATGAACTCTTTGTAGTCGTCCGCAGCCTTGTTGTAGTAGGGCAGCGACTTGGCCGAGTCCTTGGTCTCGTCGTCGGTCTTCTGGGCCAACTGGTGGTAGTAGTTGGAGATGTACAGCAGGTAGTTCTCGCCGTTGCGCTGGGCCTTGTCGCGGGCCTCTTCAGACTTGGCGTCCTTGCGCTGCTTCATGGCCGACAGCCACGGCGAGGTGCGGTCATCCGTGAACGCCAAGAACTTGCGCATCGCCGCTTCGATGTCCGGGAACGCTCCGAGCTTCTTGTAGATGTCGACAATCTGCTCGTGCCACTCGACGCAGCGCGGATCGGTCGGCTTGCTCTCGATAAAGTGCGTGTGCAGGTCAACCGCGTCTTTGTCTTTGTCGATCGACACGTAGATTTCGCCCAACTTGTACATGCGTTCCCAGGCCTTGGCCTCGCCTTCGACCGAGATGAAGTACTCCTTGGCCTTGGGCCAGGCGCCGTCGAGCTCGGCATAGGCCTGCACAAGGTCTTTGAGCGCCTGATCGCGGAACTCGATCTTGCCCTTGTCGCCTTCCTTGCTGATTTCCTTGACCACCGCCTGGAAGGTCTCGATCGTCCGCTGGAATTCGCGCAAGTTGTAGTACACCCAACCGAGCTTGTAGAGCGCGTAGTTGTACATCGCCGCATTCTTGAAATTCTGCGTGATCTTCTCGTAGTTCATCTTGGCGAGGGTCAGGTTGTTCGCCTCAAAGAAGTGCTCGGCCAGCGCCAAGTGGGCTTGCGGGATGAGCGGGCTCGTCTGGAACTTCTGAATCAGCTGATTGAGGTACTGCACGCCCTTTTGCGACAGCACTTTGTCGCCCAGCGCCTTGCCCTGCTGCATGCACGCCTTGCCCACGCGGTACAGAATCTCTGAGAGGCGCGGGTAGTTGGGGTACTGCTGCAACACCTTCTCGTAATACGAGATCGACTGCTGATAATTCTCCACTGGCTGTACCGGCTTCTCTTTGAGGATGCCTTTCTCAAACTGCTCCATCTTGCGGTCGTAGTCCGAGCGCTCGAGCAGATAGAGGAACTTGGTCTCTTCCCACCACGCCTCCGCCATGCGGAAGTAGTAGTCGGGGGCGTTGGGATCGCGCGGATTGCGCGCCAGCAGATCTTCCAGCGTCTTGATCGTCCGCACGCGAATCTTGGACTTTTCCTGCTGCAGCGCCCGCTCTTTGGGGGTAAAGCCCAGCTGGTCGAGCCGATCGGCGGTGAAGGAGCCTTTCTGCAGGGCATCCTCATCGCGCTTGGGCTTGGCCACTTCGACTTTCTTCTCTTCCTCCACCAGCGAGGTCTTCTTTTCGACCTTCTTGGTGGCGGCGCCGGCCTCGACGTCTTCTTCCTGGGCCCAAGCGGCCGCGCCACCGGCGACGACGCCCAAAGTGGTGACGAGGGCTACCAAGCGTCGCCACGGGCGCGAGGCTCCCGAGACGCTGCGCTGCAAGCTGGATTCACGCATAGCGATACCTTTGCTGGGGGGAATGGGAGCGGCGCTCTGGCTGCGGGCGGCTCAGCGCTGGCCCACTTTGGCGGCGATCCCCATGCGGGGTCACGAACTCAGTTGCCGACCGCGGGGGCCGAACTGGTCTTGCACTTGGACTTGAGGAACGAGCGGTAGGCGCCGATCTCGTCTTTCCAGAATTCACCTTCAAACGGCCACTGCATGGCGTCCGAGCCGGCGATCGCCACCGGGCCTTCCTTGGCCACCGCCTCGCCTTCAGCCGCCGACTTGCCGGCCTGCTCGTCTTCGATCGCCTGCAGGCGGATTTCGTCGAGGTCGAGGCGCAGCTGGGCGAGCTTATCCTGATAGGTATCCAGGTCTTTGGCCGCCTGACGCAAGGTCTGCTGGATGACCACACCGGCCTCAGAAATGCGCTCCGTCTTGCGCTGGCCGAGCTTGGCGAGCATCTCCTGACCAAAGGCGCCGAGCTGCTGCAGGTTGGCCTTGACCACCCGCTCCTCTTTCTCGATCTGCTTGATCGTGTTGTAAAGGTTGTAGAATTCGACATTCATCAGCACGGGCGACTGCAGCTGCCGCGGCAATCCGCCGCCCTGCTTGGGCTTGTTCACCGTGGCCAAGAAGGCGTTGTAGAACTCTTCCGGCTTGCGCGAGCGCTTGAGGAAGTCGCGCAGCGGCGGGGCGAGGACGATCACCCGCTCCTCAAACATCTTCATGGCCTCTTCCGCCTCCGCCGACAGGCACAGGTTGACGTACGCCGTCGCCTCCAAGATCCACAGCTCCGGGTAGAAGTGGTGGGCAAAGTAGGGGCTGTGCAAGGCGTGAAAGGTACCCAGGGCCCGCGAGGTGTCGCCTTTGAGGAAGTAGGTCCAGCCGCTCTCATAGAACGCGGTCGCCAGCTTGGGCGAGTTCTTGCTGATCTTCTTGTAGTAGTAGATCGCCGCGTCGTACTGCTGAATATCGTACGCCAAACGCGCTAGAGCCAGATAGGCCAGATCGACCACCGGCCGGCCATCCGCTTGGGTCTCCGCGGCGAGCACGGCTTTCTGGAACGCCTCGGCGGCGGCCTTGACTTGGGCACCGGCGAGGCGATCTTCGGCGTTGTCCGGAATCTCCATCAGGCCAAGCAGATACTGGGCGCGACCATAGTCCAGGCCCTTGTCCGATACCTTCTCCAGGTAGGGGCGCGCGGCATCTTTGACGCCAAAGTCGTTGAGCGCTTCGCCTACAAAGTAGTAGAAGCCGTCTTGAAACCCCGCGTCAAAGGTATTGACCGACAGCTTGGTCAGTTCTTCAAGCTCCGGCGGGCGATAGATGATCTGCTTGCGCAGGTCGCGCAGCTGTTGGAACGCGGTGGTAAAGAACATCTTGTCTGAGCCGGCGCGCACCACGTCAAGCAGCGTATCCGCAGCCGACTGAATCAGCCCCGCGCGGGCCAAGGCGTTGGCGATGCCGTACTTGGCGACGTAGGCCTCGTTGCTGTCCGGAGCGAATGGGATGCCGCCAACGCCGTCTTCGACGAACTTGGTGAACACCTGCACGGCTTTGACGAACTCGCCAGAGTTGGCGTAGTCCTGGCCCTGCTTGAGGATCTTGCCGGCAAAGGCCTTGCGCTGGCCCTCTTCGCGGCGCTTCTGCTCTTCCGCCAACCGCACCGACTCTTCGCGCAGCCGGGCCTCTTCGGCGGCCATCTCGGCGGCGGTCAGCACTTTTTCGGCGGGCTTGTCCACCGGCTTGTCCGCCGGCTTGGGCGCGGTGCCGGCGCCAGTCGACAGCATGAAGCGGATGAGCTTGTCCGTCGCGCCGCGGCGCTTGAGCTCCATGATCTCCTTGGGCGCCAGGGCAAACTTGCTGCCGTCCTTGGTGATCTTCTTGATGATCTGATCGTCGGTCGCTTCAGCTTCCAACAGGGCATACACCTGGTCCAGGCTGATGGCCCAAGCGGGAACGGCCTGACTCGCGGAGACGAGCAGGGCAGCGGCCATGGCCCAAGAGCCCAAGCGGCGGCGGTGGTGAAGGTGCATGGTTCCTCCGCGGTGCGGTGCGGTGTGCGGGCTGGCGGTCTAGCGCGGACCCACTGAGTCAATTGCAGAAAAGCGGTGCTTCTACCCAAAGCCCCCGTACGTCCAGGCTATTCCGCCGGGGCGGTGAACCAGGTCAGCGAAACGGTGACAGAAACCGGCTTGGACAAACCGGCTGAGGCGTCGTTCTTCACGTCGTCAAAGGCCGGGTAGTAGAGCTGCTGGATGTTGGCGCGCAGGGCCCAGCGCTCGGCGATGTAGAACTGCAGGTAGGTGCCCACTGAGCCAGCGGCATCAAAGCGGTACGCTGGTTCGATTACGCCTTTCTTGGTCACACGGGTGTAAACGCCGCCGATGCCAAAGCTCAGCGCTGCGTCAAACTCGTTGAGGCCCGTGCCAAAAAAGCTGAACTTACCGTGCATCAAGTTCCAGTCGACGCCCGCCGTCGTGTAGGCCTGCAGCGTCTGCGGCAACCGCACGTTCAGCTCAAAGCCGTCGGGGCGCTTCGACTGCAGCTTGTCGCGCAAGGATGTCGGCTGATCGTAGGTGTAGGCACCCTGGACGTGCAGCGCAAGGTCTTCAGAGAAATAGTAATTGTAGCCCACGCCGCCGGTGATGTAGGTCCAGAAGTCGTCGTTGGGCACCACGCCGCCCAAGAAGGAGACGCTGTGGCGGCCTTCCTTGATGACCGCGCGCTTCTGGATCACTTTGATGTCGCGGCGCTTGGCCCACTCCATCCGCGCTCCAGGGGGCACCGCGTCGTCGCCGACACCGTAGATGTCTTGGTCGCCGGTTTCGCCCATGAGGTCAGGGGCTTTGCCTTTGTCCCCGCCCTTGTCCGCTGCCGGCTTTGGCTCGGCTTTTGGCGTTTCAGCTGCGGGGTCCTTGGCGGCGTCGGCGACTGGCGCTTCGGCCGGGGCTGTTGGATCCGCTGGCTTTTCCGCCGGGGTCTCTTGGGCCAGGGCCGGTACGGCGGCCAGGGCAGTCGCGCCCAACCACGCCGCCAGGCTCAGGCGCCCAACCAGTGCGGATCGCCAAGAGCGCCGGGACAGGGGAGAAAGGAAGAAACTGCGCATTTCGAACCTCAGCAGCCGCGGCGGGCCGCCCTCTTGGCAGGGACCTTGGGGAGCTGCGGCCGACCTCTGCAGGTGAGTCGCGGCGCTTTGGGGTCCCGTCAACCGCTCGTCTCGCGCCGGTAGGGCGGCTTGCGGCGGCGCATGGTGAAGTCGCCCGGAGGGCGGATTTCTACTTGCTCAAGTAGGCAAGACCGAGGGTGAACTCGGCCGGAGCCAGGAACGAGATATTGTCCTGCGGCTTGTACAGGTACTGGCTGTATCCGAGCTGGACGTTGAGAAACCGCGACAGATAGAAGCGGAAGCCAATGCCCCAGTGCCCGCCGACCTTGATGGCATTGACGGGCTCCTTGTTGCCGCGCGACTCGTCAACGTCGACGTTGATCACGCCCACGCCGCCCGAGAAGTTCACGTCAAAGCTGGTCAGCTTCTTGTCAAAGATGCCCCACTTGCCGTGAAAGGGCGTGTAGACCAGGTCCAGCGCGCTCGTCCAGTTCATCTTGGGCGCGGCCTGGGCGCCCCGGGTCAGGACGTTGCAGCTGCCGCCGCTCGCTGGCACGCACTTGAGGAAGGTGAGGATGTTGGAATCCTCGGCCATGAGGTACTGGAAGCCGCCCTGCAAGGCCAGGGTGTCCGCCAGGTAGTACGCCACCCGACCGCCCGCCGTGTAGAACAGGTAAAAGTTGTCGTTGGGGATGGTGCCGAGCTGCACCGAGCCTTCAAAGCCGCCCTTGCGCTCGTAGAGCGGGTTGGTCAGCGACGGCACGGCCTGGTCGACGTTCCAATACTTGCCCAGCTCGCGATCGATCGGCTCGGCAGATTCTGCCGCCATGGCGGAACTCGCCAGCGCCCAGGCAGAAACCGTGATCAGGGCTGTCGCGATGGTGCGGCGCAGCGCCCGGTGCATCCAATTCATCCTCTGTTCCTCCCGCGCGACTCCAGGGGTGGGGTCGCAGGTGCCGCCTCGCCGCGGCGATCTCTGGCGGTCTGTGGCGCCGGCAGCCCGTCGCTAGGCGGGGGCAGGGCATCGGCAATTCACTTCAGCGGTTCAGACCTCTCGCTCTACCCAGTTCCGCTTGCCAAAATCAGCCCTTGCAGACGCCGTCGCACTTGCCGTCGGCTTTGCACGTCCCGCCGCAGCACTTGCCCTTGCCGTCCGCGCCACAGGGCAGCAGATCCGGCGACGGGTCCGCCACGCACTCGCCCGCGGGGCTGCAGTGGTTGGCTCCGCAGGGATCGCTGCCGCCGCAGTCGGCGTCGCTGGCGCAGGACAAGTGGAAGATCATGCGGCGATCGCGTGAACCGTCCTGGGTGAACTGCCACTCTTTCTCGTTCTTGAACACTTCTTTGAGGCTGCTAAACACCGTGGACTGCATGGTCATTTTGCCGCGCATGGCGGTGACGGCGCCCTTCTTGACCGAATCGTCTTTGAAGCGATTGTCCATAAAGCCAACGCGCCAGTTGCCGGCCAGGGTGTAGCGCACCATGGCGATCGAGCGGCTCATGGCGTCTTGGAACGGGGTCGGGTCCTTGTTGTTCATGTCCAAGGTGTTGATGAACTGATAGGTGCCTTCCGTGCGGCAAGCGAGGTCCTGCAGAAACGCGTCCGGCTGCGGGTGGGTCTTGGACTGCACTTGGACGACGTGGAGGCGCACCGGGAACTTGTCGTCGTGCATGACCTGCAGCAACGCCTTGTAATCGGTGGTGATCATTGCGCACTGCTTGCGGCAGTCGCCGCCCTTGCCAACCTTGGGATCGACAAATTGGTACAGGTCCGAATAGGTGCAGCTGTCCGGGCCGTCGGTCAGAAGAACGATGTGCCGAGGCGCGCCCGCTCCCAGGTCTTTGTCGCGCAGGAAGGTGTACGCCGTGTTCAGGGCCTCATACACCGGCGATCGCCCCGTGGCGGCCTCGCGGATGCGCTCTTCCAGACCCAGGCGGTTCTGCGCCTTGACCTTGTCGGAGCTGCCAAAGCACTTCACCATCTGCTCAGGCTGAGAAAGATTGGCAAAAGAGTCATTGGCAAAGGACGGATCGGCGGCGCACTGATAGTTGCCCTTGTTGCCGTCCGGGTCGACCAGATCTTTGCAGTCCGCGTTGCTGATGCAGGACTTGGTCGTGACCTCGTTGACGGTGCCGTCGGTGTACTGGCAGCGCAGGTCGTCGGTGCACGCCACGCGCACGCCGTCGTTGCTCTCGTCGTAGTACATCGTCAGCACGCGATCGCGGGGATTGAGCGTATCGATGAGCTGTTGGGCGCCAGCGACGAGCACGCTGTAGCGGTCCGACGAGCACTCCGGGAATGAATCGGGCGTCCACTTGCCGGGCATATCCTCAATGAACTTGCTGGCCGTGGTGCAGTCGCCGGTGTCGGTGTAGACAAAGCCGTCTGTCGATCCGCTGTGGTCCACGAGGATCGCGACGTTCTGGAAAGTTTCCTTGCGATCGGGGTCGCACCGATCCGGGGCAACCGCCTTGTATTTAAGGGCCTTGCCCGTACCGCCGGAGCCTTCAGCCGAAGTGCTGCACGTCGCCGGATCTTGGATCCCAGCGCGCGGCTCATAGCAGCCCAAGTCGAGCTCAAAGTTCGCGGGCGAGATCGTCTGAAGCGCCGGATCGGTGGTGACCGGCTGCTGCTCGATGCGATCGCCATCGCGAATGCCCAGATCGACGTCGCCCTCGCACTTGGGGCTCGTGACCTTGAGCTCGGTCGACACGAGGTTGACCGTCAGCTCGACGCCGTTCGCTTCCAGTACCGGTTCTCCGTCAGCCAGTGGCGCGCCGCAAACCCGGGTCACCGTCTTCGTCTGGGCGTTGACGAACGCCGGAAAGGCCGAGACGACTTGGACTTTGTCGAAGATCAAGTTGTCCAGGCCAAAACGCGCGGTCGAGTCGCAGCTCGACAGGCCGCCGGTGATCAACCAAGCGGTGCCAAGGAGCGCGCTCGCGATCGTCGCCGGGACCCCAAGGCGTCCGCGCGGCTGTCGCGGTGCGGAATCTTGGCCTTGATCTGGGCGGCGCTTAGGGAATTGGGCCTGCGCGTTGGAATCGACCTGCGGCTGGGACTGGATGGGCATGGGCCTCTCGCATGGATTCGCCCGGCATGGGCGAAGGACATGCGCGGGTTGCTTCGCTTTCTTCTGGGCAGTGGCGGCTCAAATAGAGCGTCTACCCAGTGGCAGCTGCGCAATCCTGAAGGGCCGGTCGGCTTTTCTCCGGCGCGCGCCATGAGGGCGGTGCTGGGTAAGCTCTTGGCGAATCAGGGGGTTATCCCGCGTCTCCCCTGCGCCGGCACCAGGACCGGAACGCTCGGGAGCAAGCAATAGTTCCCGCGCCATCGCGGCAAGTCAAGCTGATCCCCCTCACAAAGGGCGGCAAAGTCTCCAGGGCCTCTTACCGACCCGCCGATCTACCCCGATGGGCGCAAATCGACATTGACTGTCCATTGGCGTCTCGGTACATTTGTGTGTTCGGGCAAGCCCGTTTTGCAGCCGTCCTGCCACCGCGTCTCTTTCGCCCTCCAGGAGCCCTCGATGACGTCCTCTCTCTCCCTGCGGACCTCCACCCCGGTTCGATTTCGGGATGTGCTTGCTGGATCGGCGACGACGCTGCGGGCGACGCTGCTCGTGGGCGCTTCGCTGGTTGCAGCAGCGTGCAGCGACCCTGCGACCGGCACGAACACCGGCACGGGGGCCTCTGCGTGCCTCAACGGCGTGACCGCGGACTGCCGGCCGATCGCCGACATCAAGTCCGAGACGGCCAACATTGGCCAGGTCAATTCGGAGCAAAGCAAGCTCAGCGGCAACCTGGTCCTGGACGTCGGCGGCGTGGCCCTCAAGGAAAAGTCGTACCGCACGGTGACCTTGAGCAACTCGGGGAACGTCATTCTTCCGGCTGGTTACAAGATCCGCTCGGTCAGGATGCAGTACGACGCGCAAAATCCGGAAGAGACCGACATCAAGGCGTTGGAGTGCTGGGACGTATCCGAGACCGTGCCGTGCGACAAGCTCGACAAGGTTTGGAAGACCGTGGCGCCCAAGGGCTACACCATCAAGGACGCCGACAAGAGCTGGATGACTTCCGGTGAGTCGTTCGTCATCAAGTACACGGCATTCGACAACAAGGTGCGCACCGGAACTGTGCTGGTCGAGCTCCAGGGGATCTCCGCGCAGGTGCTGACCTTCTCGATCAACATCAGCACCAAGGCCGGTTCGCCCAAGGCCAATCTCCTTCCGCCGTCGGTCAACTACCCCTACGTCAAGCCCAAAGAGTGCGCTACCGAAGTGGTCAAGATGGCCAACACCGGCGACGCCGTGCTCAACATCAGCCAGATCAACCTCTCGGGCGTCGACAAGTCCTTCCAGATGCGCCTGGTCAAGCCGGAAGACCTCGATACCGAGTGGCACGAAGGCGGGGCGATGTGGACTCTGCCGGCGCCGCTGTCGATCAAGCCGTCGAACAGCGCCGACTTTGAGGTCAAGTTCTGCCCGGCCGACGACAAGAAGAAGCAGGGCCAGATCAAGTTCATCGGCAACGACTCTTCGGCTCCCTCGCTCACGGTGCAGGCCAACAGCTCGGTCCCTTGCATCCAGGTGCTGCCGCCGACGATGAATTTTGGCGGCGCTATCCCGGGTTCTGAGAGCCCGATGGATCTGACCATCAAGAATTGCGGCTCTCAGGAGCTGGTGGTGACGGACTTTGTGCTGACCGAGGACACCCAAGACGCCAACCAAGAGTTCTTTATCGACCAAACCCCGCTCGCGGCGACCGGCAAAGTCAAAGCGCCGCCGCCGATTTCGGTTGAAAATCCGCTGGTTTTGGGGATCAATGAGCTTGCTGTGGTGACGGTGAAGTACGCGCCGGCCGACATCTCCAAGGAGAATACCCCCGACACCGGCGAGATTACCGTGGTGTCGAGCGCGTATATCCAGCCCAAGGTGAAGTTGTCGGGTATCGGCGTCGAGCAGACCTGCCCCATCGCCAAGGTCAAGGTGGCTGAGGGCGAAGAGGTGGTGCCGCAGACCAACTTGCACCTCAACGGCTCTAGCTCGCTGGCCCCCGGCGGCGGCACCATCAAGAAGTACAAGTGGACGGTCAAGCAGCCGACGGGCTCGAACCAGCCGTTGCTGCCAAGCGCGACTTTTCCCAACCCCACCTTGCAGGCCAACACGGCGGGCGAGTACGAGTTCTGCCTAGAGGTGTGGGACCAGAACGACGTCAAGTCGTGCGTGCCCGCGTGCACCACCGTGCTGGTGATCCCCAACAATGCGATCCACGTGGAATTGCTCTGGGATACGCCTTCCGACCCCGACCAGACCGACACGGGCCCGGCCGCTGGCGCCGACCTCGACCTGCACTTTGCCCATCCGCTGGCTGCGGCCCTCGACATCGACTGCGACAAGTCGGGCGATCCTTGGTTCAGCAACCCCTGGGACGCGTTCTGGTTCAACCCCAATCCGGCCTGGGGCGCGGCGCCGATCAGCGACGATCCCAGCCTGGACTTGGACGACACGGACGGTGCGGGCCCAGAAAACCTGAACATCGAAGAGTCGGAAGGCTCGCTGGAAGACCCGGTCTCGTACTCGGTGGGCGTGCACTACTGGAACGACCACGGCTACGGCACCTCCTATGGCACGGTGTCGATCTACTTGCAGGGCGGCCTGGCGCTGCAGTTCACCAAGGTCAAGTTGGACCCGCTGGACATGTGGTACGTGGGCAAGCTGAACTGGCCCAACACCATGAGCGGTGGCCCCAAGAAGCCGTTTGACACCTGCTACCAGACCGGTGCGCCCTTGGTGGCGGACGGCGGCAAGTGCGCATCTGGCCAGAGCGCGATGTGGCAGCCCAAGGGCGAGTGGTGCGTGACCAAGTGCTATGAAGACAAAGCGTTTGTCCAGTCCGTCGGTGGCGCGGCGGCGGCTTCCTGCAAGAAGTGACCCCGCGGCATGGGATCGCGCGGTCTGCCAGTTCTAGGGCGTCACCAGGCGATCCGCGGTCTTGAGAAGAGACAATCCGTTCGATTTGTTGTGCGGGCCTCGCCGCGAAACCGCATCGGTGATCTCGGCGACCCACTTAGCAGCGCAAGGGGCAGCCTCAAGCCGTACAGGCGGTCGCCCCGAGGATAGGCCATGAGCGACAGCCTCTTTCAGCCGCGCCCCGCCCTCAAGGGTCGGAAAGCGTCGGGTTTGACAGGTTTTTTGCGGATTGCCGCCGCAGTAACCCTGTGGGCGGGCCTCAGCAGCTGCAGCGACGGGACGGACAACGGCGGCGCAGACGCGGCCACCAGCGCCGACGGCAGCAAGGTCAAGTGCAGCTTTGACAACGCCCAGGTCGGCATCGATCGTTCGGCGCAGTTTGCGGTCAATCTGTATGGCGGCGCGGCGGTCGATGAGGCCAAGCCGATCGCCATCAACAGCGGCACCATTGCGGTGGGGGCGACGGCCGATATCTCGCTGGAAATCAAGAATACCGCCAACCTGGCCAGTGCCGCCGAACTGCTGGTGAGCAAGATCAACGTCGTCTACAGCGGCGACGACGGGGCCTTTGACTGCCTCGTAGCCGACAAGGACGGCAAGGCGTTGATGGCCGACGGAAAGACGGTGGCGTGCAGCGGATACGATTTTGGCTCGATTGTCCCCGCGGGCTTTGACCCGGCGTGCGTGAGCAAGGCAGCGAGCACTGCTGGGCGATTCCTCATTCGCTTCAAGAAGATCGACAGCACCGCCCGCTCGGCCAAGGTGGTGGTCGTGGCCAGCGGCGATACCAGCCGGACCACGGTGACGCTGCAATTGGAGGCCAAGGCCGGCAAGGCCACCATCAATGTGAGTCCAGATCCGCTAGATTTTGGCGTGGTTGGCGTGGACGGCCCGGGCAAGGCCCAGCAGCTGAACGTGACCAACATCGGCGATGCCGACCTGGAGCTGAGCGGGGTGCAATGGAGCGTGAGCGACGCCTCATTCACCATGGAAATCGGCGGCCAAACGGTCAAGGGCAATGCCGACGGCAAATTTGCCCCGCCCCTGGTCGTGCCCGCCAAGAAGTCGCTGGCGGCGAGCATCACTTTTGATCCCGTGGACGACAAAGGCCGCGAGACCACCGTGACCTTCCTGCACAGCGCCACAAGCGGCAAGGCCAGTGCGCTGCTCAAAGGCAACCTGGAAGTGCCGTGCGTGCTCGTCAAGCCCGAGAAGAAGCTCGACCTGGGCATCGTTTACGTGGGCCAGACGGCGACCAAGAATGTGGTGCTGGAGAATTGCGGGACGGTCGAAGTTGAGGTGTCTGGCCTGAGCCTCAGCGAGGATGAGCAAAGCGTTTTTGGCTTTGGCGGCAACTTGATCGCGCCGACGCCGACCTCGCCCATCAAGATCGCCAAGAACGGTAAGGCGACCGTGCCGGTGACCTGCGCGCCGCCGAGTGAGAACAAGACGCCGCAGGGCGAGCAGAAGCCCTTTACCGCCAAGCTGAACCTCAGCGACAATACGACAAAGCCCAATAAAGTGGTGGATGTGCAGTGCTATGGCACCGCGGCGACGTGCCCAACGGCGGTGATTGTGCCGGACCCGGGCGAGCAGATCGAGCCGCAGCAGAAGCTCTGCCTCAAGGGCTCCAGCTCGTTTGCCGCACCGGGAAAGCAGGTCAAAAAGTACAAGTGGAAGCTGCTGAGCGCGCCCAAGGGTGCGACAGCCCTCAAGTTTGCCCCCAATGATGTGTCGGCGGATGTCTGCTTTGGCACGGACACCGTCAATCCCAAGACCGGTGCGACCGAGCTGAGCGTGAATATCGCCGGCGAATACGTATTTGAGTTGCAGGTTTGGGATGATGTGGGGACGGAGTCGTGCAAAGTGAGCCAGATGCCGGTGTTGGTGATCCCGAGCATGGGGCTGCACATCGAGCTGCTGTGGGATACCCCGGCGGATGAGGAAAAGGACACGGGGCCCACCGCCGACGGCAGCGACCTGGACTTGCACCTGGTGCACCCCATGGCGTACGACGCAAAAACCTGTGACGCGACCACGACAAAGGCGTGTCAGCCGGATCTGGACAAGGACGGCAAGACCGACCCGTGGTTCAATTCGGTGTACGACTGCTACTGGTACAACAACACCAATCAGTGGGGCAGCACGTCGTCGGCGGATAATCCAGGGCTCGACTTGGACGATACCAACGGCTGGGGCCCAGAGAACATGAACATGCAGGCGCCAGAAGACGGCCTAAAGTACGGCGTGGGTGTGCATTATTGGGACAAGCACGGCCTTGCTCCGGACGACACCACCGCCACGGTCAACATTTACGTCCTCGGCATGCTCAAGGGGACATTCACCCAGATGATGCACGAATGCGACATGTGGTGGGTCAAGCAGGTTGCGTGGCCCACTGGCGATCTCCTTGATTTTGGCGGAGCGAGCACCACGGCGACGGGCAAGGTGACCCCCAAATACTGGAGCATTCTGGGCAGCACACTGGGTGGCGTCTGCAGCAAGCCCAAATAGGATCAGCACATGGCCAAGAAGATCGTTCGGCGCGGCGGTTGGGGCAGGGCGGTCGGCGGTCTGGCCGTCGCGGCGCTCTTAGCAGGCCTTCTGGGCTGTGGAGAGGAGGCCGAAAATCCTTCCGGAGCCTGTAGCGCAAGCACAAGCATCGATAGGTCGGCGGCGCTGGCGGTCCGGGACAGTGCGGGCTCAGCGGCAGTTGGGCAATACGACTTTGATGTCTCGGCCCTGGGTGTTGGGGCGGTCAAGGAGTTTAGCTTTCAGATCGCCAATACTGCAGCCGCGGTGGCGGCGCTTCCGCTCCGGGTCAAGTCTGCGCAAATACAGGAATTTGACAACGCCGGGCAGCCCATCGCCGCCAGCCAGTTTGCCTGCGTCGGGCCTGGGGACAAACCCTGTGACCAAGCGAAGTGGCCCGAGGTGGTTCCGGCCGGCTTCGATCCCGCGTGTGCGGAGGCCGGAGCTGTCAATTCAGCCGCCTTTAAGGTGCGCTATTCCCGGCCGGCGGCACCAGCCGTGCGCTCGGCTCAATTGACTTTGGTCTTTGAGGGTGACGTCAAACAAGGGGCGACTCCGGTGGTCCTCAAGTTCGGCGCCCGGCTCGGCTCGCCAAAACTCAGCTGTAATCCGCCTGGTTACGATTTTGGCAAGGTCAACTTGGCCGATGCCGCGTCCACGACCGTGGTTTGTGCCAACACCGGCAAGGCTGAAGCGGTGATCACCCAGGCCAAAATGCTGGGCTCCCTTCCTCTGCTCGCAAAACTCGGCGGCCACGTGGTGCAAGCGGCTGCCGCGCTCCCGGAAGGTACCCAGGTTGTGGTGCCCGCCGGTTCGACCCTGCCGATCAATGTCTGGTTTGAGAAACTGCCCAATGAGCAAAAAATGGAGGCCATCCTGCGGCTCGGCACCAATGACCCGACCAAACCGCAGGTGGACCTGAGCTTTACGGTGAATGCGACCGGGCCGTGTCTTTCGGCAACGCCTGCGAGCCTGGATTTTGGCGAGCAGCCGCCGGGGGTCCAGGTCAAGAAAGAGGTGCAGATCAAGTCGTGCGGCACAGAGGATCTGAAGATCAGTTCGGTTGTCATCGGTGGCGCCGCCGAGCAGGGCTTTGGCGTCTCGCTGGCGACCACTTGCTTTGACGGCAAGGCGCCGACCGCGGACGCGCCATTGCTCATCCCCAAGGGCGAATCGTGCTCATTATTCGTCACCTACACCGCGCCTCAGCTGGGGGCCGTCAGTGTGGGCTCCTTGGAGATCGACAGCTCAGCGGGCAAGAAGAGCGTGGCACTTCAAGGCGCTGGGGCTGCAAGTGTGGCGTGCCCCAAGGCCTGTATGTCTCTGCAGATCAAGGGGGGCGGGCCGATCAAAGGCGCGGTGGTGCCGCAGACGGAGGTGCAGCTCGACGCCAGCTGCTCGACGCCGGCCAATCAGCCAATCGCCAAGTGGAAGTGGAGTGTTCAGCAGCCCGCAGGAAGCTACTCCGTACTTGCGCCTTCGGATGCGGCCAAGGCCCCGACATTTCAGCCTAATATTGCAGGAAAGTACACATTTTCGCTCGAGATCGCCGACGAAATCGGCACCCCCGGCTGTGCGGCTGCGAACTACGAGCTGATGGTCATTCCGGACGACAAATTGCACGTCGAACTGACATGGGACACTGCGGCCGACGGCAACAAGACCGATGTGGGCGACAAGGATGGCAAGCTAACCGATGGTAAATACGCCGGATCAGACATGGATCTGCACCTCGCGCATCCGGACGCCCTGGACCAGCCCGGACAGGCCGATCTCGACAAGGATGGCTCGCCGGAACCGTGGAACGCCACCTGTTACGATTGTTTTGTGCTCAACACCCTGCCGCAATGGGGCGATCTGAGCGACTACGACGACGACGCCACCCTGGATCGCGACGACAAGGACGGCTGGGGGCCAGAGAACATCAATCTTTTCTTGCCGGAACCGGCAGTTCAGTACTTTGTAGGCGTCTATTACTGGTCGGCGAACGGCTTTGGCAAGTCGACACCCACGGTGCGGATCTACTTGGACGGGCAGTCTTCGCCGTTTGTGGTCAAGACCGGGCCGCTGATGGCGCAAGGCGAGCTTTGGTGTGCCGGCCGGGTGAGCTGGAAGCCGAGCGCGGTGATTCCTTGCAAGAATGCAGATGCACAAGGAAATTTGCTGCACAAGGCCGTGCCGCTGCCGTCGCCCGCTGCCCTGAAGTGCAAGTAGGGCCAGTTACGCCAGAAAGCGCACTCTGAGCCGGTGGGCGGGCTTGCAAGGAGGGATGAGCTGGCGTAGACTCTGTCTCCCTTCCCGGGGTTGGCTCTGCGCTGACTTTCCCAGGGGGCCCTGGCACCCGCGCCGGTGCCAGTGAAAGCTATCCGATGGCCGAGCTCCTCTCACCGGGGGCAAGGCCGGACAATCCGACCCCTACGGGCCTGCAATGCAAGCAGGCGACTGCTCCCACACGGCGTGGGCAGGCGCCTGCGAAATTCGCGCCGAACGTCACAGCCCGACGCGCGAGCCAATTGTAGCCATTCCCAGCAGCAGCAACTGCAGCCGAGGCAGCGTTATGACCAAGTCCGACCTGATTGAAGTCGTCGCCCAGAAGGCCAGCCTGACCAAAGACAAGGCCGGCACCGTCGTCAACGCCATCTTTGAACTGATGGTCGACGCGATGAAGAGCGACGAGCGCATTGAAATCCGCAACTTCGGCAACTTCACCGTGCGCAAGTACCCGCCGTACGTGGGCCGTAACCCCAAGTCGGGCAACCCGGTTCAGGTCGCTGAGAAGCGCATGCCGTTCTTCAAGGTCGGCCTCGAGCTGAAGAACCGCGTCGACGGCAAGTAAGGGCTCCCCCGAGTTTGTCTCGGGTAGAGTTCCTATGCTGGCCCACGTCTCGCTGCTGCGGAGAACTCCGTTTGCACTGGGGCGTGTAGGTCAGTGCCGGGCCACGGCTCGTTGAGTTGTTCCGCGACCGCGCGGGCTGGCCGGGTCCCCAGGACCACCAGCCCAGCGCGGTCGCGGCGTTTTTCGCCGATCGTTGCGATTGGCCGTTCCAAGAGGTCGCATGTCCTCCTCCGCCCAAGCCACCACCTCAGAAACCGCCTCGACCGGCGCGACCGATGCAGATCGCGCGGCGCCGATTGGCTCTCCGCACCTGCCGATCGCCCTGCCGGGGCTGCCGGTGGCGCGGATTTGCGACATTGCCCAGTTTGAAGGTCAGCGCGTGCAGATTCGCGGCTGGCTGTACAATCGCCGCAGCAAGGGCAAGCTCCACTTTCTGCAAGTCCGCGACGGCTCGGGGATTATCCAAGCTGTGATGTTCAAGGGCGACGTCGACGAAGCCACCTTTGTCCAAGCGGATCACTTGAGCCAAGAGAGCTCGATGCTCGTCAGCGGCACGGTGCGCAAGGATGAGCGCTCGGCCATTGGCTTTGAGCTCGCGTGTGACGGCCTAGTGCTCGTCAAGGCTGCCGACCCCGACTACCCGATCTCGCCAAAAGACCACGGCGTAGCATTTCTAATGGATCACAGGCACTTGTGGCTTCGGTCGCGGCGCCAGGCGGCGATCATCCGGGTGCGGGCGCGCATCATCAAGTCGATCCGCGACTTTTTTGACAGCCGCGGCTTTGTGCTGATGGACACTCCGATCTTTACGCCCAACGCCTGTGAAGGCACCTCGACGCTGTTTGAGACCGAATACCACGGCCAAATGGCTTATCTGAGTCAGTCGGGGCAGCTCTACAACGAAGCCAACGCGATGGCGCTGGGCAAGGTGTACGCCTTTGGCCCGACTTTCCGCGCGGAGAAATCCAAGACCCGCAGGCATTTGACCGAGTTCTGGATGGTCGAGCCGGAGGCGGCTTACCTGGACCTGGACGGGGTGATGGAGCTGTCGGAGGACCTGCTGTGCACGATCGCCGCCGAAGTGCTGCGCGATTGCCAGGTCGAGCTCGACACGATTGACAGCATTCGCTCTGAGGCGGAAGAGCAGAAGCAACTGCTGCCGCGGCGCGAGGCGTTGGCGCGGATTCACAAGCCGTTTCCGCGCATCGACCACCACGAAGCGGTGCGGCAGCTGCAGGCGATGGGCTCGGACATCACCTTTGCCGACGACCTGGGCGCCGATGACGAGACGCTGCTGACCCAGCAGTATCCGACGCCGATCTTTGTCAGTCGCTATCCCGCGGAAGTAAAGGCCTTCTACATGAAGCGCGATCCGGCTGAGCCTGAGCGCTCGCTGTCGGTCGATATGTTGGCGCCAGAGGGCTACGGCGAGATCGTCGGCGGCGGCCAGCGCGAAGACGACTATGAGACGCTGCTGGCGGCCATTCGCAAGCACGGTCTGCCGCTGGAGTCGTTTGACTGGTACCTGGATCTGCGCAAGTTCGGCTCCGTGCCCCACGGCGGCTTTGGCTTGGGCGTGGAGCGCACGGTGGCCTGGGTGTGTGGTCTGCCGCATGTCCGCGAGACAATTCCGTTTGCTCGCATGATGGACCGGCTGCGACCGTAACCGCGGCTCAGAGGGACGAACCGCGTCCCGGCAGAAGGCTCCCGAATCTGCGCCAAAGCGGTGGCCGCAGGCGCGATCAAAGTCGCGGGTTTGGGCGCCAGAGAAGTTTGACAGCGAATGCGCCGCAAGTTACGTTCCAGCGAAGGTTCTGCGTTCCGCACCTGCGGCCCGTGGGCGGGTGGGACGGCGGACAGCGACCCAGCGCGGGTTGCCGAGGCGAGGGCATGGTCAATCATAAGAAGCAGACCTCGCGCGATCCAGCCCGACCGGCGGCGGCGCGGGCTTCGGCGGGAAAAGCGCGCTTGCGCCTCGAAGTCCATGGGATGACCGATGTCGGCCTGGTCCGGGATGGCAATGAGGACGCCCTTTTGCTCCTCGGCGGCGAGCACTTGTTTGTCGTCGCCGACGGCATGGGCGGTCACTCCGCCGGTGAGGTGGCCTCCGCCTACACCATTGAAAGCATGAAAGCTTTCTACGAAAATCCCGATCTGACCAAGAGGGTGAAGGCGGCCTATCTGCGGGCTCGCAAGGCCAAGAAGGAAATTCCGCAGTCTGAGGCGTCGATGCAGGCCTTCCGGCTCAAGAAAGCCGTGGAGAGCGCCAACCTGACCGTGTTCCAATTGGCTCAGCAGCACGAGCAGTTGCGCGACATGGGCACGACGGTCGTGGCCGCCTATGTCAACGGCTCCAAGCTGCACGTGGCCAACGTCGGCGACAGCCGCATGTACCGCCTGCGGGCCGGCAAGCTGCACCAGTTGACCGAAGACCACTCGTTGCTGAATGAATACATCAAGATGAACCTGCTAGCGCCCGAGGAGATCGAGGCATTTCCGTACAAGAACGTGATTGTGCGGGCCTTGGGGCTACAGGAGGCGGTCGCGGTCGACATCTTTGGCTACACCGTCCGCTCCGGCGATCAATACCTGCTTTGCAGCGATGGCCTGACCGATCTGGTGCGGGACGCTGAAATCCGCGCGGTGCTCGACAATGCGCCGACCGCTGCGGCGGCCTGTCACCGGCTCACGGAGCTGGCCAAAGCCCGCGGCGGGCATGACAATATCACCACGCTGCTGGTGCGGGCCCATCCCAATGACTGGGCGCCTCTGCCACCGCCGCCGCCGAGCATCGGGCCGCCCAGTGGTCCTGCGCCCACCGACTGATCGCGTCTGCCCGCGCATTGGCTGTGCCGCCGGAACAATCACCGCGGCCGGCCGCCGGGTAACGACTTCGCCGCATCGCCGCGGCGTCAGAGAAAATCCATGGAAACCAAGAAGTACAGGGTGGCAGTGCTGGGAGCTACCGGCGCGGTCGGCCGAGAAATGCTCAACGTGCTGGACGAGTTGCGCTTGCCCGTCAGCGAGGTCATCGCTCTTGCATCGGCGCGCTCGGAAGGCGAAGAGGTCGAGTTTGGCCGGCGGACCCTCAAGGTCAAGCTCGCGAGACCAGAGGCTTTTGACGGCGTGGACATCGTGCTGGCCTCTGCGGGCTCGGCGGTGTCCAAGCTGCTCTTGCCTGAGGCCGCCAAACGCGGCGCGCTGTGCATCGACAATTCCAGCGCCTTTCGCATGGTTCCAGAAGTGCCGCTGGTGGTTCCTGAGGTCAATCCCGAAGCGATGATCCGCCACAACGGCATTATCGCCAACCCCAATTGCTCGACCATCCAGTTGGTGGTGGCGCTCAAGCCGCTGCACGACGCGGCTGGGCTGCGCAAAGTCGTGGTGACGACTTACCAATCGACTTCCGGCGCCGGCAAGAAGGGCATGGATGAGCTGCACGATCAGACGGTCGCCCTGCTGAACAGCCGGCCCTTTGAGGTCGAGGTGCACCACGCGCGCATCGCCTTCAACGTCGTGCCGCACATTGGCGCCGCGGGCGCGGACGGCTATACCGAAGAGGAGCTCAAGCTCCTGTACGAAACCCGCAAGATCATGGGGTTGCCAGATTTGCTGGTGAGCCCGACGGCGGTGCGCGTGCCGGTGTTTGCCTGCCACAGCGAGTCGGTGCTGTGCGAGTTTGACCGGCCGATGTCGCCCGAACTGGCCCGGGAACTCTTGGGCAAAGCGCCAGGCGTCAAGGTTGTGGACGATCTGGCGCAGAAGCAGTACCCGATGCCGATGGATGTCGCTGGCACCGATGAGGTGTATGTGGGCAGAATCCGTCGGGATCTTGCGAGTCCGCTGGGGCTGGCGATGTGGGTGGTGGCCGACAACCTGCGCAAGGGTGCGGCGACCAACGCGGTGCAGATTGCCCAGCTGGCGATCAAGGCCGGCTTGGTTCACGGCGCGCGCAGTTAGCCGAGGCGCTTGCCAAAATGGCACACCATGGCCCCGCAGCCGGCGCAAGCTGTGCCTCTGCGTCTGCGCGGGCCGGAGCTGCTCCGGGAACAATCGACCGGGGCAACGGGGTTTGCGAAGGGCACGCGGTTGGCACGGCCCGTGCATCCTCGCATAGAGACGGCGGGACTTCTGCAAACGCGCCGCCGCGGAGTTTCTAGGATGCTGCAGCCGCTCCACCGTCGTGTGCTCCTGATTTCGTCCCTGCTTGTGGCCCTGATGGCCGCGCTCGGGGCGTCCGCGTATGCCGTGCCCACTGTGCAGATCCTCAAGATCGAAGCGGCCACGGGATCGGATTGGACGCCGCCTACGCATTTTGGCCTGGGTCCATCGACGCCCGGGGCCACGGACGACGTCCACTACATCAACAAAGCGGACTGTAAGGCGGTGATTGCCGCGACAAATCCGCGGGTCAAGGTGTCGTGGACTTGGTCGCCGTCTCTGGTGCTGGGCACCACGTACACGGGGATCACCAAAGTGGCGCCGCGCGGCAAGAGCTGTACGGAGACCGCGCTCCAAGAGACCGACACCGCTACGGCGTGCATTGTCGGCGCGGAGGTCACCTACCAGATCGGCAAGACCTACACCTTTGAGGTCGACGTGCGCGATCTGATTGGCACGGAGACCACTTGCGAGGAGAAGGTTGAGCAAGACGCCTTCTTGTACCTGCTGGTCAACGATCAGGCGTCTGTGGGCGTCAACCAGGCGGTGGTGGCGTTTAAGTCGCGGATCACCGTGGACTTGGCCGGGCCCGTCGCGCCGACGATCTCAAGTGTGACCCCGGGTGGCGAGAATCTGCGCGTGGTGTGGAGCCACGCCGACGAGTCGGTGGTTTCCGGCAGCTACGTGTACTGGGCGGAATTGTCCTTTGATTCCTCGCAGGTGACCAGTGGTGCCGTCAAGGTCAGCAAGTCGGATCTGCTCACGTCTACCAGCCACCAGATCACCGGGCTGACCAACGGCAAGCTCTACTATGTGGGCGTGGTGTCGGTGGACAGCCATGACAACGAGTCCGACTACTCTAAGCTGATCACTGGCACGCCGATCGAAGTGCTGGACGGCTGGCAGTACTACAAGGGCGAGGGCGGTGCGGACGAAGGCGGGTTTGCCCCGTGCAGCGCCGGTCGCACCCCTGCCTCGCTGAGCTGGGCTCTGGGGCTGCTGGCGGTTGGGCTGGTCGTGGCCCTGCGCCGCCGCCGTCCATTTGGTTTGGGCGCGCTGGGGGTGGTCGGACTGCTTGCGCTGGGTGCGCTGGTGCCGCAGCCGGTCCAGGCCGCGTCGCCGCTGACCAGCAGCATGGACGTGCGCGTGACCCGCTACCAGCCGGCGATCGACTCCGCGTTCAGCGGCAAGGCCAAGCCCTATGCCGACGTATTTGGCGATTCCGCCTGGCAGTTTGGCATGAGCTACGATACCCGCCTGTGGGATCGCTTTGGCACTCTTTCTGCGGGTTTTGGCCTCAACTACTGGTCCAAAGAGGGCAAAGGCGTGGTCAAGGCCACCGGCGAAGCGAGCGGCGACACCACTTCGCTGCAGGTCATGCCGCTGTCTCTCGACCTGGTGTACCGCTTTGACCCCCTGGCCGAGCGCTGGGGCATTCCGTTTGTCCCCTACGCCAAGCTGGGGCTGATGTACAACGTTTGGTGGATGCGCAACGGCATCGACGAGATTGCCACCACCACCAGCAGCGACGGCACCAAGCAAGAGGCGCTGGGGGCCACAGGCGGCTGGCACGGCACCTTGGGCCTGCGCTTTATGCTCGACGTGTTGGAGCCGCAGTCCCAGCGCAGCTTTGACATTGAGATGGGCGTCAACCACAGCTACTTGTTTGCCGAATACCAGATGATGACCGCGGACGACTTTGGTTCGGGCAAGAGCATGGTGTTGTCCGACGACTTGTTTGTGTTTGGGCTGGCCTTTGACCTCTGAGATCCCAAGGCCCATGGCCGATCCGACCAGCGCTCAAGACTGGGGCCGCCAGCGCAGCTTGCTGATGTGGGTGCAGTTTGAAGGCGCGGGTTTTGCCGGCTTTCAGCGCCAGCAGGGCGGCATTCGCACCGTCGGCGGCACCATTGAACAGATGTGGCGCGAACAGTTTGGCGAGGAAGTGTGGGCCCGATCGTCTAGCCGCACGGACGCAGGGGTGCACGCCCGGCGCATGCCGGTGCTCATTCGCACCAACCTGGCGCTTGCCGCGCGCGGGGCAATGCTCGGCCTGAACACTCGGCTGCCAGAGGACCTCAAGGTGCTCTCCGCAGAGGACGTGCCGACCGATGCCGACATCCGCGCCGACGCCGTGGGCAAGCGCTACCTGTATCGCATTCAGGAAGGTCCTGTAATTCTGCCCCTTTGGCGCGGCCACACCTGGCACGTGCGCGGGCCGCTGGACTTGGAGGCCATGCAACAGGGGGCGGCGATGCTCCGCGGGGTCCACGATTTTGCCGCGTTTCGCTCGCAGCACTGCGGGTCGGCGACCACGCTGCGCGATCTCCACCTGGTGGCGGTGAGCGAGGTGCTGCGCGAGGGACCGTGCCGGGTCCTGCAGGTTGAAGTCGACGGCAACGCCTTCTTGCACAACATGGTGCGGATTATCGCCGGCACGCTGGTGGATCTGGGGCGCAGGCGGCGCAAACTGGCCGATTTGCAGCGGGCCCTGCAGCTGGGCGATCGCAGAGCCGCGGGACAGACCGCGCCGCCCCACGGCCTGCAGCTGGACGATGTGTACTTTGGCCCATGGGGCCAGCGCTTGGGCACGGATTACAAGGCGATTTTGGCGCACATGGATGCCGATCGCGCTCGCCGGGCCGCAGAAGCGCCTCAGTAGATGCAGGCGAACTTGCCGGTGCTTCCGTCCCAGCCGCACTTGACCGCGCCCACATCCAGGCATTTGACAAAGCTCAGTTTTCCGCTGTTGCAGTAGACCCACGTGTCGCCGCTGCACTGGCCTTGGGCGGGGAACGTGGTGGCGCTGCAGCTGCCGCCGGCGACCGGGGTGCAAGCCGTTACGTCGCACTTCCAGCCCTCCGGGCAGGTGCCGCAGGGCTCGCCGCAGCCGTTGGTGCCGCAGACCATCTTCTTGCCGGTGTCCGTCACGCAAGCGCTGTCGCACTGTTTGACCACGCAGGTGTGGCTGTTCTTGACCGGATCCCAGCCGCACGTCAGGTTGTTGAGGTTGGGGGGCGCCGCGCAGTCCTTGGCGATTTTCTGAGCGCTTGCGCCGCTGCCGCTGCAGGTGAGCAAGATGTCGCCCTCGCACGAGCCCTTCTGCGGGTCGATGCCTTTGCACGGGCTGGCCTTGCACTGGTCGACATCGCAGAAATCGCCAACGCCGCAGCCGCCGCAGGACACGCCGCAGCCGTTGTCGCCGCACTGCTTGCCGGTGCAACTGCCTTTGCAGTCGGGCGTGTAGCATTTGCCGTCGGCGGCGCACTGCTTGTCTCCGTCGCAGGTGCCGCACTGGCCGCCGCAGCCGTCGGGACCGCAGATCTTGCCTGTGCACTGCTTTTCGCAGAATCCTTTGCAGGCGCTGCCGTCTTCGGCGCAGAATTCGCCGGATTTGCAGAAGCCGCACACCGAACCGCAGCCGTTGGGCCCGCAGACTTTGCCTTTGCACTGCGGGGTGCAGGGGCCCGTGTCGGCTTTGGCCGTATCCGCACCGTTGCTGTCGGCTGGCGGGGCAGCGGTATCCAGGGCGTCGTCGGCAGCGTCGGTCGCGACGGTGTCGGCTAGGTTTTCCGAGACCTCGGCCGCATCGACCACCGCATCGGCGGAGCCGCTCTTGGCGGGCTTTTCTGCGGCGACACAACCACCTAGGCCAGCTACGCCGACCAGGACTAGCGCTGCGCCCCACCGTGTCCACCCGTTCATGCATCCCCCTGAGCGGTTAGGCCGCACCGCCAATTCTACCGGGCTTCCAGGGCCTGTACAGGGCAGAGGCGAATTTGTCCCGGGTTTGCCGGTCTTGCCAAAATGGCACGCACTGCCGCCGCGTCTGCCGATTGTGCTGCCAGTGCGGCGTGTCGCTGGGCAGGGTTGAAGGGGCAAAATCTCTGGATCCGCATAGTTGTCGCCGCAGCTCGCTGGCACGGGTTTTGCTCCATTGCAGGGGTGGAATGGGCGAGGCCACTGGCGCGTTGGCGCCACCGACCTCAAACGGTCGCGGTCGGGCCCAGCACGGGCGTTTGCGGTCCGCAGGAGAGCGATGGAGACGCTGCTAAAGCGACACTTCTGGGCCATCAATCTGGCAGCGCTGGCGGCGATTGCCTATTTTGCCGCGGGCTCCGTCAACGCCTTGATCGGCCTGCAGTTGTCCAAGGCGTCGCGGCCGGATGACAAGAGCCAGGTGGTCGCTTCGGCCGACGAGTCGCCGCTGACCAAGAAGCTCCGCGACGGCCGCCTCCGCGAAGAATCGGGCGCCGTCATGGCGGGTCGCCGGCCGTTTTGGCAGGAAGAGCCCGCGCCGCCGGAGCCGCCGCCAGAAGAGCTGCCGCCGGAGGGCGCAGGCGGCCCAGAGACGCCACCGGAGCCCAGTTTTGATCCGACCACGCTGCCGATCAAGCTCCTGGGCACCATGGTGGTGGCGCCGGAGACTTGGTCGTCCGCCAGCGTCGAGGTCGAGAGGACCAGCCAGAAGATCGTCAACGTGGGCATGGAGTTGCTGGGCGGGCAGGCGACGGTCTACGCGATTCGCCGCAACTACTTGGTGCTCAAAGAGGGCGACAAGCTCACGGTGGCCAAACTGTTTGCCGACGAAGCCCAGCAAGCCGCAGGCGGGGCGCCGCTGGCGCCGGGTGCAGCCGTACCGGTACCTGGGGCGGGTCGCGCACCCGGAGCGCCGGTCCGGCCAACGCCAGCTGCGATGGCGGGCGGGGTTGATCCGCCGGGCGTCAAGAAAGTCGGCGACGGCGTGTACAACCTCGAGCGCGGCAATGTCAACGAGAAGCTCAAGGATGTCACCACTTTGGGTACGCAGGTGCGCATTGTGCCCAATTACCGCGGCGGCAAGTACGAGGGATTTCGCATGATCGGCATGGGCGGCGGCAGCCTGTTTAGCGACATCGGCTTCCTCAACGGCGACATCGTCCAAGCGATCAACGGCGAGCGCATCGACAGCCCCAACAAAGCCCTGGCCCTGTATGAAGCGCTCAAGAACAAAGCCCGCTTGACCGTGCTGATCGAGCGCGACGGCCAGCCCAAGACCCTTCGCTACACCATCCGCTAGCCGTGCGGCCGTCGCGCCGCGCAGCCACGCAGCAGTTTCGAATTCCAGACCAGACGGAGCACGCTTTGAGGACTCCCCATCATCGACAGCATCTCAGCCTTCGGGCTTACCTGACCGCGGTCCTGACCCTGGCGCTGGCCAGTTGGGCGACGCCCGCGTTGGCGCAGGAGGCCGGCAGTCCAGAAGCAGGCGGCCGAGGGCCCGGAGGCGCCGCGGCTGCCCCTGGGGCCGAGCGCAGCGGCGAGCGGGCTATCCCGGTGACGGGCGGGGCCGGCAAGCTCTCCAAGAAGCCCAAGACCGGCGAGATCAAGGCCGGCGGAAGCGGATCTGGGGTGCTCAAGCGCAAGCCGGGGGCCAAGCTGGACCCGGAGTACGATCCGGCCGCGGCGAGCCGTAGGGCCAAAGAAGGCGAGGAGCCCGCTGCGGCAGAACCGCGCACGCCCGGCCGCGGAGCCGAAGTGCCGCCGCCGGCTTCGCCTGGCAGTCCGCCGTCCAGCGATGAGCTCAAGAAGCTCGACGACGTGATGACCGTCAAGAACAACTTTACGGATATCAAGTGCAAGCGCCTGCCGCTGTCGGCCAAAGTGTCGGTCGACTTCCAGGATGCGCCGCTCGAGATCGTCACCAAGATGATGTCCTGCTGGCTGGACCGGAACTTTGCCGTGATGACGCAAAAGCGCGGCGGCAAGGTGACGATTTTGTCGCCGCAGCCGGTCACCGTGTACGAGGCCTACCGGGCTTTTCTTTCGAGCTTGGCGGTCAACGGCCTGACAGTGACCAAGAAGGGCCAGTTTTACCACATCGTCGATACGCCTGACGCGCGCAGCTCTGGCGCCCCGGTCATCGGCACACGGGGAAACGTCCCCGATGAAGACAACGTGGTCACCCGGCTCATCCGCCTGCGGCACATCGACGCCAAGGACGCGGAAGCGGTGGTGGGCAAGTTCAAGTCCAAGACCGGCGACGTGTTTCTATACGCCCCGACCAACACGCTGATCGTCACGGACATGGCCAGCAGCATTCGGACGATCATCAAGCTCCTCAACGAGATTGACGCGCCTCTGGGTGCCGACCGCATCTTTATTCGCCCCGTGCAGCACATGGACGCCAGCGAGTTGGTCGAGAAGATCAACGCGGTGTTTGGCGAGGGCGGCGGCGGCGGCGGCCCGGCTCGGGGTGGCGCGGCGCCAGGCGGGGCCAACGCGGGTTCGCCCAGCTCGGCGGCCAAGGTCACCTTGACCAAAGTGGTGGCCGACGACCGCAGCAACCAGCTCATCATCATCGCCACGCGCTCCAACTACCTCAAAGTAGATGCATTGGTCCGCAAGCTCGACATGCCGATCCCCGGCGAAGGCGCCATCCACATCCACCATTTGGAGAATGCCGACGCCGAAGACGTGGCCCAGACCCTCTCTTCGCTCACTGGCGGCGGCGGCGCAGCGCGCTCGACCAAGGGCAGCAAGAGCACCGGCAGCAAATCCGCAGGCGCCAAGAGCGGCGGCGGCGCGGCGAGCCTTTTTCAGGGCGATGTGAAGATCACCGCTCATAAGGCCACGAATGCTCTGGTTATTGAGTCTAGCCTCAAGGACTATTTGAGCCTGCAGAAGGTCATTGGCGAGCTCGATCGCCGCCGCAAGCAGGTGTACGTAGAAGCGGTGGTGATGGAGATTTCGACCTCCAAGAAGCGCAACACCCAGCTGGCCGGCTCGGCGGGCACGGTGTTTGACATCGGCGGCGACCAAGTGCCGTTGCTGTTTGGCCTGGGCGGCTTGGGCATGTCGGGCGTGTCGCTCCAGCAGCTCAATTCCGGTGGCTTTGCCGCCGGTCTGCAAGGCCCTCTGCTCAACGTCAACGCGGGCAATACCGGCTCGAGCTCGGTGGCCACCGGCGTGACCCTGTCGATCCCCGCGTTTGGCTTTCTGATTCAGGCGATTCAGGAGAATAGCGACGTCAACGTGCTGTCGACCCCGCACATCCTGACCCTGAACAATGAGGACGCGGAAATCACCGTGGGCCGCAAAATCCCCTATCGGTCCCAGAGCATGGGCAGCGGTCTTGGCGGTCTTAGCGGCCTAGGCTCCCTGGGTTCCAGTGCCCTGGGCTCGCTCGGCGGTTTGGGGGCGTTGGGCGGCATGATGGGCGGCATGATGGGCGGCATGGTGCAGTTCCTTGACGTCGACCTGACCCTGAAGATCACCCCGCAAATCAACGAGTCGGACTTCATCAAGCTCAAGATTGAGCAGCAGCTCGACGAGGTGGAAGGGATCGATCCCAACCTCGGGCCGACAACGTCCAAGCGCAAAGTCAACAATACCGTGGTGGTGCGCGATCAGCAGCCGGTGGTGATCGGCGGCCTGGTCACGGATCGCGAGTCGACCGGCGTGGCCAAGGTGCCGATTCTGGGCGACCTGCCGCTGATCGGCATGCTGTTCCGCAAGTCGACCAAGACGATTGAGAAGAAGAACCTGATGCTCATCGTGGTGCCGCACATCATCAAGGATCCCAGCGATCTGGAGAAGATGCACGAAAACAAGATGGAGCAGATTCGCCAGTTTGCAGACGAGTTGGCCACCAAGCAGAAGGAGTACCAGGGCAAGGTCGACTACCGCAAGAAGAAGGGCTTCTTGGAGACGGTGTTTCAGGAGGTCGACAAGGCGGCCCAAGAGCGCAAGCTGATGGAAAAGGCCTACTTTGACAACCAGGATGTCGACAAGGTCGGTTCGCCGGAGAGCCACGATCTGCACTACGACCCGAGCAAGGGCAAGGATGCAGGCAAGGCCCCCAGCAAGGGCAAGAAGGCTGAAAAGCCGGCGCCTGAGGACGACGACGACGGCCCCGCGGTCGAAGTGATCGACCTGCCGGAAGACGACAAGGCCGAGGAAGAAGCCAAGGACGCGCCTGCAGAAAAGAAGGCATCGGCCAAGAGCGGCGAGAAGAAGCCGGCGGACAAGAAGGACGACGCCAAGGACAGCAAGAAGGGTGATAAGTGATGGCGGCTGTCGCGACCAAGCAGTTGAGCAGCATTGATGCGCGGCCCATCGGCCAGATCCTGATTGCGCGCGGCTATACCAGTGACGAACACGTCAAGGTGGCGCTGCAGACGCAAAACGATCGGGGCGGACTGCTGGGGGAGCTGCTTGTGCAGCAGAACGGCGCGACCAAGCTACAGGTGCTAGAGGCCCTGGGCGCGCAGTTTGGCCTGCCCGTGACCGCCAAAATCGACGAAGACAGCATTGACGTCGCCTTGGTGGGGCCGCTGTCGATTTCGTATGCCCGCGAGGCCGAGGTGCTGCCGATCGGCAAGGAGCACGGCGTGCTGACCGTGGCGGTGTCGAATCCGCTGTCGCTCGGCGCCCTGGACGACCTGCGGGTGCTGTTTGGCGGCGTGCGCATAGAGCCGGTGCTGGTGACCCAGGAAGTGCTCAACGCGGCGATCAACTATAGTTTTGACCGCCGTGCCCGCGCCGATCAGGTCGTCGACGACATGGAGAAGGGCGAGAGCGGCGTGGCCGACATCGCCATGGAGTTGGAAGACGCGGCCAAAGACATCCTGGATGAGGACGACGAAGCGCCGATCATCCGCTTGGTCAATTCCGTACTCAACCAGGCGGCCAAGGAGAAGGTCAGCGACGTCCACATCGAGCCGATGGAGAAGTACGTGATGGTGCGCTTCCGCAAGGACGGCGTGCTCAAGGAAGTGGTCAAGACCTCTAAGAAATTTCAGCCTTCGATCACCAGCCGCGTCAAGATCATGGGCGGCCTGAACATTGCCGAGAAGCGCCTGCCCCAGGACGGCCGCATCCGCATCAAGGTGGCGGGGCGCGACATCGACCTGCGCCTTTCGACCATCCCCACGGCCCACGGCGAGCGCATCGTGATGCGTTTGCTCGACAAGACCTCGACGACCTTGGACCTCAAAGTGCTGGGTATGCGCGAGTCGATCCGCACGGCGATTGACCAGATTGTCCACAAGCCCAACGGGATTTTCCTTTGCACCGGCCCCACCGGCTCCGGCAAGACCACCACGCTGTATTCAGCGCTGATGACGATCAACAAGCCGGATATCAACATCTTGACCATTGAGGACCCGGTCGAATACCAGCTGGAGGGGATCGGCCAGATGCAGGTCAACCCCAAGATCGACTTCACCTTTGCCCGCGGTCTGCGCGCCACGCTGCGCCAGGATCCGGACGTGGTGCTGGTGGGCGAAATCCGCGACCTGGAAACTGCTGAAATCGCTGTGCAAGCCGCGCTCACCGGCCACTTGGTGCTGAGCACGGTCCACACCAATGACGCCGCCTCCACCTACACCCGTATGATCGACATGGGGGTGGAGCCGTTCCTGCTTTCCTCTTCGATCGCCGGGATTTTGGCCCAGCGGCTTATCCGCAAGCTGTGCAAAGACTGCCGGTTGCCGCACATCCCCACCGATCTGGAGCTCGAACAGCTGGGCCTGGAGCGCAAGGACCCCAAGGTGCAGCGGGCGACCTTCTATCGCGCCAAGGGCTGTCCGCAGTGCTCCATGTCGGGCTATGCGGGGCGATCGGGTTTGCACGAACTGATGATTCCTACGGAAGAAATCAAGCGCCTGGTGGTGGCGCGGGCCGACGCGAGCACGATCAAGAAGGCCGCGGTAGCCCAGGGGATGGAGACGCTGCTGATGGATGGCGCGGCCAAGTGCATGGTCGGCGACACCACCGTGGAAGAAGTGATGCGCATCGCCAACGCGGACGAGGAAGACTAGCCCATGCCGGTTTACGAATATGTCGGCAAGGATACCGCGGGTCGCAGCGTCAAAGGATCGCTGGACGTCGACGGCGTGCGCGCGCTCAAGTCCGCCCTCCGTCGGCAGAACATCTTCTTGACCGAGTATCGCGAGGCCAATGCCCGCGGCGCGCAGAAAGGCGCCAAGATCAAGGCCGGTGTCCAGCAGAAGTCTGGGTCGCGCGATGTCGAAGTCGGTGAGATGTTTACGCGGATCACCCCGCAGGAGATCTCAGAGACGACCCGGCAGCTTGCCACCCTCCTCAAGGCCACGGTGCCGCTGGTCGAGGCGCTGGCAGCGACGGTCGAGCAGGTAGAAAACCCCAAGCTCAAGCGGGTGTTGGCCCAGGTCCGCACCGATGTCAATGAGGGTGCGCCGTTCTGGCGGGCTCTGGCGGTGCACGACAAGATCTTTGAGTCCACCTACTACAACATGATCCGCGCGGGCGAGTCGTCGGGCAACCTCGACGCGGTGATGATGCGCTTGGCCGATTTTACCGAGTCGCAGGTCAAGCTCCGCAACAAGATCGTGGGCGCGATGACCTATCCGGTGATCATGCTGATCATCTCGCTGCTCATCGTCATGGG
The DNA here is from genome assembly GCA_964201005.1 of Myxococcota bacterium. Classification (GTDB taxonomy): domain Bacteria; phylum Myxococcota_A; class UBA9042; order UBA9042; family UBA9042; genus SXRM01. The sequence continues at coordinate 121,948 of CAXNCS010000003.1, forward strand.
CATGATGCTGTTTGTGGTCCCCAGTATCACCGCGATGTTCAAGGACTTGGGCGCAGATCTGCCGTTCATCACCAAGCTGCTGATCGGTATGTCGGAAGGCCTGGCGAATTTCTGGTGGCTGGGCGTGCTGATCCTGGTGGGCGCCTGGCAGGCCTTTAAGCGCTGGAAGAACTCGGAGAGCGGTGCGGAGTCTTGGGACCGCGCGCTGCTCAAAGTGCCCGTTCTGGGCGACTTGCTGCGAAAAATCGCCATTGCCCGGTTTTCAAGGACTTTGGGTACGCTGCTGCAGGCCGGCGTGCCGCTGCTGACGGCGATGGAGATTGTCGAGAATGTCGTGGCCAATCGGGTGTTGACCAAGGTGTTGACGGAAGCGCGCAACGCCATTCGCGAAGGCGACAGCATTGCCGGGCCGCTCAAGCGCTCCGGGCAGTTTCCATCGATGGTTGTGCACATGATCGCCATTGGCGAGCGCTCTGGCGAGCTGGAGAACATGCTGACCAACGTCTCAGAGAGCTATGAAAATCAAGTCGATACTCGGGTGGCGGCGCTGACCAGCCTGCTAGAGCCGCTGATGATCGTCTTTATGGGCATCGTGGTGGGCTTTTTGGTCGCGGCGATCTTGCTGCCGATGATGAAGCTTACCCAAGCCGTACAACAGGGATAAACGCTTATGCAATTGGAGGATACGATGCGCAAGTTGGAGCTGCGGAACCTGGATCAGATCGCCATCGCCGCTGGCCGTCAGGGCGAGCGCGGCATGACCCTGATCGAGATCATGGTGGTGATTGTCATTATCGGCGTGCTGGGCTCGGCGCTCGCTTACGGCGTGTTTGGCATGCTCGGCGATGCTCGGGCGGACGCGGCGCGGGCCCAAGTCGCGACGGTGGGCGGCGTAGTTGAGGCGTATGAGGCGCGCAACGGCGACTTCCCGGCGTCCCTGGCCGAGCTGACCGAGGGCAAGAATCCCAAGCTCAAGCCGGATAACCTCAAGGATCCGTGGAAGCAGGAACTCAACTACCAGGCGAGCGGCGACGGCTTTACCCTCTGCTCCAACGGCCAGGACAAGAAGAGCGGCGGCGAAGACGACGTTTGCTACGGCGGCAAGGGCCGTTAGTGACGCCACGCCTGCCAGTACGCCCGCTGCCTCAGGTCGGAATTCGCCGATCTCAGCTGGGTTTTACCCTCATCGAGCTGGTGGCCGTGGTGGTGATCATCGCGGTGGTCACGGCGGCGGTGGCAGCGGGAGTGCAGAATGTCCGCGGTGCGTCGGTGCAGGCGGAGGCGGGCAAGCTCGCGGCGGCGGTGCGCTACTTGTACAACCTTGCGGTGGTATCGGGGCGCAACCAGCGGCTGGTGATCGACATGGATTCGCAGAGTTGGTGGGCAGAGGAACAGGCGTCCAACGACCCGTGCGAAGCGTTTCTGCTGCCGGGCGAAGAGGGCGACGAGCCGGAGGACGGCAAAGAAGGGCCAGACGGACAGCGCGCGGCCAAGGGCGGTTTTGAGGCGACCAAGTCGCAGCTGCTGCAAAAAACCTCGCTGGAGAAGGGGATTACCTTCCTTGGCGCCATGACCAGCCACGACAACCAGCCGCTGGAAAAAGGTCAGGCCTACGTCTACTTCTTCCCCAACGGCACGACCGAGCAGGCGCTGATCCAGCTGCAGGGCCGCGAAGACGACGTGATGACGGTGGAGGTGATGGCGCTCCAGGGCGCAGCGCGGATTCACGGGGACAAAGTTGAGCTGGACACGCTAGCGCGAGAGAAGGAGTAGAGAGTGCACAGGCGGCGGCCCCAGGCGGGCTTTACCTTGCTGGAAGTGATGGTGGCGATGGCGCTTTTGGCCTTCGCGCTCACCATTATTACCGGCTCGGCGTCGTCGTCGGCCACGTATTCCAAGCGCGTGTATCGCTCGACGGTGGCGGCGCTGCTGCTCCGCGGGACCATCTTGGACATCGAGGAGAAGTACCGCAAAGACGGCTTTCCGACCAATGACCAAACGGGCAAAGACTGCGAATTGCCCAAGATGTACGCCAAGCAGTTCAAGTGCCAATACGATCTGATCGGCCTGAATCTGGACGACGGCTCGATCGCCGACATGAGCACCAACGCCCAGACGCTGCTGGCTAAAGCCCAGGAAACCTTGGCCCAATCGGGTGCGATGGACAAGCTGAGCGGCGGTGGTGCAGACGGCGGCGCCAAGCCCAAGGCGACCGATTTGGGCAATGCGGCGCAGACCGCCCAGTCGGCTGGACTCGACCTCGGCTCGCTGGCCAAGGGCGCCGATCTCATGCAGCTGCTTCAGGTAATTCTGCTTTCTGGCGATCAGGGTCTCAACCTGCTGCAACTCTGCGACATCAACATCAGCGTGCTGCAGATGTCCATGGGGCTGATGATCGGCGAGCTGCTGCCGCGGGTGCTCAAGCGGGCCTCTGACCGCACGCGCAAGATCGTCGTGCACCTGTCTTGGAAAGACGAAGAGCGCAACCAGCGGACCCTGGAGATGGAGACTTTTACCACCGCGGTTAGCCAGGAAGAGGCGGAGGCAATTCGCCAGATGAAGACGCAGGAGAAGATCCAAAACGCCATGGACCCGACCGGTGGCGCAGGTCCCGCGGGCCTTCCCGGCGTGCCCGGTCTTGGACTGCCCGGCTTGCGCGCGCCGACGGGGGGCCGATGAATTTGCGGCGCGCCGGCTTCACCATGGTCGAGATTCTGGTGGGAGTGGCCCTGTTGGCCATGCTCGGCTTGATCTTGGCGGTGTCGACCAGCTCGCTGATGGGCTCGATTCGCGATACCCGCATTCTGCAAGAGTATTATCACACGGCGCGCGTCGCCTTGGGCCGCATGGAGCGCGAGGTGGCGATGGCCTATCTCAGCAAGCACCAGAGCGAGCGCCGCACCACCAAGACGGTATTTCTGGGCAAAACCAACAGCTTGACCTTTACCACCACCGGTCACCGCCGCATGGTCCGCGGCGCCCGCGAGAGCGACGAGGCCGTGGTCGAGTTCAAGGTGGAGCGCGACAGCCGCACGGGCGACAACGTGCTGATCCGCAGAGAGAAGCCCATCATCGATGACTCCCCGTATAAGGGAGGGCGCAAGCAGATCCTGGCGCGCGGCGTCAAGAAGCTGAGTTTTGCCTACTGGGACATGGACAAGGAATCCTGGCAGGCCGACTGGAAGGTGGAGATCGACAACGTCAAAGAAGAAGAGATGAAAAAGGCCCAGACGGCAGCGGGGGTGACGGCGGCGACGGGCAATTTGGCCTTGGGCAAGGCGCTGGCCGGGGCCCAGCAGGAGGCGACCCACGGCCCCCAGGATTACTGGCTGCCGGCGCGGGTGCGCATGACCCTGACCTTGGAGACGGAGGATGGCGAGCTGGCCTTTGAGACCCAAACGCGGGTGCGGCTGATGCAACCGCTGGACTTGGGCGGCATTCATGTGCCCAAAGCCTTTGAGAATACGCTGAATCCCTATGCCGCGATGCCGGCCCAGACACCGTCTAGCTTTGTCTTGCCCACCCAAGGTGGCATGCCGGCGACTGGCGGCGGGCTATTGGGAGGTGGGCGATGACCGTTGCGCCGCAGACAAAGAGCAGCCGCTGGAGCGCTGCGTGGGCCGCCGCTCAGCGGGCCGTGGGCGAAGGGGCGGCGGGTCCGTCGGATCGCCAGCGCGGTGTCGCACTTCTCCTTGCAGTCTCAGCGATTGCCATTTTGACAATTTTCTCGCTCGAGTTCACATATACCTCCAGAGTGTCTGTGCGCACGGCCACTTACGTCGAGGCCGAGGTCGAAGCGCACCTGCACGCGCGCGCCGCGGTCGAATTGGCGGCCATGGTGATCGGCTCGACCGACATTATCGAGTCGATCATCAACAAATACGCGTCGATGATGGGAGGCCGCAAGCCGACGATCAACACCAGCAATTACGCCTGCGAATTCGTCAACGCCTTCTGCCGCGGCGAGATGACGCTGATGGGCCTGCAACTGGTCAACCTGGAAGGACATCCCGCTGTAGGCCTCAAGCGCGGCAGCTGCGGGTGTACCTCAACGGACGACGACGGTCGGGTCAACATCAACCGCGTGGGCGACCTGAACCAGAAACAGGCGGTGTTCGATACGCTGTACAAGCTCCTGGAGCGCAATGCCGGCGTGACTCAAGTGGGCGATCTGGATAAGGATATGGCGCAGTTGGCCCTCAACATCATCGATTGGGCGGACAAAGATCAGAGCAAGACCGACATTGATCCGGGCTCGCGCAAACTAGTAGAGGGCTCCGGGGCCGAGGGCGGCAGCTATGCCCGCGGCGGTCTCAAGGTCAAAGACGCACCTTACGACACGACGGAAGAGGTGCGGCTGGTAGAGGGCATGACCGACCAGCTGTGGTGCAAACTCAAAGACCAGCTCACCGTCTACAATACCGACAAATTGAACGTCAATTCCGCGCCGATCGAGGTGATCAAGGCGCTGGTCTGCAAGAATTTGGCCAATCCCGCCAATGAGCCGGTGGCCTGTGCCCGAGGCTTTGCCCAGAATCAGTTTGTACCGGTCAATGTCGCCGGGCAGTACATCGAAGTGTGTCGGGCCTTGAAGAAGATGGTGTTTTCGCCGCCTTTTGCCAACGCCGGGCGCTTTGCCCAGTTCTTTGACAAGCTCGGCACGGTTTTGCCGCCCGACTACGCCCAGGTGTTGCAGGTCAACCAGCAGCGCATGCTCGACGATGTCGGCACCAGCGGTAAGATCGTGCGCATTCAAGCTTTTGGCACTTCGGGCAAGGTGCAAAAACGCATCACTGCGCTGCTGGACACCACCAGTCAGCGCTACGTCTACTGGAGAGAGGACTAGATGGCCCACCGCATTCTCGGTTTGGACATCGGCAGGACGGCGGTGCGCCTGGCGATCGTCGACAAATCCCTGCGTCAGGCGGCGCTGGCCGGCTTTGACCAGCAGGCTGTCGTTGAGGCCGCAGCCCCTGCAGAGGGCGAAGGGGTAAAGCACGACCGCCACGCAGCGTTTTCTCCGGGCCAACAAGAGGCGGTTCGGCTGTTGCTCGCGCGCAACTTGCGCCCAGACGATGTGCTTTCCGTCGCTCTTCCGTCGCTGCAATGCATGCACCGGACCCTGTCGTTCCCGTTTAAGGATGACAAGGCGATCGCCGACGCGGTGGGCTTTGAGCTGGAGAACCACATTCCGACCCCGCTAGCCGATGTGGTGGTCGATTTTGTGCGCATCGGCGAAAAAGACGGCCAGACCGAGGTGTTGGCCCTAGCCGCTCCCCGCACAGAGGTGATTCGCTATCTGGACGGCTACAAGGCCATGGGCATCGAGGCCCGCCGCCTGGGCCTGCAGAGCTTGGCGTACAGCGCGCTAATTCGGCATTTGCCAGAAGAAAAGACCGGCGTGACGCTGCTGGTAGACATCGGCTCGCGGGCAACGGAAGTCCTCGCGGCGCTGGACGGCAAGCCGCAGATGCTGCGCTCCTTTGCTTTTGGCGCAGAGACGGCGGCGGAGTTGTTCGCCAGTCAAGTCACCAGCGATCTGCCGGCCGGACAGTTGTTGCAGCAACACGCTCTGCTCCTTCCAGACGATGTTTTGGAAAGTACGCAGGAAAGGGCCGTTGCCGAGGCGACCCGGCTGGCCCTACAACCTCTGCTGCGCGAGCTTCGCTTGACGCTCTCCGGCTGGTTGCGCCGCGCCCATCGCCGCCCCGATCGCGTGCTGGTCACCGGTGGCCTAGCCCAGTTGAACGGACTCGCTGAATACCTGGAGCGCTGCCTCGACTTGCCGGTGCGCCACGTTCGCCTCGGGGACATGCCCGACGTGCGCGTGGCAGAAGCCAGCCAACTGGGGGACAGCGCCGCGTTGGCCGTCGCCCTGGCCTTGGGCGCTGGCGAGGCAATTCCTGAGGGCGACGTCGATTTTCGCCAGGGCGATCTGGCCTATGAAGGCGACTTCAAGATCCTGCGCCAGCGCCTTCCTCTGCTCGCAGCCTTTGTGATCATTGCCTTGTGCCTCATGGGCATCCGCGCCAGCTTGAACTACCGGGCCTTGGTCACCGAGCAAGAGCAGCAGCGGGGGACCTTGCAGGTGCTGGCCAAGCAGCTGACGGGCAAGGCCTCCACCGATTTTGACGCGGTCAAGACCGAGCTTGAGCGGCCGATCGCTTTGGATATCGCGAGCTTCTATCCGGAATTGTCTGCGTTTCGCGCCTTGGAGGAAGTGTCCAACATCATCGACAAGGTCACGGAGCCGCCGGATTTCAAGACGCCAGGTGGTCCAGAAGAAGCCGCGGCGCCGCAACCGTCGACCGATCCGGCCAACCTTCCACCGGCACAGTTTCGAGGTGTTCCAGATTTGGGGGGCCGTCCGCTCGAGGGGATGCGCGCCGTTCGCGCCCGCCGGGCTGCGGGCCGCTCTGACAGCGAAGAGGACACGCCACCGGCGTCTGTGCCGCCCATGGCCCCCGGGGCCCCAGGCGGCGACGTTCCTGCGGATCCCGCAGCCGCCATGCGCGCTGCAGCCGCAGGCCGCGCCGGGCCGTCTGGCGCAGCGCCTGCGGAAGATGGGGCGGCAGCCGGCGGGGACGCGCCCAAGGGTGAGTTCTCTGGCCACCAGATTGAACTTTCCTCTGTGCAAATCGACCGAGGCCACGCCACCCTTCGAGGCGACGCCGACACGCAGGACGCGCTGTTGGCCTTGCAGCAAGCGGTCGACGCCCATCGCTGCTTTGGCAAGGTCAAGTCGTCATCCGACCGCATCACCTTTGAACGCCACAACGACTGGTTCAAGTTCACCCTCGAGTTCGAGATTGCCTGCCCCTCTGCCGCCGCCAAAGCCGCAGAGCAGGGCAAGGACGCCAAAGGCGCCGCCAAGGGCAGCAAGGCTGACAGCGAAGAAGAGTAGGGCCCCGCCGACCACCGCGCCCGCCCTAGGATGAGAGGAGCAGAAGATGACCGTGGCCCTATCAAAATTGACACGCCTTTCCGCCGCTTTTGAGCGGCTCAGCGACCGCGAGCGCAAGATCGTGCTGGCCGGTTCGGCGCTGGTGGTGCTGGCGGGCCTGGTCCTGGCGGCCCTGCTCGTGTCGCGGCGGGTCAACGCGATGGAAGAAGAGGTCGTGGCCAGCGAGCAAGCTTTGGCCGACATCGTCGCGGCTGGTCCTGCCTATCTACGCATGCGCGAAGATGAAAAGGCCGTAGCTGACCAGCTGGAGCGGGCGTCCAAGGAGCCGCTCCAAGCCGCCGTGCTGGGGATTGCCAAGGCGATCGCCTACGACCGTCAAGACCAGGACGGTGCGGTGATCAATGAGAAGCTGGCGGATGTCATCAAGTTCTCTAATGCCTCCGACATCTTGGCCGAGCTGACCACCAAGACCAAGAAAGTGGCCAAGAAGAAGACCAAGAAGAAGGGCGGCAAAGAAGTGTTCCTGTCGACGATCGACGCGGTGTTTGAGAACGTCCCCGATGAGGCGATCTTCCGCTTTATGGCCAAGTTGGAGACGCACCCGGAGCCGATGTTTGGCCTCAACGTCGACATCAACCGCAGCGGCAACGGCAACGAACAAATGCGGGCGACCATCAAGATCGGCCAGTTCCGCTACGGCCAGCTGGAGGAGTAGGCGATGCAGCGCTTCTGGGAACACCCGCGGTTCATCGCCGCCCTACAATACGCCGGCTACACGATGTTTTTCGTGTTGGCCGTGCTCTTGGCTTTTCCATGGACCTTCCCGTCGCGGCAAGTGCGCACGTTTATTGCAAAGCAGGCGAGAGCTCAGGGCTATCCTTTGCACATGGACGACGTCCAGTTGCGCGGCATTGGCGGTTTGGAGATCGCCGGCCTGCGGCTGACCCTGCCCGGCAAGCCCGGCGAGCCCCAGCCTGGCGGTGGTTCATCGGCGGCTCTGCCCGAAGTCGAGTTCAAGATCGACAGAATATCCGCCAAAGTCGCGGTGTTGCCGCTGTTGTTTGGCAAGACGGTCGATGTCCGCTTTGACATTGAAGCAGGCGGCGGTGCCATCAGCGAAGGCCGTGTCGTGCGCAAGGGCGAGGTGTTTGACATTGAAATCGGCAAGATCGAAGGCATGGACCTGGGCGACTCCGGCCTCGGCGGCCGGGCCCTGGGAACGCAGACCAAATTGCTGGGCCAAATCGACGGTTCCCTGGCCGGCAAGCTCCAGGTTCACTACGGCGGCACCAGCGACGATCTGAAGGGATCGGTCGACCTGGAACTCGCCGACGCGATCCTGAAATCCCCCGAATTGTCCATGCAAGGCGGCCTCAAGTTCACCGATTTGGCGATGGGCACCCTGACCCTCAAGGTCAAGATGGGCCTCAAGCAAAGCATGGCGGCGCTGGCTGCCGAGCGGGGCGCCGAAAAGGCCACGGTGATTCACATCGAGCAGCTTCAGGCCGAGGGCGAGCAGCTGGAGCTGATCACTGCGGAAAACTCACACATCCTGATTCCGCCAGGAAAATCGGGGTGGAAGGCGGCGTCTATGCAGCTGCACTTTGCCTTTCACATCGTCGACAAGCCGCAAAAGAAGAAGGGCGGCAAAGACGGCGAGAAGGCCGGCGACGATGCGGAGGAAGGCGGCGAAAAGCCTGTGTCGGACCGGCTCAAGTGGACTTCTCTGCTCAGCATGGCCGGAAACAAGCTCAAGCCGTTTGAGCGCGGCGGCTATATCGGCATGACCTGTACCGGACCTCTGTCGCGGCCACAGTGCAACCCTGCGATTCCGCAAGTGACGATTGGTGGACGCGGCACCGTCAAGCTTGAGGGCGGGCCGGCCCCAGCGGGTGCAGCCCCGGCGCCAGCGTCTGCCGATCCTGCGGCCGCACCGGGCTCACCGCCGCCCAATGTTGAGTTCCGCCCCGTGGCGCGCCCTGAGCCGCCTCCAGTGGCCGTACCTGCGCCGGCCCCAGAGCCTGCGCCAGTGCCGGAGCCGCAAGCGCAACCGCAGCCAGAACAACGGCCAGCCGAAGGCCAGGCGCCGGGCAGAGCGCCGAGGCAGGACGCGCCGCCGGAAAAACCGGAGGAGTATCAGGCACCAGCGGGCCAGCCGCGCGAACCTGGCGAGGGCGGCGAGCGCGGCCAAGGCGAGCGTCCGCCGGCGGATCCGCCCCCCGAGGGCGAAGCGCCGCCTCCAGCCGAACAGCCAGAATAGGCTGCGTTCGACCGCGGTGGGGCGCGCCGCCGAGAAGGGCTCGCTGGCCTGCATCGCGCTGCCGGGGAGATCGCCAATTTCGCCGATGGCGAGGGGCGGCGGTACCCGGACCTTCGAGCGATAGACCTGGTTTTGTCGGGCCCTAAGTGCGGGGCCTGCATTTTGTCCTTGACCTCGCGCCGCTGGTGGGTATCCTCCGCCCGCCGATAGCCGCACCCCCTTGTGTGCGCCCGCAGGATGCCAAGATGTCGACGTTGTTGCCTGCCTCTGTACTCGACGATAGCGGCCGCCCGCACCGCCTCAGCGACTTCTTCCGCTGCGCCCATCGCAACCGAAACCTGGCCTTGTCCGTCTGCCTGGACGACTACATGAATGCCAATGCCTTGCGCGTCAAGTCGATGGTCTGCTTTGAATGCGGCCAGGGCGGCCTGAACCGCGAGTCGTTTGCCGCCGACGCCGATACCGAGGGCTTGCTGGACCAGGAAATCTGGGCTCGCCTCATTTCGGACATGAAAGACCCGGAAGGTTAGCGCGCCTGGCCGTTGCGCCCCAACCGGCATCCCCTCGCGGGTTCGCCCGGCGCCGTTGGGTAGCTCTCCACTTGGCCTTCGCCCCCACAGATACGGCTCGCGCCCAACGGGATCAGGCGGCTCCGTCGCTGCTCTGCGACTCTCGCTAGTTGTCGAGTTGTTGCAGGACTGCTCCTTAGGGGCATTCTGCAACGCAGTGCGCCTTGCCAGAGCGGCGAACGGCGTGGTATCGTCGGGGGCTGCGCAGAGCTAGACACGAGCCCGGCGCGTCAGGGCAGGAGCGGAAATACCGCTGCTCCCCCCTCAGCTGCACAGCCCGACCTCCGTCGCGGCGCCGCAGACCACCCGCAGGAGCGCTTGCGACGGAATTGCCTTCCGTTGCAGCGCCCTACAAGAGCGACAGGCCGGCCGAGTCGGACGCGACCCGCCGCCGCAAGAAGCCCCGGAGAAGCATGGCCACGGGCATTACCAGCGCCTACCCCCAGCAGTTTGGTCGCTATATCCTCACGGCAAAGATCGCCATGGGCGGTATGGCCGAGATTTTCCGCGCCAAAAGCGTCGGCGCTGAGGGTTTTGAGAAGGCCGTCGTCATCAAGCGCATCCTGCCGCACTTCAGCGAGGATGAAGGCTTTGTGACGATGTTCAAGGACGAGGCCAAGGTCGCTTCGCACCTGAACCACGCCAATGTCGTTCAGATTTTCGATTTCGATGAAGTCGACAACCTGTTCTACATCGCTATGGAGTACGTCGAGGGGCGCGACCTCAAGCGCGTGCTCGATCAGGGCGCCAAGCTCGGCAAGCCGTTGTCGATCGCTCAGGCGGTCTACATCATGATCGAGGCCAGCAAAGGTCTTGATTACGCGCACAAACGCATCGTCGACGGCCAGCCGCTCAGCATCATTCACCGCGACGTATCGCCGCACAACGTGATGGTGTCCTTCAACGGCGAAGTCAAGATCATGGACTTCGGCATTGCCAAGGCCGCGGCGCGCTCGACCAAGACGCGCGTCGGCACGGTCAAGGGCAAGTGCGCCTACATGTCGCCTGAGCAGGCCCGCGGCCGCAATCTCGACCCGCGATCGGACCTGTTTGCCCTGGGCGTGTGCATGTGGGAGATGCTCACCGGCAAACGGCTTTTTGTCGGCGACTCTGACTTTGAGACGCTGAACAACGTGCTCAAGGCCGAAGTGCCGCCGCCGTCCGAACTCAACCCCGAAGTGCCCAAGGAGCTCGACGCGATCGTGCTGCGGTCGCTCGCTCGCGAAGTCGACGATCGGCAAAAAGACGTCGGCGCGTTCGTGAACGAACTGAATCGCTGGTTCTTCTCTGCAGTTCCGGATCCAGAAGCCGTCAACATGAACGGCTACATGCACGATCTGTTTGGCGACGAGATCGCTCAGCTCCGCCAGGATGCCGCCGGCGAAGCCCAGATGCTCGACCAAGCGCGCAAGGGCAACACCTTGGGTGGCCAGCGCAAGCCCGGCACCGGATCGCAGCCTGCGGCCCACACCCCGGACGACGAGCGCACCATGGCCCTGCCAGGCGGCGCGGCCTCGCACATGGACAGCGACCGCACCATGGCGCTGCCCGACGCGATGGCTCAGCTGCGCGGCAAGAGCCAGGTGGCGATCGCCGCCGCTCCGGTCGCTCCAGTCAAGAAGTCCAACGCCGGGCTCTTTGCCGGCATCGGCGTCGTGCTCGCTGCAGCGATCGGCATCGGCGCGTACGTCGCCACCAAAGGCAAAGAGCCGCCCCCCGTGGCTGCTGTGGCCCCGGCGGCGCCGGCTGAGAAGCCCAAGTTCAAGATCACGGTCAAGGCCGCAGGTGCAGCCAAGATCTATGTCGACGGCAAGGTCGCTTGCATGGGCAAGGACGAGTGCGACGAGACGGTTGAAGCCGGCGAACACAAAGTCATGGCCGAAAACGCCGACGGCAAGGGCGTCGACCAAAAAGTCGACATGACGGCCGATCAGGTCGTGACGCTGACCGTTCCCGCGGTGGAGAAGAAGCCCGAAAACGCCCCTCAGGTGGTCGCGTCCGCCAATTTCTTCGTCAAAGTCCTGCCCGACAACGCGATCGTCACGGTCAACGGTCAGGCGGTGCAGCTCGTCGGCGGCTCTGGCAAGATCGCCAATGCCAAGATCGGCGACGCCTTGAAGATCGAGGTCAAGGCGGAAGGGCACAAGACCGAAGTCATCGACAAGATGGCCATGAAGGACGGCGAGATCTTTGAGGTCAAGCTGGAGAAAGACAAGCCGGCCCAGGCTGCAAGCGCCGGCGGTGACACCAAGCCCAAAGAAGCTGCGCCGGCAGGTCCGGGCAAGCTCAAGATCTCCGCTAAGCCCTGGGCCAAGATCCAGATTAAGGGCAAGGACTACGGTCTGACCCCCCAGGAAGTGACCCTGCCCGCCGGCAAGTACACGGTAACGCTCGTCAAGGGCACGGTTCAGAAGACCGCTTCGGTCGCTGTGAAGGCCGGCGGCAGCGCCTCGGTCTCGGTCGACATGAACGAGCCGTAAGGTGGGCGACCCGACTTGCAGCCAGGCGGTCCAGAAAAACACCGCTGCGGCAAAAAAACTGGGTCAGACGCTTGACGGCTACCCCGACCTCCTCTAAGATGCCCTCGCTTCCGACGGACGACGTTGGGGGCAACCAGCAGGCGACCCGCGCGGACGCCCTGGATCCCGGGCTTCGGTCCGGTACCGCGGGAATAGCTCAGCGGTAGAGCGCGACCTTGCCAAGGTCGATGTCGCGGGTTCAAATCCCGTTTCCCGCTCCCTCCTTCTGGCCTGTTGGCAGAAGGCACCAGATCAAAGGGGTCCCCCGGGGCCCCTTTGGCGCTTTTGTGAGACCCCTTCTCGGCTTGCCGGGTCAGGGGAACTGCGGCGGCTTCAGCGCCGTCGCGCCGCGGGAATAGCTCAGCGGTAGAGCGCGACCTTGCCAAGGTCGATGTCGCGGGTTCAAATCCCGTTTCCCGCTCCAACAGCCGAACCAACAGCGGCTGGTTGCAGCAAATCAAAGGGGTCCCTCGGGGCCCCTTTGGCGTTTTTGGACCGCTCGCGGGCCGGCCGGCCGGGCCTCTTTGGGGGCGGCGGAAGTGCGCATTTCTGGCCATCGCCGTCGCGAACGGTTGCGAAGCGCAAGACCCTTTGTTAGCCTTCAACGGGGTGTTGTTCCTCGGTCACGAGATCAGCCCTCCTTCCCCCAAGACCAAGGGCTGCGAGCCCTGGGTCGATCCGCGTGCCAGCCGCGCCTCCCCCCGCGCAAGGTCACGAACAGACAGAAGAACGCAGGTTGGGCCGCGGCCCTGTGGACTCCGGACCCACAGATGCGCGCGACCTGCCGGACGTCGCGGCCGATCCACCGCGGATTTCGCCTGCGTCCCCCCCCAAGCGGGTATCGGCAAGCCCGAGCTGTCCCCCACAGCGCGTGCCCACGCCGCCCCCGGCTGCCCCATCGCGTCGCGTCGACCCCGTGTCGGCGTCGGCCCGGCACAGCTGTACGGCGCGTATGCGCCAGCTTGCGCGTCCGTTGCACCGGAAGATCCAGAGCTGGAACCTGCCTGTCCCAGCTCTCAGGCCTAGGAGGATCGAGATGCGAAATCAGCCGTCCCGACGCGCACTAGTTGTGACGTTTTGGGCCCTGTTGCTGGCCTTCGCCGGATGCAGCGATCCTCAGCCCAGCGCCGAAGACCGGCGCGATGCGGCTGGAGTGGACGCGGAATTCGCCGTTGAGACTTTTGCAGCCTCTCTGCCTCCGACGCTCGAAATCCTAAATCCCACAGAATACAAATACTTCTACGTGGACTACACCGCGAATCCGCTGGTGGCCGTCAAGGTCAACCTGCAGTTCAAGGTCAGCAACTACGTCATCGGCTCGGGCGCTGGGCAGATCATTTGCCGCATCGACTACAAGAGTCCGCCGGTGGCCACCACGACGACCGATCTGGCCAACGTCAACCTGGGCACCGCCAAGGGCCCGCGGGTGATCACCTGCAATTTGGCCACCGCGACCGGGCAAATCGAGCCCAATCCAGAGTCGTTTGTCGCGCGCCACGTGTTTATCACCCAGGATCCTTTTGACAATTCCTCGGCCAACACCTGTTTTAGCCCCACCGAATGCGAAGACGGCGTGGCCTGCACCCTGGACGACTGCGTCGGCGGCAAGTGCGAATTCAAGTACAAGCCCTACTGCTGCGGCAATGATCTGGAGTGCGCCCCAAACCTGAACTGCCTCAACGTGGGCACGTATGACGCCAAGTGCTCGGCTTGCTTGACCAATGCCGATTGCGACGACGGCGATCCGTGCACCAACAACGTCTGCGACACGACGGCGTTTGTCGGCAAGTGCACCTTCCCCAAGCCCGACGCCGAGTGCTGCACGCAGCCCAGCGATCTGTGCGACGACGGCCTCGCGTGCACGCTGGACAGCTGCGACACTGCCGCCAAGAAGTGCAAACACAGCAAGATTCCAGACACCTGCTGCGCTGACGCGGATTGCACCGCCCCGGACATTTGTTCGGTCGCCAGCTGCGTGGACGGCGAATGCCGCTTTGGCAAGGACAAGTTCAAGCCCGGCTGCTGCACCGCCGACGGCGATTGCCAGAACGGCAACTTCTGCACGATCAACAAGTGCAGCACCTCGGTGGGGCCAGCTGGCTACAAGACCTGCGATTGGAGCCTGGACCCGGCCAAGATCGTCGACAACAAGAAGTGCTGTGAGCTCAAGGGCACCACCAACGAATGCAATGACGGCAACCCGTGCACTTGGGACATCTGCACCAATTACCAGTGCGAAAACAAAATTATCGGCGAGTGCTGCTTGGTCGACGGCGACTGCGACGACGCCAACTTCTGCACCGCCAACAAGTGCGAGAAGGCCAGCGGCGACTCTGTGGGGCAGTGCAAGTTCCCCAAGAGCGATCCTGCATGCTGCCAGTCGAACGTCGACTGCAATGACGGCAAGTTCTGCACCACGGAAGTCTGTGATTACAATACGAACAAGTGCCAAGTGACCAAGACCGCTGAGGGCTGCTGCGACAGCGATAGCGAGTGCGACGACGGCAAGTACTGCACAGCCGACGCCTGCGTGAACCACTACTGCTTGTATGGCCCCGACAATTTCAAGGCGCCGTGCTGCGAGAGCGGCAACAGCGAGTGCAACGACGGCAACCCTTGTACGCTGGACACCTGCGACGTGGCCACCAAGAAGTGCCAGTTCCAGTCGAGCGGCGACCCGCTTTGCTGTATTGACAGCCTGGGTTGCGACGACGGCGACTGCACCACGATCGACTACTGCGGCGCCGACAACAAGTGCACCACCAAGCCCAACCCGGAATCCTGCAAGGTCAATCTGGACTGCGACGACGGCAACTCGTGCACCAAAGACAGCTGCGACACCACCAATCCCAGCTGCGGCGTGTGCAAGCACGACGTCGAGCCCACCTGCTGCACCCAGGACTTTCAGTGCGA
>CAXNCS010000004.1:0-134118 GCA_964201005.1 Myxococcota bacterium
CGGCTCAGCCAGCCGCTGATCGCCGCGTCGCCCAGCTCTAGCGGCCTAGCGCTCATACCGTTGGGCGCACCGCCCTGGCGCTCGGCCGACCACCCCCGCTGAAACAGGTGCTGGTAGCCCACCTCCCAGGTCAGCCCCAGGGTAAAGCCATCGGCGCGGGCGACGCCGCGGGCAAAAACCCTACGCGGAATCAGCAATTCAGCGCCCACAGAGGCCAGGGCCAGCGGGGCGACCTGCTCGGCGCTGTAGGCGGAGTGGTAGTCGCTCACCTCCAGGGTGGTCTTGGCCACGCCCAGGCCGCAGCGGGCAAACGGCGCCAGCCAGTCCGCCCAGGCGTAGCGGTAGCGCAGATCGACCAGGCCCGCGTCGGTGCGGGTATCCGTGTCGAGCCCTTGCACCCAGGTGCCGTTGGTGGCGGCGTGCCAGTACTCGACCCCCACCATGATATCCTTGACCATTTCCCTGTGAACCCGCACCACCGAGCCGCCGTGGTTGGCGCTGCCCAGCAGTTGAGTGCCGGCCTCCGTGGCGGTGCGAATCCCAGCGGTGCCCAGATCCAGGCCCCACTCCGCGGCCAAGCCAGGGGTGGCTGCCAAAGAGGCCATCAGGCCAAACATCGCAACGATCTTGCAGAAATGCCGGGTCATGCTTACCTCCCCGCCCAGCCGTCGAGGCCAAAGCCCTCCAGCCAACTCGCTTTGCCCGCGTCCAATTCGCCCTTGGCAAAGAACGCCACCCACCAGCCCGCCAGGCCCTTGCCCATCAGCGCCACGCCGTCGCCCAAAGGCATCAGCCGCTCGCCCGCCACATCCAGGTTCAGGCTGGCACCATGCTGATCACTCAAAGCAATTCGCGACAACCGCGTCTGGATCCCGCTCGTACCCAGCAGCCAGACCGAGGCGCTGCCCACCGCCCCAAGCGTCCGCACCTGGATCACCTTGCCGGCGCCAGAGAACTGCGTGACCTTGCCCGTCACTACGTCCAGCAGCGACGCGCCGTATTGGCTTGAGCTGTGCTCCAATACCACCTGCCCGCCTACGGGCTGCACGCCGTACAGCGGCAAGTCCAGGACTACAGGGCGAATCGCCTTGCCCTTTTTCTTGGCCAGATCGTCCAGTTCGATGATCCACAGCTTGGCCAGCCCGCCCTGGTGCCACCACGCCAGCACCCGCTGCTTGCCGTCCGCCGCGGTCACCGGCTCAAAGCGGCTCACCGGCGCGCCGATCGGCAGCTCAAAACCGCTGCCCGTGGCCGGATCCAGCACAGACAGGGACTTGGCCTGCACGTTGGCCACCAGCACCCGCAGGCCCTCCGTGGCGGTGTACAGGTGCAGGTCGCCGGGATCGGCCCCCGCGGCGATCTGGTCCAAGCTGATCTGCAGCTCGGCGCCGCTCACGTCGATGCGCACATGCACCACGTCATTCAGCGCATCGACCAGCAGGTACAAATCCGCAGCGCCCGGAGCGACTTGCACCATGGTGCGAATCGGCTGCATCAGCGCCTGCGGGTCGGCGGCCAGGGGTACCACGGCGGTGCGCACCTTGCTGGGGCCAAAATCAGCAATGCCCAGGCGGCCTTGAGCCTCCATCCACACCAAGCGGTGCACGCCATCGCCCGCGGTAATGGGCGGCGCCACCCGCGCAGTCAGCGGCGCTCGGGTCAAGCCAGACACGGTGGCGACACGCGGATTATCCTTGCCCGCCGCGGCTTTGAGGTCGACGAGCGCCACCTCATCGCTGTTGACGATCGAGGTCCCCGCGGTACTGCCGGCCGGGTGGAACAGCACCGCCGCCGCGGCATCGTCGCTGGAGCGCACGCCAGAGAATTCGCTCGGCAGGGCAAAGCTTTGGATGACTTTGCCGTCGCACGCGGCGAGGTTGCGCTTGGCCACGTCGAGCCACAGCACCCGGCTGCGGTCCGGCGCCACCACGGTGGTCGTCGGCTTGCCGGCATAGGGCACATGGGCAATCGCCACGCCGTCTTTGCTCTGGGTCAGCAGGTGCACCTGGCCCAACCCCGGGCTGCGCACGGCAATGGCCCCGGCCAGCTCGACTGGCGCGACCACATCATCGCTCGGCGCATCGGGTACCTGCGGGCACCCAGCGAACAGCAGCGCGCCAGCCAGGGCAGCCAGCCCCTGCAGCGCCCCGCGACGGCCCGCCAGTTTGCGGCGGTCATGCCTTAGGTCAGCGAACATTCGCGCACCTCCTCGTAAATGCCAGTGCCCCACACGCATGGCACAATTGCCCAGCCCGTGCAAGCGCGGCGACGAGACTGTGACATTCGCGCCATCGATGGCCCGGCGCAGCGGATGTCAGAACGGCTCAGCGATCAGCCACCGCACGTGTTCGCAGTCGGCCTGCAGCGTCACCACTACCAGAGCTACCTGGACTTGTTGGCTATTGCTTTGATTCATCAGGGCCTCCGCCGCACCCCACAGCCGCGCCTGTTGGGCTTTGCCCCAGCGCAAGGCGTGATCGCCGCTCTGGCGACGGCTGGCCTTAACCTCGATCAGCAACAATTCCCTGGGTTGGCCTGGCTTTTCGCGGACCATGGCCAGATCGACTTCGCAGCGCCCCACCCTCAAGCGCTGGCCGTAGAGCTGCCAGCCCTGCGCCATGGCCCAGCGCAACGCCAGGGTCTCGCCGCGTTCGCCCGTGCGCAGCGCCAGGAGTTTGTCCTGAGCTGGTGCGGTCTTAGCCATCCAGCCACAGGGACCCCTGGCGGCCCAGGGCCTTGACCGGGGCAAACTCGCGGCGGTGCACCGGGCTCGGTCCCAGCCGCGTCAGCGCCGCCAGGTGATCCGGGGTCGGGTAGCCCTTGTGCTTGGCCAGGCCGTAGCCCGGGTACTGCGCCTCCAGCTGAACCATGTGGTGATCGCGCCACACCTTGGCCAGCACCGCCGCCGCCGCCACCGCCCGCGAGCGGCGATCGCCTTTGACCACGGCCAGTTGCCGCCCATGCGTCCAGCCGCGCAGGGTCTGGTTGCCGTCCAGCACCAGCAGCGCCGCCGCCGGGTGACCGCGCTCTTGCAGCTGCGCCACCACCGCCGCACACGCCCGCTGCATCGCCGCCAAAGACGCGTGCAGGATGTTTTTCTCCGCGATTTCCTGCTGCCACGCCGGCTCAATGTGCCAAGCCAGCGCCAGGCCCTCGATCAGCGGCACCAGCCGCTCCCGCTGCGCTTCGGTCAATTCCTTAGAGTCAGCAAGCCCTTCAAGCCCGCTTCCCTGGAGCGCCGCGTCTTCCGGCAGCACCACCGCCGCCGCCACCACCGGTCCGGCCAGGGGCCCGCGGCCGACCTCGTCCGTGCCGATGAGCGGCCACAGCCCCGCGGCGTGAGCCCAGGATTCCACTTCGCCCATCTGGGGTTTGCCGTCGTAGCGCGGCAGGGCTAGCTCTACCTCGCTCATTTGACCTCGACCTTCAGCGCCGCGGTATAGCCCTTGCCGCCCGCGCCCTTGGGCCAAGTGACGCTGAATTCGCACGTGCCCGCCTTGGTCGCCAGCACCTCGATCCAGGTCCACGCCTCTGCCTGCGCGCCCTTGCTGGTGCCCAGGAGCTTGAGCGTCGCCGCAGTGGCCTGGCTGGCGCCGATGGCACTGCAGATGTCCGGGGTGGTGCTCGTGACCGTAAAGGTGCTCTCTGGCTGGCAAAGTGGCTCCGCGCCGATCATCGGCCGGGCCATGGCGTAGTGCTTCTGGCCGACTTTGGCGCTCGTGCCCAGGGTGCCAAACTCGATCTTGGCGCCGTCGATCGCCCCTTCGTCGACCAGGCGCAGCTTCCACACCTTGGTCGGGTCGAGCTGGCTGGTCAGGCTCACGTCGCCCGGCAAGGCCGCGGTCTGGTACGCGTAGGCCCACTGGGCTTTGTTGTTGACATTCAGCGTCAACGCCGCCGCCGGGCTGATGGTCAGCGGGTGGTAGCCGTAGCCAATCGTCGCTTGGCCGTCTTTGCGCGTCAGGTCGTAGGGCAAAAAGATCGCCCGGTTGGTCAGGTAGATCCCCGTCTCGCCCGTGCCGCAGGAGTGGGCAAGGCTCAGCGATTCCGCCTTGAGCGCCCGCAGGTTGACCGAGTCCGTCACTTCCGTGCCGTCGCTTTTGCGCGCGCGCACGCTGATCTTGGCGTTGCCCTCGGCCTTGGCTTCGATCTCAAAGCGATCGCCGAGCTTGGCCACTACCGCCAGGGCCCCGGCGTTGTCACTGCTCGCCTCGACCACCTCGACCTTGGCGCCCGCCAGGCCCACTTCGCTCACCCGCAGCTCCAGACGCGCGCCCACCGCCACGGCTTTGTTGAAATCTGCCACATCATCGTCATTGGGATAGGCAAAGGTCAGGTTGCCCTCATTGCCCGTTTGGCGCGACTCGCAGCCGGTGAAGGCCACCAAGGCAAACAAGCAAGCTAGGGCGATGAATGCAAAAACGCGTGTTGGCTTCATGGGATCCTCCTGGATGTGAGAGCGCCGCAGCCTGCAACGCGCGGGCCCGTCCGCAGATTCGCCGGACTGGACCAAAAGCGCTCTCCGCGGCTATCTTATACCCCATCGCCACGGCCGTCGCCCAGACGTGCCGCTGGGGTGTCGCTCGGTGCCGTGGGTGCGCCGGTACCAAAGGGATGTCAAACTTCTCGATTTTCTCTAGCGTGTCGATGCCCGCGCCTGCGGTGGCGTCCGGCTTGTTTGGCGGCGCGGTGTCGTCCAGCGGTTCACTTGCGGCCCTGCTGGCGGTTTACGCGGCCTCCAGCGCGGTCTACCTCTCCGCCGTCGCCACCACCGATGACCGGGCCCGCAAGCTCGCGCGCTGGCTGCTCCTTGCCGCCGCCGTGCTCCACGGCATTGTGCTGATGGCGACCCTGCTCGACGCCCAGCGCGGCGGTCTCTCTGTGGCCGATGTGGTGCTGCTGGCCGCCAGCTGGCTGGTGTCGAGCGGCTACTTGTTCGGCTCCAGCATGCGCGCCATGCCCCTGTCTGGCCCGGTGCTGTCCAGCTTTGTCGCCGTGATGGTCGGCGCGGTCGCCTTTCGCCACCTCTGGCCCACGCCGGTGCACGTGGCGACGCAATCGGGCTGGATCAAGCCGTTTCACATCAGCGTGTCGGTGCTGGCCTTCTGGTCTTTTGCTGCCGCTGCGGCCCTAGCGGTGGCCTATCTGGTCAAAGAGCAGCAGCTGCGCAACCGCCAATTTGACGCCAAGCCGCGCCTGCCGCCGCTGCAAGACCTGGAGCGCTGGGCCGGCCGCGGCGTGCTCGTCGGCTTTCCGCTCTTCTCTGTAGGCCTGCTGTTTGGCGGGGTGACGGCCTCGCGGGCCATGGCTGGCGGCGGCGCCGTAGAGCCGCAGTACCTGCTCAGCGTGCTCGCTTGGATCATCTACGCGCTGCTTCTGCACGCCCGCTTGACCCTTGGTTGGCAAGGCCGCCGCGCCGCCGTCGCCACCATCGTCGCGTTCTTGCCGACGTTTGGCACCGTCCTGCTCTACGCCCTGCGGGGTGCGGCATGAGCGAGGCCCTGGTCTGCATAGGCCTCAACCACCGCACGGCCCCGGTGCACGTGCGAGAAAGGCTGGCATTCCCTACCGAATCTCTGGCCGCGAGCCTGCAAGCGCTCACCAGCCTGCCCGGCGCCAGCGAGGCGGTGCTGATTTCGACGTGCAACCGCGTCGAGCTCTACATGGTCGGCAACAGCCCCTCTGCGTCGCTGTTTAGCCAGGAAGCAGCCAAAAAACTCTGCGAGCTGCGGGGCTTGAGTCACGACACCGTGGCGCCGGTGCTGTACTACCACGGCGATGCGGACTGCGTGCGCCACCTCATTCGCGTGGCCTCCAGCTTGGACTCGCTGGTGCTGGGCGAACCGCAGATTCTGGGCCAGGTCAAAGAGGCCTTTACCCAAGCTCGCGACGCCGGCACCGTCGGCTCGATGCTCAACCGCGTGTTTGATCGGGCTTTTAAGGCGGCCAAGCGCATCCGCACAGAGACCGGCATCGCCCGCAACAGCGTCAGCGTGGGCACCGTGGCCGTCGATCTGGCCAAGCACATTTTTGCCAAGCTGGAGGACTGCCGCGTGCTGGTCGTCGGCGCGGGCAAGATGGGCACCCTGGCGGCGCGGCACCTGGCCAACTCCGGCGCTGGTCGGGTGTGGGTGACCAATAGGTCCTTTGAAAAAGCCCAGAAACTCGCTGATCTGCACGGATGGGAAGCCCATGCGCTCTCTGATCTGCCGCAGCTGTTGACCCAGGTGGACATCGTCATCTCGTCGACAGGCGCGACCCAGCCGGTGTTCACCAAAGAGCTGATCGCCCCGCTGCTGCCCAAGCGCAAGTACCGGCCGCTGTTCCTGATTGACATTGCCGTGCCGCGCGACGTGGACCCGGCGGTGGCCAAGATCGACAACGTGTTTGTCTACGACATCGACGATCTGGAGTCGGTGACGCGCAAAGCCGTCGAGTCGCGCTCCAAGGATGTGGCTAAAGCCGTTGAATTGGTTGACGTTGAGGTCCAACAACACCTCAAGTGGGCGCAGAACCTCTCTGTGACCCCGACCATCGCCGCCCTTCGCAAGCGCAGCATGGACCTGGTCAGCAGCGAAGCGGAGCGCCTGAGCCACCACGACGACGCCCTTCGTCAGCAATTTGAGCGCTATGGCCAGGCGCTGATCAACAAGCTGCTGCACGAGCCTTCGGTGGCGATGAAGGATCCGCACGACGGCGCCCGCCTGGCCGACTCAGCGCGTAAACTGTTCAATTTGGCGGATTTGCTGGTCTTGGACGGCGATCGCGGCAGCGAAGCACCGGCTGCGGACGAGCCGCCCGAGCGCAAGCAGGCCTAGGCCTAGCACACCCCCTGACATGACCGCCCCCCTTAGAATTCACGCCACCATTATCGCAACTCTTGAGGAGTCTTGATGAATGCCCCCGCTACCGATCTGACCCTGCGCATGGGCACCCGCGGCTCGCTGCTTGCCAAGACCCAGTCGACCTGGGTTGCCGATCAGCTGCGCGCGGCCCGCGGCGTGGGCACGGCGACCACGATTATCTCCACCCTGGGCGATCGCATTTTGGACGCGCCGCTGTCGCAGGTGGGCGGCAAGGGCCTGTTTGTGCGAGAGATTGAAGAGGCGCTGCTCGAGTCGTCGATCGACTACGCCGTGCATTCGCTCAAGGACCTGCCGGCCGATCAGCCAGAGGGCCTGGTGCTGGCTGCGCTGCCGCCCCGCGAGGATCCCCGCGATGTGCTGATTCCGCGTACTGATTTGATCGCCGCTTGTGCCCAGGTCGCCAATCCCCTCGACGCGCTGCCCCAAGGTGCCCGCATCGGCACGTCGAGTCTGCGGCGCATGGCGTTTCTCAAGGCGGCGCGGCCCGACCTGGACGTGGTGCCTCTGCGCGGCAATGTCGACACCCGCCTGCGCAAAGGTCGCGACGGCGAGGGCGGCCTGTTCGCCGTGGTGCTAGCGGCCGCCGGGCTCAAGCGCCTGGGCTGGCTCGATCCTGCGACCATGTTCGCTCTGCCGGTCGAGGCCATGCTTCCAGCCGTGGGGCAGGGCATCTTGGCGATCGAGAGCCGCGCGGCCGATCTCGCCACCTTGGATCACCTTCAGGCCTTGGATCACGCCCTTACGCGAGCGGCGGCGCTTGTGGAGCGCGGTTTTTTGGGCGCGGTGGGCGGCGGCTGCCAAGTGCCGCTGGCGTGCCACGCCTATGAGTCGGTGGCCGGCAGTGGCCGCCTGAGCGTGTTCGCCTGCATCGCCGAGCCCGACGGCAGCGCCATTCTCCGTGATAGTGCGGAGATTGAAGCCAGCGCTTCACCAGAGCAATTGGCCGCTCTGGGTGCCGAGCTGGCCCAGCGCCTGCTCCAGCGCGGCGGCGATGTCATCCTGGAGCGCTGTGTCGCTGCGGGTGTGGTCAAGGCCTAGGTTTTTCCGCCAAAAGCGCCAAACGCCGCGCCCGGGGAGCTTGAGGCTGTCCCGGGCGCGGCGTCTTGCTTTCTGAGGCGGCTTCTTACTTGGCAGGGGCCGGAGCGGCGGCCGGGGCCGGGGCAGCCGCAGGGGCCGGAGCGGCAGCCGGAGCGGGCGCAGCGGCGGGAGCAGCGCCTTCAGGCGTGATCTCCGAGTCTTCCAGCAGCACGTCGTAGTTGTAACCCGCGCCGATGTCGCGCTCGACGCCGACTTTGCCCTTGGCCACCACCAGCGCGCCGACTTGGCTGTCGCCCTGGGTCGTGACCACCAGCGGCAGCTCGCCGCTCGCATCGCGCAGGTGGATCCAGTTCTTGCCCATGATGCCGCGGTTGATCTTGACCACCCGGCCGCGGATCGACAGGGTCTTGCCGGCGTTGGCCTGGCGCTGGGCGCGCAGGTCGGCGATCTTCATGTCGCCCGGGGCGAATTCGCCGATCTCCACCTTGGCGGCCGGCGCCGGGGCGGCGTGGGGGTCGGCCCCAGCCTCAGCGCCGTGGACTGCGGCTTGGCCGCCGGTGGGCGGGTGTCCGGGCGGCAGCTCGCCGGTGGGCGAGGCAGCGGCAGGCACTGGCACGGCGCTGGCGGCGCTGGGCGGCGCGGCCGGTTCGGCAGCGGCAGCCTGGGTCGGCACGGGCGTGGCGGCGGGTTCGGCGTTCTTGTTGCAGGCGCTGGTCAGACCGGCCACGGCGATCGCGACGAGAGTTAGGCGGCTCAGGGACATAGATCCTCCGGAGGGGGGGGCGAGGAGCGCCACCCGGGATGTGGGTTCCGCGGCGGGGCCGGGGGAGGCAAGGATAAGCAACCCCGCTCCAGGTTCATAGGCCCTGAGCGCCTTTGTTGTCGCGGATTTGTCAGTTGCGCTGCAGGTGAGCTGCGACACGCGGCAAAAACGACCGCGCGGGCTGTAGGCCAAAGCCCACAACCCGCGCAATCTCAACACCTATCGGCAGCGAATCGCTTACTTGGCGTGGCAGGTCTTGCACTTGCCGAGTTCAGCCTTCTCCGGGACGGCCTTGGCGACCTTCTTGTGGCAGCCTTCGCAGGTCTTGTGGAAGATCACGGTCTTCTTGTCGAAGTCGTCATCCTTCTTGGCGGCGAGGAACGGCGCCTTCTTGCCGTTGTGCTCCTTCTGCGCTTCGCCGTCGGCCACGTGGCAATCGCTGCAGCCCTTCACTTCCTTGGCGCTCTTGGGGGCCTTGTCGGTGTGGTGGCAGGTCTTGCAGGCGATGGCCTCGCCCTTCTCGTCCTTGTACTCAGTGGCGTGCTTGGCGTGCGAGAACTTGACCGCGCCCTTCTTGCCCTTGATCAGGTCGATCTTGATCTCGGCCTTGTCCTTGGGCACGTCGACCGCGTAAGCAACGCCGACCGCAGAAACCATCGTAAAAGCCGCTGCCACCACCCACGCAATACGTTTGTTCAACACGGTACCAACCCTCCTGCGAAGGCCCGGCGCCGCTTGCGTATCGCTCGACTTGAGCGCACCTGCTGCGTCTGGCTCGCCGCACACTGTGGTGTTCCCTGCCCCTGTCTCTGTCGTTTTCGCCATCTGGCCCTCTCGGGCTGGCGCTCATCTTGGCGATTGGGGCTTCAGAGGGCCGGCGGGGTGGTTGGCCCGGCACACGGGCTTACCTTTCCTTTGGCTTCTCTGGGGACCGCTGCGGGGCTTGGGACCCTGCGCCGCGGTTGTGCGAATTACGCACTGGATGGGCCAATGATTCAAGGCGGGCTGCGGGCAATTCGTCGCACTTTCGTCACAGCGGAGTCAGGCGGGCAACACCTTCACATTTCGACTTGAATCCACCGAGGTTGCGCTGCGCTATTGGTAGACGTGGGCGCTCTGCTCGGCGGTCGGCAATAGGTGCATGCCCAGGTAAGTAAAGGCAATCGTCGCAAAGCCGCCAATGGTCATCCAGGCCGCGGTGCGCTCGCCAAAGCCCTTGCCCAGGCGCAGGTGCAGGTAGATGGCGAACACCAACCAGCTGACAAGCGCCCAGTTTTCCTTGGGATCCCAAACCCAGTAGTCGCCCCAAGCTGCCTTGGCCCACACGGCGCCGATCACTAGGCCGGCCGTCAGCAGCACAAAGCCCAGCAGAATCGTGCGGTGCATAAAGCCCGCGTAAGTCATTTGCTGGATGCCGCCCTCGGCCGTGCGCACGTCAAACTGGGCCTGCGGGCGCCACAAGTGCATGAGTGCAGAGGCAAAGGCCAGGAACACCGCGGCGTAGCCAAAGAAGTACACGACCACATGGGGCACAAACCAGATGCTCTGCAATGCTGCGGGAAGGTTGATGATTTCCGCATCGGCCTTGGCGATCGCATAGATCAGCAGGCCAAAGCCAAACCAGCCGGTGCCGGCGCCGAGCCAGGCGATCTTGTAGAAGCGCTCCACTGCGACGTACAGGATCGCCATGCAAGCGGCGAAGAGCACTAGCGATTCATACAGCGACTTGAAGGGCGGGCGGCCGGCCTCGATCCACCGCGTGGTCATAAAGCCCAGCAGGGCCACGGTGGCGACGCCAAAGGCGACAGAGCCCAAGGTGTGGAATTTCTCTCCCTGTTTTCGCACGGCCGCCAGGGAGTACAGCAGCCCCGCGGCGACAAAGGCCAGCATGGCGGTGAGGAACCAGGCGTTCTGCCGCAGCAGGTTCTCTGTGAAGTCGGTCATAGCAATTCTCCTTGGCGGGCGGTCGCCGCCACCACCACTTCGCGGGTGCGCAGCTTGGGCAGGCGGCGATCGCGCAGGGCCACCGCGTGCAGCGTGCCCAAGAACAGCAGCCACAGGCCAAATTCCACCACCGGCAGGCCGGGATCGACCACGACCTGCAAACCGCTGTAGTTCGGATTGTCGGGATCGTAATTGGACTGGTAGAAGTCGACGCCGCGATAGCGCAGGGGCTTGTTGACCTGAATGCGCTGGGTCACCACCTGCTTGCCGGCCTCGACGATGGTCAGGGTGCTGTTGTAGTTCTTAATATCGTTTGGTTTTTCGTGAAAAGACAACAGGCGGTCGGCGCCCAAACGCACCGGCGGGCTGTCTTTGCCGCGGAGCATCACCCGCTCGGTCGGGCTGCCGGGCCAGCGCACTTCGACCTCGACAGCCGGGTTGTATCCGCCGATTGGCCCCTCGATCCACGCGGCGTTGCCGCTGCCCTGATCAAAGAAGTAGGCGAAAGTGCTGCCTTTGCCGTTGCCGTGGCCGCCCTGGCCCATCATCTCGCGCATGTCATCGCGGCCAAAAAGGTATTGCAGGCGGGCTTCGGCGACTTCAGTCTCGCGGGTGCCGATGCGCACGGCCAGCGCCGGATTGTTCGGCTCGTCGGACTTGCTGATGGCGGTGCGGGTGGTCATGTCCATGCTGAAGTCGGGCAGCCAGGCTTCGACCTTGATCTTGGCGCCGTCCGCCAGATCGTAGGTCTTGCCCAGCTCCACCTGCAGCTGTTGGCCGCCGGGCAGCTTGATCAGGTGGCGCGCGCCCTGCAGGGTCCGCACCGCGTTGCTCAACACCCGCACCACGCTGACCTGCACCGCAGAACCGGGCGCCGGCTGACCGACGATCGCCCCTTTGCGCGGCCGGTCGGAGGCGATCATCTTGAATTCGCCTTTGTCATCCTTGGCATAGGTGTAGAAGTTGAACTCTTGGGCGTGGCGGTCGAGCTCAAACTTGTCTAGCCGCACGGCGAAGCCCATCTGGTAGGCTCCGCCGCTCTGGTGGCTCTGGCCGACCTTGGGTTTGATGTCAAACTGGTTCGCGGACTCGCCAACTTGCAGGTGAATCATGCCCTTGGCGCCGTAGATGGCCCCAGCCAGCGCGCCGCCCAGGATCACCAGGACGGAGACGTGGGCGGCCAGGATGCCCAGGTTGCGCCACTTGAGCAGACTGTGGCGGCGGCGCACGATGCTCACGGCAGAGGCCAGGGCGATGAGTCCGGCGAGCGAGCGGAAGAACCAGGCGTGAAAAATGTCCGTTAGGCCAAGCAGCTGCAGGGGTTTGGCTGCGGCACCGTAGCGGCGGGCAAAGTCCTGAGGCGGCAGGTCTTGCAGCACCACCGTGCCGATCACCGTGCACACCAGCAGCGCGCCCATGGTCAACACGCCGGCTTGAACGGTGCTGAGGTAGAAATAGGCCTGGCGACCGCGCTTGACGAGCAGGACGGTCAGCGCAACCGCCGCCGCGGCGACCGCGCTCCAGCGCACAGTTGGCGACTCAGAAAGGGTGAACACGTGCTGCAGGGCGGTCACGGCAGCTAGAAAGCCGGCGAGACCCAGCCCTTGGCGGGTGTAGCTGAGGCGGTGCCAGGCGACCATGCGATCTGCGGGGGCTGCAGGCGCGGTCGGCAGCGGCGAACCGCCGGAGGGAGCGGGGTTCATGAAGAAGGCTCTCCTGCGCCTCGGATCGGGGCGCGCCGCCAATTGAAGCAACCTTGCCCCGCCTAAGTGTCACGCGCGCTTCAGGGTTGGACACAAGATTGTCACGCGGGCCGGAAAGGGAGCGGCGAAGGGCAGCGATCGCCGGCGCCGTTCCGGCAAGCAGGTCCGCTGAGGCGGCGATTTTGCGGGCCCGCGGTTCTCGCAATGGCGTGACAATTCACCGGGCGCGGTCGTCTACCATCGTCTTTAGGTCAGCTCTCCGATCCGACCAACCGCTGCGGCGCACGCCGGAGCCGGCGGACGAGCAGGGGCTGCGGGTGAGGCGCACATGGCCACTACGGCAAAAAATCGAGCGATGGCAAGACATTGGCGGTCCTGGGGGGCGACGGCGCTGCAGGCGGCCGCGCTCCTCACTGCGGCGCTGGCGCTGGCCGGTTGTGATACCGCGCGCGTTGCGGTTGGGGCCGCCCCTGCAACGAGCGGTGCCGATGCGACCACGGCTGGCGATAGGGCCTGCTGGTCCTGCCACGGCACGCCGGGCGACGCCGCTCCGCCGCGAGCTCTGGAGCGCAAAGGCGATCAAGCCGACCGCGTCGCCACGACCGACCCGGGTGTGGGCGCTCACACTGCGCACATGCACGCCAAATTGAGCAGCCAGATCACCTGCGACGCTTGCCACGTCGTGCCCGCCGCGGTGTTTGTCCCTGGGCACATGGACGGCGCCGACAAGGCTACCGTGACCTTTGGCGCCCTGGCCCTGGCCGGTGGAGCCACCCCAACTTATGATGCAGTCAAGGGAACGTGCGCATCCAGCTATTGCCACGGCGGCACGCTCAAGAGCAACGCCCAGGCCAACGCCGCGCCGCTGGTCGCCCCCAAGTGGACCCAAGTCGACGGTAGCTTTGCCGCTTGCGGTGCTTGCCACGGCGCGCCGCCCGCCGCCCCGCACCCCAAAGGCGACGATTGCGGCCAATGCCACGCCGCTACGGTGGCGATCGGGCAAAAAATCACTTTTACATCCAAGCATATCGACGGCAAGGTCGACGTCGTGCTCGCGAGCAGTGCCGACTGCGGCGCCTGCCACGGCAACCCGCCGCCCGGCCCCAAGCACCCCGCCGGCGCGGCGTGCAATCAGTGCCACGCGAGCTCAATTGGCGCCGACAAGCTGCCGATCGCCGGCGGCGCCCACCGCGACGGCAAGGTTCAGGTCGTCCTGGCTGAAGGGGCGAGCTGCAGCGGCTGCCACGGCGACCCGCCGCCTGCGCCCAAGCACCCGGCGAACAACAAGTGCTCGCAGTGCCACGCCGTCACGGTCGACGCCGCGGGCAAGGTGCTCAACAGCGGCATGCACATGGACGGCAAGGTCGAGATCGTCCTGGACAAGAACGTCAACTGTGCGAGCTGCCACGGCAATCCTCCGGGCCTGACCGCCAGCGGCGCCAAGCACCCGGCCAACAAGCAGTGCGGACAGTGCCATGCGGACTCGGTCGGCAAGGATCTGCAGCCCATCGCCGGCGGCACGCACATGAACGGCAAGGTCAACATGCTGTTCAGCGCCGATGTCGACTGCGGCAGCTGCCACGGCAACCCGCCCGCGCTGATGGCCAGCGGAGCCAAGCACCCGACCTCGACCAAGTGCAGTGATTGCCACGCGGAATCGATTGGCGTCGACCGGCTGCCTGTGGCCGGCGGCAAGCACATGGACGGCAAAATCCAGGTGGCGCTAGCGGCGACGGCGGACTGCGCTGGCTGCCACGGCAACCCCCCGCCCGCGCCCAAGCACCCTGTGGCGACCGACTGCAAGCAGTGCCACGTGACCTCTGTGGACGCCAACAACAAGCCCATCGCCGGCGGCGCCCACATGGACGGCAAGGTCGAGATCGTCTTCTCTGATACGGTCAACTGCGGGAGCTGCCACGGTAATCCGCCGCAGACCCCCACGCACCCCAAGGACGCGGCCAACTGCGGTGGCTGTCACGCGGCGTCGATCGACGACTTCAAGAAGCCGATCGCCGGGGGCAAGCACATGGACGGCAACATTCAGGTGGTGCTCGGTCCCTCAGCCAAGTGCGGCGGCTGCCACGGCGCGCCCCCGGCCACAGCGACCCACCCCAAGTCGGACAAGTGCAGCCAGTGCCACGCGGGCTCGGTCGACACCAACCAGAAGCCGGTTGTCGGCGGCAAGCACATGGACGGATCGCTGCAGGTGGTGCTGGCCGACGGGGTCGACTGCGGTGGCTGCCACGGCAATCCGCCCCTGCTGACCTCCAAGGGCGCCAAGCACACCAGCATGACGGCGTGCAGCAAATGCCACGGCAGCACCGTGGATGCCGCCGGCTTCTTGGTGGTGGGCGGCAGCCACATGAGCGGCAAGGTCGACCTGCAGTACCCCAACAACTGCTGGTCTTGCCACGGCACCGAGCAGAGCGGCGGCGCCCCAGGGCCGGACCTGCAGGGCAATACCAGCCCGACCTCGGCCAAAGTCGGCGCCCATGCGGCCCACGTGAAGGGCAAGCTGTACAGCGACGGCGGTCTTGCGTGCCTCGCTTGCCATGAGGGGCCAGAAAACATCGATTCGCCTGGGCATTTCTCTGGCGAGTTTGGCATCACCTTCCCCGGCTCATTCTCTGCCAAGGGCGGCAAGAAACCGGTCTATGACCCGCAGACCCAAAGCTGTTCGCAGACTTACTGCCACAGCGGCGCCCTTGAAACCGGCGTGGCTATGACACCCAAGTGGACGCAGACCCAGCTGGCCTGCAACGCCTGCCATGCCTTCCCGCCCGCCAGCAGCACCGGGCACCCCACCGCGACCAACTGCACCAGCTGCCACAGTAAAACCCTCAAATCAGACGGTACCCTCGACATCCTCGGCGGGTTCCATATCAACGGGAGCGTGCCATGATGCCCGCCCGAGCTGTGAAATCTCTCTCTTGTACCACGGGTTGGTTGGTGTCGGCGCTGGCCGTGGCGGCGACGCTCGTGCCCAGCGGATCGGCGACCGCCGCGGAGAGCGTGTTGGGGGGCGGCGAAGTACGCGCTTCCCTGCGGGCCATGGGTCTCGTCACCGGGCAGCTGCGCCCGGGTCTGACGGCGGCCACGGACCTGTACCTGCCGACCTGGCAGATGCTCACCCTCGATGGGCGCAATCTTGGCAATAGTGGCGTGTTTGCCTCCGCTTATGGCTTCTTGCAGCAGCAATGGGCGGATGGCCCGGCGGGGCGCGGCGCGGACCTGGTGCACGGCCACATCGGCTGGGAAGGGCTGAACAAGAAGGTGCGCGTGCAGGCGGGGCGGTTGTCGGTGTTTGCCGGCGCGCCGCGCTACGTGTTCCTGGATGGCGTGGCGGCGGCGGCCCACCTGCCCGCGAACCTGCGCCTGGACGCCTACGCGGGTACGGGCGTGTACGAGACGACCACCAAGGCCTTTGAGGCCCCCGTGTTTGGCGGGCGATTGGCGTGGACCCCTTGGGAAATCGGCCATGTGGGCGTGGCTTTGCAGAGCCTGGACACGCCGGTGGCCGGCGGCGGATCTGCGGCGGCGCGGCGCACCATTGGCGTAGACGCGGCCCTGCGGCTGTACGAGCCCCTGCTCCTGACCGGCAGCTATGCCCACGACCTGCTGGGCGGGCGGCTGCAAGAAGCGCGGCTGGACGCCAACTATCGCCTCAGCAAATACCTGTCCGTGTTTGCCCTGGGTGAGCTGCGCGATCCGCTGGCTTGGTTGCCCAAGACCTCGATCTTTAACGCGTTTGTCGATCGCAATGACGGCATCGCCGGCGCTGGCTTTGACCTGGACACCCCTGGCGCGCTGACCCTCTCAGGCGGCTACGACCGCTATCTGGTGGCGGACGAAATTCCCGATGGATATCGCGGTTATCTGGAGGCGCGTCTGCGCATCGACCCGAGCGGCCGCTACAAGGCGGGCCTGCAATACGCCCGGCTGAACAACCGCCAGAACGGCTACGATCAGGGGCGGCTGTGGGCCAGCGCCAAGGCCAGTGCCCAGGTGCAGTTGTCGTGCGAGCTGGATACCTATCTGTTTCACAAAGAGATTCGCGGTGAGACCGTGTCGCTGCGCGGCCTTGCCTCGGTTCGCTGGATGGCCAAGCCCGGCGTGCAGATTGGGCTAGACGCCCAGGCCTTTCAGAACCCGTACTTCACCAATCAGGCGCTGGCCATGGTCTCGCTGCAGCTGGATGAAGGCATGCTGGCGCGGCCCATTGCCAAGGTGCCGCTGACCCTGCCCAAGGCCGCCGCAGAAGAAGAAGAAGAAGAAGAGGCTGAAGACGAGAAGGACGGCGACAAGGACGACGACAAGGACGAAGACGCCGACAAAGACGAGGACAAGGACGAGGACAAAGACGCCGACAAAGACGACGCGAAGGGCAGCGGCGACAAGGCCAAAGACAAAGACGAGGACGACGAGGACGAGGAGGAAGCGCCGGCCAAGCCCGCTCCTGCCGCTAAGCCTGCGGTCTCGCAAAAGAACGGGGAGGCCGCAAAGAAGGCAGAACCCGCCAAGAAGGCCGACGAAAAGAAGGCAGAACCGGGCAAGAAGGCCGGCGACGACGAAGAAGAGGACGAGGAAGAAGCCCCGGCCAAGCCCGCCCCCAAGTCCACCCAGAAGCGCCTTGCCGCCAACCAGATTTCGCTCAAAGGGTGGCGCGCCGATCTGCGCAAGGGAGGTGAGCGATGATCCGCTTGCGCACTGCAACCCAACTCGCGATCGTGCTGGTCGTCGCCACGGCCATGCCGGCTTGCGCCTATCTGTTCGGCTCCTGGGGCGGCGGCGTTCAGGCCCCCGCACTGCGCGACGGCATCATCTTTTCGCACAAGAAGCACGTGGTCGATGAAGGCGTGGCCTGCGGCGATTGCCACGGCGCGGTCGGTCAATCGACTTCGCTGAGCGCGGCGCGGTTCTTGCCCAGCGAGTCCGCCTGCATGGAATGCCACGAAAAGAAGCCCGATACCTGCAAAATGTGCCACAGCAACCCGCAGGCGCCCACCAGCTTTCTGGATACGCGCATGGACGGCTTGCGCTTTGACCACAAGGCCCACGTGGAGCGCGCCACCAAGGCCGGAGACAAGGACACCTGCGACCGCTGCCACGCCTCGATCAAGGCGGCGACCAAGGTGTCTGAGGACCGGCGGCCGGCGATGTTTGAGGCGTGCTCGTCTTGCCATAAGGACGCATTCCGCAAAGAGGACTGCCAGGCATGCCATGAGCGCTTGGTCGATCGCCCGGACCGGCCGCTGACGGTGTTTGACCACGGCACCAGCTGGATGCAGCGCCACGGGACGGCGGCCAAGGGCGGGGCGACCGTGTGCGGCCACTGCCACCAGGAGAGCACCTGCTCTGACTGCCACAGCCGCAATGCCCCGATGGTCCCAGCGCTTTTGCGGATGGACAAGGTCGGCAGCGCTCAGCACCACCGCGGCGATTTCCTGACCCGCCACGCCATAGAGGCCAAGCTCGACGGCAACAGCTGCACCACTTGCCACGCCCAGTCGACCTGCACTTCTTGCCACACGCGCATGGGCATTGCCCAGACCGGCGATGCCAAGGGCCAGGCGCTCAACCTCGGACCGCACCCGCAAAACTGGATGGACCGCGGCGCGGCGACCTCGCACGGCAAGATGGCCCGCCGCGATGCGCTGGCTTGTGCTTCTTGCCACGACCAGGGCGCGTCGTCGAATTGCGTAGATTGTCACAAGTCCGGTGGCGCTGGCGGCAGTCCGCACCCGCCGGGCTGGTCGAGCCAGCTAGAGAAGGCCACCGCGCCGGCGTGCACCCCCTGCCATAAGTAGCCGCGGGTTTGGCAGCTGCTTTAAATAAGCCAATCATATTGAATAAATGAATGAGGGTGTCGCGGTCGCGCTGGCGGGCGGACCGCGCGACTCGCGTGCCGATCGGCAAAGGCTTGCGCGATTGCTCTGCCCTGGCGACACTGCGGGCAGTCCCCTTGCCGCAGTCCCCCCGCGGAGGCCGTTTTGCGCATCGCTGTCATCTCTACCTATACCCACCCGACCCGGCTGCGCGTCAAAGAGCCCTCTGTGATGCAGAGCTCGGTTCCGGAGCTGATCGCCGGCCTGTGCCCCGCAGACGCCGAGATCGAGCTGTATAACGAGAAGGAAGTCGACATCCCGCTAGATCGGCCCTGGGATCTCGTGTTCTTCAGCTACATGCACGCCTACTACGAGCACACCAAGGTGCTGTCGACCCTGCTGCGCCAGCGCGGCGTCAAGACGATTGCAGGGGGGCGCCACGCCATCCAGTTTGCCGATGACGCAGAGAAGTACTTTGACGCGGTGATCACCGGCGAGCCGGAGCCCAATGTCCCCGCCG
Source organism: Myxococcota bacterium (assembly GCA_964201005.1). GTDB lineage: Bacteria > Myxococcota_A > UBA9042 > UBA9042 > UBA9042 > SXRM01. Next base: position 18,660 of record CAXNCS010000004.1, read on the forward strand.
CAGTGGAGGATTTTGCCCGCGGCCGGCTGCAGAAGCGCTACAACTTGCAGGGCGGCGGCGCGGCGGACATCAGGCCGTTTCGCTGGGATCTCATCGACTACAAGAACAATCCCATCCGCCTGCCGGGGATTGAGGCCAGTCGCGGCTGTCCATTCACCTGTAATTTTTGCGTGTTAACCGGGTGGGAGAAGTACCGCTACCGGCCGGTGCAGCAGGTGGTCGACGAGATCGAGACGCGCATGACCTGGAACAAGAACTGGTTTGGCGTCTTTGATAACACCTTTATTTTCCTGGACAATAACCTGGGCGGCAGCCCCAAGTACCTCCGCGAGCTCTGTACGGCGCTGATCCCCAAGAAGCGCATTTGGGGCTGCGCGCTCACGTTCAACATCCTGCGCGATGAAGAGTTGGTGCGGCTGATGGCCCAGGCGGGCTGTCGCTACATCTACACGGGCCTCGAGTCGCTCAACCCCGAGTCGATCACCAGCTTCAAGAAGGGGCAAAACAAGATCGCCGAGGTCGATGAGGTGATCCGCCGCGCGTTCAACAACGGGATCTTGTTGTCATTTGGCCTGCTCGTTGGCTCGGACGGCGACACCGAACAGTACTTGCGCAAGCTGCCAGAAGTGCTGGCCGATCTGCGCTACTTCTCCATTACGTTTTTTGGCATTGTCTGTCCGTACCCAGAGACGCCGATCTACGCGCAGTACAAGGCAGAAAACCGCCTGTTGCCGGGGAGCTGCAGCCGCGATTACGACGGCTACACCCTGTGCCACCAGCCCAAGCAGCTGAGCAAGAGCGAGACGGTAGAGCACTTCTTGCGGCTCTGCGGAGAATTGGGCCAAGTGCAGAACATCTTTAAGCACTACGCATCGACGCTGGGGTCGTCCAAGCTGCCCCAGTACCGCAAGGTGATTCTGGCTTCCGGCCCGGAGATCCTGAGCGTGCGCAACCCGATCCAGAATAAGCAGCGCCGCTACATCGCTGGGCTCGACGACCTGGAGCCGTGGGACCGCGAGCAGATCTCCAAGCTGGGCTTGCCGTTGCAGATGCTGAGCTAGCGCATATTCTTCGAAATCCCCATTGCTTGCAGCCGATTTCGCCACACAGGCCGTGGCGCCTCAGCCAGGGGATTTGGCCTACGACGGCAATTCCCGCGCCAGGGCGGCGACCACGATGGCCCGCGCGCGCCGCTTGGATTTGCCGGGCAGGGCGACCTTGGCGTCGCGCAGGCAGCGCCGGGCTCGCTTGGCCTTGCTGACGCGCAGGGCCAGCAGAATCTCGCCTCGCTGGGGCGTGCGCGAGCGGCGCGCCTTGAGCCAGGCCTGCAGGGCCAGCAGATCGGCGACTTCGCCCAGGTCGCCCAGCCAGTCGACCAGCCCGTCCAGGGTTTCATCGCCGCGCCGCACCCCCAACCACTCCAGCTGATGGCGCAAATCCTTAGCACGCTTGCGCAATTCGTGCACAGACTCGGGGCGGGGGTGCTTGTTGGCCTGGCGGGCCAGGGCGCGGGCGCGGCGCATCGACGCCTGAAGGCTGCGGGCGAGCTTGGGCGGGCTCAGCTCTAGCTCGGCGCTCTGCGCTTCTACGGCCACGGCGAGCAGCACCTCTGCCGTGTTGCGGATTTCAAGCAGGGCGTTGGGGTCGGTGCGGGCGACATCGCGGTCCGCGCTCAGCTGGTCGCGCAACTGCGCCACGGCGGAGGGATCCGCGCTCTCTAGCAGGCGGAGCGCCGCGGGGAGCACCTCGGCGTCGCGAAACACCCCCAGCTGCCGCGAGGCCTCGCCCAAGCGGTCCAGCCAGTCCTTGGCCTGTGCGGCGGCCATGCAGGGGCCCACGAGGCGCAGCAGCGCCCGGCCGCGGCGCAGGGTGCGGCGCTGGGCGTGGACGGCCTTGTGGGGCTCTGCTGGGGCTGCGGCGGCAATGGCGGCCGCCCGCTCGGCCAGCTCGCCTAGGGCGCGGCGCACCGCCGGAACCGGACCGATGCGCCAATCTAGGCGCGGTGGCGCGAGCCCCCAAGTCTCTGGCAGTACGGATGGAACCAAGGGCTCCGCGGAAAAGGCCTCCGCGACAGGGATCTCCAGCGGATCAGCCTCAACACCGACGGGCCCATCGGCGCTTGGCGCCAGGGGTTGCGGTGCAGCTAGCGGCGGGAGGTCAAAGCCCATGCCCTCTCAGTCTAGGCGTGGCCGCAACAAACGCAAGATTCATGGAGCATTTGAGGCGCGGCTCTGCTTGGGGGGAGGCGGCCCAAGGACCGGCGAAACGAAGGCGGCCGCGGTTTGACCCGCCAGCCATTGATCCCGGGCGAATCTTTTGCCATTCTCCGCCCGCCCGCGGTGTGGGCACGAGTCCCCCATGCGCCTTTACATCATGCGTCACGGCATCGCCATTGGCAGCGATGACCCCGGAGCCCCGGCTGAAGACGGCGATCGCCCGTTGACCGCTGAGGGCGTAGAGCGCACCCGCGCGGCGCTGCAAGGGCTCATTTCCTTTGGCGCGGTCGTCGATCGCGTGGTCGCGAGCCCGCTGCTGCGCTGCACTCAGACGGCGCAGTTGGCCTCGGAAGTGCTTGGGGTGCCTAGGTTTTCTCTGGAGACCCACACCGGCTTGGCGCCCGGTGCCGACTTTGCCGAGCTGATCGAAGGTCTGCGGCGCCTGCCCGACGACGGCGTGCTGGTCATCGGCCACTCGCCGGATGTCGATCTGCTGAGCGCGGCGCTGCTGGGCCTACCTAACCCCATCACGAGCCTTAAGAAAGCCGGTTTGCTGATTCTGCAACTGCGCACGGGGCAGCCCTTGGCCAAGCTGGTGGGCGTCTATGAGCCCAAAGTGCTCAGGCGTCTGGGCCGCACTGAATAGGCGGAGTCGAAACGAATAGGCCGAGCCGAAAGGCAGAAGCCTGAATCATCCCAGGCTTTACGCGGGCACCTGCACCACAAAGCGGTCTTCCAGGCGCACCGCGGCCAGGGCTTGGCCCCACACGCAGCCAGCGTCGGTGGCGATCCAATCGGCGCCCTGGCGCATCCCCAGCGCCGCCCAGTGGCCAAAGACGATCCACTGGCCGCGGCTCACCCGCGCCGGCACCTCAAACCACGCTTGTGCGCCCGCGGGCAGTTGTTCTAGCGGCCCAGAGAAATCGGCAAGCGCCCGGCCCTGGGCATCGACGCAGCGCAACCGCGTGACCATCCCGGTGAATTCGGCCGCCACCCTCACCGCCATCGGCACGGCTTGGCTGGGATCCACCAGCACCTTCAGCAGCTCGCGACGGCGCGGCGAACGCAAAAGCGCTTCCGTATAGCGGGCTTGCTGGGCCACCCACGCGAGAGACCAGTGCGGCAGCACCCCGGCGTGCAGCAGCGTCACTTGGCCCAGCCCTGCGATGGTTTGCTGGTGCACCAGCGGCTGGCGGCGCAGCCAGGCGATCAACTCGTCGCGATCTGGGGCGCTCAGCACGGCGTCCAGAGTGTCGCGGCGCTTTGCCCCCGCCAGCCCTTCCGCGCGGCAGAGCAGGTGCAGATCGTGGTTGCCCAGCACGCCGATCAGCCGACCGGGAAAGCGCTTTTCCAGATCCACCGCCCAGCGCAGCACCCCCAGCGAATCGGGGCCGCGGTTGACGATATCGCCCGCCAGCCACAGCTGATCCTGTTGCGGATCAAAGGTAATGGCCTCTAGCAGGCGCTGCAGCGGCTGAAGACAGCCTTGAATATCGCCGATGACCCAAGTCGCCATATCCATCCGTTGGGGCGTGTGGCCGCGCCCTGGGCAGTGTAGACTGAGCCAAGAGGTTTGTGCATGGCTGAGATTGCCTTTGATACCCTGGGCGCTGTCGACTTGGGGTCCAACAGCTTTCACCTCGTGATCGCCCGGGTGGTGCACGGCGAACTGCAAGTGGTTGATCGGTTGCGAGAAAGTGTCCGGCTGGCCGCCGGGCTTGGCGCGGATCTGCGCTTGGCAGAGGAGGCCCAGGCCAGGGCGCTGACGGCGCTGGACCTGTTTGGCCAACGGCTGCGCGACTTGCCGCCCGGGGCGGTCAGGGCCGTGGGCACCAGCACGCTGCGCAAGGCCAAGAACGCTGGGGATTTTCTGGAGCGGGCTCGCCGGCAGCTGGGCCACCCGATTGAGATCGTCTCTGGGCGCGAAGAGGCGCGGCTGGTCTATCTGGGCGTGGCCCACTCCGTTTCAGACGAGCCGGGGCCGCGGCTGGTGATCGACATCGGCGGCGGATCGACCGAGTGCATCATCGGCGAGCGCTACGAGCCCGTGCTGGCCGACAGCCTGGACATGGGCTGCGTCAGCTACACCCAACAGTTTTTTGCCGATGGCGAGCTCAAGAAGGAGGCGTTTCGCGCCGCGGAGACTGCCGCCAAGCTGGAGCTGCAGCCGATGGAGCGGCGTTACCGGCGGATTGGCTGGGACTCGGCCGTCGGTTCGTCTGGCACGATCGAGGCGGTGGCGCAGGTGCTGCGCGACAACGGCTGGGGCAAGGCGATCACCCTGGGCGGGCTCGACAAGCTCAAGAAAACGCTGATTCAGGCCGGGCGGGTGACCAAGCTGAACCTCGCGGGGCTGAGGCCCGACCGCACCGCTGTGTTCGCCGCGGGCGTGGCGATCCTGACGGCGCTGTTTGAGACCCTGCAGATCCAGCGCATGGAGGTCTCTGGCGGGGCGCTGCGCGAGGGCTTGCTCTACGACTTGCTGGGGCGCATGCGCCATGAAGACCTGCGCGATCGCACGATTGGGGCGATCGCCGCGCGCTGGCACGCCGACGTGGAGCAGGCCGGGCGGGTCGAGCGCACTGCCAGCGGGCTGTTGCGACAGGTCGCCCAGAGCTGGGGGCTGCAGGGCGATCAGCCGCGGCAATTGCTCAGCTGGGCTGCGCGGTTGCATGAGGTCGGCCTAGCCGTCGCCTGGAGCGGCTACCACAAGCACGGCGCCTACTTGGTGGCCAACTGCGACATGCCGGGTTTTTCCCAGGGCGAGCAGTCTGCCATCGCCGAGCTGATCCGCGTCCACCGCCGCAAGCTGGCTGCGCTTTTTCGCGATCTGCCGCCCCTGCGATCAGAGACGACCCTGCGCTTGGCGATCTTGCTGCGCCTGGCGGTGCTGCTGAACCGATCGCGCTCGTCTCGGCCGCTGCCCGCGCTGACCCTGGAGCTGGACCGCCAGACCCTGACCCTGGGCTGCCCGCAGCGCTGGCTCGACGATCACCCGCTGCTGATCGCCGATCTGGAGCGCGAGCGCGAGGAGTTGGCGATTCTGGGCTTGACCTTGGCGGTGCGCGCGGTGCCATAGGAGCAGTCGCGCCAGGTCTAGGCGGGCGATAAGTGTCCGGAATCAGATGAATATAACCCGCCACTCATCAATGCGCTTTGGACGGAAAAGAGCTCGCCTTGGCTGCTTTGCCGCAGGGAAGTCCACTGGCCGTCCGCCCCCAGCAGCCAACTGCCGGCCGTGTCGTGCAGTGGCGCCTCCAGGCACTCCAGCCGCACCCGCCGCGCCATCTCCGGATCGTCAATCGGAAAGGCCACTTCTACGCGGCGGTGCAGATTGCGCTCCATCCAGTCGGCGCTGGCGCAGAACAGCTTGTCTTGACTGCCAAACCACCACACCCGGGCGTGTTCCAGGTAGCGCCCCACGATCGAGCGCACGCGAATCCGCTCGGACCAGCCCGGCACCCCGGGGCGCAGCGCGCAGATGCCGCGGACCAGCAGATCGATCTCCACCCCCGCCTGGGAGGCGCGGCAAAGCGCAGCGATCACCTGGGCTTCCGTCAGGGCATTCATCTTTGCCAGAATCCGCGCCGGCTTACCTTGGCGCGCCGCTTCCGCCTCCGCCTCAATGCCCACCAGCAGCTTTTGCCGCAGGGTAAACGGCGATTGCCAGAGCTTTTGCAGCGGCCGCGCCGCCCCCAGCCCGGTCAGCGACTGGAATACCTGGTGCACATCCTCGGCTAACTGCGGGTCCGCGCTGAGCAAGCCGATGTCGGTATAGGAGCGCGCCGCCACCGGGTGATAGTTGCCGGTGCCCAGGTGCACATAGCGGCGCAGCTGGCCGTCCTCGCGGCGGACGATCAGGATCAGCTTGGCGTGGGTTTTGTGGCCCACCACCCCGTAAACCACATTTGCGCCGGCCTCTTGCAGCTCGGTCGCCAGGGTAATGTTGGCCGCTTCATCAAAGCGCGCGCGCAGCTCCACCACCGCGGTGACATCCTTGCCCTGGCGCGCCGCGTCAATCAGCGCCTGGACAAATGGCGACGAGGCACCGGTGCGGTACAGCGTCTGCTTGATCGCCAGCACATCCGGGTCGCGGGCCGCCTGGCGCACCAGCTCGACCACCGGCATCCCCGAGTCGTAGGGATGGTGCAGCAGCACCGGGCCCTGGCGCAGCGCCTGCAGCAGCGGGCTCTTGCCGTCCGCTGGCCTCTGTTCGCCGCCCTTGGCCTCTGACAATTTCCCCTGGAGCGCCCTGGGAATCCGCGGCACATAGGTCGGATAGCGCAGCTCCGGCGCATCGGCCAGATCCACGAGCGCACTGAGGCGGTACAGGTTCAGCGGCCCGGCGCAGCGGTACAGGTCGGCCTCTTGCAGCTCAAATTGGCTCAGCAAAAACCGCGCCATCTCCGGGGTACAGTGCTCGCCGACCTCCAGGCGCACCGCGTCGCCGTCGTTGCGCCGGGTCAGTTCGCCGCGCAGCGCCTCCAGCAGATCGTCGGTCTCTTCCTCCGGCACAAACAGGTCGGAGTCGCGGGTCACGCGGAAGGGCACGCAGCCAATCACCGCCATCCCCGGGAACAATTCGCCCACAAAGTGCTGCACAACCGCGCTCAGCAGGGCAAATGGCTTGGGCGGCGGGTTGGCCGAGCTGGCGTCCGCGGGCAGCTTGAGCACGCGCGGCAGCGATCGCGGCAGCTGCACCACCGCAATGCCGGAGCGCCGGCCAAAGGCATCCGCGCCGTCCAGAGAGACGATCAGCACCAGATTCTTGTTCTGCACGTGTGGAAACGGATGGGCCGGGTCCAGGCCAATCGGCGTCAGTACCGGCAACACTTCATTGACAAAGTACTGATGCGCCCAAGCTTTCTGCGCCGTGCTCCACTCAGCGGCGCCCAGCACGGCGATGCCGCAGTCGCGCAGTTCAGGCAGAATCTCTTCGCGCAGCACCTGGTACTGCCGTTCAACCAGCCGGTGGGCCTGCGCCGACACCAGGGTCATGATCTCCTGAGCATTTTTGCCATCATGCGAGCGCGCCGCCAGGCCATAGGCCACCTGTTGCTGCAGCCTCGACACGCGGATCTCAAAGAACTCATCCATGTTCGATGAAGCGATCGCCAAGAACCGCAGCCGCTCCAGCACCGGCACGTGCGGGTCGCTCGCCTGAGCCAATACTCTGAAATTAAAGTCTAAACGCGAAAGCTCGCGGTTCAGATACAGATGGGGGGCCACCGGCGACGCGGCGTGCTGGCCCAAAGCTGGCAGCATGCCACTGGCGGTGCGGGCAGGTTGGTCAACCATCGGGGCATTCTTGGAGCGGACAGGCTCTGAGGCGATTCTACCACAGCCGCACTCGCCAAGCCTGCCCTACAGTTCAAACTTGCCAGACTCGTTGGCGTAGCGCATGGCGTCGTGAACGATGTCATAGGGCCGGGCTTCGCTGCCCTCTTCGCCCTTGGGCGTCGCCACCCACTCCTTGGGCCGCGGGATGAGCTTGGGCGAGAAATCCGCGCCCGGCTGGTCGTCGGGATGGGTGCCGTCAACAATAAAATTGCGGACATTGCCGTTGTGCGTGCTGGTGGCGTCGGGGCCGTACTTCATTTCCCACGGATCTTCGATCAGCAGGCGCCGCAGCTGGTTGCGCAGCCGGGTCACATAGTCGCTCGTCCAGATCTGCACCGGCTCAATCGCCGGCAATTGCGGTCGCCGCGCCCTCTCCAGATCGGTGCTTTCAATTTCGCCGCCCAGGCCCTTGCGCTTTTCCCACTGCAGCCCGCCTTCTACGTCCACGTGCATCTCATAGCGGCCGATGTTGCGCAGGTTGAACTGCGGCATCACGTCGTTCTGCAGGGCTTCGCTGGTCTTGTCGTCTAGCTCGGAGTCGCGCATCTCTCTGCGCGGCCGGGCGTAGGTCTCCTGGAACTGGCTGCGCTCCACCACCCACTCGCTGATGCGGTCTGGCTTGAAATCGTGGGCGGCAAAAGTGGCAAAGCGGTCTTTGCGATACAGGTAGTCAAACAGGGCAAAGCGCTTGCGGTACCGCCCCTGGCGCTGGGTGAGTCGCTTGGCCATCGGCCAGGCCAACGGCTGAGCCAGCAGGTGGTGGGCGCGGGCCTCAAACACCTCCGGATCGTCGCTGCCGGGCTGGCGGGCCTCGTCGCTCACGGCTCAACTCCCTGAGGTATTGTCGCCGTCGCCACTGCCCACGGTCAGGCCGGTCTCGGTCTGCGCGTAATACTCGCTGGTGTGTTGGCGCGAGCTGACTACGCCCAGGGCGAGCTCGATCTCGCGGGTCAGGCGCTCGCACTCTTCGCCTTTGACGCCAAGGACTTGGATCGACACCTCGCCGTTGTCGTCGATGGTGAACTGGATTTCTCGCCGGCTAGCCATGAAAACCCTCGACTAGTCGCCCCAAGAGGAGACTTTGATGTGAATCTGCTGCTTCTCGTCGACCTTCTCTTCTTCCAGCGTATAGCCGCGCTTGGTCACTTCTTCTTTGACCGTGTGGTACGCATAGCGCTGCACCACCTTGCGGGTGAACTCGTCCTGGTTATAACCTGCTGTTAACTCTACAAATTCCCAGTCCGCCATGAAGGTGACGTTGCCGGTCTCCGCATCGACATTGACGCCGATGTCGTAGGTCTTGCTGGCGTGGATCACCATCTTGGCCTTGGCTTTTTGCCCCAGATAGCCTTTGACGTGGAGCATCTCCTCCACATCGGCTTTGCTGTAGGCAAAACCCAGCTCCTTGAGCACCAATTCCAAGCGCATCAGGTTGTTTATCTTGGTCTGAACAGAGGTGAAGTGCGACATTGTGCCTCGCTCGGGTTGCAGATGAGGTCGCCTCGGCGGTCTGGCCGCGGCCTACATCTCCAGTCGCGGCTGCTGATCGTCCTGGGTGAGCACGGTGTCATCCGGCGGCGAGGCCCGGCGCGCCCGCGACTTGGACCACTCGCGCATCTCCGCCAAGCGCTCGCGCATGGTCTGCGACAGCGGGATCACCTCGCGGATCGCCCGCACCAGCGAGTCGGTGGCGATGTCGATCTTGCCTTGGCCCTCGTCAAACGTGTCGTACAACGCGCCGACCACCGCTTCTTCCAGCTCCGAGCCAGAGAAGCCGGCGGTGACGTCCACCAGCTTCTTCATGTCAAAAGTCGCGGCGTCGCGATGGCGCTTCTTGAGCTGAATGCTGAGGATTTCTTCGCGCTCCTGGCGGTTGGGCAGGTCGACAAAGAAGATCTCGTCAAAACGGCCTTTGCGCAGCAGCTCGGGCGGCAGCATCGACACGTCGTTGGCCGTGGCGATGACGAACACCGGCGAGGTCTTCTCCTGCAGCCAGGTCAAGAAGGTGGCGAACACGCGGGCGGTGGTGCCGCCGTCGCTCGAACCAGAGGACTTGGTGCCAGAAAAGCCTTTCTCCAGCTCGTCGAGCCACAGAATCGCCGGCGCCACCGCTTCTGCGGTCTTGATCGCCCGGCGCATGTTCTCTTCCGACGAACCGACCAGCGAGCCGAACACCTTGCCGACGTCGAGGCGCAGCAGAGGCATCTGCCAGGCCTGAGAGATCGCCTTGGCGGACAGAGACTTACCGCAACCCGGCACACCCAGCAGCAGGATACCCTTGGGCGCCGGCAGGCCAAACTCCTGGGCCGCCGGGGCAAAGGCGTTGCGCCGCTTGTTCAGCCATTCCTTCATCAGCGTCAGGCCGCCCACCGACTCCATGCCCAGGGCGGTCTCATAGAACTCCAAAATCCCGGACTTGCGGATGATGTGCTTCTTTTCCTGCAAGATCGTCTTGAGGTGAAAGCCCTTGTCGCGCACCGTGGTCTTGGCGAACACCTGCCGCGCCTCTTGCTCGGTCAGGCCCAGCGCCGCTTCGGCAATCTCGCGCTGTAGCGCCGGACTCTCGAGCACCTTGGCGAAATTCTTGCCAAAACGCGCGGACTTGGCGCCGTTAAACGCCATCTCGCGGACGATATCCTCCATGGTCTGGCGATCCGGCAGGTCAAAATCGACCACGACGGCGTCTTTTTCCAGCTCCATCGGGATCTTGACCACGGGCGACAGGAACACCACCGTGCGCTTGGCCTGGCCGTCGGCAAAGGTGTGCGGCAGGTCGCGGACGCGGCGAGCCACCATCGGATCGTTAAAAAACGGATGGAAATCGCGCAGGACCACCACAGCGTCGCGGGTCAGGTTGTTGCTGACCCAGTCCAAGGCGCGGATCGGATCGCGGATGTCGCCGGGTACATCGGCGGTATCGCAGCGAAAACCCTGTGAGCACGACCACTTAATCAGCTGGCGCGGCTGCCAAGCGGTCACGTCCCAGCGATCGCGCAGCACCGGCGAGTCCAGCACCGCCAGGTCGCGCAGCCAGGACTCGACCCGGTCTTCCTCGGCCGAAACCACATAGATCAGCTTGTATTGCGCGCGGATGAGGTAGTGCAGATCGTCCACCGCGGCCGGCACCGGGCGATTGGGCGAGCTGACGGCGGCATCGACAACAGGGTGGCTTTGAGACATCGGCAAACTCCGTTGGATCTGATACAGAATCGGGTGCAGAAATGATTGCTCTGTCGATTGAGAGGTGGCGATCGGCGCTGGCCTTTTCGGCTAGTCGACCCCCAGATCGCGGCGCAGGGTCTTGAGCATGCCTTCCAGCATCCCAAGGTCGCCCGCCAGCACCACCAGCGAATCGAACACGAGTTCGACATCGTCGGCTAGCCCGCCGGTCTTGTCCCGCTGGCGATTGAGCCTCTCCGCCGTGGTGCGGGCCATGGTCGCGCTGTGCTTGTTGCTCGACGCGGAATCCAGCAGGTCATCCAGCAGACTGCGGGTATCCTCGGTCATCGCCACGCCTTTTTGCGCGGGCTGCTCAATCAGCTCGGTGACACGCAACTCGGCATCGCGCAACTGCTTTTCCAGCTCATCGGCGCGGGCCTTGTAGCGCTCCAGGTCGACTTCCAGGCCCTTGGCGCTTTTGCCTTCTGCCATGACGTGTTCGAGCTTGCCCTCGGCCTTGGCCAGATCGCGCTGCACCTGGGTCAGGTCCTCTTTGACCCGCTCCAGCTCGCGCTGCTTGGCCTTGTAGTCTGGGTGCTCGGCAACGTCGATTTCCTTGGGCTTTTTGTCCGCAGCGGCCTTGGCTGCATCCAGTTCGCCCTTGAGCTGCTCGATCTGGCGGTTCAGCTGGCTCAGCCGCTCGGCCTGCTCGTCGTTGCGCTTGATCGAGTTGTGGAAGTCCTCCAGCAGCTTGCGCTTTTCGTGCTCCAGATCCGACAGACCGACGCCCATCTGTGCCTGGCGCAGTTCGACCTCTTTGGCCCGCAGCTCGGCCTTCTTCTCCTGGATCAGGTTCTCTTTTTCCTGAATGATCTCCTGGAGCATATTGATCTTGCGCTCGTAGGAGTTGTTCGAGAAATTGCCGTCGTTGATGATCGACTCGAGCGACAGGACCTGATCTTTGAGCGCCCGCGCTTCGTAGTCCAGCTGGTCATACTGCCGCTGCAACTCTTCAATCTGCCGGTCTTTTTGCGTGACGCGGACCTTGAGGCCGGCGATCCGCTCCTGGGCGTCGCCGCTCTTGTCTTCCGCCTCTTTGAGCCGCCGGTCCAGATCGCGGACCTTTGCATCGGCCTCTAGCGCCCGGTTCTGTTCGTGGGCGAGCTCTTCGCGGGTCCGCTCCAGCTGGCGGGTCAGGGTCTGGGCGTGTTCCTTGAGCTGGGCATACTTGTCGTACAGGCCCTCATCGGCGACCGAGTTGCGCTCCATCTCGCGGATGCGGTTCTCTGCCTTAGTGGCGCGGTCGGTAAGGCGGCCATTCTCAGCTTGGATTTCCGCAGTCCGCCGCCGCAGATCGTCCAGTTCGGCCAACTGCGCGTTCGACACGGCAGGCGACGGCCCCGTGGACGGCCGGTAGGGCTCGCGCGCCGGCGCAGCGGCCACCACGGGCCTCTCTGAGCTGCGCAAATCGGCCCGCACGGGCTCTGGACGCGGCGCTTCTGCTCGCGCGGGCTCCGGGCGCGCCTCCGCAGGCCGCGGCGACTCTGTGCGGGCGTCCAGGCGCTGCAGATCGGGCATATGGCCCTGGCGCCGCAGTTGATCGTGGAGCTCGTTGAGGGCGCCGGCCTGGTTCAGCGTCGGCTGGGCCATCCGCGGGCGTTCACCCGTAGCTTCGCGGGGTTTTGCCGCGCCAGCCGCCGGAGCATCGCCCGCACGACAGGCGATCTCAAAACGCTCGCCGCAGCGGACCACGTCCCCCTCGACGATCGTCGCCCGCTTGACCTGTTTGCCGTTGACAAAGGTGCCGTTGGCCGAACCGATGTCCTTGATGTAGTAGGCGCGCTCTTGGTCGTCAAAACCGATGCGCCCGTGGTCGCGCGACACCGTGGTTTCGTTCGAGAAGATTCTGGACACATTGGGCTTTCGGCCAATCGTCACGGGCTCCATGTCTGGAGTCATCTGAGCCCGTTCGACTTTGCCGTTGACGTCGCGCCACTCGAGGTACATCGCGCTCTGCCTCCTGTGGCGCTCGCCCTTTCCCGGGCCGTCGCGAGCCGGGCTTCTGGGGCCCACGCTCGTTGACCCATCCACCCTGACGCGCAGCGTCTTCGCGCCTCATCAGCGTCGAGAGCCTACACCGCAGAGGATTGCCCGGCTGGCGAAATACTGCAAGCGCGCCGGCAGCCGTGGTTCCTGATCAACCACTTGCCCGCGCGAGTTCAGAAGCCCTTGGCCATCACCGCAGGCATGCCCCGCTCAATTTCGCGGACCGTATGGGTCAACACCGCCAAAGAATGGCGATCATACGCCTCCACCACGGTGGCCACGCCAATTTGCTCGTCGGGATAGTCGCGGAGATTGGTCACCTGACCGCGACGCAAGCCATCGCCGCGCCACATAATCTCAAAGCGATTGCCCTTTTCTACGCCGTCGTCGGCGCCCTTGTCGATATACACGTAGTGGTATTGGCCCGCCGCCGTCGATTCGTGGTGAAAGTCGATCACCGTGCCAATCAGCTCGACCTTGTTCTTGGTGGCCTTGGTCAGCGTCAGCGGCTCAAAGACGTTGGTGACCAGGTCGCCGCGGCTCATCTCCGCATAGGCCTTGGTCAGCAGCACCGACGCCAGCGGCCGCACTGTGCGCAACACCTTGCCTTCGCCCAGGAAGTTGATCTTGTAGCCCACCACTTTGCCGGTCAGCGGGTGGGTCACCTCGCGCTCCATGCGGTAAATGGTGTAGCGATCGCCTTCGCGCACGCAGGGTCCCACAAAAGCGTCGGGGTCTTTTTCGCGGGCTTCGGGGGTCTCTTCACTGCATCGGCGCATCTGAAAGCGCACGTAAGCTTCATCTAAGCTGCCGAGCATATTGCGTTCTTCGCGACTCGCCTCGATCGCCCCAGATTCGCGGTAGTCGCGCGAGCTGATGTAGCCCACCCGCCGCACGAGCTCTACCGGCGTCTGATCCATCGGCTTGTAGCGCGAATTGGCAAACGTGACCGCCTTGTTGGCCGCCGCCGGGGCCGCTTTGCGCGACAGGTACAGCAGGTCGCCGGCGTAGATCTGGTGGGGATTGGTGATCTGCGGGTTGTAGGACCACAGCGACGGCCAGTACCACGGATCGTCGTACAGCGACTCGGCAATCGACCAGAGGGTGTCGCCCTCTTCAACCACGTAGATGCGCTCGCCCGACTTGGCGGATTCCTGAACGGCGATGCTGGGCTGGCCCTTCTCAGGCAGCCATTGGCCATAGGCGCTCGCGGCGAGGAGGCTGGCCAGCAGGGCCAATGCGGCGCTCTTTAGGCCGGCGCGGCGCTTGAGGCCGCCTGCAACAAAGCCGTCCGCAAGAAGGCGTTGAAAGGACGCAGAAAAGCCCGTCATGGCGTTCCCTTGGTGGCTAGCCGCGGCAGATCCTCGCTGGCCTTCTTGGCCGCGGGGGTGCCCGGGTAATGCTTGGCCAATTGCCGCAGCACTTCGATCGCGCCGCTGTCGTCGCCGATCTTCTCGTAGCTGCGGGCCAGCTTGTACATGGCGTCGGGGACTTTATTGCCGCGCGGATACTCTTTGGCCACCTTGAGAAAGGCCTGCGCCGCTTGCAGCCACTGCGCCTGGGCGTACCAGGACTCGCCGATCCAATAGAGGGCGTTGTCGGCCAAGTCGTGATCGGGGTGGCCTTCGCGCAGCTTTTGGAAAAGCGCTCGCGCTGCCAGCCACTGCTCGCCATCCAGCAGCGCCTTGGCCTGGTTGTATAGCGCAAGCGCTGGATCGCCCTTGGGTTTGGCGGAATCCAGCTGCGGCGGCAGGTCAGCCGCTGGTCCAGAAGCCACGGGAGGGGCCACAGCCGCGGCCTGCGCGGGCAGCTGGTCCTCGCTCTCTTCGTCTTCATTGGGGTAGGGATCCGCCTGGGCCCGCCCTGGGTTTGGCCCTTGCGGCCCCACGCGCACGGTCTGCAGGTTGGGGATCCACCCAGAGGCGCTGCGAGCGCGATCGACCCGCGCCGAGTCCGCCTTTTCTTCCACCATGACCAAGCGATTCTTTAGCTCGTCGGCCTGTACGCGGGCGGCGGCCTGGCTGCGCTTGAGTTCATCGAGTTCGTCGCGCAGGGCCTGAACGTCGCCTTCCAACTGCTGTACCCGAGCGCCGCTGCAGCCGCTCGCAACGGCCAGCAGGGCTGCGGCACAGCCCAAGCGGGCGGCTACGCTGCGGGCGGCGCGGGCAACTGAGGCGGGGTTGGGGGGGCGGCGCAAGGATCCTCCGTCAATAGGGCAGTTCGCCCACCCGCGGACGGGCAGGGTGCGACTGCAGAACGTACCTCACATGCAGGGCGTGTCAACAATCTGGCGAATTTCGCCGCGTCTTGGCGCGGGTCCAGCGAACCGCGGCGCGCAGGTGGGGGGCCAGGCGGGCCCAGCCGATCCCCAGCTGCCGCATCAGCCCCAAGGTCGCGTCTTGACGCGGCTCTGTCAGCACAATCCTCCCCAAGCGCAGCGCACGCACCCGGCCCACCAGCGCGTCGCGAGGCACGGGCGTGTCGTCGTAGCTATTGGTGTCGCCGCGCAGAATCAGCCGATCGCCGTCGATCTGCACCAGACGGTGTACCAGTACGGTTCCCGGTCGATTGCCAATAACGGCAAGAAGATCGCCGGGTTGCAGTGGATCGTCGCGGCTGCCGACCGCCACTTGCCACGGCGAGGCGAGCGGCCACATGGAGCGACCTTCAAGCTGAAACCACTGCATCGTCAAGGTTTTTTCGCCGGTGTCACCCGCGCCCCGCGGTGCTTGCTGGGGCGGTAGATGGGGAAGAGGAAGCGCTCGGGGCGCGGTGATCTTGCGCCGCCAGAGGGGACGCTCGCCCACTCCTCCGCGCTGTAGCGGGGGCCGTGGACCAGCTCCAAGGCCTGCATCATGTCGCGGGCGCGGCCGTGAAAGTGCGCGGGTGGATTGCGAAAATCCCCGGTATTCTTGTAGGCTTCCCCAGGGCAATAGAAGCACGCCTCGCTTCCGGCGCAACTCAGGCAGCCGCCGCGGTCCTTGTTCTTCCACTGGGCCAAGGCCTGGCGCTCCGGCGAAAAATCCCAGATCTCCTGCAGGCTGTGCTCGCGCAAGTGACCAATTGCCATGGGGAACATTACGCAAGGCCACACCGCGCCGTCCGGAGCAATGTAGAAGTAGCTGCGCCCGGCACTGCACGGCCCCTCTTCAGGCTGCGCAGAGGCGGGAGCGTGCACATCGGCAAAGGGCTTGTGGTGGCGAAAGATCAGCTCGCGGGCGCGCACTCTCTGGTCCGAGGTCAAATCCAGCAGGTCCAGATGGGGCTCCGCGCGGTGATCGCGGAAGATCGACGTTGAAAACTCCACTTTGACGCCGCGCTCGGCAAAGAACTCGACCATCGCCGGGACATCTTCGATCGTTTGGGCCTGCAAGATGACATCGGCGCCGGGCTGCAGGCCAGCGTCGACGAGCTGCTGCAACCCCGCCAAGGTGGCCCGCAGCGATCCTGGGCGGCGGGTAAAGGCGTCGTGGCGCGCCTCGTCCAGCGAGTAGATCGAGGTTCGCACGCTCTCCACACCGGCATTGCGCCAGGCTTGAGCGATCTCCGCGGTCATCAGCCCCAGGTGGCTGCGCAAGCTGCTGGCAAAGCCCAACTGGCGGGCGCGATCCAGCAACAGGCCAAAATCTTTGCGGAGAAGCAGCTCCCCGCCGCTCCATGACAGCTGCAGAACCCCCAGCTGGGCCAGCTGATCCAGGGTGGCGAGCCACTCGGCGGTGGTGAGCTCAGGCCAATTCTTGCGGTCGTCCAGATAGCAGTGCTGGCAATCCAGGTCGCAGCGATAGGTCACATCCAAGTGGGCGCTCCACGGCCTGCCGGCGCGGCTATAGGCGCTGCGCAGGGCCTGGCGGGTCGCCTGAAGCCCGGCGTCGCTGGCGGACCCTTCGCTAGACAGGTCGGACGAGCTCACGTCTCTCCTCGCAGCACGGCCTCGACCCTGCTGCGCTCATCGCTTAGGCAGTGGCCAAAGCGCACCAAAGGCACCGCCGCCGCCAAATTCGCCAGATGGCCCATGAGCAGGCCCATGGCCTCGCCCCCAGCAAAGTAGGTCTGGGCGGCGAGTTCGCCAAGCGCTTCTGCCGTATCTAGGTGTGTGGCAAAGGTTCTGGAGCGCTCGGTCGAAAATATCGCGAGCCTTTCCAGGGGAGGTTCGCCCGGCAGCTCGCCTTCTGGGGCGCGCGAGCCGTCCTGCGACCACACCGCCCAGCCCGAGGCCGCCCGGCGATCCGGGGCGATGGCAATGACGTCATCGTGCAGCACCTGGCCGGGAAATCGCGCCGCCAGAGTGCTCTTGCCTGCGCCCGAAGGACCGGTAATTACGGTAGCATAGCCGTCGATCACCACAGCCGCGCCGTGCATCAGCAGACCGCCGCGGCGCAGGGCTAGGGCCTGAGTAGACGCCAACACGGACAGGTCCCACAGCGCCGCCGCGGAACTCTGCCAATGACGGCGAGGCCACCACCAGGTCAATCTCGGCCCGTCAAAGTCGATATCGCAATAAAAGTTCCGCCCTTGCACCCGACATTGCCCTGCGCTCCACCATGGATAGTGCAGCGCCGCAGCCATTTGCGGCGGACTGTCGTAGGGGCGGATGAGCACGCGGCCGGCCGCATTGCCAGGGCCGTGCTGGTCCAGACCGCGATCTGCCCATGGCGCATGAGGCGGCTCACCCGGGGGGCCAAGAGCAGTGGAGAAGCTCCAGGGGCCAATCCTGAGCTGCGCCGGAGGGTTCCAGCCGGTCGGCTCGGTCAGGCCGGGCACTGCAGACCGATCCACAGCTTAACCGCCGGTCAGAGGCGTCACATCCAGATCGCACTGGGAGGTCAGCAGGGCGAGCAATGGCGCAAAGTCGCTGTGGACCTCCGGCTTGACGTACGGGGCGCGGGCCACCGCCAGAGTCGGCTCCTGGGCCGGGGCAGTCGCGTCTTGAGTAGGGGGGCAAAAGTCTTGATCCATAGGGGCTCCTTGACGCGCTGCAAGAGGTCAGTACACCACAACCAGGCTCGAATCCAGCGAACCGATGACTAGATCGGGCCGACCGTCCCCGTTGAAGTCGCCCAAGGGGGCAAAGGCCACGGGGCCCAGTACAGAGGTGGTGGTGACGCCAAACCCAGCCTTGCCCGCCGACGGCTCGTAGATGGCGATGTCGGCGTATTCCAGGCTGTTCATGTTGGGAATAGCGGACTTGGCGCGGGTGAGGGCCAAGCGGACGATCAATCGGTTGTTTGCGCCGTCGGGGGCAGCCGCGGTGCGGCCGTGGACCACATCGATGAACGGGCCGCCCGACCCCTGGCGATCGGCAAAGTTCCCCAGGCTCTGCGGCGCCCAATGGTATTCGCGCAGGCGATAGCCGCCCTCGACCTTGAACAGATGCTCTGTGCCCGAAACCGCCGTCTCGGCAACCACCGACGCGACCTGACCCAGCTTGCCCGCGAGCCAGCTGCCCTGGAGCCAGTACAAGCCGCCGCCCAGGGTTGAAGCGTTGGCGTGCTGGACGACGAGATCCGGCAGGGCATCGCCGTCGATGTTCATCACGTCGGCGTAGAGGCCAAACGAATTCAGGCCCACGCTGCCGCTACCCACCACATGGACGGCCTCTTTGTCGTTCAGGGCCGCGGGGTTCGTGCCGGTGGTCGAGAGCAGGATCTCAATCTCCTGGCTGCCGCCCTTGCTCGCCAGCGGCCGGCCCTTGACCACATAGAACGACTGCGGGGTCGCGGCCTGGGCGACGTACAAATCGTCGTATTGCACCGCACCGCTGTCCGCCAGCAGGTTGCCAACGCCGCGGAGGTAAGCGCCAAAGATCGGCGAGCCGCTGGAGTCGACCAGGCGAATCGTCGCGACATTGTTGCTGATCCGCTGGCTCACATTGTCGAGGTCCACGGTCGTCGGCGCAGACGCGGACCAATTGGCGTTGCCCGGGATCACGACCACGCGGTCATAGGCCAGCAGGCCGTTGCGCGAAGTGACCGCGAGGTCGGCCACGGGCTTGCCGGCGTTGAGGTCGCCGTTGAAGTTGCCGACCGCGTTGAGCTTGAACACGCCATTGCCCTGCGAGCTGTAGACATTGGTCACTTCTAGGGCATGGACCGTGGAGATCGCCGCTTTGGACTTGCCCAAGTACACGCGCAGGCGGCGGAAATTGCCGGGCGACGCGCCATCAAGGCCAGCCGCCAAGTCGCCGATGCCGTCGCCGTTGAAGTCGCCGCTGGTCACCTGGCTGCCCAGGCCGCCGGGGTTGCTGAGGCAGGTGTAGTTCGGGTACTTGTCACCGGTCGGGTCGGTCAGGTCGATGTCGGGCAGGGTGTCGCCGGTGCGACCGTAGATAATGCACAGCGGCGTGGACACGCCTCCGCCCAAGGTGAAATCGCCCAAGCCGTCGCCGTTAACGTCGCCAATACGGCCAATGCGCGAGCGCAAGTCGGCGGGAGCGCCGGCGGCCAAGGTGATGTTGGCATAGCGCAGGCGCAGCGCCGTGGTCGACACCGCGGCCGAGGGCACGCTGCGGTTGCCGGCGGCGTCGATGGCCGCGACAGCAAAGTACCAAGCCGACTTGCCGCCATCGGTCAGCGGCGCGAACTTGCAGGGATCGCCCAGCGGCCGCGGATCCGGCCCTTCGACAAAGACTTCTTCGGCATCGCCGGCCGCCTTGGGCTCGCCAATCGTGCTCAGGGGCAGCGCTTTGGCGTCACAGGCGGCGTCAAACTCGGCCGCCGTGTTGATCGGCTTGGCGCTGTAGCGCACCTGATAGCTCGTGGCCTTGCCGGTCGTGTCGTTGTCGCCCACTGCGGCAAAGGCCAGGCGCGCCATGGGCCGGCGGGCGTTCAGATCGCCAGCGGCAAAGTCAGCCAGGCTCACCTTGGCAGGGGCAATCCAGTCGACTTGAACCGCGATTTGCGCCACAGCGACATTGCCGGCGGCGTCGGTCACCGTCGCGCTCACGGTGTTGGTCGCATTCTCCGCGAGCACGGCGTACTGCAGCTCGGTCAGCACATCATTGCCAGAGAATTTGATCGGCAGATTGGCCGGTTCGCCGACGCTGAGGGCCGAGGTCGCGTTGCCGACCGTCCGCTCGAGCTTGGTCAGCGTGCCGCCGTTGAGGCCGGAGTCAGAGCTCTGCAGGAGCAGGTGGATCTGGTGGCCCGCCTGGCCATTGAGGTCCTTGGCCGCGCCGACCAAGTTGAGGGCGCCGCCCGCAGGCGTAGGCACCGTCAGCACGGATCCGGCGATAAACGAGGCCTTGGGCAGAGTTAGATCGGCCTTGACCGTCTGGGTGCCAGACGATGCGATGACCTTGCCGGTGCTGTCGAGCGCGACCACTTCCAAGGTGGTGTTGTCGCCGTCTTGAATCGCGATGGATGCCGTCAGCTTCTGGTCTACCGGCGGCTTCTTGCTCACTTCGACGCCGCCCTTCTTGAACTGAAGGTTCGCCACGCTGCCGCAGGGGCCGACATACTGGCCGGTCAAGCTCGCCAGCACCGCGGCGCAATTCGCCCCCGGAACGGCGCAGCTGCCGGTGTTGTAGACGCCGCCGTTGCTGAGGCCTTGCAGCGAGACGAGGCAGCCCGACAGCTGCACCTTAAAGCCGCGGGTCGCCACGGTGTTGTTGCCGTTGTTGTCCGTGGCGGTGACCCGCAGGCTGTAGTTGGCCGATGCCGTGGCGAACGGCACGCTGGCCTTGACCACCGGCTCGTTGCCGCCAGGCGCCGTCACGTTGCCCTGGGCGACCTTGGCGTAGCCGCCGCTGCAGTTGCTGAAGTTGACGTCGCAGCCCTCAGCCAGCTCCACCTGCCAGGACACCGCGTCGGAAGTGCCAAAGGTCACGCCGACTTGGTAGCCTCCTGCGGCAGCATCGGCGTCGTCGGCGTCGGCAAACGCCGCGGCCTGGGCGGGCGTGGCGATCGTCAGCGTCGGCGCCAAGGTGTCGACGGTGATTTGCGCCGGATTCGTGGCGAAGTTAGAGAAATTGCCGCACAAGTCGCGAACTTCGGCCTGAAGGGTGTGGTTGCCTTGGCTCAGGACGCCAAAAGTGCTGTTGGCGAACACCGCTTGACCCGACGACATCACCGCCGTGCCCTTGACGGCGCCCGCGTCGCGAAGGGTCGTCTGCTGGCCTGCCGTATCGGCGGAGGAGGAGGCGACGATCACATCGAGGTTGGAGCCCGCGAGCACCAACTTGCTGTTGGGATTGGCAAACGCGCCAGTGGGCTTCTGAGTGTCCACCTGCAGCGTGCCGATGGACTTGACGGCCGAAGCGTTGCCGACGATGTCGATGGCTGTCGCCGCGAACACGGCGGCGCCTTCTTGCGCTACGGCCACGGCTACGTCGGCGCTCTTGGCGGTGGTGGTCGCGCTGCCAACTTGGCCGCCGTTGGCGGTAATCGCTACGGTCGCCTCTTCTGAGGTCTTGACCACAAAGGTGAACTTGCCGCCCGCCTGGCCGGAATCCGCGGCGCTCTGGCTCGCTTCATTGAGGCAGGCCGCCAAAGCCTCGGGGGCCGCGGGGCTGCTGAGGCTGACCACGTCGGGGGCGATGGTATCGATCAACACGCTGCGCTGCTTGGTGAAGGCAAAATCCGATTGCAGAGAGGAAACCCACGGCACCACCGGCAACAGAGAGGCCTCCAGGGCAAAGGTGTACAGGCCATCCCCTAGCGTAGCTGGCACGGCGATCGAGCCAGAAGCCGAGGTGACCTGCACCGTGGCCAAGCGCTTGTAGCCTGCGGTGGCACAGGCCGGGCCGGCCACACCTGGACTGTTGCTGCACAGCGCGATGGTGCCGCCCGCCGGTACGCCCTTGACCGCGTAAGAAAGCACCCGCGACTGGTTCTTGTTCCATGTGGCCACGCACTTGCCCTGATAACAGGCCCCTGTGCCGCACTGCGCCTTGATGGTGCACGACTCGCCTTCGGCGTTGTTTTGCGGGTTGCCGATGCTGATGATCGGCTTGGCCGCGGTGACTTGCGCGGAAATCGTCACGGTCGCGGGATTGCCCGCTGGATCTGCCGTGGTGAAGACCAGCTTGACCTTCTCGCCGTCGGGCAAAGACACGAGGCCAAAGCTTGCGGTCTGGCCCTTGCCGGGCACGTCTGGCAGGACTTCAACGGCGTCATAGCTGGTCTTGACGCCCAGGTCGTCGGTCACCTGCAAACTGACCTTGGAGAATGGGAACACCCCCTTGAGCGTGATCTGGATGTTGGCTTGCAGGCCGTTGGTCGAGTCGCCGTCGACGTCATCGGCGGCCACAAGGACAATCTGCACGCCCAGCTTGCCGGGGGGCGAGCTCAGGGTGGCAAACTCCGGGGCCGTGCGGTCGATCACCACAGTGGCAGGGTCAGCAAGAGCGATTTGATTCGCAGCATCCGTCACTTGGGCGCTGATCGTGCAAGTCGACTGATCGGGCAGGATCACGCCGTTGACCGTGGCAGCGCCGCCGCTGATGGTGGCGGTCAGCTTTTGCGCCGGGCCGTTGCCGCACGCGACTTGCAGGCTGGCGGAGCTGCCGTCTTCGACATTGGTCGCGGTCAGCTTGATCTGCGTCTGGCAGTCGGAAAGACCAGCGACGCAAAGAGAATTGGCCAGGTTGAGCACCGATCCGCTCGCCGGTGAAGCGATAGCCAAGCCAGGCGCGCCGCTCTTGTAGGTCACCACCAGGGCCTGGGTGTAGCCAAACTTGTCTTCTGCGCCCAGGGCCGCGGCACCAAAGCGCACCGTGGTCTGCTGCTTAGCCGCAAGGCCCGTCAGCGTGAACTGATAGAGGCCCGGTCCCACCTCGGCCACGGCCACATTCGTCACCACCTGGCCGTCGACTTCGATCTCTGTGACGGCGCCCACCACTGGCGCACCGCCGGTACCGCCCTTGTTGACCGCCACCTGGAAAAGCTGCGTGTCTGCGGTCACGGTCAAGTTGCCGGTCGGCTGCACAAAGGCGACGGCGGGGGCATCGGACGCAAAAGTGACGATGTACGGCACCGGTCCGCTCACGTTGCCCGCCTGATCGGTCGCGGTCGCTGTGAGGGTGTTCGCGCCAGCTTGCAGGGTCACATCCTTAAAGACCGCGGTATTCTCGGTCGGCAGCGGCACCACGCAGAACTTCTCCCCGCCCGAGGTGGCCAAACAGACTTCGACGCCATCGCTAAATTCAACGGCGATATCCGTCTGATAGCCCTTGGCGGCGGGCTTGGTGTCCGGGTTGTCAAACGGGTTGACCGTGTCTTTGGCCGGGCTGACAAACTTCAGCTCCGGGGCCAACGTGTCGAGCACTACCGTCAGGGTGGGATCGCTGGCCAAGTTGCCTGCCGCCGAATTGCCATACTTGTCAATGGCATCAAAGATCAGCGTGTAGGTGCCGTCGGCCGGTAGCTTGACCTTGCCCGAAGCCGCCGAACCCTTGACCTTGGCAAAGTTGCCGGCATCCAACTGCACGCCGCTGGCCGAATTCAGCACATAGGTCACCTGCGCACCGTCCAGCTGGGCGGCTTGCAGCACGATCTCCAGATCGCTTTGGTTGCCCAGCGCCGGATCGCTCAGAGGCGACGCCACGCTCAACACCGGAGGCGGCAGGCCCAGAGTCCAGCCAAAAGCGGCCGAGGTGGCGGGGTTGGGCGCATCGTCGCGCAGCTCACACGTGACTAGGTTGCTGAGCTCCTGCACTGAAAGCGTCACATCCATAGACAGCTCAGCCGTCTCCGCATCGAGCAGGGCCGTGGCGTGCGGCACCGTGCTGAATGGGTTGCCCAAGCCGGCCTTGCGGCAGAAAAGCGAGATTTGCGAACCTGGCGTGCCGCCTTTGACCTGGACCACCACTTTGGTCTGGTAGCTTTCCGCAGACGCCGGCTGCAGATCGTCTTTGGCGAGCAGCGTGGCGCCGGCCGGCGGGGTCAGCAGTGACAAGGCCGAGATGTCGGCGCTGACCTGGTACGTGACCTTGGTCGGCGGCTCGTTGGTCAGTCCGCAGCCGTTGGTGGCCTTGATGGTGACGCTGTAGGAGCCGGTGGCGCCAAAACTGACCGCCGCCAGGAATTCGCCGTCTGCCGGCATCACGGTCGCGGTCGCCTCTGTGCCGATGCTAACCGTGACGGAAGCGCCGGGATCTTTGGGGGAAACTGTCGTAGCCGTGCCTTTGAGCTGGGTCTGAACGCCGGGCAGAGTCGGGTCGGCGTCGGCGAGGAGGGTCAGCAGGGCCTTCTGATCCGGCTCGGTGACCGTGACGACCGGGTGCTCATTGGTCACCGGCAGGCTCACTTCCGCAGAGGGCACGCTTGGGCGGTTGGGTAGCCCGGCGTCTTTGGCCACCGCTTGCAGCTTGGCGACCGAGCCGTAGGGCACGAGCTCGTCGGGCGAGAGCGTGACGAGAAAAGTCGCTTTGCTGATGCCTGGATCGAGCGCCTTGGTTTGGCTAATGGCCGTGCCCTTGGCGTCGACCCCGGTCAGGGTCAGGGTGCTACAGCCGCTCGTCAGCGACGTCACCAGGACATTGTGCTGGATGCCCGCCGTTGCCGGGTCGACGTCGTCGGTGATGCAGGCCGCCGTGCCGACATCTAGCTGCACGAGGCAGGCGTCGCTGCAGTCGAGCTTGAACGTCTTGTACTTCACCACCGGAGCGCCCTTCTGCGGGGTCAAGGTGACTTCCAGGGTGGCCCCGTTGGTCGAACACGGCACTTCGACCGCGCTAAAGGTCGCCTTGCCGTCCTTGACCGTTTGGCTGGTGCCAAAGGCGGTATTGTCCACGCGCAGCGTCATCTGGGCGCCGTCGATCGCGTTGGTGGTGACGACAATGTCAACTTGGAAGCCGACTTTGTCAGGGTACTTGTCATCCTTGGGCAGCGCCGAGCCCAAGTCCTCGCCCAGACCCAACAGCGTGCCCTCACTGCCTTGGACGGCAAAGTTGACATCGATCGCCGCGACGGTGTCGGCGCTGTCCACCGCGATATCGGCGTCGCCACTGGTATCGGTCTTATCTGGGCCGATGACCACGGGGTCCGAAGTCGTGCACGCGGATGCTCCCGCCAACACCAGGGCGCAGACAAACGCCAGTCCGGAGCGGAGGGGGTGCTTGCGCGGCAGCTGGATGGTCAGACTCATATTCTTCTCCCTGAACGAGGGCAGTTTGGACGCGGATTCAACCCGTCCGGGCAGTCGTTTCGCGTCAAACGGGTGACGCCTGATTGGCATCGGGCCCGTCCGCAGCAGCGATCTGGCGCGTCACCAGTATATGCAAGAACTCGGCAATGTCATGGTGCGCCACCGCCGGATCGACTTCGAAATTGGCGACCATGGCGTCCTGCAACTCTGCGGCGCTGCGCGGACCCTCAGCCAAGAGGCGAAAAAGCAACACGGCGGTGGCCGCTTCTAGGCGGTGAAAGCCGCGGTCGGCGGTGATGACAAAAACCTCGCCGGCCACATCGCGGTGGGCCACCGAGGGAAGCAGCGAGTACAGCGGCGCTGCGGCAGGGCTTTGCAGAGGTGGCTGGAGGCGCTCGGTCATCGCGCGGGCCTCCCAAACGCAGCTGCCGTCAAGCTGCACCGGGAACCAGACCGCGGGATTTGCGGGATTGTCGCTTGGGAATGCACAGCGTCGGCAGCTCTCAGTTGGCGGGCAAGGTGGCGGGCAAGGTGGTGTGAGAAGCGCGGGCTTGGTCCGGCAGCACCGTGCCCAACCGCGGCGGGCTGGGCGCCCTTGCCACCTTGACACCGCCAAGTTGGGATCGCCCGCGCATTCATTTCCGCGTCCCCCTCGACCTGGAGCGCTGCCAAGGTTTCCCGGCTCCGGGACGGCCTCGACGGCGCATGACGTCTGTTGGTTGCCGCAGCCTGCAAAGAAGTTCTCTCCATTCTTGAGCGCGTCCTCGTCGACCTGGCCCTACACGCAAGGGCTAAGGGCGGCTCCTGGCGCGCGCCAACCTTTCATTGTGGCGCTTCCTGCCCAAACAGGCAAGCTCGCCGCACAGAAAAGGCCGTACTCATCGCGACGGCTTGGAGGAAAAGTCTTTCTTCACAATGGGGTAATTGGCCCGGGTCGTCAGGGCAGCGCAGAGGCCAGGGGCGGCGCTCAGCGGTCGGCCGCCTAGGGGGTCGGTTGGCTTGGACGGGCTGCCAATTGGCTGACGGCTTCGCTGGGCTCCTGGGCGATGACAGTCTGGGCGGCGGCCTCGGCCTCGCTGACGCCCAGATACTCCGGCAGGGCGAGCTGGGCCGGCCCCCAGCGACGGGACTTTTTCGCGACGTGAGCCGCCCAAAACGCCTGCGGTGTGCCATCTGGCTGCCACGTCGCTGCTAGAACGCGCGCTGTGCTGGTTTCCGGCAAGGGGCCGACCCCGGTCCAGGCCGCCCCAGCGGCGCGAACGGCCAGGGCCGGGCCGAGGTCGCTGTCGCTGAGCTGCACGGCGTCCCAGGGCGGCGGAGCGGTCACGTCTTCTGCGTCGCGGTACCAGCCGGCATACCACCAGCCGCGACGGGCGGCCAGGACGCATCCCAGGGGTCCGCGCGCCCCAAGGGCAAAGGCTTGGGCAGCCATGGCGTGCAGGCTCGGGACGGCCGCCACGGGCAGATTCAGGCTCCAGGCCAGGGCTCGACCCGTCGCCATGCCCATGCGCAGGCCGGTAAACGACCCCGGGCCGCTGTCCAGCACCAGGGCGGCGAGGTCGGCCGGCGTCAGGCCCTGGGCTTGCAGCAGATCGTCAATGACCCCCACTAAATCACGAGGTTGTCCGCGGGTGCCCGGCAGAACGCGCTGCTGGCCTGCGGCAAAGGGCGGCTCGGCGTCGCGGCCTCGGCCCAGCCAAACGCTCCAATCGGCCGCGGAGGTGGAGATCGCCAGCCACCAGCCGTTGAGGTCCGGTGTCAAAGGAGCTTCGGCGGGGCTCACGGTGCCAACCACGATTGCAGCAGCCGCTGGCCGTCGTTTTTCATGACCACCAGGAACAACAGGCCCAAGAAGGTCAAACCGACATACGCCGCCATCTGCCGCGTGCGCAGGGACACGGGTTCGCGCTTGATCGCCTCGATGCCCAAGAAGAGCAGGTGGCCGCCGTCCACCAGCGGAATGGGCAGCAAGTTCAGGATCCCCAGGTTGATCGACAGCCAGGCAATCAGCCGCAAGACCGCTTCAAAACCGCGATCGGCCGCTTCGCTGGTCAGCTGGGCCATGCGCAGGGGGCCGCCCAGGTCGCGCACGGGCACATTGCCGCGGAGAAGCTCTGCCGTAGAGACGGCGATGATCGTCGCGCCGCGCCAGAATTCGGCTCCGGTCACGCGAAAAGCATGGGCGATAGGATGGGGATTGGCCTGGACCTCTGGGGCATTGCGGTCCACGAGCGAAGTGAGCTCCAGGGTCAGTTCCGGGCGCTCGTCGCGGTTGAGGGTCACGGGAAGGCGCATCTTGCCCTGGATCTCGAGCCAACCTCGCTCTACCTGCGCTGCGGCGTTGGGCTGTTCTTTGACCCAGCGTTCGAGCGGTGAGGCAGGCGGGCGCTGACCGCTGACCAGGGCGTTATCCTTGATCAGCTGACGCATTTGCTCCTGCTGGGCGGGTCGCAGCGAGCGGTGCACCACCACGGCGCGATCGCTCATCGCCGCGCTGAGCCGATCCAAGCGCTTGGAGGCCGGCCAAGTGACGTAGTCGGGGCGCGCGAGCACCGCTTCGTACGGGGCCTTGAGGCGGTCGACGGCGTCTTCAATGCTCTGCACCGACTGCCCGTCGAGCTGGACGAGCACATCACCTGCGCGCAGGCCCAGTTGCTTGTCCTCGGCGCTGCCTTGAGACACCGGACCGATGAGCCGATGGCCGGGAGCCAGGCCCAGCGCTTGGGCCGCGGAAATGCCGGGGGGCGTCGTGACGCTGGCAGTGGCGGTGGCGCCTTTGTGCTGGAGTTTGAAGGCTTCGCGGAGCTTGGCCCTAGGCACCGGCGCGTCGCTTTGCAGCGGCGTCCAGGTCAGCTCGACACTTTGCCCCGCTTTGGCCTGCAGAGCCAACTGGGCTTGCCGCCAGCTCTTGACGGGGGTCCCGCTGACCGCCTGCAGCCGATCGCCGCTGCGCATGCCGGCTTGCCACGCCGCTGAGCCGGGGGCAACTTCGAGCGTGGGCACTTGCTCGCCTGGGTAGAGCATGATCCGGCCAAAGCGCTCGACGATGCCGATCTCCGCGGCGGCGGCGCCGATCACTTCGCGGGGTACGGCGACGAGCTCGACCGTCTGATCGCCGCGCTGCACTTTGAGCGGGGTCTTCTGCCCGGCGCGGTCGCTGATCGTGCGCACGAGATCGTCAAAGGTGAGCACTTCGGCGCCGTCTACGTGGGTGATGCGGTCGCCCGGCTGGAGCCCTGCGGCTTCTGCGGGACCGCCGGGGACCACTGTGCCGACCCGCGCCGTCACGAGCTCGCTTTCATACGCCAAGGCGCTGCCAAAGAGCACGATCAGCGGCAGCAAGAAGTTAAAGATCGGCCCCGCAGCGACGATGAGGGCGCGCTGCCAAACGGCCTTGTTGTGGAAAGCTTCAGGATCTCGGGCGACTTCTGCGTCCACCGGCGCCGTGGGATCGTCGCCCAGCATTTTGACGTAGCCGCCCAAAGGCAGCAGCCGCCAGCTGTATTCGGTGTGGCCGCGCTTCCACGACAGCATGACGGGCCCAAAACCAATCGCGAAATTCAGCACCCGCACGCCCATGAGCCGGGCGATGGCGAAGTGGCCAAATTCGTGAAACACGATGAGCAGGCCAAACACCAGCACAAAAGCGCCGACCTTGATCAGGTAGTCCATGGCCCTAGCGCCTCCCGCTGTTGTCCGCGCAGCAACTGCGCTCCAGTACAGCCCCAGCAGCGCACAACACGCGCAGTGGCCGGCATCATTCCGCATCGGCCAGCGCCAAGCAAGCGCGGCAAAGCAAAGGTGTCAAGGTGCCACGTGATTCAACTGCGCTTGCAGCCTTGTCTTTGTCGCATCGGAGCGGAGTCGCACAGCTGTGCGTTGCAGCGAGGGCGGTTGCATCGTACCCTGTCGGCGCGGGAGCAGGCACCCGCAGCGGTTGGCGCGATGAAGCAAGTCGGCGCGGTGGTGGGCAAATCAGCAGGGCAAGCGGCGCAGCAGGTGGCCAAGCGGGCAACGCGGGGTCCAGGGGCTGGGCGCGGAGTCTTGACGTGGTCGCAGCTGATCGGCGGCCCAATCGCCGTTCTGGCGGGTCTCTGTGGCATGGCGGGATGTGTCGAGAACGCGGAACCGTCGGCCCAGGAGCCGGGGATGTCGCTGTGGTTTGCCCCTTTGGCCAGCAGTGGTTGCATGAATACCACCAACGGCCAAAAGCAGTTGCCGTCGGACATTCAGACCGTGGTGGCGCAGTGGAGTGCCCAGGTTGAAGGGCCGGCAGGCAGCCAACAGAAGACTGGAAAGTCCAAGATTGAGCGATCTAAGCTGACGCAGGGTGCCTGGGAGATCAAGGGGTTGCCTGCGACTTCTGCGCTCGATCTGCAGGTCTTTGGCTGCACAAAGGATAAGAAAGTCGCTTATCTGGGCCGCAACGACGGCGTCAAGGTGGTCGGCGGCACGACCCAATCGGTGCGGCTGTTCCTCGCTCCCAGCGACAAGTTGGCGTGCACGGGCAGCCCCACTGGCGCGGCCAAGCTGGGTTCGCCCCGTTCGCTGGCTGGATCGGTGGCGCTGTCGAGCGGCGACGCCGCCGTAGTCGGAGGAATGGGCAGTTGGGACGCCGGGTTTGGCTCGGGCGAGGCAGCTGCGACCGTCGACATCTACGACGCCCGCTTGGGCCACTTTCGCCAAAGCGGCAAGCTGGCCGTCGCGCGCATCCAGCCCCATGTCCATGAAGTGATTAAGGACGGTGTCTCGTCCCTGCTGGTGGTCGGCGGGGCGCTCAAGTTGCAGCGATCGGGCGATGAGACCAAGTTTGCCGTCAAGCTGTTGATGCCAAACAGCATTGCCGACACCTTGCCGAGCGCCAAGGCCGAGCTGATCGACTTAGGGGGCGCGACCCCGGGCAACCGCCAGAGCAAGGCCGATGTGGGCGAGGGCGCCAACCTGTTCTCGTCGTCGATTCGCTTGGCCAAGTCGATCCTGTTTGTCGGCGGCGTGGGCGACAACGGCCAGATTCGCGACAAAGCCACTCGCCTCAACGCCTTGGAAGACGTGGCTGCCGGCGGCACCGGCACGGCCAACACCTTTCAGCTCAACGCGGCGCGGATTCGCCCGGCGCTGCTCAGTTTTGAGGACGGATCGGTGGTGGTGTGGGGCGGCGCCGTCAACCCCGACAAGACCGCTCCCAAAGCCGACGCGATGGGCGAGCTAGTTCTGCCCGAGTCCGCAGTGTCCGAGAAGCTGACCATCACGGGCGCGGCCTCGTTGCTGGGCGACGCCAACCTGTCGACCGTCGGCCCGGTGGTGGTGCCCCTGGCGCGCAGTGCGGACGTGCTGACCTTTCTGGTTTCCGGCGGCGTGTCGGTGCAGTCCAAGCTGAGCGCCAAGGACGCGCTGACCTATGTGGTCACGGTCAACCGCGCCGCCAAGACCGCGCACCTGCAGACGGTCAGCTGGAGCGGCGACGCCAAAGTGCGGGCGGGATATGCGGGAATTGGCGTCGCGCTGGATGGTCGGCGCGTGCTGCTGGGCGGCGGCTTGGTCGCGGCGAGTCAGCTGACCGCGGTGTGCCCCGATGGCGGTCCGAGCGACGACTGCGCTCTCGCGTCGGCTTGGGTTCTGCGCGCTCCCGCGACACTGCCGGCCGGGGAGGAGCCCGTGGTCTTGGAAGTGCTGAGCGAAATTCCCTTGGGCGGGCCACGTTTTGGCGTGGCGGCGGTGCCCCTGGGCCTGGGCGCGCTGCTGGCTGGCGGTCAGGTGAGCACCCGCAGTGTCGGCGCTGAAGTCCTGGATGATGTGGGCGAAGTGCTGACCCTGACCCCGGCGGCCCTGGACCCCGCGGTCATCTGCAACTGAAAGGATGCTAGAGAACGCCAGTTCACCTCCAGAGGGGGTTCACCGGCTCTGAGGTGAGATGCGTATTTCCTTAGAAAAGACTGCGCTTTTGCGCGAACGCGAGCGCGAGCAGGGCAAGCAGCGCCTGCGCCTGCCCCAGTGGCTGCGGGCACCTCTGCCGGGCGGCGGGCGGTACGCGGATATCAAAGGAAAATTGCGAGATCGCCAGCTGCACACGGTGTGCGAAGAGGCCCAGTGTCCCAACATCGGCGAGTGCTGGAATGAGGGCACCGCGACGCTGATGCTGATGGGCGACACGTGCACGCGGGCATGCCGCTTCTGCGCGATCAAGTCCAACCCGCTGCCGCCGCCGCTAGACCCCGATGAGCCGCGCAAGGCCGCCGAGCAAGTGGCGCTGATGGGGCTGGACTACGTGGTGCTGACCAGTGTCAACCGCGATGAGCTAGAAGACGGGGGCGCCGGCCATTTTGCCGCGGCGGTGCGGGCTATCAAGGAGCGCTCGCCGCACACCTTGGTTGAAGTGCTGACGCCGGATTTCCAGGGCGTGGCCCGCGATATTCACACGGTGGTCGACGCCGGGCCGGACGTGTTTGCCCACAATATTGAGACGGTAGAGGCGTTTACTCGCCTGTTGCGCGACCGCCGGGCCAGCTTTGCCCAGAGCCTGCAGGTCCTTGCAGAAGCCAAGCGCCACCGCCCAGGTGTGGTCACCAAGTCCTCGATTATGCTAGGGGTTGGCGAGACGGCGGACCAGGTCGAGGCGGCGCTGCAGGCCTTGCGCGACCACCAAGTCGACGCCGTGACCTTGGGCCAGTACCTGCGGCCCAGCCCGTGGCACCAAGAGGTGGTGCGCTTTGCCGAGCCGGCGGAGTTCGACCACTGGAAAAACCGCGCGGCGGAACTGGGTTTTGCCTATTGCGCCTCGGGACCGCTGGTGCGTTCGTCGTACCGCGCGGGCGAGCACTATCTGCGCGGGCTAGTCCAAGGGCAAAAGCCTTAAATTCTAGAGCAACCGCGGGGCGATCGGCGCGCTGGGCTCGATCAGCTGCGGGCCTTCGATACGCGCGTCATTGACCCGGGTGCCCACCGCGCGGCTGTGCATTTCGCCTTGCCACGGCAGCAGGATCTCGCTCAATTGCCCTTGGTCTATCGGCCCTTGCCCCAGCCACAGCGGCCAGGCTGCGGGCGGCAGGATCACGGGCATGCGATCGTGGATAGGCGCCACGGCATCACACGGCCCGGTAGTCAGCAGGCACACTTGCGCCAGAGCGTCCTGCGCGGCGGGCTGAAGGGGCGGCAGCTGCCACAGCGCGGCGACGGCAAAGGGTCTGTGGTCCGGCAGAGAAAACCAGAAGGGTTGCTTGTATTTGCCGTTGGTCTGCCACTCGTAAAAGCCGTCCATCAGCAGCAGACCGCGGCGGTGGCGCAGGGCCTCGCGAAAGCTCGGCTTGGTCGCGGCGGTCTCACTGCGGGCGTTGACCAACAGCGTCGGCGATCCGGGCCGCGGACTCCACGCCGGAGTCAGGCCCCACGCCATCGTTTCTGCGCGCCGCGGACCTGGGCGGTTGGCGATCACCAGCACGGGCTGGGTGGGGGCGATGTTATAGCGGGGACCCAAATCCTCTGGCAGAACCTCGAGATCAAAGGCTTCTACCAGCTCTTCCGGCCGCGATTTCTGGGTATAGCGCCCGCACATTCAGATCACACCCGACTGCCAGCGCCCGCCAAGGCGCAGCTCATGGGGCCGATAGCCGGCTTTGTACTGCATGGCGCGGCTGCCCGGCACCCAGTAGCCCAGGTAAAGCCAGCGCAATTGCCACTGGCGGCACAGTTCGACGTGTTGCATGACGGAAAAGACGCCGATCGACTGGCCCGGCAGGCGCGGATCGTAGCAGCAATACACCGCGGAGATGGCCGTCTCGCCGCGATCGAGGATGGCAGAGCCGACCAGGCGATCCTCAAACCAGTAGCTCAGCTCCCAGGTGTCGCAGCAGCTGTCCACGAGAAAGCTTTCGTATTCAGAGGCATGGACATCGCCTTCGCCTTGATCCAGCTGGCGCAGGCGGCGGTGCAGGTTGTAGAGCTCCAGGCGGTCGCGGCTGAGCTTGGGCCGGTCGAGCACCACCTTGAGGTGCTGGTGGCCGGCGCGAAGGGCGCGCTGCATGGCCCTGGACGGCGCGAAATTGTGCATGTCCAGGCGAATCGGCGTGCAGTCGCTGCAGCTTGGGCAGGCCGGCCGGTACAGCAGCACCCCCTGGCGGCGGTCGCCGTTTTCGAGGCAGCGGTCCAGCTCGGCGGGCGTCAGGCGGCGCATGGGCAGGCGCATCGGCAAAATCGCCATGCGGTCGCCCAGATAGGGGCAGGGGTGGGCCGAAGAGTCGACCAGCAGCTGCGGCGGGCTGTCCATCAAGACCATCCAGGGCTCCTTTCTTTCACCGCCATGGTGCGGCAATTGGTGCGGCGGGCGCAAATTCCCTTTGCCCCTGGCTGAGGGGTGCTGCGCCCCGCAATCCGTGCTAGCGTTGCCCCACTGAACACGCCGATGGAGCCAAGGTCAATGAGTAAGTATCTGCACCGATTGAACTATGCTTGTCAAAGAATCATGCTGTTGGGCGCGATGGCGCTGCTGACGGCGCTGGCGGGCTCTTTGCTGGTGCCGAGCGCGGTTTTCGCGGCGCCGGCGGTGATCGCCCCAGAGATCCCCAGCCGCGGCTCCTCGGCGGCTCCGGTCGTGCTCGCGGTCGTCAGCGAGTTCCAGTGTCCGTTTTGCAGCCGCTTGAACCAGACGCTTGCGGCGCTGGAAAAGGCCAATCCGGGCAAAGTTCGCCTGCTGTTTGTGCATTTTCCTCTGGATTTCCATGCTCATGCAGCTCCAGCGGCGCTATGGGCCCAGGCCGCCCATCGCCAGGGGCTGTTCTGGCCGATGCACGACCAGCTGTTTGCCCGCCAGCGCAGCCTGGGCGATGACGCCTTTGCCGAGGCCGCCGGGGCCGCTGGGCTCGATGCGGTGGTGGCGCGCCGCGACCTCGCAGACCCGCGGCTCATGGCCCATGTGCAGGCGGATGTCCAGGCCATGCAGGCCCTTGGGGTGCGCGGCACGCCGACGACCTTTATCAACGGCATGCAGCTGGGTGGCGCGCAACCCCTAGAAAAGTTTCAAGCTGCCGTGGATGCCGCGTTGCAGGATCCGGCCAAACCCGGTGAGACGGCGGTGCAACACTGGGAGCGGCGCCAGCCAGGCATCGGCGGCAAGCTGGCCCAGTGGCTCGCGGATCGCCAGCCCTTTGCCGCCATCGCGCTGCCGCCAGAAGAGGAGGTGGAGGCGGAGAAGCCCCCGTCGGCGATCCCGACCGTCTGGCAGGTGCCGGTCGATCCCAGTGTCGATGCAATTCGCGCCGATGGCCCCGACATCGAGCTGACCGCGGTCGTGTGGACGGACGTGCAGTGCCCGTTCTGCAGCCGCTTTGCCAAGACCCTGGCCGAGCTGAGCGCGCGCTATCCGGGCAAGCTGCGCGTCGTGCTCAAGCACAACCCGCTGCCGTTTCACAAAATGGCCCCGGCGGCGCACAAGGCGATGATGGCGGCCGGCAAGCAGGCGAAGTTCTGGGAGTTTCACGACGCACTGTTTGAGCGAAGCGGTGCGCTGGAAGAGGAAGTGCTGCGCGAAATCGCCCAGAAGCTCGGGCTAGATCAGGCCCGCTGGGAACGGGACCGCCAGGATCCGGCGCTGGCGGCGCGCATCGACGCGGATCTGCGCAGTGGCCAGAGCGCCGGCGTGGACGGCACACCGTCGATGTTTCTGAACGGCCGGCGCATTGTCGGCGCAGTGCCGCTGCAGGACCTTGTGGATGTCGCCGAACAGGAGCTCAAGCGCGCCCGCGCGGCGGGATGGAAGGGCCACGCCGGCTACCTCAAGGCCATTGCGGGCGGCCAAGTCCGGCCCAAGCCCGCGGAGCCTGTGCGGCCCCAG
Source organism: Myxococcota bacterium (assembly GCA_964201005.1). Lineage (GTDB taxonomy): Bacteria > Myxococcota_A > UBA9042 > UBA9042 > UBA9042 > SXRM01. The sequence goes on from CAXNCS010000004.1 coordinate 53,328, forward strand.
CCGGCCTTGATGCCTAAGAAATAGCTGAGTTTACTGGTCTATGCCGTTCAGGTTATGGTTTGCCAGCACGGCCGGATCCTGAACGGCAAGCCGCAGCACCTGGTCTGAGCGCGCGTGCAGCCAGTGGTCCAGCCGGGTCTCTGCAGCAATTTCCCAAGGGATCGCCTGGAGTTGCTCCACGGCCAAGGGCGACAGCCCCAGGGGATGGCCGCCGCGCAACCGACCTTCTTGGTCAAGCGCTTGCGGCACCACGGCTAGCCAATCGCCCGACGCCAGCGACGCCTGTAGTCGCGCCAGCAAAGACATGCCGGGCCAGGGGCAGTCGACCGGCAGCACCCACAGCGCCACTCCGGGTGGAATGTGGGCAATCCCTCGTTTTAGAGAGAGAAAGGCCGGTTCATCGGGATCGGAGACCACCGCCTCGCCGGGCTGCGGCGGCTCCGGGCTCTGCCAAGCGCCGGGGTGCAGCACGGACAAAGGCCGCAGGCCATCGGCGGCGACGCGCTCCGCCTGCAACCGCCACCACGGGCGCCCATTCAGCAGCTTGAGCGCCTTGGGGCCGCCCGCCCGCCGGCCTTGGCCACCCCCCAGCACCAGCGCCCACCATCGATTCCGCGGCTCGCCCTCCGCGGGATTCATGAGTCGCCAGTCGGGTCGTGTGCGGCAGGGCGGGGCCGGCGCAGGCTCAGCAATTGCGCGGCCACGGAGATGGCGATTTCGCCCGGGAGGTTGCCGCCCAGCAGCGCACCGTCCACCTGCAGGCCGATCGGCGCGACCAGCCTGGCCAGCTGTGCCTCACTGGTGCCGCGTTGCAGCAGGCGCGTGCGCGTGGCGGCGATCTTGCTGCGGCTGCCGATGAGGCCGACATAGGCCAGCTCCGCTTGCGACACCGCCCGGCGCTCGCCAATTCGCAGCAGAGCTTCCACAAGGTCGCGATCCAGCGCGTGATCGTGGGTCATCACCAGTGCCGAGGTGGTGGAAGGGTCGGGGGCCTCAGGCAGACCGCGGGCGCTGAGCATCCGCAGCTCTTCCGTTAGGCGCTGGGCCGCTTGCGACTGCTGGGCTGCGGCACCGAGCCAGCCCCAGGCGGCCAGCAGCCGCAGCGGTTCGGCGCAGATCACCTCTGTGGAAGGGGCAAAGCGCGCTGGATCGGCCCACTCCGCCCGGCTATCGACGGCGATCAGCCGCCAGGGCAGAGGCTGCAGCACCCGCGCCAGCGCTGCAGCGACGTGGCCCGCGCCAAATACCACCACCGCCGGCAGCGCCTGGGGCCGCTCGCTCAGGCGCATCTCGCCAAAGGAGGTGACCAGCGCGCCGCCATCGGTCTGGGCGCTGCGGACGGCGCTGCTCAGCTCGCGGGCCGCCGCGGCATCGAGTTCGCGAAAATGCAGCCACACGACTCCGCCGCAGCACTGGGCGAGCTTGGGGCCCAGCGGGTAGCGACACAGCCGCTGCACCCGGCCGCGGTCATCGGCTTCCTCGCGAATTTCTACTGCGGTCATCAGGGGATCGTCGGCGTCGGCCCCGCCCTGGTTCGCGCTCCAGGCGGCGTCGCGCAGCGCCATTTGCTCCAAGTGCCCGCCGCCAATCGTCCCGGCGATCAGGCGCCCGTCGCGGCACAGCATGCGCGCTCCAGGGGCCCGTGGCGCCGAGCCTTGGGTGGCCAGTACCGTGACCAGTACGGCGGGCGGCGCTCCGGTGGGCAGCCAATCGCCAAGGCGCAGCAGGAGGCGCAGACCTTCCGCATCCATGGGCAGAGGCTGAGGATTCGCCGTTTCGCTCCCAGTCATGCCGCGGTCTCGCGCAGGGCCTGCTCCACCAGGCGGGCAAACACCTCAGCGCGATATTCGGCGGTCGAGCGAACATCGTCAATTGGCTTGAGATCGCGGGCTTGAGCGGCGCGCAGGGCGATCGGCTCGATCTCCGCCAGGGTCTTGTGGCGCAGGTGGCCTTCCAGCGCGGCACAGCGCAGCGGCGTGGCGGCCATGGACACGGCGACCAGGCGCACGTCCTGCAACACCCCTTGATCCCAGGAGAACACCCCGGCCAGGCCGACTTTGGTGATGGCCTGAAAGGCGCGGGTGCCGACCTTGCGCAGCCACTGGCCGCGGTGGCCCAAGCTCTCTGCGGGGATGGTGAGGGCGGTGATGATCTCGTCGGCCTCGCGCGCCGTGCGGCGATAGCCCAAAAAGTAGTTCTGCAGCGCGATGTTGCGCACCCCACGTAGAGAAGAGAGCTCGACCTGGGCGTCCAGGGCCATCAGCATGGGCGCGGCGTCGGCGGCGGGCGAGGCGTTCTCTACGTTGCCGGCAAAGGTACCGCGCGCCTGGATTTGGGTTGCGCCCACCAGACTCGCCGCCTTGGCTAAGGCCGGGAGTTCAAGGGCAAAACGCGGGTCTTCCAGGGCGACGGCGTAGGTCGCCAGGGCGCCGATGCGCAGGCCGTTATCGCTCCAGGTGAGCCCGCCGAGCGTCTTGCGCAGCGGCCAGAGGTCCAGCACTTGGGCCGGCAGCGGCTTGCCAAAATGCGCCTCGACCAGCAAGTCCGTCGCCCCCGCCATGGGCCGCAGCGGCTGACCTTTGCGCTGGGCGGCGTCTAGCATCTGCAGGGCGGATTGGAGGTCCGTCGGGCGCAACACCGCTACATCGCGGAGCAACTGCGGGTCGGGCAGGGCGGATGGATACTCGTCTGCGTGGCTTGGGCGGTTCATTTGGCCTCCGCGGCGCCGGCAACCGAGGCCTCAGGCGCCTGGCTCAGCGCATCGACAACCGCTTGCACGATCTGGCCATAACCGGTGCAGCGGCAGAGGTTTCCGGCCAGGTGCTGGCGAATCTCGCTCTCTGGCACCGCCTGCCCGGCGTGTTTGTCGACCAGCCAAGCCGCCGTCATCGCCATGCCGGGCGTACAGATGCCGCACTGGGCCCCACCGTGCTGCAAGAAAGCCTTTTGCACCGCGTGCAGGCCGCCGTTGTGCGAAAGGCCTTCAATCGTGCGGATTTCGGCGCCATCGGCGTGGACGGCGGGGACCAAGCAGCTGTTGACCGGCCTGCCGTCGAGCAGCACGGTGCAAGCGCCGCATTCGCCTTCGCCGCAGCCCTCTTTGGTGCCCATCAGGCCCCAGGGACCGCGCAACACGTCGATGAGGCGGCGCATCGGCGCCACTTGGGCGCTGCGCTGCTCGCCGTTGACGACCGCAGTTATGGAAATGCGCGGCGTGAGCGAGGCGCGGGGCCCCGACTCATCCTCGGCGTCGATGGGGGAATTGCCTTGGTGGTCCACAGTGTTCTCCGCAGCGCGCCTAGCCGGCGGGCTGGCTGTTGCCCGCAAGTGTAAGGCAGATGCGCCGCGCGCGCCAAGCTTGGCCCGGGCTAGGTCTGCGCATCAATCGTCATGCTGTGCAGCAATTGACCGCTGGCGCCCCAGCTCTCGCAGATCACCTGGGGCTTGGGCTGGGTCACGATGCGCACCCGGCCGATGGTATTTTCGCCGGTGCTGTCCTGGGTCCATTCGGGCCAGAAATCGCCGCGCGGAAAGCCAAATTGCTCAGCCAAATCGATGATCGGCGCCTGGGTGATGTCCAGATTGGCCGCCATGAACACCGGCGGGCACTGGGCTTCGCGCTGCAACATCGCCCCCATGTGGGCATCGCCGGTCAGGAAGACGATGTTCTTGACCGCGCCGGTCGTGTGAAGATCCAACAGCTTTTTGCGCTCGGTCAGATATCCGCACCACATGTCGCCGATCGCCTCGATGAGCAGGCCGATGCCCAGCTTGAGGGCTTCGTTCATCAGCGCGTCGTAGCGAGGATTGATCTCCACCGGCAAGAACACGAATTTCCACAGTGCTTTGGAGCTCTTGAGCCCGTCAATCAGCCATGCCAGCTGCTCTGCGCCCAGCATCGTGTGGCCCGCCGGCTCTTCGAGCCAAGCTTTCTTGGTGCCATCGGGCTGGACCTCGGTCTTGATGGCGTCCTTGATGTTGCTGCGCTGCGAGCGCATGTCGACCAGGAAGAACTCGCAGTGGCCCAAGGTGAATTTCTGCCACACGCCGCCAGCCGAGGCCGCGAGCGGGTAGCTGGGCAAGTAGCGCGAAAACGCCGCCACGCGCTCGCTTTGTTGGCCGGTCACGTCGCGGTGGGCGTTGTTTTCGGCAAAATCGTGGTCGTCCCACACGTGGGCCAGCGGCACTTCTGCCAGCAGCTTGCGCAGCGGGTAGGTGTCGGTCAGGCGCCGGCGCCAGGACTTGGCCAATTCTTCCGGATAAACCGTGTAGTTGTTGCCTTTGTCGTCCAGGCCGTTCTTGGCAAAGGCGTAATCGGGGTAGGTCCAGTCGCCGATCTGGGCAAAGAACCACGGCGCGTCGGGCCAAGCCGCGGCGACCTCAAAGACCTTGCCCTTGGAAAAGGTGGCGGCGCCGTCATCGCTGTAGCGGCAGCAGGAGCCAAAAGCAAAGCTAAAGTCGACGGCGGTTTGAGCGGCGGCGAATGTGCGGCTGCGGATCGATCGGCCGGGCTGCGGCACACCGTCCACGACCGGCACGATGTCATAGCGCGTCGCGGCAGCGAGGCCGGTGAAGTCACAGACGGCTGCAAAGTCATCTGCTTGCGTCGCCACAGCGCAGTTGGCGCTAACCGAGGTTCCGCCGCCGACCGGGGTAGCTGTAAAGCTCACCTGCGCCGGTCCATCGAGCCGCACGGCCGCGCGCAGGCCGCTGCTGGTGGCGCCGCCGGAGATGGGGCCATGGGTGATCGCGGCGCCTTTGCCTTGGGGCTCGCAGGCGATTTTGCTGTCGACCGCGCTGGAATCGCCGCTCGCGGCATCAGAGCCCGAGGCGTCGGTTTTGCCCGCATCCGCGCTGGGGGCGGCTGGGTCGTCGTCGGCACAGGCCACAGCCACGGCCACCGGGGCCAGGGCTAGGCCGCGCAGCACTTGGCGGCGGGTCAGCGGGTGGAAAGGGCGCATGGGCGGGGCCTCGTCGTCGAGCGCTTGGCTCTAGGGCAGGGGGTCGATAGGTGTCTGCGGATACAGTGGTGAAGAAGAGCAGCCATCCTGTACAGTTTGCATGACGGCGAGCGCCACATCTTCGCGCCAAGGCCGCGCCACTACTTGCAATCCCACCGGCAGGCCCGCGGCACCGCGCTCCGCCGCAGCACAGCTATTGTCCAGGCGATCCCCCGGGGCGCGGGCTTCTTCGTCCTCGCGCACCCGCGTCACCGGCACAACGCCTGCGGGAAAATTCAGCATCACGTAGCGAAAAGCGTAGCTCAGGGAAAGGGTAAGCTCACCAGATGTGCCCAGCGGCATCGCCGGCAGCGCGTGGGGCGGGCAGATCACCGCGTCGAGACCGGCTTCTGCCCAGGCGTCCAGCTCGGCGCGGCGCATTTCCGTGCGCGTATGGGTCAAACGCCAGTATTCGGCCACGGGTTTTTCGCCCAGGGCCCTCAGCAGGCGGGCGGTGCGCGGTTCCCCCGTCTTGTCCATCACCGCGGCCAGCAGCTTGCGCACCGGCGGCGGCAGCTTGGCGATGCGGAAGGTCTGTTCGAGCTGGCGCACCACCGGGTCGCGGCCCAAGTTGGCGCGCAGGGTCTCGCCGCCATCTGCGGAAATGCCGGCGAGCCAGACGTAAATCAGATCGCTGTGCGGCGGCTGGTAGTCCACCAGGGTCGCCCCGGCCGCTTGCAGAATCGCTCTGGCCTCGCGAACGGCGCGGCGAATCGCCGGGTTGGGCGTCAGAAAGCCGTCGTCTTCCATTACGCCGATGCGCAGGCCGCGCAGATCGACCCCTTGGGGATCGGCCACGGCAAAAGGCGGCACAGCCGGGTCTTTTTGCGCGAGCCGCTGCGGATCCACCGCGCGCATCAGCAGCGCCAAGTCCTCAACCCGCCGGGCCATCGGTCCCATCTGCGCCCGCACCAGCTCTTGGCCAAACACGCTGCCGGCCGAGCCGCGGTTGGACCAGCGATCCACCGTGGGCTTGAGCCCGGCAATCCCGCAGAAATGGCAGGGAATGCGAATTGATCCGCCAATATCCGTGCCAATGCCCCAGGGCGACTGGCCAGAAGCGATCGCCGCCGCCTCGCCGCCCGAAGAGCCGCCGGGACTCCTCTTCAGACTCCAGGGGTTGTGGGTGATGCCCCAGATGACGTTCTCCGACTCCTGGGCCAGCAACAGCTGCGGCACGTTGGTCTTGCCCAGGGCAATCGCCCCCTGTTCGCGCAGCACTCCCACCGTGACCGCGTCCGCTTTGGCGGGCTGGCCTTGGCGGTGGCGCAGGCCCATGGTCGAGTCATGGCCGCGCAGGTCGATGTTTTCTTTGATGGTGATCGGCATGCCGTGCAGCAAGCCGCGGGCAGAGCCGTCTTTGCGTTCGCGGTCTGCGCGGTCGGCCTGTTCGCGGGCCTCCGCATCGAGCTCGACGACAAAAGCCCTGACCAGCGGGTCGAATTCGCGGCGGCGGGCGATCAGGGCGTCGACGATCTCTCGCGACGAAACCTCACCCTGGTCAAGGGCGTGGCGCAATTCACAGGCGGACATCTGGTGCAGTTTCATGGCGCCAGCGTAGCAGCGCCGCGCGGCGTTGTCGCGGGGGCGGCGGGTCGCGGTGAGGCTTTCATGCGGCGCATGTCCCGTCGGCGCTACGCCATCCGTGCGCGGCTTTGCGCGCCGGCACTGCAACGTCTATGCTTGTCTGCCCCGGCGGAGGTTTAGATGTCTCAATTGCCTGAAACACCTGCAGATCACCCGCCGTTGGGCGCCACAGAAGCTCCCGTCCCAGGCCCGGCAGCGCTTGAAGCCGGGGACATCGACTTTGATGCGGTCCTTGGCGAGGCCCTCGCGGCGGTCGAAAAGCACGCGCGCAAACCAGACGAGCCGGGCGAAGCCGCAGAGCCGGTCGACCACAGCGAAGTGCTGCAATTGCGTCAAGCGCTAGAGGATGCCCACCGCGAGTCCGCGCGGCTCAAGGCAGAATTTGCCCGCGCCCAGGAGGATCTGAGCTCGCTGCGCCGCCTGACCCAGCGCCAGGAGGCCGATCTGCCCCAGCAGGCGGTGCGGCGGATCCTGGTTGAATTGCTGCCCGCCTTGGACCACCTGGACACCCTGTGCCAGTACATGCTCGCCAAGCCGGATCTGGCCAGCGCCGATCGCCAGGCGCTAGAAATGCTCGACATGGAGTGGCGACGTGCCCAGCAGCGCCTGCAGCTTGAGCCCTATGACGCGGTTGGGCAGAGCTTTGACGGCCAGCGCCACGAGGTGATCGCCACGCTCAGCGACGCCGCGCACCCCGCCGGCGTGGTGTTGCGCCAGGCTGGGCGCGGTTACCTGTGGAATAGCAAACTGTTGCGCATGGCTCAGGTGGTGATCAACGGCCACCGCTCCGGCGCATCGCACTGAGAGGATGTGAAAGAACGTCGGTTTCAGGCCTTTGGGAGTCAGAAAGCCAATATTGTCAATGGTCGTTCTTTCACGTCCAGAATATTTTCCCAGGCTCTGAACGCTACCGCAGCCTCTCATTGACGCGGTTGGCGATCTCAATCAGCTGGTCCGCGGTGCACACTTTGGTCGAGCAGTTGACGGCGACCACCAGCGGCCGCCGCGGATCGGCGAACACCAGCGACACAACTCCGCCAAAAAACGCCCGGAAACCCTGATCTGTGACCTTGTTGGTCGGCGCCACGTCGCTGTAGGTGTTGCGCATGGTGTTAAAGCGCGTGCGGCTCTCGGCGAGGTTGCTGTCGCGCCAAACCTGCACGGCCAAGCCAAAGTGATCGCCCTTATCTGGTTGAAAATACGTGGCGTTGTATACCGGCGACGGCAGGGCCCCCGGCAGATCGCCGCGGCGCAGCTTGGCTTTGTCGCCCAAAACCCGCGCGACGTCGACGGCAGAGAGGTAGCCGGTGATATCGAGCGGCGGTTCACCGGCCTGCGAATCCATAGCGCCTGGTCGCTCCATGACCGGCGCTTCGGGCATCGGCGCTGGGGCGCTGGGCGGAGTTTCTGCTTCAGCCACAGCAGGTTGTGCCGCAGCCCTGTCACCCGCGCGCCCGAGTGGGGCGGCTTGCGCTTCGCGGCCGGCAGGCTCGGGCTGGGTTGGGGCCAGGGGGGCGCCCCCAAGGACGGCGGCCGGATTGGGTTGGGTCGGAACGGTGGGGTCGGTGGGCACTGCCTCTGCGACTGGCGCGGCAGGACCGGGGGCAGCGGCGGCCTCGGCCGGTGTCGCGGCTTCCGGCGCGGTGCTCGGCACTGGGGCCGGCTGCATGGGGGCGCGTCCGGCGCGGCTCGGCGTAGCTTCTTGGGCGAGGCCAGCCGTTGGCGACTCAGCGGCGCTGCGGGCCGCGCGCTTGACTACGGGGGGCTTGGCCGGCTTGACCGCCTCCACCGCGTCCTCTTTCTTCTTGCAGCCCGCGGGCAAGGTCGCCATGGCAGCTGCGACGGCCAGGGCCCCGAGCGCCCGCAGGGCAGGGCCAAGGCGCCGGTGGCGACGGTGATCGGCTTGCGTCAAGGGGAGCTGGGCGTTGGTCATGGCTGGCCTTAGCAGGTGAGGGCCCACGAGCGGACGGGGCGGGCGCAGTCTAACCGAGTCTCCGCCTTGAGGCCAATCTCCGCTGGCGATCAACGGTCCAATGCCCGGCTTCATTCCCGATCGCCGACCAAGGGATAGAAGTTTTTGCAGCAAGCTGTGTTAGAAGGTAGTGAGCCCAAACGAGATTAGCCTCAGGCTTGACCCCGCCGCGCCGGGCAAGCACAATCCAAGGTTGCACAGTGCTGCACTACCCTGCGCCGCCGTGCCTTGCCAGCGTTTTTGCCACGGGAGCTCCTCATGCACCACCCTTCCCCCTTGCGTACCCACCTGCTTTGCGCGACTGCGTTGGCTGCGCTGCTGAGTTCGGCGGCTTGCGGTGGCTCCAAAGAGCAGACCAAGGAAGGCGAGGCCAGCCCTCAGGGGCGGCAGACGATCTCCAACGACCCCGTGCAAGAGGAGCGCAGCGCTTCTGCGGTGATCGAGCGCATCGACGTCAACGGCGACATGAAGCCGGACGTCTTCAAGCACTACGCGCTGGTCGACCAGGCCGGCGGTGACGGCAAAGGCGCCAAGGTACAGCTTAAGGCCCTGGTTCGCAAAGAGATTGACGTCAACTTTGACCAGCGCATCGACATTGTGGAGTACTACAAGGGCGGGCCTGGCAAAGAGGTCAAAGAGCGCGAGGAATACGATCTGGACTTTGACGGCCGGGTGGACGAGGTCAAGCGCTACGAAGACGGCACGCTCAAGGAAGTGCAGCTCGACCTGGGCTTTGACGGCAAGATCGACACCTGGATGTTCTACCAGATGACCAAGAACGAGGAAGGCAAGGACGTCAACCGCCTCTACGAGCGCCGCCGCGATCAAAATGGCGACGGCAGCGTGGATGTGTGGGAGTACTACGTCAAAGGCCAGCTGCAGAAGGTCGGCACAGACACCAACGGCGATGGCACGCCAGACCAGTTCCAGCGGGTCGACGAGAAGCGCTGATCGCCGCAAGACCCGCGCCAGCGGCCAACAGGGCGTGACTGTCGCGCTGCTGGCGCTCTGATGTCAGCGAATCAAGGGATATAGCTCTTTGATTGCGGGCGGTTGCTGCGTGCGCCGCTAACGTGCGACGGGCGTCGGGCCTTGGGGCATCGGCATGGGCCGGCCGCTGGGGCGGCGATCCGCGGGCGGATTCAGGTGCAGCTCGACCAGGTGATCGCCGTCGCGCGCCAGGGCTACCACCCGCCAAGGCTGCAAACCCAGTGCTATTTGGCGGACTTGGGCGGCGAGCATGGGCGGGGCCCCCCGATCGATGGCCAGCACGAGCCGCTGGGCCGCCAAGCCGGAACGCTGCTGCCACTGCCCGGTGCCCCAGCGCAGCAGTTCGCGAAGTCGATCATCGGTTTGCGCTTGGTCGACCGTGAGTTGCCGCTCCAGCAGCCGCACACCCTGGCCGGTGACCGCCAAGGTCAGCTCGAGATCGGCCTTTGCCCCGGGGGCCTTGCGAAAGGGCAGCTTGGACCACCCGGGGAGCAGACCGTCGATCTGTCGCTCAGGCAGCTGAATTTGCAGGGCTTGCTCCACGGCCAGGGCCGGATGGCCACCCGGTACGGCCTCAGCCTGGGCGGCGCGTGCCTCCGCTGGGTGGGCTTGGGGCGGAGCTTCTGTAGCGGAGTCGGGGCCGCTGCAACCGCGGGCGCAGCCGCTTGGCCCGGCGATGGCGGCGCCCACGGCTAGGACGGCGCCAGCGACGCGACTCACCTTGATCATTGTCTTGCGATCCAACAGGTTATTCACTTGGCCACCCAGGAAAACTGCAGCGGCGCGGCAAATTGCAGGGGCAGGCTCGGCGCGATGCTTTGGACGGGGAAGCCCCGGCAGGTGCCGCTGTGCGGTGCGCATTTGCCGGCGACGCCGTCGGCCACGGTGCCGCCACAGGTGACCAATTCCAAAGGCTTGTAGTCCTGGACCCGGTACCACTGGCCGCCAAAGACAAAGGCGTAGCCCTGGCCGCTAATCGCGTTGCCCTCTGTGTAATAGCCGGCGACCACGGGCTTGGCGCAGGTGGAGTCGGCTACGCCCAAGCGCGGGTTGATCACCGCTCCGCTGGACATTTGCACGCCAAAAAACAGCCCCGTGGCCGGTGAGAATACCACGGCGCCGTCGCGCAAGATGTCGAGGCCTGCACCCAGAGACAGGCTGGGATGGCCGCGCTGCACCAAGATGCCCACCGGCTCGCCCTTGGCGTCCACCACCCACAGGCCGCCGCCAGCTGCCGCGTTCGCTGTACCGTCGGCCTTTGAGGCGGCATCGCCAGAGGTCTCGGCCGTCTGCGCGTCGGCGCTCGTCGATGGATCGCCGGATTGCACGTCGGCCACGGCCACGGGTTCCGCTTGCTCGGCTGGGGTCCGGCTGCACGCCCAGAGCGGGGTTCCGACGGCGAGAAGTAGCCAAAGGGCCGGCAAAGCCAGGTGATCTCTGAATCTCATGCGTGTCGCTGCTCCTCTGTCCAGGCCTTGCGCACCCGCGCGACCGCCTCATCCTGGCGATCGCGAGCCAGGTTCGCCACTTCAAGCATCCACGCCGGAGGCTCCGCGCTGCGCCGGGCCTTCTCCCAAAAACCCAGCAGCTCGGCAAGGAGCGCCGCTTCTCCCTGGCGACCCAGCCGCTCCAGCTCACTGCGGATCCAGCTGCGCTCAAACGCCAGGGTCATCACCGCGTGCAGCGCCTCGCCGTGGAGCAACCGGCCTGTAGCCAATTGCTCCGGCGTCTGCGCTTTGGGCTCCGCTTGAGTCGGGGGTGCGGCAAACTCGCGCTGGCGACCGACGCGCAGGGCGTGGGCATCCGCTTCGCCATAAGCCCCTTGATCGTTTTCAAAACTGTGGCGTTCGTGGCCCTCAGACGCGGGCTCCGGCGCTTGCGCAGCTTGGGGCTGATCGCCCGCTTGGGGCGCTTGATCGTCGGTGTCCTTGACCGTCGTCTTGGCTTTGGGGCGCTTGGGCGCTTGGCGCTCCTGCTCCATCCACGAAGGGGGGGCTTGATCGGTCGGCGCGGCCATGCCAACGGCCTTCTCCAGCGCCTCGAGGGTGCGTTTGTCGACCGAGCCCGACTGCGGCAGGCCCAGCTGCTTCTGAAAAGCCATAAGCGCGGCGCGGGTTGCGGCGTCGATGACCCCGGTCAGGGGCAGCTTTATCCCCAAGGTCACGGCCAGCGCCGCCTGCACCCAGCGGGCCATGCGTTGCAGCGGATCGGCCTTGCGCGGCTTGAAGGCCCGCGGGGTCACCGCCGATCGCCCGTGGGCATAGCCGCTGATGCCGGCCTGGGCGCCTTTGCTCTCCTCCACCTGCAGCTTGGCCATCAGCGAGGCCATCTGCTGGCGGCGCTTAGATATTTGGGCGTCCTTTAGGTCCATGGCGCGCCTCCGTCTGCGGGTCAGACCCTGATGTTCTGCCTGCTCGGCCCCTCCCGTCAACGGCGACCGCAGTCCCGATGGATCACAGCGCTTTGGGCTCGACCCGCTGGGCCGCCGCGCCTGCCAGCCAGCGGTCCAGGATGACTTTGGCCGCGTGCTTGTCGACCTCCTTGCGGCGTTTGGCAGCGCTCATCCCCAGTTGCCGCAGGTCCTGGTGGGCCTCTTGGGTCGAATCTGCTTCATCGACCAGCCACACCGCCAGCGGCTGGGCATCGGCCAGGGCCTGGGCAAAGCCGCGGGCCAGCTGGGCGCTGCGATCTTCGCCGCCGTCTTGGGGCGGCCAGCCGACCACCAGCACCTGCACGCCCTGACGCGCTGCCATCGGCAAAAGCAGCTGCAAATCCAAGCGGGTACCCCGGCGTTCCAGCACTTGCCACGCCAGGGCGAGCTCTACGCGGTCGTCGGTCAGCGCCAGGCCGATGCGCGCCCGGCCGACGTCCAGCGCCAGGGCCTTCTTGCGGCGATCCGCGGTTATTTCAGGCGCCTGGCTCAGTTCTGACACGGATCCCCTCTCTGGCTAGCTGGCACGCCGGCCCTTGCCGCGGTATGCTATCGCACTCGGCCCGTTGGCTGCAGAGTGTCTCATGTCCGCTCCGGTCACCGTCTATCGCACCCAGCAGTGCCCGTATTGCACCGCGGCCAAGCGCCTGCTTGAGCAGCGCAAAATCGCCTTCTCGGAGGTTTTTCTCGACGAAAACCCCAAGCTCCTGAACGAAATGAAGGACCGGCTGAACTGGCGCACCGTGCCGATGATCTTTGTGGGCGACCACTTTGTGGGCGGGTACACCGATCTCAAGCAGATCGACGACAGCGGCGAGCTGGCGCAGCTGTTGGCGGCCCAGGCGTGAAGACGCAATTCTCCAAGCGGCAGCGGGTGTTTAGCCCAGGGCCCCTCCTCAGCGCTTTCCTGACCTTGGGCGCCCTGCTGGCCTTTGGCGCGATCGGCCTTGGGGGATGTGGCAGCGCCGCCAATCCGTCCATGCAACTCAAAGACGCCGTTGAAGAATACACCCGGGCGATGCGTTGGGGCCACATCGAGCGCGCCGCCGCTTACGTGCCAGATGGCCTTCGCCAAGCGTGGATCCGCCAGCGCCGCCAGGCCCAAGCGCAGATTCAGGTTCACGAATACGACATCCGCGCGGTCGAGTATACCGCGGGGCAAGACAAAGCCCGGGTGATCGTCTTGGCGGTGTGGAGCCGTCCCGCCGACCCGGTGGCGCGCCAGCAGATGCTCGCCCAGGAGTGGCGCTACCGCAATCGCCTGTGGACCATGGTGGCCCAGCGCGAGATCCAGGCCGCCGAGCCCGCAGCCCAGCCGGTGTCGCCCGCCGAAGCGTTTTGACCCGGGGCGCCCCAGCCGCCTCAAGGACCTGAGATCACCATGGCCGCCGCCAGCGAACAGCCTACGCCATTTCCAACGCCTGAGCCGCCGTCCGTGGCGACGCTGGCGGGCATCGCCGCGCAAATGCCGGTGGTCGTACAGAAATTTGGCGGTTCATCGGTCGCGGATATCGAGCGCATTCACCTGGTGGCGGCGCACATCGCCCGGACCTGTGCCCAGGGCAAGCGCGTGGTTGCGGTGGTGTCGGCGATGGGCAAGACCACGGATCAGCTGATGAAGTTGGCCCATGAGGTCAGCCAGAGCCCGGACCGCCGCGAGCTCGACATGCTGCTGACCGCCGGCGAGCGCATTGCCATGGCCCTGGTGGCGATGGCGGTGCGCGACCACGGCCTGCCGGCGACCAGCCTGACCGGCAGTCAGTGCGGCATTCTGACCAACGACACCCCGGGCGGCGCGCGCATTGTCGAAGTGCGGCCGTTTCGCGTCCAGGACGCCCTGGATCAGGGGCAGGTGGTGATCGTCGCTGGTTTTCAAGGGGTTTCTTGGCGGCGCGAGGTCACGACCCTGGGCCGCGGCGGCTCCGATACCACGGCGGTGGCACTGGCTGCAGCGCTGGGGGCCGATTGCGAAATCTACAGCGATGTCGAAGGGATCTACTCGGCTGACCCGCGCATCGTCGCCGCAGCGCAGCGGCTGGATAGCCTGTCTCACGATGAGACCCTAGCCCTAGCCCGCGCCGGGGCCAAGGTGCTGGCGGCGGACGCGGTGGCTTACGCCCGGGTCCACGGCATTGCGCTGTATGCCCGCAAAACTACAGGGGGTGGTGAGACGGTGGTGCGCATGGACGCCCCGCGCGAGCGGCCGTGGATCAGTGCCGTCGCGGCGAGGCCAAGCGCGGTGCTGCTGGTGTGGCAAGGCGGCGCAGCGCTGCAAACGGCCGCGGATCGCCTCCTCGATCTGGCCCATGTGGCCGCGGTCATGCGCGTCGCCGGCCCGTGGTCGCAGCTGCTGCTGGCGCGGGACGTGGCCGACGCCGTGGATCCCGCGTTTGATCGGCTGGTAGAGGGCCTGGTCCAATGCCTGGGCGGCGCTCTGCAATTGCGCCAGGCGGGCACGCTGGTGTCGATTGTCGGCCCTGCCGTGGGCCGCGAGCCGGCGCTTCAGCAGCAGTTCACTCAGGCAGTTCAAGAGGTTGTGGGGGATGGTCCGCTGTGGATCGCCGCGCATGGCCTCACCCTATCGGCCCTCGTCGACCCCGGCGTCGCCGATCAGGCCTTGCGGGTGCTTCACCAGCGCTTTGTCGAGGGGGCCGCATGAGCAAAATCCCCAACGCCGCAGCAGGCTTTTTCCTCGTCTTGGCCCTGGCGGGCTGTTCCGGGCCCCAACGCGGCATGCCGGCCGGCAGTCCCGCGAGCGCCGCCGAGCTGATCGCCGCGCTCAAGCCGCCCAAGGTGCAAACTCTGCAGGGCACGGCGCGGTTGGACGCATTCATCGGCGGTGAGCGCCGCGCGGTGACGCTGCTGGTGCTGGCCAAGCGCCCGGGATCCCTGCAGTTTCAGGCTCTGGCTCCGACGCTGGACATGCTGGCCGTGCTGTCGACCGATGGCCAGCGCTTCACTTCCTTTGAGCGCGGCGGCGAACAGTGCCTGACCGGGCTGGCGTGCCCGCGGAACCTCGCGCGGATTCTGCCTCTGCCCCTGCCGGCTGGGCAGCTGGTCGCGGCGCTGCTGGGCGATTTGGCCCCCCTGGAGGTTCCGGCGGACCAGCAAGCGCTGGCGTGGGACCAAGAGCGCCAGCTCTACCGCCTGGAGTTGGGGCCCAAGACCGCATTGCATCAGCATTTTTACGTGGAGCCCAAATCCCTGCGTCCAGCTGGCGCGGTGTGGTACCAGGGCGATCAGCGCCTGACCTCCCTGCAGTACGACGGCGATCTGGTGGCGGGCGGTCTGCGCCAGCGCCTCAAGGTCAAGTCGGTCAAGCCCGAGGTGGAGATGACCGTCGAAATGCGCGATATTCAAGCTGATGCTCCGCTGGGCGATGAGGCTTTTGCCGTCACCTGCCCCGATGGCATGCGCCAGATCGAGCTGGCCTGCGAACCCCCAGCGGCGCCGTGAAATCCATTTTCAATTGCCCAAGCAGCTACGGGAGGCTAGGTGACCAGAGGTAAGCTGATCGTCCTGGAAGGCACGGACGGATCTGGGACGACGACTCAGGGCGACGACCTAGCCGACCACCTGCGCCAATTGGGCCTGGAGGTGGTGCGCACCGCCCAGCCGTCGCCTTTGGCCACAGGTCAACTGATCCGCCAGATTCTGCGCGGCGAGCTCGAGGGCATCGATGCCGCCGTGGTGGCGCTGCTTTTTGCCGCCGACCGCGTCGATCTGGGCCAGCGCGTGTTAGAGCCGGCCCTGCAGCGCGGTGCCTGGGTGGTCTGCGACCGCCACGTTGCCAGCTCGCTGGCGTTTCAAGTGGTGGATGCTGCGCGCGATCCCGGCCAGCCGCCCATCGATCCGCCGTGGATCGCCGCGATCAACCGCTGTGCCCTCGCGGCCGACCTGACGCTCTGGCTCGATCTGCCCGTCGAAGTGGCGCTGCAGCGCATCGAAATGCGGGGCAAGCCCTTGGAACGATTTGAGGTATCTGAGACGCTCCAGCGGGTGCGCGACCGCTACGCCAAGGTGTTTGCCGAGCCGCCCTCGCAGCTGGGCCAGGTGGCAGTTGTCGATGGCGGTGCTACGCGCGACGCTGTGGGCCGTGCTATACGTCAGAAGGTCAGTCAGCTGTTTGCCCTGCCGGAGCTTGCATGAGCGGCCGTCCCCCGTCCCGCGACGAAGTCGCCACCCGCGCCGATCTGGCCGAGCCCTCAGGGCCTGCCGCTGCTGCTGCTGCCGCCGCCCCTGCCGCGGAGGGCGGTTCTGCTGGACCCAGTGTGATTATCCACACCGCGGGCGCAGAGGCCGGCGCAGACGCCGCGGTGGCCACCCAGGCCGGCGATGAGGAGATCGTCCACAGCCCCACCGTCGCCGACAGCCACGACGGCATCCCCACGCGCCGCGAGAGCGAGGACACCCGCGACCAGCTCGACGAGAAAATCCGCGCCCACCTAGACCGCGTCGACGCCAAAAAAGACCCGCTGATCGGCCAGATGGTCGGCGGGCGCTTTTTGGTGGTCAAGAAGATTGGCTCGGGCGGCATGGGCTCTGTGTACCGCGCCCGCCAAGAGGGCATGGACCGCGATGTCGCGATCAAGGTGCTGCTCGCCGACTTGACGCAAAATGACACGGTGTTGCGCCGCTTTACCCTAGAGGCCTTAGCGGTCTCGCGCTTGCGCCACCCCAACACCATCCAGATTTTTGACTACGGTCAGACCCTGGACGGCAACCCCTACATCGCCATGGAGATGCTGGAGGGCCAGACCCTCTACGACCTGCTGCGCAAAGAGAGGCCGCTGCCGGTGCGCCGGGCGATGCGCATCATGGCTCAGGCGGCGGCGTCGCTGGCAGAAGCGCACGGCAAAGAGATCGTCCACCGCGACCTGAAGCCAGAGAACATCTTTTTGGTCAAAGTCGGCGACAATGAAGACTATGTCAAAGTGCTGGACTTTGGCGTGGCCAAGCTCCGCGACCACAAGGGCGAGGCGGGCACGCTCACGCAGGCCGGGTCGATCTTTGGCACGCCGCGCTATATGAGCCCGGAGCAATGCTCTGCCCAGCCGGTGGACGCGCGAAGTGACCTGTATTCCCTGGGGATCATCCTGTACGAGATGATCACCGGCCAGGCGCCCTTTGTCGCGGATCAGGGGCTGGCGCTGCTGCTGGCCCATGTCAACGACACGCCGAGGCCGCCGAGCGCCGCGACCGACAAGCAGGTCATCCCCGCCGAAGTGGAAGACCTGGTCCTCAAGCTGCTGGAGAAACTGCCGGAGCATCGTCTGGAGACGGCCGGCGAATTGGCTAAGCGATGCGAGGAATTGGCCGCACAGCTGCCCGCGGCCTTTGACCAATGTGTCGGCACGGCCGAGGAGGCGCAGAGCCTGGGCGTGCGCGTGTCGACCATGACGGCGGAAGACTCGCCGACCTCGCGGACCCTGCGCATCGGCGGGCTGCCGCTTGGCAATGCCGCGGGCGCTCCGGCGCTGGTGATGGAGGCGCCGGCCAAAAGCTCAGCCGCCGTCAAGGTGGGCGTAGGTGTCGTGCTGGTCGCGGCCCTTGGCGCGGTGGCCTGGGCGCTGAGCCGGCCTCCCGATGTGGTCGTCAAGACCCAAGTGATCAAAGAGCAATTGACCGTGACGGTGCCTGGGGCCGCCCTGGACGACCAGCACGTGCGCTTGACGGTCAACAGCAACCCGCCGGGGGCCAAAATCCTCCGCGGCGACGTGCTGTTGGGCACGACCAACGCCACCCTCGACCACGCCAAGTCCAAGGGCAAGGAGCGCTGGACGCTGATCCGCGACGGCTACGAGGCCCATGAGCTCGAAGTGGCGCTCGATCAGTCGCAAGTGCTGAGTATTGAACTGAAAAAGCGCGTTGAACTGCCGGCCAATGTCCAGCCGGTCGCCAAGCCGGAGCCCGGGCATGCAGATCCGCGGCCAGCCGGCAAGCCCGCGCCAGCCAAAGCAGAAGCCGCCAAGGTCGAAGCAAGACCGGCGACCGAACCCGCAGTCGAGCCCGCCAAGCCGCAGGTCAGCAAGCCCGCCGTGGCAGCGGATCCCAAGCCGGAGCCCAAGGTTGAACCCAAGAAGAAGAAAGACGATCTCTTGGACGACTTGCAGTAAAGGTGCCGGAAGAGCCCGCGAGATCCTCTTCTACAAGCCCTTGGCGCAGCGGAACCCGACGGACAGCAGCGGCTGATCGGTCGGCTTGACCGACAACAGCCGGGTGTCTGAGCGGCCGTCGCAGCCGTGGGGCGCCTCAGCATAGGAGCCGCCGCGCACCATCCGCCGCTGGGCGGTGTTCTTGCCGGTGTACGCGCCATCGATCGGCGCCGCGCCCGCCGGCGGTTTGGCGCAAATCGGCGTACCGCACGGCTGATAGCAGTTGGGCTTGGCTTCCGGGGTACTGTCGCTGCCACAGGCGCACGGCTGGCACACCGACTCGCAGAGCTCGCGCTTCTTGTTCTTGAGGCACTGCAGGCAATCGCTGCACGTGTACGGCTGGGTTGCGTCGCAGGTCAGCTGCTCGACATAGTCGCTGGCGGTGTATTCGGCGACATTTCCTGCGAGATCGTAGACCTTTCCGCCGCCTTCGCTGACCGCGTCGTCCTCTGAGGTCATGACTTCGCGGGTCTGCGCCGCACCGCCATTGCACAGCTTGAGGTTGACGTTGGCGCCCTTGCAGTCCTTGAGTTCAGGCTGGTAGCCCAACACCTCTGGCATCCAGGTAAAGACCCGCTTCTGCGCTGCGGTTTTGGCCGCCCCGCCCGCGACGCGCTCCCACTCGTACTCGGTTGGCAGGCGCTTGCCCACAAAGCGGCAGTATTCCGCCGCCTGACTCCAGCGCACCAGAATCACCGGGTATTTGTTGTACTTTTCGTTGGTGTAGTAGACGTCAGTGATGCCGGTGGGGCCGTTGTCGCCCGCAGGCAGCGAGCACGCGCCCATCTCTTCGCAGTAGCGGTACTGCTCGACCGTCACCTCGTGCACGTCCAGGGCAAACGGCTTGAGCTGCACCGGGATCGCCGGCTGACCCGCGACAAAACTCGTCTTGGTATCGCACTCTTCTGTCGACTGGGGGATGCCGCAGCCCAGCTCGCCCATGCCAAAAGTGAACGGCCCGGTGTCGCGAATCTCGACCATCGGCGTGGGCTCAGGGGCAGGGCGGCCTTCGGCGCAACCGCTCAGGCTCAAAAGCCCCAAAGCGGCAATTCCCAGGGCCGTAGCGGCGCTTGCGTCGCCCCACCCGCCGGGGATCCAGCGCTTGCTCTTTGTGTTTGCCATGGCTATCGCACCTTTTGCGGCGGGAGCGGCAACAGTTCGACGCCCGCGCCCGGCACCGGACCGTCGACCTTTTCCTGGGCCGGCGTGCTGTCGCGCAGCCCGTCCCACACCACCAGCAGCAGCCCCAGACCCGCAGCGGCGCCACCGCCCCAATAGCCTGTGTTCTGCCAGAGTTCCAGCTCATTAAACAGGGGCGAGCCGCGGTATTCCTTGTCGGCATAGTACGACGCCACGCCACCTGCGCCGGTCGCCAGCCCGCCGGTGATCAGCAGCGGCCACCCCAGGTAACTGCGCCAACTCGAAGAACCTTCCAAGCGCCCCAGCACCATCTTGACCCGCAGCAGCTTGTCTTCCGGCACCTGCAGAACCTGCTCGGCCGTCGAATAGCCGGCCCGCGACACTGCCACTTGGTGCGGCCCCGGTTCGACATCGATCTGGCCGTCAAACGGCGTCACCGCCACCACTTTGCCGTCGACAATCACCTGAGCGCCGCGCACGTTTGCCCACACCGCCAGGGCCGCGCGCTTGACCGTCGACTTCATCGACAGCACCACGTTGACCTTGCCCGTCTGCGGCACCAGCACTTCCGCGTCCAGATCCGTATGGCGATCGAGCTTGAGGGTGATCTTGTGCGTCCCCGGCTGCAGGTGGGTGACCAGCGGGGTCGTCCCCAAAGTCGCGCCATTCTCCAGCACCTGAGCTCCAGGCGGCACAGACTGCACGGTCACTTCCGGCAAGGCCTCAAAAGCACGGCGCTTGAGCTCGCGAATCAGCGCCTGCACGTCCGCCATGTTGGGCGGCTCGGCGCCGCCGTTCTGCGCGCGGTGCAGCTGAATGTACGCTTCCAACAGCTGCACGGCCTCGACATACTCGCCAAGCTTCTCTTTGCAGCGCGCCATGTTGTAGACAAAGGACGGCCGCGGGTCGGTGTTCTGCGCTTTGAGGAAGAGCTCAAAGGCCTCTTTGTACTTCTGCTCGCGGTACAGCGCCTTGCCCTGGTCGCTGAACCCATCGGCTTCTGCGGCGCGCGGACTCTCGACCGCGGCGGCAGGGGGAGGCGGCGGCGGCGGGGCGGGCTCGTCGGCCTGGAGCGGCAGCGCCCCAAGCTGTAGGCCCAGCGTCAGCCACGCGCCCAAAACGGCGGCCCACCGGGCCCTTTTGCGGCGGTGTATTGCTTGGATCATGGCGTCTGCTGCTGCGCCCATCGCGCTGTCACTCCCGGCCACCGCGCGCGGTGTGCGTTTCTGTGGCCCCATGGTAGCAGCAAGCGCTTCAGCGCGCGAGTCCGGCAACAACCCCGCGGAGGATTTCGGCCTTGCTGGGCCGCTACCGCAAAAGCAGCATCTCCGCCGCAGGGGCGCCGCCGCTGGCTGGCCGCAAGGGCGCTATTTTTCTACGGTTGTGCAGATGATAATCAGCCGATCGCTGCCTGCCCGCACGTCCAAAGTGCGCCCGCCTGGAGCCACAGAGCGGATCGACTTGGACTTGGGCAGCTCCAACGCGTGGCGCACCCGCATTGGGGGTCCCTGAACAATCTCAAGCAGTTGCAGCGCCATGTCCGCACCGTCAGGCAGCTTGAGCTGGTTGCGCTGGCCCACTTGCAGGCGCAAGTTGTGGGTGCTGACAAGGGAGAAGACGTTGTAATCCTGATGTAAAGACCCAAGCTCGCGCTGCAGATCGCTCAGCCGCGGATCGACCTTGGCTGTGGCGGCGCGCGTGCCTTCAATCACCCGCACAGAAAAGCCAGCCGCCGTTTGGGCCTGCGCCTGGGCCTGCGCGGGGGCCAAAGCCGCGACGATGAGCCCCACGGCCACCAACGCGGTCAAAGCGATGGCAAACCAACGGGAGCCCAGCAGAGTTGGCCTCGGCGCGGAAGAGCGGCGGTGCGGCGTTGCGATCATCCTTCCCCCTGGCCCTGGAAGTGCCAGATCACCGTCGGCTGGTTGGCGCCGCTGCCGGGTGTCACTGCGACCGAGCCGGATTCAACCTCCAGCTCCTCGATGATCACCGCTGGTTGATCCTCTTCACCCACTGGTAGATGCGACGCGACGGCAGGAGGTTCCACCGCGGCCTGTGGGGGCACCGCAGGGTCCGTGCGCCAGACCACCAGCAGGGCGGCTACCGCCACGGCGCCCAAGGCGAATCCCGCTTTGCCAAGGCCAAATCCGCGCAGACCTTGCAGCACGCCGTCCAGCCAACTCGCCGGAGCTGCTGGCGCCGCCGGAGCGCGGACCTCGGCGGGCAGGCGACTCATCACCCGGCCGCGCAGCATCGACAGGTCGACGTCCGCCGCTGGAGCCTCGCCGCCGGTAGCCCACAGGCCGATCGCGAACTTGCTGCCCTGCAAATCGGCAAACACGGCGCGGGCTTGAGCGGAGCGCTCCAGGATGGCTTCGGCTTCGGCGCGCTCTTGGGGATCGGCGCCCAGCTCTCCATCGGCGAGCAGCACCAACCGCTCAAAATCGCGATCGAGCAACTCAGGGCCGGCGTTCTGGCTCTGGGAGGGATCGAGGTGCTGGGAATCAGACATCGCGGACCTCCTGGCGGTAGTCTTCGAGTTCGACCTGCAGCCGCTTGCGCGCGTAGAAAAGCCGACTCATCACGGTGCCTTTGGGGATGCCGAGCTCGTCGGCAATCTCCTGGTATGAATAGCCGTGGACATCGCAGAGCAGCACGCATTGGCGGTGGGTCTCGGGCAGGGTCGCCAGCGCCTTGCCCAAGCGATCGGCCAACTGGGCGCGGGCCAGTTCGCGCAAAGGGCTGGCGCGGCCAAAAGTGCCGACCGACGGCAGATCGCCTTCATCGAGGTGATCGCTGCTGTAGGTCTCGTCGAGCTCATCGGCAGCGCGGGTGCGGCGGCGGCGGATCCGGTCGATGCAGGCGTTCGCGGCGATGCGAAAAACCCAGGCGCGAAAGTTCGAATCGCGGCGGAACAACTCCAAGCGCGTAAAGGCTTTGAGGAATGTGTCCTGCACCAGATCCATCGCCTCGGCCTCGTCGCGAATGTGCGACATGCACAGATGGAAGACCGGCCGCTTGAGGCGATCGACGAGCTCGCCGAACGCTGCGCGGTCGCCATCAAGGGCGCGGGTGACCAGTTGCTGCTCGAGCTCGTCCACCAGACGCCCCCGCGCTCCCATCTTAGGCAACGCATCTCGGCGGCGATTATTCAACGGACCGGCGCTAATGACCAGGGCCCCTGCAGGCAATTGGATGTCAATGGACTCAAGCTGTGGCAGTATTGCCGCGGCGCCGGTGGGACTTGGCGAAGAGAGCGATCAATGGCAAGGATGGGGCGCAATTGGCTGGTGGCGGCGGTTGGAATGCTGGCGATCGCGGCTGGCTGTCAGAAAAAACCAGCGCCGGATGCGCCGGCCGCGGCGGCCCAAGCCCCGCCAGAAGCCAAGCCGGCGAGCCCAGCCACGGCTTTGCCCCAGGCGGCGACGGCGGCAGCGGTGCCAGCTCCGGCCGCAGCGACGGTGGTGCAAGCGGTCGAGGCTACAGAGGCGCAGGCGCTGGTCGATGCGTGGCTGCAGGCCCAGAACAAAGGCGATTTTGAGGCGTACCAGAAGCTGTATGCCCAGCGCATGACCGGGGTGCGGCGCAGCGGCGAGGTGGCCAAAAGCTTTGCCCGGCCCGGCTGGCTGGCCGACCGGCGGCGGATGTTTGCCAAGCAGATGCAGGTCACGGCGAGCGAAGTGCAGATCACCGCGGGGCCGACGGCGGCCGTGTTGTTCAGCCAGCAGTTTGCCTCGGGCAACTTCTCTGATGTGGGGCCAAAGCGCTTGGTGCTGGTGCGCGAAGCCGGGCAAGTGCGGATCGCCCGCGAAGAAATGCTGGCCTCGCAGGTGCTGGACGGCGCGCTGCCGGCAGAACCGCTTCCGGCCGAACAGCTGGCGATCGCCCTGCACGGCGGAGACCAGGTGTGGCTGGCGGTGGCACTGGCTGGCAAAGCGCCGGCGCAAGGGCCGCTCAAGCTGTGGAGTCGCGAGGGGCCGGCTACGGCGTCGCGGCCGAGCCAGTGGCCAGAAGCGCTGCAGGCTTGGCGCGATCGCGACGTGGTGCTGTATGGCCCAGCGGGCGAAGTGTGCCGCGCCCAAGTAGAGGCGGCCGAGCTGGTGGCCCAGGTGGTGCCGCACTTTGGCCGGGTGCAGAGCTGGAAGGGCGAAGACGGCGCCCCGGCGGCGGGCGATCAAGAAGTGGCGCAGGAGATCATGGACCAGGTCGGCACGGCGCTGGTGCTGGGGGCGCGGCTCAAGCCCAATCGCGGCGATTGTCGCGGTGCGGTGTGGGGGCGGGCGTCGAATTTGGCGCCGGCGGCGATCTACGACCGGGCCGATATGCCGGCCAGCTCGCTGCGGGTGGCGGCGGAGACGGCGCTGCGCGGCCTGGAGAAATACAAGAAATTCCAAAGGGAATTCCTGGAGCAGGTGCCGGCGCCGCGGCCGGCGTTCTGGGACCTCCTGGACGGCGCCAAGGCCGAGGTGACGCTGCTGGTGGGGCCGGGCAAGCAAGTGGCACTGGTGGGAGCGCGGGCCGGCGATTTTTGCGGCGGATTTGGCGCGGAGCTGCTCACCGCCTGGGATGTCAAGCCCTTGCCGATGGACGATTTCAAGCTGCGGCTGATCAGCGATGAGCGCGGCGGCGACCTGCAAATGCCCGTCACAGCGGCCGATGTCGATGGCGATGGCGAACCAGAGCTCATCGCCCCGCGGCAGATTTGGCGGCGTTCAGGGGCGACATGGCGGCCGGTGACGACTTGGGCGCTGCCGTATTTTGACTGCCCCTGTTGATCTGTGCCGGGCTGCGACTGGTTTGGGAGTCGCGGCCGTGGGATACTGCGGAAAATTGCTGGGGGCACAATGGTCGCAACGCTGGTGCTGTTCGACATCGACGGCACTTTGATCACCAGCGGCGGGGCGGGCCGGCGGGCCATGGAGCAGGCGCTGGCGGCGTCGGGCTGTCGCGGGCTGCAATTCTCCATGGCCGGCATGACCGACCGGGCGATTGTGCGGCGGGCCCTGCAGGCTGAGGCGATGGAAGCTGAGGCCGGCTTGATCGACGAAATCCTGAGCCGCTACTTGGCTATTCTCCAGGTCTCCCTGGGCAATCAGGTGCAGGTGCTGCGCGGCGTTCAGGCATTGATCGACCAACTGGCCGCCTGGCCGGAAGTGCAAATGGGCCTAGGGACCGGCAACCTAGCGGCTGGGGCCGAGATCAAGCTGAGGCCTACCGGCTTGTGGCCGCGCTTTGCCTTTGGCGGCTTTGGCTGCGATGCAGAGCGGCGCCCGGAGCTGTTGGCGGTTGCGGCCCGCCGCGGTGCCCAGGCGGCAGGGAAGGCGCTGGAGCATTGCCGGGTGGTGGTGGTCGGCGACACGGTCCACGACGTGGATGCGGCGAAGGCCAATGGCTTTGCCTGCGTGGCCGTGGCGAGCGGCGGTAACGACCGGGCGACGCTGGCCGGCGCAGCGCCCGAGCTGCTGATCGACAGCCTAGAAGAGCGACAACTGCTGAGTTGGCTAAAGGAATTGACCAGATGAGTTTGAATTCAGTCGCGGTGATTGGCGGCGGTCTGGCGGGCTGCGAGTGCGCCTGGCAGCTGGCCGAACGCGGCATCTCCGTGCGCTTGTATGAGATGAAACCGCACCGGCGCACCGCGGCCCAGACCAGTGACGGGCTGGCCGAGCTGGTGTGCTCCAATTCGCTGCGCAGCGACAATCCCAATAACGCCATTGGCTTGCTCCACGAAGAGATGCGCAAGCTGGGTTCGCTCATCCTGCGCTTGGCGGACCAACACCGCGTGCCGGCGGGGGATGCGCTGGCCGTGGACCGCGAGCTGTTCTCTGCGGCGGTGGAGTCGCACATGCGCAACCACCCGCGAATCGAGGTGATTTCCCAAGAATTGACGAGTCTGCAAGGGCTGGGCGCCGGGCCGATCGTCGTGGCGACCGGGCCCTTGACCAGTGACGGACTCGCGGCCGAGCTCGTGCAGCTCACGGGTCAAGAGCGCATGGCGTTTTTTGACGCGATTGCCCCGATTATCGCCACGGAATCGATTGACCGCAGCATCGTTTTTGCGGCATCGCGCTGGGGCAAGGGCGAGGGCCAGGACTACCTGAACTGCCCGATGGACAAGCCGCAGTACCTGGCGTTTGTGGAAGCGCTCTGCAGCGCGGAGTACCTGCCGCTTCAGGATTTTGAGAAGGGTGTCAAGTACTTCTCCGGGTGTCAGCCGGTTGAGGTCATCGCCGCCAGCGGGCCGCAGTCGCTGCGTTTTGGGGCGATGAAGCCGACGGGCCTGGATGACCCGCGCACCGGGCGCTGGCCCTACGCCGTGGTGCAACTTCGCGCGGAAAATCGCTTTGGCACGGCGTACAACCTGGTGGGCTTTCAGACCAAGATGAAGCAGGGCGAGCAGCGCCGGGTATTCGCGATGATTCCGGGCCTAGAGAACGCCGAGTTCTTGCGCTACGGATCGGTGCACCGCAACACCTTCTTGGACAGTCCGCGGCTGCTGGATGCGGCGATGGCACTGACCTCGGCGCCTCAGGTGCGCTTTGCCGGACAGATTACCGGGGTAGAAGGCTATGTGGAGTCGAGCGCTTCTGGCCTGTGGGTAGGGATGAGGCTGGCCGCCGACCTGGCGGGTCAAGCCCTGGCGCCGCCGCCCGTGACGACCGCACTGGGGGCGATGCTGCACCACGTGGTGGACGCTTCCGTGCCGGAATTCCAGCCCAGCAATGTGCATTTTGGCCTCATGCCCGAGTTGGAGAAGGTCGAGGGGCAAAAGAAGCTGGGCAAGGGCGAGCGCAAGGCGGCCCACGCGGAACGGGCTCGCCTCGACCTGGAGCGCTGGTGCGCCGAGCATTTGGGGCAGTTCTGAGCTCAATCGGCGATCGGGTGGCGATTTGGCCTGTGGATAACTCTGTGGACAACCCGGCTTCTAGTGTGATTGCGATCGCTTGGTGATCGAGCTAGATCGTTGATCGCAAACAAAAATCGCAGACACCCGCAATCCCCGTCAGTTGCGCGATGGGTGTTGACCGCGATCGCTGCGGCCCGTATCTCGCCGTCGCCTTTTCGCTCGACTGCGCCGCACTTTGTTGCTGGGGCGCTGGCGTCGGCACGGGGCGGCGGAGCTCATGGGTCGCAACGTGTTGCACAGTTCGGGCAAAGGGCCGGTGATAAGCGGTGGTCGCCGCAGTCGCCGGCTGTGGTCCAACTGGTCCACTGGGGCGCTGGTTCTGGCCGGTCTTGGGGCGTTGGGCGTTCACCTGGGCTGGAACGTGATCGGCCACGACCTGGGGGCGGCGACCCATATCGGCAAGGGCCACCAGGACGACGCGCCAGGCGGAGCGCTGCCTCCCACCGCGGTGGCCCAGGCGGCGAGCGCGCGGAGTCTGGGGCAAGCGGCGCTCCTTGCGGCGCCCCAGGGGATTTTGCCGTCGCCTCTAGCTGTGGTCGGGCCAAGCCCCGCTCTGGGCACGGCCAACGCTCGCAGCCGCGCAGAGAGCCGCACAGACGCCGTAGCGCGATCCTTGCTGGCGGCGGCCCGCGACCACTTGGCGCGCAAAGTCACGCCGACCAGCTATCCCGTCGATGACCTAAGGGCCAATAGCGGCAGCCATGTCGACCTGCTCGAGCGCGGCCTGGCGGACCACTTGCCGATCAAGACCGCCCTTGTCCGCCATCGGGCGCGGCAACCGGCGGCGTATGGTCTGGCTGGCAAGCCGCCGTCGAGCGCCGATGAGCGCCGCCGCGCCCTGACCTGCGACAGCGTGGTGGTGTTCCTGCAGACCTTTGCCGAGCCGGTGGACGACGGACCGGCCGAGCTGGAAGCGGGCGATATTTTGGTGCTGCAACGGCTCCGCGGCGCGCGACGGCTGACGGCGGTGGTCACCGATGTGGCTGACGAACACGGCAATCCCCAGGCTGTGGTGATGGATCCGGCGGAACACGCGCCCAAGGAAGTGGCGGTCGGCCGCGGCTATAAGGTGCTGCACCGCTTTCGCCTGCACAGCAGCCACACTGACCGCGCGCGGATGATCCTGGATCTGGATGCCGGCAGGCCGGTGGGCACGGCACTCTGACGCCAAGACGGCAGGCGTTGACGCTCCGCCGCGTTCCAGGCAAGGTGCCGCCATGACGCTTCCCCTGCCATTTGCCGCCGCCGCTCCGCTGACCGTCACCGCACTCAACGAGCAATTGCGAGACAAGATCAGCGAATTGCCCAGCGTACGCGTGCAGGGCGAGGTCAGCCGGGTCAGTCAGCAGGGCGGTCACATCTACTTTGACCTCAAGGACGGCGGCAGCAAGGTCAGCGTCAAGGTCTGGCGCACCGCCGCCGCGCGCTTGCGCACCCAGCCCCGCGAAGGCATGCAGGTGGTGTGCAGCGGCCGCGTCGAGGTCTACGTGCCCTGGGGCGGCTACTCGCTCATCTGCAGCGACGTGGAGCCGGCTGGCCAGGGCGCGCTGTTCGCCGCGCTGCAGCAGCTCAAGGAACGCTTGGCGCGCGAAGGGCTTTTTGACCCCGAGCGCAAGCAGCCGCTGCCGTTCTTGCCGCGCACCGTCGCCCTGGTGACATCGCCAACTGGCGCAGCCGTGCGCGACATGTTGCGGATCATCTCGGATCGCTTTCCCGTTCGGATTCTGGTGGTTCCGGCCAAGGTGCAGGGCGATGGCGCAGCGGAGTCCATCGCCCGGGCGATTGAGACGATCGACGCCTTGGGCTGGGCGGACGTGATTATCGCCGGACGGGGTGGCGGAAGTGTAGAGGATCTCTGGGCCTTTAACGAAGAGCGCGCCGTTCGCGCCGTGGCCGCCTGCCGCACGCCGATTGTCAGCGCTGTGGGGCATGAGATCGACACCGTGCTCACCGACCTCGCCGCGGACTGGCGCGCACCGACGCCGACGGCCGCCGCGGAAAAGGTGGTGCCGCGGCTGGTCGACCTGCAATTCGCCTTGGATCAACTGCAACAGCGCGCCCTTGGGGTGGTGACGCGGCAGCTCTCCGGCGAGCGCCGCCACCTGGCGCAATTGCGCGTTCGCTTGGGAGACGGCGGCGCCATCACCGGCCAGGCCCAAATGCGGCTGGCCGACGCCCAGGCCCGCGCTGCCAGGGCGCTCGACAAGCATCTGCAGGGCCAACGCCGTCTGTTGGAAGGGCTTTTGCGGCGTCTGCACGCCGCCCATCCGCTGCGCCGCCTCGCTGAACAGCGCCGCCGGCTGCAGTTGGTGCAGCTGCGCATGCGCCAAGCCATGGTGCAGATGCAGGGCCACTGCCGCCAGCGGTTGGTAAATCGAAGCAGTGTGTTGCAGGCGCTGAGCCCGACGGCGGCGCTGGGCCGGGGCTACGCAATCGTCCGCCAAAGCGACGGTCGGCCGCTGGGTCGCGCCGCAGAAACTGCTTGTGGGGAGCCGATCTCCGTGCTGCTTGCCGATGGCCAGCTCGCGTGCAGGGTTGAGCGGGTGGAGCTAAGCTAGCTCCAGCGTGTGGCCAAGGGGCGTTCAGTCCAGCGTCGACACCACGGTACCACTGGCGATATCGACCACCACCAGGGCGCCGCGACCGGCATCTGCCGCCAATACTCGCTTGAGGTTGACGCCGCCGAGCAGGGCGGTCGGGGCCGCACCAATGGCGCTGATGCGAGGGGTGTAGCCGGGGGCGATGCTCCACGTCCACGCCGCTTCGCGCAGGCTGGGCAGCACCTGCACGGCTGGGGTGCCGCCGACCGCTCGGTTGGCACAGCCGGGGCGCATCTGCAGCGCAGAAAATACAGGTGTCGTCAGGGGATTGGCCACAAAGGCCCCGTCCAGTCCGTTGGCGGTGTACGGGCACGAAACCGGGCGCTGGATCTGGCCGTTCACCTGCCGCAGCGCCGGCTCGCTCATCCGCGCGGCCTGGAGCAGGTCGCTGGAGAGAGGCGCGCAGACCCCGTCGCGGCTGGGGCGGCGGCTCAGCAGGCCGGTGCGGCTACCCGTCAGCAGCCACTGCGGCGAGCGCAGTTCGTAGCGCACGGCGCCATCGGCAAAACACTGAGGCGGCGGAAGGGGTAGCGCCACCGCGGGGCTCGGATTCTCGGCCAGGTCATAGGCCGCTTGGTTGGCTTTGGTGACCACGAGGTCTTCGGTCGCAGCCGCTGCATCGACGATCAGGGTGTCGCCAAACACCTCTAGCACAGGGGCGCGCACGGTCTTGGCCGAGCCTCCTGGGCAAGCTGGGGTTGCCGGCAGGATCACAAAATCGCCCGGGACCACGCCGACTTGACAGAAATCTGCCCCTGGATCGTGCAGAACGCCGGCGCCGATCCACCGGCCCGTCGAGCGCTCGCCGCCGGGCAGCAGGCCTTGGTAGGTCAGGCGCCACTGCTCGGCGCGGTGCTCAAAAGCGTCTTTGGTCAGCTCAATGCCGTACGCGCGCGTGCCGTTGGCGGTGGTTTCGACCCGCAGCGGCCCCAAGGAGGCGTAGCGGACAGGGATCGTCGAGCCCAAATCGACCGCGCTGCCCGCAACCCACAGCACCGGCCGGCTGATGCTGGCGGCGGTAGCGCTGGTGGCTAGCAAGCGGATCGACGGCGTGGCGGCGTCGGGGCCGTCGAGCTGGGCAATCACTAGGCCGCCGGGCGAAGTGGCGATGGCTATCGCTGGCTTGCCGGCATACGTGACGCCGGCCAATGCCGTGGGGCGGCCGCCAAAAGCCAGGCCCAGCACATTGTCGCGGGCGTCCAAGCGCGAGCTGCGCTGGTAAGGCGTGGAACCGCCGAGCGCGGGGCGCAGCAGCTGGCGCTTGGCCACATCGATAAACAGCACCTCGCGGCGGCCTTGATGGGCCACAGCGAGCCATTTTTCGTCGCTGGTGGCGGCCATGCGCACGGCTGGAGCGCTGTCCGGGCCGGCTTCGGCGCTGTCGCTCCGGCGGCCGCAGTCGGGGTCCTGCAGGTCGGTGGTGCCGTCGCCGTCGTCATCCACGCCGTTGTCGCAGGCCGGCTGGGGCGCTGCGGGAGCGCTGGCGACACTCGCGTCGGCGATCCACTCGCGGCTCAGGCCGCCGGCGCACTGGGCGTCCGCGCTGTCCGTTTGGCCATCGCCGTCGTCGTCTACGCCATTGGCACAGCCCGGGGCGTCGCTGGCCTCGCTGGCGTCGGCGAAATCGGCACAACCTGGGTCCGCGGGGAAGTCGGTCTGGCCGTCGCCGTCGTTGTCCAGGCCGTCGCGGCAGCCGTTGGCGACCGCAAAGCCCTTGACCAGGGGCAGGGCGGTGCAACCGCTGTCTTGGGCGTCGGTGGCGCCGTCGCCGTCGTCGTCTACGCCATTGCTGCAGTCTTTGGCGAGTTCGGCGTCGCGCTCGTCGTCGTCGAGCGGTCCGTCGCAACCTGGGTCCAGGCGATCGATGAGGCCGTCGCCGTCGCCGTCCAGGCCGTCGCGGCACCCTAGTTCAATGGCCACGGCATTGCCCGCGGGCTGACCGCTGTTGGCGTCCAGAGGCAGCACATGGCCCTCGTGGAGGTGACCAACCCACAGCTCGCCGCGGCCCGGCACCGCCAACAGCGCGCTTGGGCTGCCGCCGATGGTCCAGGTGGTCCAGGTGGGCGTGGCGCTAAAACCGTCCGCTGGCGTCAGGTGGATGGCGCCGCCGGCCGGATCAGCCACGGCCAGCCAGCTCGCGCCGTTGCGCCGGACGATCGCCACATCCGCAGGCACATAGCCCAACTCCGCTTGGACGCTCAGGGCCATGCGGTCAGACGGCAGCTTGGCGAGATCGATGCGCACTATCCGCCGGTGGGCGCCGTCGATCGTCGCCACCAGGGCCTGCTGGCCGGTGACGTCCACCGCCAGGGCTACCGGCAAACCGGCGATGCTCAAAGGCGACATGCCGGGGACGGCTTTGTCTTGGTCGGCCCACGTGGGCACGAACGGCAGGGCGAGGCCCAAGGTGCCGCGCGAACCGCCGCCGACCAGGGCCCGAACCTTGGCGTCCGTGGGGCACTCCGCACCGCTGGTCAGCTTGCCGTTATCCAGGCAAATCAACGCCGCGGCGCGGGCGCCGACCATGCCGTCGAGCACGGGCGCGGTGCTGGTGGTGCAGCCGGAGCCAGCCACGGCCAGGGCCGCCACAAGACCGGGCCAAGACTGCACAATTCGGCGGCGAAGCGCTGAGGTGTTGGGGCGGCGCATCACTCAGACTCCAGCAGCGCGGACAGTTGATGGCGCTTGGCGTGCCCCGGGCTGAGCGGCACCACGGCCACGGCGTGACGGGCAAATAGCCCGGCGTACAGCGTCCACGTTGCCGGGGTTTGGCCATCCAATCCAGGTACTTTGACCGCCGCGAGGCCGTAGGGCGCGTGGGGCAAGCGGATCACGTCGACCACGCTGCGCAACCACGGATCGACGACCCACACAGAGTCGTCGCCAAAGCAGCTCACATAGACCAGTTCCTTGCCTTTTTCTCCGCTTGCGGCCACGGCGACTTCAGACGGCTTGCCGATGAGCGGGATCACCCCAGTGACTGCGTTGCGCGGCACGCCGGCGCTGTCCGGGGCCACGTCGATGATGACGAGGGAGGCTGGGCTGCGGTCGGCCAGGTAAAGGCGCGCCCCGTCTGCAGAAAGTGCCATGCCGCGGCCGTAATCCTGCAGGGAGGAGGACGGCAGACTCACCGACGCTTCCGGAACCACCTTCCAGCCGCTGGCTGTGCCGACTTCCGGATCCAGGCGAAAAACGTGCAACTGCGGAGCGCGGTTATCGCTGATGTAGGTGCGGCCCGTGCGCGGTACGGTGCGGATGTGGCTCAGACCCGTGCCAAACCCGGTGGAGCCAACGCTCGTCAGCTTGCCGTCTGCGCTCAGCTTGATCACGCTGACCTTGCCATCGCCCGCGGCGGCGACATGCACGCGCCAACCCTGCTGATCCCAAGGCAGAACTTCAATGCCCATCGGATCGTTGCCCACGGTGACGCTGCCGATCGCCGAGCCGTAGTGGTGCGAGTCGGCGCAGCGGCCGTCCGCGTCGATGCCACCGCAGCTCAGCTTGGCGGGCGAAGCCGGGTCGATGTCCATGACTGCCAAGCCGTCGTGCTCGCGCGAAGTCACCAGCAGCCGCAGGGCCTGAGCAGCGGAAGACAATTGCAGTGCCGCTCCGCCAGCAAATCCTTCTGTTTCAACGACTTTTCCGACCCAGGCTTGGCTGCCTGTGTCGATGGTGCCCACGGATCCCGCGCGGAACTTTCGGTCAAAGTTGGCGCCCACCACGTAGACGCGCTGGCCGTCTGGGCTGGCGGTCAAGGCGATGGGGTAGCGCACGCCGCGGCCGCTGTCGGCGGGCAGGCCTTCCTGCTGGCCACACGCCGCCAAGCCCGTGCTTAACAAGCAGAACGTGGCGAACCGCAGCAACGCGCTGTAGCCCGCTGGGCCGGGGCCCGCATTTCTCCAGAGCCTACGCGCTGTGGTCACGCTGGTACCTCTATCCCTGGAGCCGGGAGAAATCAGCCACTTGGGCGAACAGGCCGGCGCATTCGCGCAACAGGGCCAAGCGATTGCGCCGCACCGCCTCATCATCGGCAATCACTAGCACGCCGTCAAAGAACGCGTCGACCTGCGGTTTGACCTGGCTCAAGAGCATGAGCGCAGAGGCATAGTCGCCGGTTTCCAGAGCTTTCTGACTCGACACGCCCAGCTGACGGACTTGGCTGTGCAGCGCCCTTTCGACGTCCTTCTCGCACAGGGCCGGATCAAACGGCGCGCCCATGTCGCCTTCATCGGCGCTTTTCTTGACCAAATTGGCTACGCGCTTGAACGCCGCGGCCAGCGGGGCAAAGTCCGCGCCCAAGCGCATCGCCTGCAGGGCCTTGGCCCGCGCGACCACAGACGGCACCCCGGCAAACTCCGCTGCGATCACCGCGTCGGCCACGTCGCCGTCGACCCCAGCGGTACCGCCTTCTTCAGCCGTCAGCAGCACTTTTTGGCGGGTCTTGAGAAATTCCAGAGCGTCCGCAATGACTTCTGCCGGCGCGACCTTGCCGCCCTGGCCCGCAGTTTGCGCCGGCAGCCCCTCGACCGCCCAGCGCACCAGCAGGGCCACGTCCAGGGGCCAATTCCACTGCTGCAGGGTCCGGAGCACGCCGATCGCCGCGCGGCGCAGCGCATAGGGATCCTGCGAGCCGCTGGGCTTGAGGCCCATGGCAAAACACGCCACCAGCGAGTCCAAGCGATCGGCCAGGCTCAGGCACACGCCGGCGGGGCTGCTCGGCGGGGCGTCGTCGGCAAAGCGCGGCTGGTAGTGCTCGCGGATCGCCAGGGCGACCCCAGCGCTCTCGCCGTCCTCGCGCGCGTAGTAACCGCCGATGATCCCTTGCACTTCCGGAAACTCAAACACCATCTTGGTGGCGAGGTCGGTCTTGCACAGCTCGGCCGCGCGCTCCACCGTCTGCGCCTCTTCTGGGCAGGCCATCGCCGCAATGTAACCGGCCAAGGCGCGAATTCGCCTGGTCTTATCGCCAATCGAGCCCATGCCGGCGAGCCAGATGCGCTCATCGAGCCCGGCGACGCGGTCCTGCAGCCGCAGCTTGACGTCTTCGCGGTAGAAGAAGCGCGCGTCAGACAGCCGCGCCGACACCACCCGGGCATTGCCTGCGGCGACGATCCCGCGGCTCTCCTCGCTCAGCGTGTTGGCTACGGCAATGAAACGGTTAAGTAATTTGCCATCGCCGCCGTCCACGGTAAATAACTTCTGGTTCTCTCGCAGGGTGGTAAAGATTACCTCAGGCGGACTCTCGAGAAACGCAGGGTCAAAGGTGCCCAGCAACGGCGACGGCCATTCCACCAGCTGCACCACCACCTCAAGGGTCTTGTCATCCTGGCGCCAACTGCCGCCCGCTTCAGCGGACAACTGCTTGATCCCGCGGCGGATTACCTGCTCGCGCTCCGCCGGATCCAGCAGCACTTTGGCCGCGCGCAGCCGCTGTTTGTGCTGATCCAGGTCTGACGATGCGTCGAGCAGACCGGGGTGATAAAACCGGTGCCCGCCGACTTGCCGCCCCGAACTCACGCCGGCGAAAGCAAAATCGACCGACAGGTCGCCCAGCAGCGCCACGAGCCAGTGGATGGGGCGCACAAAGGCCTCGCGCTCGGCACCCCAGCGCATGCGTTTGGGCAGGGGCATCTGGCGCAGCAGGCGAGGCAGGGCTTCCCCGAGCAATTCTGCGGTGTCGCGACCGGCAATGTGCTTGCGCGCCGCCAAATACGGCCCCTTGGGGGTCTCGTGCACCTCAAGCTCGCCGACCGCCACGCCCTGGCCGCGGGCAAAACCTTCGGCGGCCTTGCTCCAGCTGCCGTCGGCCTGCTTGGCCACCGCCACGGCCGGACCCATGGCGATCTCTTGGCGATCTGCTTGGCGCAGGGCCACTTGGGCCACATGCACCACCATGCGTCGCGGCGTGCTCAGCACCGTTACCCCAGGCAGGTCGCCCGCATCGCGGCCTTCGCTCAGCAGAGTCTGGATCTGATCGCCCAGCCAGCGCGCCGCCCCGCCAATGACCCCCGCGGGCACTTCTTCGCAGCCAATCTCGATCAATAGCGGAGCGGTGCTCATGGCTTTACCTCGGACTTGTCTGCCTTTTTGCTAGCCTTTTCAGCCTGCTGGCGCTTCTTCTCGGCCTCAGCCGCTTCCAGTTGCTGGCGGGCGAGGAGCAGCGGTTCGCGCACCTCAGCGCTGCACAGCGGCAGCCCCAGGCGGTAGCGCAGCGCCTCATAGGCCAGGGCCACTTGGCGGGCCATGCCGCGCACCCGGCCGATGTACTTCTGCCGCTCCGTCACTGAAATCGCCCCGCGGGCGTCCAGGACGTTAAAGGCGTGGCTGGCCTTCATGACGTAATCATAGGCCGGCAGCACCAGGCCGTCGGCCACGAGCTTGAGTGCAGACTTCTCAAATTCGTTAAACATATGCAGGTGCAGCGCCACGTCCGCGTGTTCAAAGTTGTGGGCGCTGAACTGCACTTCGTCTTCGTGGTGCACTTCGCCATAGGTGACTGCGCGGCCGTCTGGCCCATAAGTCCACACCAGGTCGTACACGCTCTCTTTGCCCTGCAGATACATGGTCAAGCGCTCAAGACCGTAGGTGATCTCCGCGCTGATGAGCGGCAGATCCAGGCCGCCGCACTGCTGAAAATAGGTGAACTGGGTGACTTCCATGCCGTCCAGCCACACTTCCCAGCCCAGACCCCAGGCGCCCAGGGTCGGCGACTCCCAGTCGTCCTCCACAAAGCGGATGTCGTGGGCCAGCGGATCGACGCCGATCGCTCGCAGCGAGTCCAGGTAGAGCTCCAGCACCTCTTTGGGCGAGGGCTTTAGGATGACCTGGTACTGGTAGTAGTGCTGGAGGCGATTGGGGTTATCGCCATAGCGGCCGTCGGTGGGCCGGCGCGAGGGTTCCACATAGGCGGCGCGCCACGGCTCCGGGCCGATCGCCCGCAAGAAGGTCGACGGGTTGAACGTGCCGGCGCCCTTTTCAAGATCATAGGGTTGCACCAGCAGGCAGCCGCGCGAACCCCAAAAGGCGTTGAGGCGCTGGATCACGTCCTGAAAGGTGATCGCCACGCGCGGAGCGGTGTCGGCACTGGAATTCTGCAAAGTTGTGGCAGACATGGGCTATCCGTCCCTGGGCGTGGGGCCGCGGGGCCCAGCAGACTAGCACGATCTCGGCCAGAGCGTCCATGCAGGCGATCGCCGGCGGCCCCGTCGCCCCTGCCCTTGACGGGCGCAGCGGTCGTCTTACCTTGGCCCGGCCGTTGGGGCCTTGTGGGGTCCAAGCGGTCATCACCCTTATCGGAGCTGGCGCAACAGCTCGGCCCAGCGGGCGAACCCGCAGTACGGCCACCGCCAGCGAACTGTGCCCAGCGGCTCGACAATCGGCCGCGTTGTTTACGTCTGTGCGCCCACCGAGGCGCCCAATTTGCACCAGGAGAGAGACCCATGAGCATCCGTCCGCTGTATGACAATATCTTGGTTCAGCGCGCTGAAGCGGAAGAGAAGACCGCCGGCGGCCTGTTCCTGCCGTCTGCGGCGCAAGAGAAGCAGGTCTACGGGTTCGTCAAGGCCGTCGGCCAGGGCAAGGTCCTCAAGGACGGCGCCCTGCGCGCCCCCAGCGTTCAGGTCGGCGACAAAGTGCTGCTGGCCAAGTGGGGCGGCAACGAGATCAAGTACAACGGCGAAGAGTTCCTGATTCTCAAGGAGTCGGAGCTGCTCGCGGTCATCACCGACTGATCGACGCCTCGACCGTCCGTGGTTGATCAGCACAGCTATTTGCAGCCCAAGTCAAGCTAACGCTGCACTTTTCGCGATTCAAGGAGTCCGACACATGGCCGCCAAGTCCATTTACTACAGCACCGAGGCGCGCACCGCCATTTTGGAAGGCGTCAACATCCTCGCCAACACCGTCAAAGTCACCCTGGGCCCCAAGGGCCGCAACGTGGTGATCGACCGCAGCTTTGGCTCCCCGCTCATCACCAAGGACGGCGTCACCGTCGCCAAAGAGATCGAGCTTGAGGAGCACTTTGCCAACTTGGGCGCGCAGATGGTCAAAGAGGCCGCCTCCAAGACCAACGACCAGGCCGGCGACGGCACCACCACCGCCACGGTGCTGGCCCAAGCGCTGGTGATTGAAGGCTCCAAGCTGGTCGCCGCGGGCATCAACCCGATGGCGCTCAAGCGCGGCATTGAGGCCGGTGTCCCCGCGATCGTCGAAGAGCTCGCCCGCATGAGCCGCGACGTCGACGGCACCCGCGAGATCGAGCGCGTCGCGGTCATCTCTGCCAACGGCGACGAGTCGATCGGCAAGATCATCGCCGAGGCGATGGAGAAGGTCGGCAAAGACGGCGTGATCACGGTGGAAGAGGGCAAGGGCTTTGAGACCACGCTCGAGACCGTCGAGGGCATGCAGTTCGACCGCGGCTATGTCTCGCCGTACTTTGTGACGGACGGCGACCGCATGGAAGCGGAGCTGCAGAACGCCTACATCCTGATCCACGAAAAGAAGGTGACGAGCCTGCGCGACATGGTGCCGCTGCTCGAGCAGCTCAAGCAGGCCAATGGCACGCTGCTCATCATCGCCGAGGAAGTGGAGGGCGAGGCGCTCACCGGTCTGGTCTACAACAAGCTGCGCGGCCAGCTCAATGTCTGCGCGGTTAAGGCGCCGGGCTTTGGCGATCGCCGCAAGTCGATGCTGCAGGACATCGCCGCGCTGACCGGCACCTCGGTGCTTAGCGAGGAGATCGGCGAGAAGTTGGAGCAGGTCAAGCTGCGCCAGCTCGGCCGGGCCAAGTCGATCAAGGTGACCAAGGACAAGACGATCATCGTGGGCGGCGCGGGCCAGAAAGCCGACGTCGAGGCGCGCGTGGCGCAGATCCGCAAGGAGATCGAGGTCACCAAGAGCGACTGGGACAAGGAAAAGCTCGAGGAGCGCCTGGCGCGCTTGGCCGCTGGCGTGGCCGTGGTCAAGATGGGCGCCGCGACCGAGATCGAGATGAAAGAGAAGAAGGCCCGCGTCGAGGATGCCCTGCACGCGGTGCGCGCGGCGGTGGCGGAAGGCGTGGTTCCGGGCGGTGGCGTGGCGCTGCTGCGCGCGGCCAAGGCTCTGGACAACATCAAGTTTGGCGATGAGCGCGACCACGGTGTCAAGGTTCTGCGCCGCGCGGTTGAAGAGCCGCTGCGCCAGATCGCCGCCAACGCCGGGGAAGAAGGCTCGGTCATCGTCGAGACGGTGCGCAACGGCCACGGCGCCTTTGGCTACGACGCCGGCAAGGGCATCTACGTCGACCTGGTGGTCGCCGGCGTGCTCGATCCGACCAAGGTGGTGCGCGTGGCCCTGCAGAATGCCGCCTCCGTGGCGACGATGCTGCTGACCACCGAGTGCGCCATCGCCGACGCCAAGTCCGCCGAATAATCGGCGAATCCGCCGCGGGCTGACGGCCGGTGCAGGTGGGCGACCCCTTGTGCCGGCCGTTGGCCTGTCAGAGTCCCGCGGTGGTCGAGGCGCAGAGCCGCCGCCACCTATTGAATCGCCTACAGCTTTGGAGAGGTCGCGATGGCCAAGCACGCCAAGCACGAAGCCGCGCACGAAAGTGCCGATCACGCCGCCGAACCCGTCGATCACGCCGCCGCGTTGAGCGAAGCCCAGGCCAAGATCGCCGAATTGGAGCCCAAGCTCGCAGAAGCGCTCAAGCGCGCCGATGACGCGGCCGAGCAGACCCGCGGCTATGCGGCGGCCTATGACAAGGCCCGCGTGGAATTCGCCGCCGTCAAAGAGCGCATGGCCCGCGAGTACGAGCGCAGCATGAAGCG
This sequence comes from Myxococcota bacterium, assembly GCA_964201005.1. Taxonomy (GTDB): domain Bacteria; phylum Myxococcota_A; class UBA9042; order UBA9042; family UBA9042; genus SXRM01. The sequence goes on from CAXNCS010000004.1 coordinate 91,916, forward strand.
CGATCAGGCCAAGGCCATCAACGGCTTGCTCACGGTGCTCGACAACCTCGATCGGTCGCTAGAGAGCGTCAAGCCCGGTGCGGCGGTGGGCGACAGCTTTGTCGACGGCGTGCGGATGATTCGCGGCCAGCTCGATCAGGCGCTGGGGGCGATGGGCCTGACGCGCTTTGACGGCTTGGGGGAGCGCTTTGACCCGCTTCGCCACCAGGCGATCACCACCATGCCGGTGGCGGATATGGGACAGGACAACGCCGTCGTCCACAGTGTCAGCTCGGGCTGCATCTTTGGCGACGAAGTTGTGCGCCCCGCCACCGTGGTGGTCGGCAAGTTTGTCGGCGCGGCCGACTGAGTCCAGCAGCCCCGTCCGGCCCAATCCGGTACAGCCCAGTCCTGCCTCGACCGTCCCCGCCCGCGCGCTGATGCTGCAGTTGCCCAGCGCTTTGACCTTTGCGCGCGCCGATCAGCCGGCCAATTCGCGGAGCTATTATGCAGACCCTTGGCTCATTCCTGCAGGACCGCTGGGTGGAGGGCCAGGCGCCTTTCACCGCCCTTCACAATGCGGCGACCGGCGAGGTGGTAGCGCAATGCTCCAGCCGCGGCCTCGATCTGCGCGGGGCGCTGGCGTATGCCCGCAAGGTCGGCGGTCCGACGTTGAGGGCAATGAGTTTTGCCCAGCGCGGCGAGCTGCTCGGCAAATTGTCGGCGGCGATCAACGTCCATCGCGATGAACTGCTCGATGTGTCGCGCTTGAACATGGGCACGACCCGCGGCGATGGCAAGTTTGACGTCGACGGCGCCATGGGCACGTTGGCGTTCTATGCCAAGCTCGGCGCCACCTTGGGCGACCGCACGTACCTGCTGGACGGCGATCAGATCCAGTTTTCGCGCTCCAAGCGCTTTGTAGGTCAGCACATTCTGACCCCCCGCACCGGCGTGGCGATCCATATCAACGCGTTCAATTTTCCCGCCTGGAACTTGAGCGAGAAGCTGGCGGTGGCGATCCTCGCCGGCGTGCCGGTGCTGGCCAAGCCGGGGACGGCCACGGCGCTGCTGGCGGTCAAGCTGGTGGAGCTGTGGCAGACCCAGGGGCTCCTGCCGGCGGGCGTGTTGCAGCTGTTGGTGGGATCCGCGGGCGACCTGCTCGACCACGTGGGGCCCCAGGACGCGATTGTGTTCACCGGTTCCGGCGCGACGGGCCAGCAAATTCGCGGCCATCAGCAGGTGTTGGCCCACAACGTGCCCGTCAATGTCGAGGCCGACTCGCTCAACGCCTGCGTGTTGGGCCCGGATGTCGAGCCGGGGTCCGACACCTGGACGATGTTCCTGGCCGAGGTTGTGCGCGAGATGACCCAGAAAGCCGGGCAAAAGTGTACGGCGATCCGGCGGATTCTGGTGCCCTCTGCGGTGCTAAGTGAGGTCAAGGCCGAGCTCGTGTCGCGGTTGCAGGACCTGCGCGCCGGCGATCCGGGCGACGACCGCACCACCCTGAGCCCGCTGGCCGGGCCGAGTCAGCAGCGCGATGTCCTGGCCGGCTTGATTGAGGCGCAAAAGCACGCTGAAACCGTGTGGCAGGGCCAAGTGCCCGCCCAAGGCTGCTTTGCCCCGGCGACTTTGCTGCAGAGCGATCGCGGCCTAGATGCAGAGTACATCCACGATCACGAAGTTTTTGGACCAGTGGCGACCCTGCTGCCGGTCAGCGGCGAGCCCCAAGAAGTGGTGGCTATCGTCGCCCGAGGCGGCGGCAGTCTGGCGGCCAGCGTGTTTAGCGATGACGCCGCATGGAGCCGCCAAGTGCTCTTGGGCATCGCACCGCACACCGGTCGAATCTATTGGGGCAGCGCCAAGGTGTTTGACCAGGGCGTCGGCCACGGCGCGGTGATGCCGTCGCTGGTTCACGGCGGCCCCGGCAAGGCGGGCGGCGGCGAAGAGCTGGGCGGGGAGCGCGGCCTGCGCTTCTACTCGCAGCGCACGGCGATCCAGGGCGATACCCAGCTGATCAAGGCGATATTTCCCTAGCGGTGCCGGAGAATGGCCTGGACTCAGCGCCCGGCGGTCAGCACTTTGGACCGGCCATCCGCCAGCATCTCCACCACCACCGTGCCGTCCCAGCCAGTGCCGTAAAGCGCCGCTTCGACCGTCATGGGCTCAAAAGTCTCGCTCTTGATGCCCACCTGCACGTTGATCGGCCGGCGCTTGCGCGTCATCACTTCTTGCAGCATGAGCACGATGTCTTTGCGCGGATGGCCGTACTTCCACGCCGACCACGTCATCTGCCAATTGGGCGGACCCATTGAAAACACCGCGACCTCCGGAGTCATGGCCTCGCACAGCTCCGGAATGGTGCCGTTGGCCGCACCGTGGTGGCCCACTTGGTACAGGTCGACATCCAGCATCGGCGTGCCGGCGTAGCGCTTGAGCAGGTCGCGGATCGCCGGTTCCTCCAAGTCGCCCGTAAAGAGGCCGCTGGCCTTGCCAAAAGCGATCCTGGTCACCACGCTGTGATTATTGCCATTTTGGAAGGGGGTCTTGCCAAAACGCATCCCCGGCCAGCCCGGATCGACATCGACCCGGCCCCAAAGCGCGGTAATGCGCGGATCGATCGCCGGGCATTTGACGGGGTCGAGAATCGGGTCCTCCAGACCGCGGTTGTCGGCGATATCGGCCAAGGCGATCGCCCGGTAGCGAACATCGCTGTGGTCGCGCGCCCACTGCTGCAGCACCAGCTGGCCCGGCGCACCCGAGCCGCTGCCCTGGCCGTTGTCCACCAAGTTGCGCACGGGATAATTGCTCAGCACCGCCTGTACGCCGCGGGTGTGATCGACGTGGGGGTGAGTCAGCAGCAGCACGTCCAAGCCCTTGAGATCGCTGCGCCTGGCAAAGAACGCGTCGAGGTAGCGCACCAGCGCCGCGTCGGACTGGAACTTGTCGTCCTCTTCGCCGCCCACGTCCATCAGCACGGCACCGCAGGGGAATTCATGAAGGACAGCTAGGCCTTGGCCGACATCAATGAAGTGGGCACGCCAACCGTCATTGCTCTGGCCGGCCAGTTCACTGTTGAGGCGGTCGATGCCCTGGCGGGTGCGAGGCGAAACGGTGCCGCTGGCGATGGCGCCGCCGCAGCCGCTCATCAGCGCAAGAAGGGCCAAAAAGCTAGCTAGACGGACGACAAAAGGCAGGGGGCGGGACATTGGACCTCGGGGGGCTGGTGCCGGGTGCCACCGTAACCCGCGGCGCCGGGACCCGCAACTGTCGTTTGCTGTTACTCGCCCGCCCAGATCAACTCGCGCAGCTCGACCCGATGAGTCAACGCACCGCTGGGCTCCAGGACCGCGGTGATCGCCGCCACAACCCAGGCTTTGCTGCCGATCTGCACGAGCGACGGCGAGAATCCAGCGGCCCCAGGCATCGCCGCGGTCTGGAGGGCCCCGGGCTTGCCGGGCAGCACCCCCTTGCGCAGCAGCAGATCGGCGCGGCGGGTATCCTGATGGGCGATCAACAGGTTGCCAAAGGGGTGGCGGGCCACCGCGACATCCGCCCCCACGCGGTGGTGGCCGTCGCTGCGATCGCCGCTGTCGATGATTTCAGCTTTCCACACGCCGCCTTCTTCGCGCCACAGCACCAGCCGGCCGCGCTGACTATCCTCCGCCACCGCCCACAGCTGGCCTTGCAGGCCTTCTGCCAGTCTCACAAAGCGCCCGGCGTCTTGGCTGCCCTGGGGCGGTGCGGCGATAGTCTTTTGCCACAGGGCCCCGACCCGCCGGTAGATCGCCAGATCGCGGCTGTGGCTGCTGTAGGCCGCCGCGACCAACTGGCCATTCTGCAGCACCCGCAGGTCCAAGCTAGCGCCGCGGCCCAGCAATTCGGCGTCCAGCGGAGGCGGAGCGAGCGCCGTCGTGCGGCATTGGCCGGCGCTGCACACTTGGCCGGGCAGGCACGGCGCGCACGCAGTACTCTGGGGCGAGCACTTGGCCGCGCCGGGGCTGTGCCAGATGCAGACCTGGCCGCTGGGGCAGGGGCCGCCGCAAGGGACGGGCGGCAAAATCACAGATTCTGTGTCAATTTCGCTTGCAGTCCAGTCATTTGACGTAAGGGGGGGGGAGGTTTTGGCGAGGTAGGCGGTCAAGCGCGCGGCCCGCGGCGGCGAGGCCGAGGGATCGGCGGGTGAGAAGGCCGCGATGATCGGCAGCCCGGTCGCGCTCAGGGTCAGCGCCACGCGAGTCGCCAAGCCGGGGCCTTGGGCGATTGGATACTCGATGAGGTTTCCGCCACTTCCCAGGTGGGCGTAGCGCAGACCGTCGGCGCTGTCGTCGCGCAGGGCCACGTGCAAACCTCCACCCGCATCCACCGCTGCGGCCAGGGCGCTGCCGCGATCGGGGCCCGGGACCGCTACACCGCCGCGCGGTCCGTCGACGGCCGCGACCACCGGCGCTCCTTCGGGCAGTCCGCTGATAATCTGCAGGGATTTCTGAGGGAACGGCGGCGAATTGCCGTAGCGCGCCAGCACGGCATCGCCGTAGGTGCGGTCGTAGGCCAGGTGCAAGAGCTCGCCGCCCTTGGACAAAAGCACGCCCGGCGGCGCGCGATCGCCGGCGGCCAAGGGCGGCAGGGCGGCGCAGCCCAGCTCCGGCGGAACAGCCGCACACCCCTCAGGCATCAGCTCAATTTCGTTGGTAAAGTAGGCCAACTGCCCGGGCATGCACGCCACCGATGGCGCCGCCACGCAGCGATCGATGCGCGGCGCGCAGGCTTGGCCAGCCGGGCAGCTGCCGCCGCACGGCGCCTTGGCCACGCAAACCCCAGCGACACAGCCCAGGCCGGCGGCGCAAGGCGAGCTCGCCTCGCAGGGCCGCGGTGCGCATATGCCAAAGCGACATTCTGTTGCGGGATCGAGACATTGGGCTGCATCGCCGCAGGCTTGGCGGGTGCGGCACACCCCGGCCTCGCAGCGCTCCGCAAGGCAGCAGTCGCCGTCGCTTTGGCAGAGCACGTCGGCCGTGCAGACGCCCTTTGGGCTGCAGTGGTAGCGCGAAGGGCACTGCGAGGCGCTGCTGCAGTGCAAGGGCGGCGGCGGGTCTGGTTCGCCACAGCCTAGGCAAAGGCCCCAAAAGCCTAGGCACATCCAAAGGATTTGCGTGTAGCCGCCGCGCATCTGGATCACGGCGAGCCTCCCGCCAGCGGCTGCAGCGCCAGACCCAGCAGCAGCCAGTCGCCCCCCGGCGCGGCCTGCAGCCCCACCAGCTCCGCGCCGATCGGCAAATTCAGCACCTGCTGCAGCGCCGCCTGGACATCGACATCGAATTTCAGTGGCTGGGCCAAGAGCAGGCTGACCGCCACTTGGGCCACCGTGGGGGCCAGCGCCGCCCAATCGGCGTGGGGCGCCACGGGATCGCCGACGACTTGCAGCGAAGCGATGTCGATCTTGCGCACCTGGAGCTTGATCTGCGGACCCAAGACCTGCAGACCCGCTTCAACATGCGCGTCGATCGCCAGCTCTACCAAGGTCAGCCAGCGCTCGCGCACCCGCGCTTCCACGGCGACTTGCAGGCCGCCTAGGCGCACAGTCACCGCCGTTTCGCTCGCCTCTTGGGCCAGGCTGACCCACGGTGCGTCCTGGGGCCGGGCCCGCGGAGTCACCGCAATCCGCAGCGGCGCCCCTGCCCCTGTCGCCCCCAGCGCCGCGCCGCTGGCCGCTAGCTGCCTGACTCCAGGCAGGGCAAGGTCGAGCACCCCAGCGGTCACCAGCAGCTTGCCGCCGGAAACCTGATACAGCGCCTGGGTATCCACCGCCATGCACAGCAGCCCAGAGCGCAGCAGCGACCAGACCGCCTCATCCACCGCCGTGCGCCGCAGCAGCAAGGCGATATCCACGGGCCGCTGCATCTGGCTGCCGTCCTGGGCAAACGCCAACATTTGCGCGGGTAACGGCGGCGGCGGGCCGCTCGGCAGCAGGGCAAACACTGCGGTTGCATCCAGCCCCGGCTCCACGGCGCAGGGATGGGCCGGCGCAAAAACCGCTGCGTCCAAACGAGCTTGCAGCGCCTGGTCCTGCACCACAAAGGCCTGAGGGGCCGGCCGACCGCGCAACCTCAGCGGCCCAGCAGGCTCGCCCAGCAATTCCGCCAGTGGCGGCGCAGCCTGAGCCACAAGATCGCGGACATCCAGCGGAATCTCAATGTCCAGCGGCTTGCCATTGATCGTCGAGGCCAGCACCTGCTGAACCAGCAAATTGCCAGCCAGCTCCATGACTTGGGTCAGCAGCGGTCCCAGAGCGTCCTTGAGCACCGACGCCGCGTCACTGGCCAGCTTGCCCGTCGCGCACAGCTCGCACTCCAGGCACGCCGACTCCAGCAGGACTTTGTCGGTACATTCGGTCAATCCGCAGTCTTTGGCCAGGGTAAAGCCAATCTCGTGGATCACCGGCTTTTGCACCTGCACTTGCACCTGCAGCTTGCCGCCCGCATCGACCCCCAGCACCAAATCCATGGCCCCAGACACCGTAGCCAGCCGCGCCTGGGGGCTGCCGCTCTGCAGGCCGTTCTTGAGGTGGCAGGCCGCGTCGGATTCCAGGCCGGCAAAGCTCGTCGCGCCAAAGACCACGCCCTGCACCACGCCGATCTGGGCTTTTTCAAAGCCGATGCGAATGCGCGCGGGATTGGAGCCCTCCACCAGATCGATCTTGAGCGACGCCAAATCCAGCGTCAGCACCAGGTTTCTCGCCCCTGCAGAGCCCTTAAACAGCCCAAAACCGCTTGAAAACTTCAAGGGCTGGGGTCCCAACAGCTTGGCCACGTCGATTTGCGCCTGCCCGCCCGGCCCCGCGCCCAACAGCACCTTGAGCAGGGCCACCAAATTGGCGGCGATGACGTCAAAACCATGTTGGGTCATGCGAAATTGAGTAGCCTGCTTGATCAGCAGCTGATCCGGGGCCTGGGGCTTGGTCAGCGGGCCGTCGCAGCCGCTACAAGACTGGCCGCCGCACGCCACGAGGGCCAGCGGCAGCAGCAGCGCCCCCCAGCGCTTCAGCACTTCGCTTTACCCGACCACGCGGTTGCGGCCTTCGTTCTTGGCGCGGTACAGATTCTCATCCGAGGCAGCGAGCAATTCCTCAGGCCGAGTCATGGTTTCCACGCAGGTCGCCACTCCCAGCGACGCGGTCATGCGCAGCGAGGTGCCCTCAAACACAAAGGGGTGCTCCTCGATCTGCACGCGCAGGGTCTCGGCAAAGCGGATGGCCTTGTCGCGACTCAACTCCGGCACAACGATGCAGAATTCCTCGCCGCCGTAGCGGGCAAACAGCTCCTCCCGGCGGATCCGCGCCCCCACCAGCTTGGCAAAGTCGCGCAGCACAAAGTCGCCCATCAGGTGGCCGTAGGTGTCATTGACCCGCTTGAAAAAGTCCAGATCAATCATGATCACGCTGAGTTCGCGCTGATACCTCTTGGCCCGGGCAAACTCCTTGTCCAGGAACTCGAGCAGTGCGCGCTTGTTGGCCACCTGGGTCAGGCTGTCTTCGATGGTCAGGCGGTAGATCTCTTCGTGAAAGGCCGCCTCGATGTTGTCGCCGCTGAGGAATTTGAAAATGCTGTCGCCGACCTGGATGTAGTCGCCCGTGCTCAGCAGCGCCGAACCGTGCACCTGCGCCTCATTGCGGTAGGTGCCGTTGGTCGATTGGTTGTCCACCAAGCGGTAGCCGCCGCTGTCCGGCTCAATCCGCGCGTGGTAGCGGGACACGCTGTCCGAGCGCAGCGGCACCGTGCTCTCCGGGTCGCGGCCGATGCTGACAATGCGATCCGTCAGCGGAATCCGCTTGCCCAGCTCCGGCCCGCGCACCATCACCAGGAACGCATCGCGCGACCGACCGGGCAGGGCCAAGTCCTTGACGGCGGTGATGCGGGTCTGGGCATCCAACTGATTGGGATTGCTCATGATCTCGTGCCGAGGGAGGTCCAAGCGCGGCGGCGCCAACGGAGGCGCAGGGGAGGCGGCGCGGTGTCGAAGTGGGCCCTGGTTCCCGCTTTCGACTAAACTCAGATCATGCCACTGCACACAGGGCGGCGCAATCCTTCCGCGCAGACCGCTGATTTACTGGCAAAAAACCGGTCTCAGAGGTCTTGCTCGCGCAGCCAGGCCACGTAGGCGTCGATGTACTCGGCGACCCGCGGGCAATTCACTCCGCTGCCGGCGAGGAGCGCCCGCGCCCGGCTGGCGTCAAAGCGCACAGAAGCATCAAACCACTCCAGAAAGGAGCGCTGGTGTCGGGTATCGCCGGAGAGGGTCGGCAAGCGCCGCAGGTTCTGTTGCAGCCGGCCGGCCAGCGAAACGGTGGGTCGCGGTCGCCCTGCCGCATCGGCCACCGCATCAAAAAAAGCTTTGGCGGTCAGCGGTTGTTCGTCGACCAGCTGATAAGTCCCGCCCGCCGCGTCCGGGTGCCGCGCCAGGTGAATCGCCGCGTTGACTGCATAGTCCACCGGGGCGATGTGCAGCGCGTGGTGCCCAGACACCGGCAGCTCCACCGGCGTTGGGCTGTGGACGATCGCCGCCGCCACTGCGCTCACGCCTTCAATGCGCCCCGCCTCCCCGGTCCGCGAGTCGCCCACCAGAATCGGCAGGCGCACCACGGTGATCGGCAGCTGGGCCATTGCCGCCCGCGCCAGCTGTTCGGCCTGGGCCTTGGTCTGCTCATAGGCGTTGCGAAAGCTCTGCCCCTGCATCAATTCCGTCTCATAGACCAGACCGGTGCGCGCCCCCGCGACAAACACCGTCGACCACACGCACACCCGGCGCAGCGCCGTCATTCCCAGCGCCAATTCAAGCACTTCGCGCAGACCTTCGACGTTGACCTCGCGCATCCGCGGCGCGTCAATCCCCAGGTAATGTACGGCGGCCAGGTGGTGAACCTGCTGGATTTCGTCTTGCAGCTTGCGAACCTGTGCGCCGCTGAGCCCCAAATCCAAGGCCAAAATGTCGCCGACCAGCACCTCTGCTGCCCCAGGTCCCTGATCCTCCAGCGTTTTGGCCCACAGTCGCGCCTCGCCCTCAAACTTATCTCGCGCCAGCACCACCACGCGGTCGCCGCCAGCCACCAGCTCGACCACCAGCCGCTTGGCCGCGTCCAGCGGATAGCCTGTCACCAGAACCGTATGTGCGCTCAGAGACTTACTCATGCTAGACCTGTTTGTCTCGGGTGTGCTCGCCGGCTCGACAGCCGCCACAGGGTGCGACAGGCCCGCGGCATTGCGGCCCACCAGTTAGGCAAAACGCTCCGCCAGCGCGGCCATGAGCTTGTCGACCTGCGCCCCAAGGTCGGCCAGCGAGCCGTTGTTGTCAATCACCCAGCCGGCTTGGGCGCGGCGCTCCGCCTGACTCGCCTGGGCCGCCAACCTCAACAGCGCTTGGTCGCGGGGCAGGCCGTCGCGCTCGGCCATGCGGGCGATCTGCATCTCGGGGTCGGCCTCCACCGTCGCCGTCATCTGGCAGACCCGGTCCAGGCCCATGGCAAACAGCAGCGCCGCATCCAGCACCGCCAGCCGCGCCTGCCCCTGGGCCGCCTGTTGCAATTGCCTTTGGATTTCGCGGTGAATAAGCGGGTGCAGGAGCTCTTCTAGCGCCTTGCGCTCCGCGGGCTGGGCAAACACCAGTTGGCCCAAGCGCGGCCGGTCCAAGCTGCCGTCATGCTTTAGGTATTCGCCGCCAAACCGCGCGATCACCGCGGCGAGCCCCGCAGTCCCGGGCTCCACCACCTGGCGAGCGATCAAGTCGGCGTCGACGATCACCGCACCGCGCTGGCGCAACATCGCTGAAACAGTAGATTTTCCGCAGGCAATGCCGCCTGTCAGCCCCAGGGTCATCACGCGAATCGGCCCGCGCGCCCTTCGCTGCAGTGGCTGGGCTCAGCTGCCCTTGCTGAACACATAGGACTGGCTGAAGGTCTGCGGCGACGTCAGCAGCGGAAGGCCGCGAATGGCCGAAAAGCGCGCCTTGATGCAGTCCGAGAATTTGCCCGAAGCGCCCGACACGCTCACGTCCGTGACGGTGCCTTCCGTGCCCACGGTGAACGTGACCTTGACCTTGCCGCCTTCGTCCGGGTTGTCGCGCAGGGCTTCTTCATAGCAGCGCTGTACCGCGGAATTCTTGCGCGACACCACCTTGCCGACTTCCGCCTTGTTCTCACCCGGGCCATCCATGCCACCCGAGCTCAGGCGCACTTGCACGGTAGCTTCTTCTTTCTTCTTGCCCTCGTCCTTGACCGCCGCTGCCTCGCGGGCGCCAAAACCGCCGGGCTTGCCCGCCGCGACCTTTTCCATGGTGCCGCCGCCGGCATTAGAACCGCTGAGCTTGACACCGCCGCTGCCGGGGCCACCCGCGCCTTCGGTGCCGTCGCCAGGTCCCGAACCGCCAAAGGTTTTGGCCACTACGTCGCCGCCTTCCGAGTCGCCCGAATCGGCAAACATCTTGGACGCGCCCATGCCCTTAAAGGCGCCGGCCACGGTCTTCTGCTCCACCGCTGCGCGAGCTTGGCGGGCTTTCTCTTCTGGATCCGCCTGCTTGCCCTGGGCCTGCACCTTGTCGGGCTTGTCGGCCACGTCGGTCTTCTTGGCCTTCTTCTCTTCGTCTTTCTTCACTTCTTCTTTCTGAGCTTCCTTGGCCTTGTCGGACATGATGTCGACGACCGGCTTCTTCTCTTCTTCCTTGATTTCCTCTTTCTCGATGATCTCCACTTCGTAGATCGCCGCGGCCTGCTCTTCAGCGGCGCGAGCTTTCTCCATGAATTTCTCGTGCTTTTCGTAGTACAGCCGCGACTGCGCCACCAGCGACACCACCAGCAAGAACGACACGGCGAAGGAGATCGACCAGGCCGAGTCGTTCATCAGCGGGCCAAAGACCTGCGCAGCCAAGCTCTTGCGCGGCATGGCCGGCACAGTCACCGACTGGCGGACGACCTGAAACAGCAGCGTGTACGGCCCCAGAGAGGCGCGGGCCCGCGACTTCAGCGGCAGCTCAAAATCGACGCCGTCCGCGGTCTGGGTGGTGATTTTCTTAGCGGTCGCTTCCGCCAAGTCCATCGGCAGGCCGTCAATGGCCAGGCGCAGTTGACAGTCCTTGGGCAGGTGCACCTTGAACTTGGTCCCGCGCTTGTCACTGGTGAACACCGCCGAGGGGCCCTTGTAGTCGATATCAGGCAACACCACGGTATCTTTGTGGTTTGACCCGATCGACACCGGCTTGCCCGCGTGGAACACCTGATCGGAAATCAGCCGATCTTCGTGCACCAGGCCGATGCGCAACACCGTCTCTTCATGTGTCACCGTCGGCACCGCGTCGCCGCGGACAAACTGGAACATCAAGATGATGTCGCCCATGGACAGCGAACCGCCGGTAAAAGCCTCAGCCGGAACGGCTTTTTGGCCCTTGACCTGGACGATTTGGCCCTTGACCGCGTCGAGACCACCCGCCGGACCGCCGCGCAGGCTCACGCCGTGGGTGGGGTCCGCCGGCATCACGACGTGATAGGCGTTGTTGTGGACGAGCGCCACAGGGATTAACGCCGGAAAGTCCGGGTAATCTTTGGCGCTGACCTGAATGGTCACATCTGGCCGAGTGCCTACCGTAATGTCCATGCGGCGATCGAGCACACGCTCGGCCACCACCTGACCTCGGTAGACAACGCCAATTCGCAGCACGCGGCTGGTGTCGAGACCCATCTGCGCTCGCTCCTGGTCTGGGGGACCGGACAGCTCTACCCCGAGTGCGCCGTCCGACGGCAAACCTCGATGACGTCTTCCATCTGTGCGCGGGTCAGGCTGATGCCGCCGCAAATCGGCATGCTAACGGCCTAAGACCTTCGCTGTCAAACTTTGGGCGAGGAAGCAGAGACCCTCTCTGCCCCCTTCGCGGGGTGCACCGGACGGCAAAACACCGCTGGCGTGCAGGGTAGGACGCGCACAGGTGGCGGGGCGATCTTTGGGCGGCGTCAGCTTCACAAATCCTGACAATTGGCCCGGTCCACGGCTGGGCGGGGGGCGGCAGAATCGCCCTGGGCATTGCTGGCGCGGCCCGCCCCAAGTAGACTTGCACAGCCGCCGGGCGCGGCAGGATAGCGCGATGGTCCACAAGTTCTTTGCCTCCTTGGCCTCTGGCCCCTTCCAGAGCCGGCCGAACCAAGACCTCTTTGCCCGCCATGGCTTTGGCGCGGCGCTGCCAGTGCTCTTGCTGACTCTGCTGGCGTCGCCAGGCTGCGGCGAGGACGACAGCGGTGGCGCGGCCGCGACCCTTCCGGCGCGCACAGTGCAGCAGACTATGGCGCTGAGCTGCGACGCGGGCGCGGTCTGCTGGGCCAATGAGCTGGCCAAATCCCCAGATCTCAAAGCACAATTGGACGCAGTGGCCTTGCCTGTGCAGTACGCTGGCGAGATCGCTGACGCCGCCGGCAATCGCTTGGTGTGGGCTGAACTGGCCGCCACTGCCAACGCCCCGCGCACAGAAGTCGCCGCGGTGTGGAGCCTGTGCAACAAGGCCGGCAAGTGTACGGTCGGCAAGGCGAATTACACCGCAGCGGGCGCGACCTTTGTCGACGCTGCGGGCAAGGCCGTGACCAAGCTGGAGATCGGCGCGCCGACCATGCGCAAGACCATCAAATTCCTCAATAAGGAAGATGATGTGACCGTGGTGGGCGCCCTGAAGGACCTGGCGCAGACGTTCAAGATCGACGCCGACGTGGCCAAGGCCCAGCTGCAGCAACAGCAATTTGGCAAGCGCCGCTTTGTGGTGATCAACGCCTATGGGCCGGAAGTCGGCCTGGATCCGGCGCCGGTGCTGGCTGCGGCCAAGGCGACGGGGGTGTATGACAGCGTTGAGGCGATCAACTACGTGCGCAAAGCCGACGTGTTTTCGCTGCTGCCGACCCTGACGGGCATCGACGCGGTGGTGTGGCTGGGTGCCGGCGTGATCGAGACCGGCTCGGCGACCAGTGCGACCAAGCGATCGCTCGGGCTGACGGTGTCGCGCGGGGTGCTGGGCGATCACCTGATCTCCGGCACGCTGGTGGGCGACATGCTGACCGCGCCGCCGCTGGGCGGGCCTGGGCTCATCGTGTTGGCGGGCAGCCAGACGATTCCGACGAGCAAGGACGACAAAAGCCTAAAGATTCTGGCAGAGCAGCTGAGCGACGGCTCGCGGGCGGTGGTCGGTTTTACCGGCACGGTGACATCAGGGCAGGCGGTGGCGGCGAGCGCGGCGCTGATCGGCAAGCTGGCGGCGGGGCTGACGCTGAGCAAAGCGCTGGCCGCGACGGGGCAGCCGATGGCGACGATGCTCGAGACCGCGGGCCAGGCCAAGTGGAAATTCCAGGGCAAGCGCGCGGCCTTCTGGGGCGGTGTGCCGCCGAGCAAAGCGGCGCTGACCCTGAACGTGCGCATGGCCCCGCCGCGCTGCACCTTTGCGATCGAGCCGTGCAACCTGGCGACGTACAAAGAGGCCTATGGTCAGGCCGGCGGACAGATTCCGCCTGAGCAGACGGTCGGCGGGCACGCCAATTTCCGCTGTCAGACCATGACCTTTGACGGGCCGTGGTTCACCTGTAGCGGCAAGGACGAGAACACCACGGCGGATTTTGCGATCCGCGGCGTGATGCGCGGTCGGGCCACCGGTGATCGCCTGTGGATGGCGGTCGAAGGCACGGCCAACGGCAAGTACAAGCAGGTTTTCGCGATTGGCGAAGGCGTGTTTGAGAGCGAAGACCCGGGCGGCGGGCGCACGGCCTTGACGTTCCGCGGGCTGGCGCTGTCGAGCACCTATCGCGACGTGGAAGATCGCTGCTGTACGCCCGGCGGTCCGGCGCTGGAAGGCATGCTCGGCGAACCGGGGATGCTGGAGATCTGGCCGTAGGAGGCGCACATGGGACACGGGATTGCCTACGAGGGTCTGCCCGACGGCCGCGGCCTCTGCATCGGACTGGTGGCGGCGCGGTGGAACGGTTTTCTGGTTGAGCCGATGCTGGCGGAAGCGCAAAAAGCTTTGGCGCAGGCGGGGGTCAGCCAGGTAGAGCTGCTGCAGGTGCCGGGGGCCTTTGAGCTGCCGGTGGCGGCGCGGCGGCTGATCAGCGCCCGGCCGGTGGACGCGGTCGTTTGTTTGGGGGCGGTGATCCGCGGCGATACCCCGCACTTTGACTACGTGGCTGGCGAGGCGGCGCGCGGCATTCAGCAGGTGTCGATCGACACGCAAGTGCCCGTCCTGTTTGGTGTGCTGACGACAAATACCCTGGAACAAGCCCTGGAGCGCGCCGACCCGGCCCGGGCCAACAAGGGCCGCGAATTTGCCCTGGGGGCAGTGGAAACGGCCCTGGCCCTCCGCGGCCTGCAGGCGTAGGGGCCGGCCCCGCGCGGCGTTTATTTTTGCGGCGCCCCAAGCGCTGACTCACCCGCGGCTCGCCGGCCCCGGTTCCTGTCTGGAGCCGCCGCTCGCCGACCGCCAGCCGAAGAGGCAGATTCCCGATGAGCAATTCGACCCCCACGGCTCCGATCCGCGCCGAGACTTCGCCCTATAGCCGCCGCCGCGCCCGCGAGTCTGCGCTGCAGGTGCTGTACGGTTTGGACTGGGTCCCCAACGACACCGCGGCGGCCATTGACGACTACTGGGCTAAATTCGCTGGCGAAAAGCCCGACGGTTATGTGGAGGTTCGGCGCCACGGCGAAGAGCTGGTGCACGGGGTTATCGATCGCCGCACCGAGCTCGACCAGCGCCTGCAGGCGATTTCGCACCACTGGAAGCTCGACCGCATGAGCGTGGTCGACCGCAACATCTTGCGCCTGGCCGCCTATGAGCTGTTGTTTATGGGCGAGACCGTTCCGCGCAAGGTCGTGATCAACGAAGCCATTGAAATTGCCAAGAAGTTTGGCAGCGAAGACTCGGGCTCCTTTGTCAACGGCATTCTGGACCGCATCGCCCAAGAGCGGGGCAGCGGCGCGGCGGATGACAACCTGCGGCCCACGGCGCGTCCGCGCAAACCCGCGGCCAAGCAGTAGCTTTTCTAAAGTCCAGAGGACGCGATGCGCTTTCGGCTCGTCAGCCCGACGCTAGAAGATCTCGACGAAGTCGAGGCGCAATGCCTTGTATTAACCACGTTTTCTGATGACCGGCCCCTGCGAGGTCTCACCGGATTGGTGGACTGGCGGCTCAACGGCCAGCTGTCGCGGCTGATGCTGCGCGATTTTGTCGACGGCCACTACCAGGAAGCCACGCTGTCGCCGATCGAGGGGCGGCTGAGCTTTGGGCGGATCGTGCTCATCGGCATGGGCAAACGCAGCGAATTTGATGCCCAGCGCTTTGAGGAGCTGTGCCGATTCTGCTTTCGCACGGTGACGCACATGGGCATCGTCGATTTTGCCATGACTTTGCCGGGGCGCATTGGCCTGGACGTGGGGCTGCGCCAGGCTCTGGCGGGGTGGCGAAGGGCGATGCTGGAGTCCTTTAGCGTAGAGCAGGCCAACCAACTTCAGCTGGTGTTGCTGGAAAGCCGCGAAATTCAGAAAGAAATGCTAGAGCCGCTGCGAGCCCTGGAGCGCGAGATGGCCGAGTTGGCGGTGCGCGCGGCCAAGCAAGGCTGAGGGACGAAGCAGGGTTCCAGGGCGAGCCGAGCCGCAGCCACCAACTCAGTCGTCGTCGCTAGCCGCCGCGGGATTGCTGGCCCCCAGAGCGCCGCCGCCGCCCGGTGCACCTGAAGCGGACGCGGGCACGGCTGCTGGCCTAGCCAACTGCGCCAAAGTCACCGCGATTTCGCTCGCGGCGACCAAGCGGCGCTGTAGCAACCACGTGCTCCAGAACTGCGCCGGCCTGACCCGCGCGCCGGTGCCGATGCCCGGACGGTGAGCCACAATTTGGCTGATCCACTGGGCGGCATTGTCTCGCCACGGGGTCGGCAGGGCCAAGGCCTGAGCCAAAGCGGTGAGATTTTGCCGGTCTAGCCCCACCACCGCGATGCCGCGCCGCGCAAGGCCGCGCAGGGCCAGCTCCTGACGGGTGATGTCCTGGGGCAGGCTGTCCAAGAATGTGGTCCACAAGAGCCTTTCGCCTGCAGGATCCAGTGGTTCGCTCCAGGTGCGCTGGGGCAACTGGCCCGCCAAGTCGGCCATGAGATCGACGGTGGCAAAATTCGTCAGCCTTTCCAGACTGTCGCGCGCCTCATCGCGCACCGCGGGCTGGTCGTCGTCGATCAGCTGCAGCGCCGCGCGGGCCCCCAGCAGGGAGCCGCTGTAACCCAAGAGATTGACGGCCATCTTGCGGATGTTCAGCAGGGGGGTCGCCAGCGCGTTGGTCGGCGGGTAGAGCACGCGGCGATCGGCTAGGGCGTCGGCCAAGCGGGCCACGGCGCCCATCTCAGCCAGGGCACTCAGCTGGGCAAAGGCGCAGCTGGGGTCGATCTCGCGAACCAAGGCATCGGCCAGGGCCTGATCGCCACCGGGCGGATTCCAGCTGCCCAAGGCCTTGGCGACGGCCAAGCGCACCTGCGCCTCGGGATCCGCGGCCGCTTGCAGGAGCACCGGCAGAGCCTCGCTGTCGCGGTACAGGCCGATCAATTGCACAGCCTGGGCGCGTTGTTCCGCCGTACCACTCTGTAAGGCCTGGCGAATCGCCGGCAGCCGCGCCTGCACGCCGCTCGAGCGACCCCAAGCCGCCTGAGGCGCGCGCGAAGCGTTGACGCAGCCTTCGCCCGTGTCGTCGCTGCTGCAGCCGATGCGCAGGTGCAGGTGATCGTTGTGCGCCAGGGCCTTCTTGGGCTGGTGCAGGATGGCCGTGGCCCGGGCGACCAACTCTTTGTCCTCTTTGTGCTTTTGTGCGTACAGCAGCATTGGCTGCTTGAGCCACTGGGCGACAAACAGGTACTGGATGTCGGGGCCCTTGCACGTCAGGAGCGCTTTGACAAAGGTCCAGTTGGCGGCGACGTCAAAGGTCAGCGGCTTTTCAGAGTCGGTGCTGCGCAGGCGCCGATCAAAGTGATACAGCCGGTCGCTTTTGGCCGGTTTGCCCTGATCGTCCAAGGCGTAAAAGGCCAAATCCGCGTCGCGGCCGTTGTTGTGCGAGACGGACCAAGGCAGCGGTCCACCGCCGAGACGCGACAGATTGCCCAGCTGCAGCACCCGGCCCGGGTGGACCTTGGCGACCTCTTTGGCCGCGCAGACCAGCAGATCGCGCATTTCATGGGTGGTAAAGCGGGTGTTGCGCTGGGCCACCAGGTCGAGCACGCGGACCTCGGTCGACTCGATCGGCAGCTCGGCGGCGTCGGCCAGCGCTCCGGCTGTGACCGTGCCCAGGGAGATCGAGCCGCGGGCCGCCGAGGCAATGCGCGGATGCGGGCGCTCGTACAGCGGCATGACCCAGGTCTGCGGCGCCTCGTCCACGCCCCGGCGCTCGGCGCGGCGGGCAGGTTCTGCGATACGCTGATCGCCGTCCAATTCTAGTGCGTTTGTAAGGAGTTGTTCGGGGGCAGCGATCGATTCGACGGCGCTCTCTTCGGCAAAGCCCGCAAGCGGCGCAGGCAGAGCCGTCTCGTCGACCCCGGACGATGCGCCGCAGCCGACCGACGCCAGGACCGTCGCAGCCAGTGCGAGGTAATTGCGCGCTTCGCTCAGGGGATGCGCCAGCCAAGAGCTTGGCATGTGCCGGGTTCGCAGCGCAGTACTCATCGCCACCTCTGCCGGCACGGCGCCAGCAGCCACCAAGGCCAGCCTACACGATAGCAGGTCGCGCGGCCATGTCGAAAAAGCCCGCAGAGCGGATTAGTCGGCTCGATACTTCATGAATTTAGCCGGCAGTGCCGGACGAGCCCAGGCCCGCAGGCGCGGCGGACTTGTGGCGGGCAAAGGTCTGGCGGCCAAAATTACCCAGGTAGCCCGCGGCAGAGCCCACGGAGAACACCATGGACAGCGTCAAGAGCGCCAGGCCAACGCGGTGGAAGTCGACGGTGCCGGCAATCACGCCAAAATCCGCGGCCATCGGGAAGTGCAGCAGCAGGCCGATGAGGCCGACCATCTGCAGCGCGGTCTTCCACTTGCCCCAGCGATCCGAGGGCAGGTCGAACCCTTCATCGGCGGCAATGGCTCTGAGTCCGGTGATGGCCACCTCCCGCGACAACAACAGAATTGCCAACCACGCCGGGGTGCGGCCCAGGGCCACGAGCTCGACGAGGCAGGCCAGCACCAGCAGTTTGTCCGCCAGAGGGTCGAGGAATTTGCCAAAAGCCGACTGCAAGTCGAGGTTGCGCGCCAGCCAGCCATCCAGAAAGTCGGTGATCGAGGCGATGGCAAACAGCGCGGTCGCCCAAAACACCGCCCAGCGCGCCGACCAAGGGCCGACGACGGCGGGATCGGACGCTTCCATCATCCACATCACCGCGGGGATGATCGCCACGCGGCCCATGGTCAGGATGTTGGGAAGATTGAAGATTTCATTGCGCAGCGCCGAGCGCGGCCGCTTGGGCTTCTTCTTCTTGCGCTGGCGCCGGGGCGATTGGCGCGGGTCGGGGCTGAGTTCGTCCATCGCGCGGGCCTCTGGCGGTCGGGGCGCAGCGGCGCCCGTCTCTCAAGTGTGCACGCGGAAGGTACGGCTGCCAAGCGCCCAAATCAATGCGCGACCGGCCAATTGCCCCGGTGCATCCTTGGGCTGGGAATCTGCACGCGCCCACCTGGGTTATCCCTTCTCGCGCCGTGCAATCGCTGTGCCCTGGCCGGCGTCGGCTGGCGGGTCTGCCTCTGCTTTGCTAACCTGTGCCGGCCGACCGTCTGTGTCCGCGCACCTCTGCCCAGGCCAAACCGTACATGACTGAGCTTTTTGAACAAATTGGTATCGGCTTTCTCGGGGGCCTCATCCTCAACGTCATGCCGTGCGTGCTGCCGGTGTTGACGATGAAGGTGTTCAACCTCGTCGAGCACTCCAAAGTGGGCGACGGATCGTCGGATCAGACCAGGCGCCTGCACGGCATGGCCTACACCGCCGGCGTGCTGTTGATGTTTCTCTCCCTGGCCGCGGTCGTCATCGTGCTCAAGGCCGCGGGCGATCGGGTCGGCTGGGGCATGCAGTTCCAGAACCCCAAGTTCGTCGCCGGGATGATCGGTCTAATTTTTGTGTTTGGGCTCAATGCCTTGGGCGTGTTTGAGTGGAACCTGTCGCTGTCCGGTCGGCCGGGGCACCAGGGCTATGGCGCCAGCGTGGTCAACGGCCTCTTTGCGGCGATCATGTCGACCCCCTGCTCGGCGCCGTTCTTGGGCACCGCAGCCACTTTTGCCCTGGGTTCCGACGCGCCGTGGTGGCGCACCCTGGCGATGTTTACCTCGATCGGCATCGGCCTTTCCAGCCCGTTTCTGTTGATTAGCTTTGTCCCCGCCATCGGTCGTCGCCTGCCGCGCCCCGGGCCGTGGATGGAGACCTTCAAGCAGCTCATGGGCTTCTCCCTGCTGGCCGCCGCCGTTTGGCTGTTCTCTACCCTGCAGGCGCAGATCTCGCGGCAGGCGTCGTCTGACTATCTGTGGTTTCTGCTGGCGCTTTCTGTGGCCGTCTGGGGCATCCACCACTTTGGCGGCGTGCTGTATTCAACCGCGCGGCGCATGACCGTGCGCGCCATCGCGATCGGCAGCCTGGTGGCCCTGGGCGCGGGCGGCTTGCTGCACTTTGAAGCGCCGGCGGCCACCGCAGCGGATGCCTCGCCGCACAGTGCCGGCTGTAAGCCCACGGACACGGTCTGCAAAGACCACATCGCCTGGTTGCCCTTTGACGCCAAGCGCGTGGCGGCGGAGAGCCAAGCCGGTCGCCCGGTGTTTATGGACTTCACCGCCGAGTGGTGCGCCAACTGCAAGACCAATGAAAAGGTGTTCATCGAGACCAAGAAGGTCCGCGACGCGCTGGTCGCCTCTGGCATCCTGCCGATGAAGGCCGATCTGACCAATGAAAATGACGAGATCCAGACTTGGCTAGACAAGCTCGGCCGCTCTGGCATTCCGGCTTATGTGATCTACATGCCCGATGGAACGCACGATCTGCTGCCGGAAGCCATCACGTCGGAGATGCTGGTCGAGCGGCTTGGCAAGGCAGCGGCGCGCTTTCCGCCCAAGCAATTGGCCGCCCATCCTTAGGGATGGTCAGAAAAGCCCAAGGAATCTATGCGTATTCTGCTCACCGGCGCGGCAGGCTTCATCGGATCGCACACGGCGGAGGCGCTTTTGCGCCGCGGCGATCGCGTGGTGGGGGTCGACAACTTTGACCCGTTCTATGACCGCGCGCTCAAGGAGCGCAACCTCGTTTCGGTGCAGCAGGCGGGTCCTGATCGCTGGCGCTTTGTCGAAGGCGACCTCGCCGATCAGGAAACCCTAGACCGCCTCTGGGAATTTGGCCCGTACGACGTGGTGGTGCACTTGGCGGCCAAGGCCGGGGTGCGGCCCTCGATTGATGACCCGGCGTCCTACGTGCGGGCCAATCTGGAAGCGACGGTGCGTCTTTGGGAGCAGTGCCGCCAGCACGGCCCCAAGCGCGTGGTCTTCGCCTCGTCTTCCTCCGTCTACGGTGCGGATTCAGAGGCGCCCTTTGCCGAGGGGGCGCGCTGTGATCGGCCGGTTTCGCCTTATGCCGCCACCAAGCGCGCGGGCGAGCTGTTGGGTCACACCTATGCGCATTTGTACGGGTTTGACCTGACGTGCCTGCGCTTTTTTACCGTCTACGGGCCGCGGCAGCGTCCGGAAATGGCGATCCACAAGTTTGCCACGCTGCTTTGGCGCGGCACGGCGATTCCCCTGTTTGGCGACGGCGGTTCGAGCCGCGATTACACCTACATTGACGATATCGTTCGCGGGGTTGTGGCTGCGGTGGACCGGCCCAAGGGCTTTGCCATCTACAACCTGGGGGGCGATCGCGAGACCCGCCTCGACGAGCTGGCGGCGCTGCTGGCGCGGGCCCTACACGTTGAGCTGCGGGTAGAACGGCATCCCGAGGCCCCTGGAGATGTGCCGCGGACCTGCGCCGACCTGACCCTGGCGCGCGCCGAGCTTGGCTATGCGCCCGAGACGCCGATCGAAGAGGGCATTCGCCGCTTTGCAGGGTGGTTTGTCGAGCGCGGGGTTCAGTAGGTCGCCGGGCAAAAAGCGGAGGATCTGCGCAGTGTGCGGCGCGGCCGGGCGAGCGTCAGAATTGCCGAAGCCCCTTGCGCCGCAGCCTCAGCAGGGCCAACGCCGCGCCCAGAGCCCACGCGCCGCTGGCCCAGCCGCTTGGGCCGCTCTGGCAGCCTGAGGGCGCAACCGCGCTCGCTGTTGGCAGTGGGACCGGAGTGGTTTCAGCTGGTTCTGTGTCAACGGCCCCGGAGGCGTCGACTTCGCTGCCTGCGGGGCCTCCGCAAGCGCCGCTGCCGCAGGGCTGGCTCTCTGGGCACTCGATGAGCTTGGGACCAGCGCCGCACACGTCGTAGACTTCGACGATGGTCGGGCCGGCGCATTTGCGCGACTCTGCCTGAACTTGGCCTGCGTGCTGACATTTGCCGTCCGCACAGCTGTCCGCCGTGCAGTCCAGGCCGTCGTCACACGCCGCGGGGGCGCCGGCGATGCACTTGCCCAGCGCGCAATAATCGCCCTCGGTGCACGCATTGCCGTCGTCGCACTGTGCGCTCACGGGTTTGTAGGTACACGCGCCGGCGACACACGCGTCCAAGGTGCAGGGATTCTCGTCCTCGCACTGCTTGGCGGCGCCGACACACTGCCCGGCGCTGCAGCTGTCGGCGATCGTGCAGGCGCTGCCGTCGTCGCACGCCCCGCTCTTTGGCGCATGGGTGCAGGTGGCGGCGACACAACTATCTGTCGTGCATGGGTTATCGTCGTTGCAGTCGTCTTTGACATGCTTGCAGCCGCTGGCGTCGCAGGTGTCGGCGGTGCAGGGATCGCCGTCGTCGCAAGTGCCGGCCTTGGGGGCGTGTTTGCAGGCGCCGCCGCTGCAGCTGTCCTCGGTGCACGCAATGCCGTCGCTGCAGGGCTTCTGTGTTCCGGGCTGGCATTTGCCCTGGCCGCAGGTGTCGGCTGCGCTGCACGGATCGCCGTCGTCACAGGGCTGGCTGTGGGCTGTGAATACGCAGTTTCCGCCGCTGCAGCTGTCTGCGGTGCAGAGGTTGCCGTCGTCGCACGGCTTGGCGAGGCCGGGTTGGCAGAGGCCGCCGCTGCAGCTGTCCTGCAAGGTGCACGCGTTGCCGTCGTCGCAATTGCCGCTGATGGGCGCATGGTTGCAGTTGCCGGCGCTGCAGGTGTCCGCGGTGCAAACCTTGCCGTCGTCGCAATTCTTGCCCGCGCACGGATCCGTGGGGCTGACCAAGGCCTTGTAGCCCTCCACCAGCGAGTTATACGGCGAGACGAACACCGTCCCCACGCCGGCGACGTACTGCTCGACATCAAAGTGCAGGTGCATGGACGTCGGCGTGCCGCCAAAGGCGTTGCTCACCAAGCCCAGCTTTTGGCCCTTGGAGACCTTTTGCCCCACCTTGACCGCTAATGTCCCAGGATCCATGTGCAAATAGCGAAAAAGCGTGCCGCTGCCGCCTTTGAGGTAGACCGAATAGGTGCCGATGCTGGTGATCGTGCCGGCCTCGGTCGCCACGGCCCACCAGGTCTTGTTGGCGCAGGTGGACGCGCGGATGTCTTGGCCCTGGTGGCCCTTGCCGGAGGGGCAGAGCGGCATCGACCACGTGCGGGTTTCGCAATAATTGTCCCACCACGGGTAACTGAAATTCTTGGCGTCGCACTGACCGCCTTTGGGGCCCTGCGATCCGCCCACGCCCCAGACCTGGGAGTTGAGAAACGACGGCGCTTTCTCGATGGGGTAGCGGATGCCCGGCGCGTAGACCTTGGCGGTCTTGAGGCCCGTGCCCGAGCCGGCCGTCAACACCCCCGCGGGCTGAAAGGTGAAGGCGAGGGCGGCGCTGGCGATGAGCTGGCCCAAGGCGGCGATCACGAAACCGATTTGGCTGGCGGCGATGCTGGGGCGGCTCATGGCACCCTCCGATCGGCGCGATTCCAGCGGCGCAATTGCCCAACCAGCTCAAGCACGCTGGCGTCTTGGGTACAGCGGACGTCGTCGGCGGGATCGGCGCATTCGATCGAGACCGCGTAGCTTGCGCCCCAGGCGAGAAAGGTCGCCTCGACGATGCCCTCATTGCGCCCCACCAGCGGCGAATTCCAGGTCGGCGCCACCCAGCCGGCGGGGATCATCTCTGGGTCCAGGGTGGCGAGCCGGTCCCCTTGGACCACCACGGTTGCGCCGGCATACGTGGATGAAAGGCTGAACCAGTCTTCGCCCGCGGTGGCGAGCGCTTGGCTCAGGAACGCGGGCAGATCCGGCCAGAGCACCGGCACCGTCGTCTGGGCAAGGTGAGCCAATTGCCCTTCCGTCAGCCGATGGCGCGCTGCCGGGTGAGCCTGGGCCAGGGTGTCGTCTACCGACTTGCGCAGCCGCTTGGGCACAACCGCGGTGGCTTCGACAGCTGGGGCAGGGCTGGCCATCTGCGCGGCGACGTTCTGGAGGCCCAACGGCAGACGGGTGTGCGCATGGGCCGTCGTCGCGATCGCTTCGCGGGCGGCCGCGGGCGGGGGTAGGCGATCTACCCGGCTCGGCGCCTCACAGCCGGTCGCCAAGCTCACCATTCCCGTGATCAGGAGCCAATTTCGCACAAAGGCCATCGCGGTCTCCCTTCTTTCAGGTGCACCCGGCGCTGATGCAGCGGCCGAGATCGCAGTGGTCGTGGCGGAGTGGCGGCCCAGGGTGGGCAAAGAGTCGAGAATTGGCAGCGATTCTACTAGGGCCGCGGCGACAACGCAAAACCGCGGCCGGCCTTGCGGTTCCCGCGGCGCAAAGTCCTTGCAGAGTCGCGCGCAATGCCTATAATACCGGCCCCCGCGGCGACTTTGCCGCCCCACCGCCGGCGCGCCTTCAGGGCCTGCCCAACCGGAGCTTCCGATGAAGAAAGAAGGCCACCCCAAGTACAAGAGCTCTGCCGTCAAGTGCGGCTGCGGCAACACTTTTGAGACCCGCTCGACCGCTGGCGACATGCACATCGACATCTGCTCGAACTGCCACCCCTTCTACACGGGCAAGCAGCGCACCCTGGACGTCGGTGGCCGCGTCGATCGCTTCAACCGCCGTTTCGCCATGGCGGCCCCGGGCGGCAAGTAGCCCGTAGCAAGACGCAAAGCGGTTTGGATTCGCTCGGGGGTCACCCCAGCAGCCTCCCGGCCGTCAGAGTCAGCCCGCGCGTCCGTCGCCCCCAAAGGCCCGCCCCCAAAGGCAGCCTAGCGGGTCACGGGCGCGTCGGCGTTTTTTGCGCCTCGATCGCCCGCTGCCAACCTTGGGCAAAGCGCAGCAGCGGGGCCAATTCGCCCCGGCGGCGGATGGCCGGTTCCGCGGCCCAGCGCAGGGCTTCTTGCGGCTTGCCGTGCTCTAAAGCGCTGCGCAGCCAGACCGCAGCTTCGGCTTCGCTGCACTGGGTCGCCACCGGTGGCAGCGGCAGCGGCTGACCCCAGTGGTCCGGCATGCGCTCGGCGACGGCTACGCCAATCATCGCGAGCGGCTCCAGGCTCAGCACCGCCGCGGAACGGCTAAAGCGGTCCTGCGCTTTCATCATCAGATCGCGGCGCTCTTCCGGGGCGGCCTGCTCCAGCGCGGCCAGGGTCTGCCAGGCGCTGTTGAGCGAGCGATCGCGCACCTTTGCGCCGCTCCACCACTGCGCTGCCACCACCAGAGCCGCCAGCACCAACAGGGTCGCTGCGCCGATCGCCCGGCGCCGCAGCTGCTGAGGGTGTGGAGGCTCTAGGGCGGGCAACACTGTCTATTTGCGCCGGAAAGCCGGGCGGTCGATGTCCGTGGTCGCCGAGGCAAAGGGGTTGTGCACCACCGGCTCGCGCTTGGAGCCCATGCCCGCCGGCACCTGCGGCACGCCGTAGCCCGGGGTCAGCTTGCGCAGATAGGCCGGCTCGTCCAGCTCGTGCTCGTGGTGCGGCAGCGGCGGCGGCTGGTTCTGCGGCTGCTGCATCGCCGCGGACGGAGCGTGGGAACCCTGCACGGCCTGCATTTGCCGGGTCGGGGCACTGTGCATGGATTGGCTAGCGTGCATGGACTGATTGGCGTGCATCGCCTGGTTGGCCATCAGCGTCCGCTCATGGGCGGCAGCGGCAACGGCGTACACGGGCACCTCTTCGTCGAGCTGGGCGCGGCCCGGCGGCGGCGGCGGCGGCACCACGTGCAGGCCCGGGCGCTCCTGACCGGCCCCCATCGCGGCCCCCACGCGGCTGGCGTTGTACAGGCGGGTGTGCTGCGTCTCTTGGCTGCGCACCACGGCGGCGCGGTCAAAGCCGGTGGCGACCACCGTGACCTTGATCTCGTCGCCCATCGACTCGTCAAAGATCGCGCCAAAGATGGTGTTGGTGTCGGCGGCGGCGGCGTCCTGGATCAGGTTCATGGCGTCGTTCATGTCGGCGAGGCTCAAGTCCAAGCCGCCGGTGATGGTCACGAGCAGACCGGTGGCGCCTTCGATCCGCGCGTCTTCCAGCAGCGGGCTGGAGATGGCGGCGCGGGCGGCCATGGCGGCGCGATCGTCGCCGGTGCCGCGGCCCGTGCCCATCAGCGCCATGCCCTTGCCCTTCATGATCGAGCGCACATCGGCAAAGTCGACGTTGATCAGGCCGGGGCAGGCGATCATGTCGCTAATTCCGCGCACTGCTTCGACGACCACCGAGTCCACCAGGCGAAACGCCTCCTTGATGGGGATGCGCGGGCTGGCGATCTGGAAGATCCGGTCGTTGGGGATGACGATCAGCGTGTCCACGGCCTGGGCGAGCTCGCGCAAGCCCTCTTCGGCCTGGCGGGCGCGCTGGCGACCCTCAAAGGTAAAGGGCCGGGTCACCACCGCGACGGTCAGCGCACCGGCATCGCGGGCCGCTTGGGCCACCACTGGCGCCGCGCCCGTGCCCGTACCGCCGCCCATGCCTGCGCAAATAAACACCATGTCCGCGTCGGCCAAGTGGGCGCGCAGCTGGTCGATGTCTTCCAGGGCGGCGCGGTGGCCAATCTCAGGGTCGCCGCCAGCGCCCAGGCCGCTGGTCAGCACGCCGCCGATCTGCAGCTTGTGGTCGGCCAGGCTCACGCCCAGGGCCTGGATGTCCGTGTTGGCGGCGAGGAATTCGATGTGCGCCAGGTTCGAGTCGGCCAGGTTGTTGACCGCGTTGCCACCGCAGCCACCGACGCCGACGACCTTGATGCGGGCGCCGCGGGCCTGCGGCTGCTCAAACAGGATGGATTCAATCATGACACGCTCCGGGGTTTTGGGCGTTGGGGCAGGGCTTTCGGTCCGTGCGGGTTGTCGTTCTCTTGGGGTTGCTCGGCGGCCGGCGACGTTTGCGGCAGCGGCGCGGGAAATTTCACTCGCGACTGAAATGCGCGGCAGCGCGGCGGCTACACCACTTCGCGCACCCAGCCAAACAGTCGGTCGATCCAGCCGCCCTTGCGCGCGGGCTTGCCGTTGGTCTTGCGCGCCTGCTCGGCCTCTTCCGCCGCGCCTTGCATCACCAGGCCCAGGGCGGTCGAGAAAACCGGCGAGTGAACCATGTCGCGCAGGCCGCCGACGCGGCGCGGGTAGCCGATGCGCACCGGCAGACCCAGCACCTCTTCGCCGGCTTCCGCCACGCCGGGCAGCAGCGCCGTGCCGCCGGTCAGGACCACGCCGGAGCCGATCACATCTTGGAAGTTGCTGGCCTGAATCTCTCGCTCGATCAGGCGGAAGATCTCTTCGATCCGCGGCTCGATGATGTCGCAGAGCAGCTGGCGGCTGCGCGGGATCGGCTCGCGGGCGCCGACCGAGGCCACCTCGATCACTTCGTCATCGCCCACCATCGCCGACAGCGCGCAGCCGTGCATCAGCTTGATGCGCTCCGCCTCGGCCTTGGGGGTGCGCAGGCCCACAGCGATATCGTTGCTGATGTGGTCACCGCCCACGGGCAGCACCGCCGAGTGGACGATATAGCCGTTGTGGAAGATCGCAATATCAGTCGTTCCAGCGCCGATATCTACGAGCACCACACCCAGCTCTTTGTCATCCTCTTCCAGCACCGCGCGCGCGGAAGCCAGCAGCTCGGCGCTGGTTTTGAGCACGTGGAGCTGGGCACGCTCGGCGCACTGGACCACGTTCTGCACGCTGGAATTCAGCGCGGTGATGATGTGCACGGCGACTTGGAGGTGTTTGCCGCTGATGCCAATGGGGTGCTTGATGCCGTCGTTGTCGTCGACCACAAACTCCTGGGGCACGGTGTGCAGGATGTGGCGGTCGTCTGGGATCGGCTGGGCTTTGGCGTTCTCTAGCACGCGCTCGATGTCCGTCTCGCTGATTTCGCGGCTCTGCACGGCGACCTGGGCCTTGTTGTTGAACGAACGCAAGTGCGCGCCCGAAACAGACAAGTAGATGGCGCCGACGGTGCAGCCAGCCATCTGCTCGGCCTCATGGACGGCGCGCTGGATCGCCTCCATGGTCTCCGTCACGTTGACGACCACGCCCTTCTTGATCCCCGATGAGGGCGCCGTGCCCACACCGATGATGTCGAGCCCGCCGTCGCTCTTGACCTCGCCTACCACCGCCACCACCTTGTGGGTGCCGACATCCAGGCCTGCGATGATTTTGTCGTTCCGCGCCATGCTGTCCCTCCGTGCCTCGTCGCTGTGCCCGTCTGCTCTGTTCTGGCCTGCCTGGGGCGCTTTCGCCTTTTAGGTCGAGGCCTTTCGCTGTCTTGGGGTCGCAGGCCGCCTAGCCAGGATCCCCGAATTGTCGTTTCTTGAGGGGGGACGGACTCAGTCCGCCGGCTCCTCTGGCTCGCTCGGCGCCGTCTTCTGCGCAGGCCCGAGCGCGCTCTCTGCCGTGGCCGCCTTGGGCAGACCGACCGCCGCCGCGCCCCCCGCCTGGGCATTTGCCGCGCCCAGGGGCTCCGTGCGCACCACCACCCGGTCCGGGCGCAGTTCGTCGTCCAGCAGGGCGTAGCGCAGCCACTCGCCATCGCGGTCGGCTTGATTCAAGACCCGCAGGATATTGCCAAAAGCCCTGGACGGGTCGATCTCAATGCCGCGGCCCAGCCGCACTTCGGCGCCGTCGCGGGCGCTGACCAGGGTGATGCCCAGCACCGCGTCCCAGTGAACCTCAGAGAGCGGAAAGCGCTCGGCCAGCGGGCTCTGGGCGTGGGCGTCCAGCAGCCGCAGCAGTCCGCGCAGCCGCCGCTGTTCCGGGGTCTCATCGGCGCGCACGGTCTTGACCAGAGCGTCGCGGCTCAGCGCTGGAGAAAATCCAGTGATCACAGGAAGATCACCGGCTTCGCCCAGATCGGCTTGCTTGAACACAAAGCCGTCGCGGTCGACGATCATCATCTTGCCCTCGCCCAGCAACAGCGCGTAGGGCTGGTACTCGCGAACGACAAAGCGAAGCTTATTGGGCAGTTCTGCTTCAACTTCTGCTTGGCGCACCCAGGCCAGCGTCTCGATCGCCCGCGACACGGCGTTGCGGTCGATACTCGTCAGGGCGCTGCCCCAGCGCACCCCTGAGGCCTTCTCGACCTGCTGGGGCGTCACGCGCTTTGCGCCAACCACTTCGAACTTGCTGACCACACCCGACTCGACCCGGGTCTGAAAGTCGTGCAGATTCAGGCCTGCCATCGCAACAATGCCGATGCACAGCGCCGCGGCGACCCAGGCCAGCGCGCCCCACCAACCGCCGCGGCTGGCCTCCTCTTCGTCGACCTCCTCCGCCGCGGGCGCCTCCGGCAAATCCGGTTGCTCGGCGCGGCTTTTCCAAGCCTGCCAGCGCTGCGCCAGCCGTTCGCCCACGGGTGGCTTGGCTGGCTGCCCCGGAGAGGGCCCTGCCACAGCGCGGATCCCTTGGACAGTGCGCTGATTGCGCGGCGGCTTTTTGCCCCACAGCTTCATGCGCCACCTCCAGGGGTGATCGGGGCGCTGGCGTCCTGCCAGGCCGCGACGCCGAGCCAGACGCCGCAGTCGCGAACTACCGCTGCCGCCGCCTGGGGCAGGGCCACCGCCGCCGCCGCCTGGCTGGCGCGCTGCCAGACCTCGGGGAGCGTCAGCAATTGCTGAGCCCACGCCTGCAATTCTTCCAGCTTCCAGGCCCCTTGGCGCACCCAGCGACCGCCGCCTTTGGCGCAGAACGCCGCGGCATTGGCGGCCTGATGGTCGCCGGCGGCAAAGGGAAACGGCACGAGCAACGCCGGCAGCGCCGCAGCGGCCAGCTCCGCCACCGTGCCCGAACCGGCCCGGGTCACGGCGATGTCGGCCCAGGCATAGGCTGCGGCCATGTCGTCGATAAAGCCCTCCACGGAAGCGCTAATCGCCGCATCGCGGTAGGCCTGCTGCACGGGCGCCGGATCGAGCTTGCCCACCTGGTGGCGCACCTCCACATGGACGCCGAGCTTTGCCAGGGCTCCGACCAGTGCAGGTACGTGTTGGTTTAGGAATTCAGACCCTTGCGAGCCTCCGACGACCAGCAGGTGCGCCGACCTCTCGCCCCGCCACTGCCGAGCCGCCGCCACCTGGGCGATCTCGGTGCGCACCGGATTGCCGCAGACCAGGGCTTTGTGGGCGGCAAACGCCGGGCGGGCGGCGTCAAAGCCCAAATAGGCCCGGCCCACCAGCTTGCCCAGCACCTTGTTGGTCAGGCCCGGCACGGCGTTGGACTCGTGAATTGCGCAGGGGATGCCAAGGGATCGGGCCGCCAACAGCGCTGCGCCAGAGGCGTAGCCGCCCACGCCGATCACTAGGCCGGGCTTGAGCTTTTGCAGAATCCGCCGGGCCGCCTGGATGCCTTTGTACAGGTTCCACAGGCCGCGCACCTTGGTGCTCAGGCCGCCGCCGACCAGCCGAGAACCGGCGACCAGCTCGATGGAGTAACCGCGCTTGGGCACCATCCTCGCTTCATAACCGTGCTCCGTGCCGACAAAAAGCACCTCCGATCCGGCGTTGCGGAAGGCGTCGGCTAGCGCTAGGGCGGGGACCACGTGGCCACCGGTGCCGCCGCCTGCCAGGATCACGGGCGGGGTAGTCTGCGACAAAAGCGCGGGGCTCATGCGGCACCTCCGCTGTTGTCCGTGCCGCGCAGGACGGCGTTGCCGCGGTGGGCGCCGGAGCGAGCGTTGCGCGGGCTGTTGGCGGCGGCGCGCTTGGGCAGGCGCAGCCAGTTGGGCCAGCTCGGCAGGCTGGGTGGGACGGCATCGGGGTCGCCGCCGCGGCCGACGTTGATCAAAATCCCCAGCGCCATGCCCAAGATCAGCATTGACGAGCCGCCGTGGCTGACAAACGGCAGCGTCAGGCCCTTGGTCGGCAGGATCCCCATGACCACGCCAAAATTGACCGCGGCCTGGGTGCCAAAGAGCACGGTGATGCCCGACGCGAGCAAGCGACCGAATTCGTCGCGGGCGTGCAGGGCAATGCGCAGGCCGCGGCGGATAAAGAAGATGAACGCCAGCGCCACCAGGGCCACGCCGATCAGCCCCAACTCTTCGCCGATAATCGACAAAATGAAGTCGGTATGGCACTCCGGCACAAAGCCGAGCTTCTGCTTGGACAGGCCCAGGCCGTTGCCAAACAGGCCGCCTGTCGCCACCGCCAGCTTGCCGTTGTACAGCTGAAAGGCCGTGGTCAGGCGGTGCTCCTCCGGGTAGAGGAACGCAAAAAACCGCGCACGCCGCATGGGGTTTTGCAGAATAAACGCCATCAGGCCTGATCCGGCGAGACCGCCAAAGAACATGACGTAGGCCATGTTGGTGCCGGCGATAAAGGTCATGGCGAACAGCAGCACGCCCAGCACAATGCCGGTGCCGAGGTCCGGCTGCTTCATGCACAGGGCAAAGACCGCGACCCAGGCCAGGGCGTGGGGCACAAAACCGACCGAGAACTTGTGCACCCGCGCGGCCTCGATTTTCTTGGTCAGCGAGTGGGCCAGGTACATCACAAAGGCGACCTTGGCGAACTCTGCGGTCTGAAACATGAAGCCGGGCAATCTGATCCAGCGACGCGAGCCGTTGACCACTACGCCGTACTGAAGCGTCGCGGCGAGCAGGCCCACGGCCAAAAACAGCAGCGGGTAAGCCGCCCGCCGCCACCACTGGTAGGGAATGTGCGCGCCCACCATGATGGTCACGAGCGCCAGGCCGGCGTGAATCAGGTGCTTTTGCAGGAAGTGCTGGTCATTGCCGGCCTGCAGGCCCAGGTAGACGCTGGCCGAATACGCCATGATCACGCCGATCGCCATCAGCGCCAGCACAGTGCTGAACAGCGCCCAATCCATCCCCACGGGCACGGGGACCAGCGCCTTGTCCTCTTTGGGCGGGCGCAGTTGAGCCACGCGGGTGGCATCGGCCGAGGCGTAATCCGGCGCGTCGTCGAGCTCCGTGCCGACAGCCACGTACCGCGGCGCATTTTCGCGGACACTGGCCATGGTCACCTCAACTTCAGGCTGGCCAGGGCCAGCAGCGACAACATGATCGAGACGATCCAAAACCGCACGGTGACCCGCGGCTCAGGCCAGCCCTTCTTCTCAAAGTGGTGGTGGATCGGCGCCATGCGGAAGATGCGCGTCTTAAAGCGGCGGTACCAGTAGCGCTGGATCACCACAGAGGCGCCTTCCGCGACAAAGAGGCCGTTGACGATGACGCCCAGCAGCTCATTCTTGGAGAAGACCGAGACCATGCCGAGCGCGCCGCCCAGGGCCAAAGCGCCGACGTCGCCCATAAACACCAAGGCCGGGAAGGTGTTGTACCAGAGAAAGGCCAAGCTCGCGCCCATCAGCGCGGCGCAGAAGACCGCGAGTTCCTGCACGCCCGGCACTGCGGGGATGAGCAAGTACTTGGCGACCTCAAAGTTGCCAAAGCGCGCGCCGGTGAGGTAGCACAGCACGGCAAAAGTGCCGGCGGAGACGATGGTGGGCACGGTGACGAGGCCGTCGAGGCCGTCGGTGAAGTTGACGGTGGTCGACGTGGCGACGACGACGAAGCTGGCAAAGGCGATGTACGCCCAAGGGCCGATGTCAACGGCGAAATTGCTGGTTGAGGCAAAGGGCAGGTACAGGTGGGTGTCGGCGTGGCCGCTGCCGATCCAGCCCAGATAGAACGCGGTGAACACGGCGATCGCGCTACCAAACTGCGTCAGCATCTTCTGCTTTTCGGTGACGCCCTTGCTGTTGCGGTCGCGGATCTTGAGCCAGTCGTCCACAAAGCCCACGGCGCCGTACACCAAGGTGATGGCCAGGGTCAGCCAGACAAACGCGCTCGACCAGTCGCTCCACAGCACCACGGACAGGGCCAGGGAAAGCAGCACCAGCACGCCGCCCATCGTCGGGGTGCCGCGCTTGGAGAAGTGCGCCTCCGGGCCGTCATCGCGGACCACTTGCCCCAGCTGCTTGGCCTGCAAGAGCGCGATAAAGCGAGGGAATAGCACGATGCCGATCAGCAGCGCCGTGGCCGCCGCGCCCATCGAGCGAAAGGTCACGTAGCGAAACACGTTCAGCAGGCCGAACTCGTCGCGGAAGTTGTTGGAGAGCCAGAGAAACACCTAGGACCTCCCCGGCTGAGTGCCAGCGGCGGCGAACCGTTCTTGCAGGGCGGCGATCACCTGCTCCATGCGCGCCCCGCGCGAGCCTTTGACCAGCAGCGTGGCCCCAGCGTTGAGCCGGTGGGCCAGCAGTCCCGCTGCCTCCGCGTGGGTATTGCAGGCGACAAACTGGGTGTGATTCCCTGTGATCCCTGGGGCATACATTGCCGCGCTCGGCCCTACGGCCACCACCAGGTCGATCCCCAGCTCCACGGCGCGCCGGGCGACCTGCTGATGCAATTCGCCTTCGCGCGGGCCCAGTTCCAGCATGGCCCCCAGCACCGCCGCCCGGGGCCCAGGCAGGGTCGCCAGGGTCTCCAGCGCCGTCGCGGTCGAGCGCGGGTTGGCGTTGTAGCAGTCCTGCAGCACCAGCCACGGCCCGATGCGGCTCGGCAACATGCGCTGGCCCACGGGGCGATAATCGCCAAGCGCTGCAGCGGCTTGTGTGAGGTCCACCCCCAGCACCCATGCCGCCGCCAGAGCCGCCAAGGCGTTGTGCGCCAAGTGCACCCCCAGCCCAGGCAGGCGCACGTCCACCGCGGTGCCGCCCACGTTGGCGCGGAACTGCTGCCAAGGCGCATCGCCGTCTAGCCCGCCGGTCTGGACCGGGCCCAGCAGGTGCACGTCGCCCTGATCGCGGCCAAACCACACGATTTTGCAGGACAGCTGTCCGGCTCGCTGCTTCAGGGTCGGCTCGTCGGCGGGCAGGATCGCCACGCCGTCCACTGGCAGCGACCGCGGCAGGTCAAACTTCTCGTCGGCGATGGCCTCCAGGGTGCCCAGACCCAGCAGGTGCGCCTCGGCCACGCTGGTCACGATGGCCACCCGCGGCACACCGATATGGGCCAACTGCTTGATCTCGCCGGGGATAGACATGCCCATCTCGACCACGGCGACGCGGTGATGGGCCCCCAGTCGCGCCACGGTCTGCGGCACGCCAATGCGGTTGTTGTGGTTGCCTTCGGTCGCCAGAACCGCGCCCAGCGGGCTCAGGGCCAGCGCCGCCAGCTCCTTGGTGGTGGTCTTGCCGTTGGAGCCGGTCACGCCCAGCACGGGCAGGGCAAAGCGAAGCCGGTATGCGCGGGCCAATTCGCCAAGGGCGATCAGGGGATCTTCCACCTCAAGCAGCCAGGCCCCACGGGCTTCGGCGGCCAAAACGTGGGGCTGGCCTTTGCCGACCGCGCAGACCACGCCTGCCGCACCTTGGGCCAGCACCTCGCCGACGTAGGCTCCGCCGTCAAACCGCTCTCCGGCCAACGCGACGAACAAGGCACCCGGAGCAATCTGCCGCGAATCGGTAGACAGCGTGCGGGTCGGGCCGCTGCCCACCGCCACCAAATGTCCGCCACACGCGCGCTGAGCCGCCGCGCCGTCAAAGGCAAATTCCCCTGGGTTCATCGGCTCTACCTGCCGGTGCGCCGGCGCTTGGCCGCGGGCAGAGGGGGCTCCGCTCGCGCCATTTCCCAGCCAGCGCGCCGCTACTTCGGCGTCGTCAAAGGGCAACTTCTGATCGCCAATGGTCTGGGTCACTTCATGGCCCTTGCCGGCGATGCAGAGCACGTCGCCCGGCTGCAGCGCGGCAATTGCCAAGCGCAGGGCCGTACCGCGGTCGACCTCGCGAAGAAAGCCGTGGCGGCGCCCCAGGGCGGCCAAGTGGGGCGTCTCAAGCCCGCGCAGCTCCAGCGCTTCCGCGGCGACGAGCCCCGGCACCACCGCCGCGACGATCGCCGCCGGTTGCTCCGAGCGCGGATTATCCGACGTCACCACGGTGAGATCCGCGAGCTGCCCCGCGACCTGCCCCATCAGCGGGCGCTTGCCGGCATCGCGGTCGCCGCCGCAGCCAAACACCACCAGCAGTCGCGCCCGCGGAGCCACCAGCGGCCGCAGGGCCCCCAGGACTTTCTCCAGGGCATCGGGGGTGTGGGCATAGTCGACGACGACCAGCGCCCCGCGATCATTGGCCACAGGCTCCAAGCGGCCGCGCGGCGCCTTGAGGTGGCCGCAGGCGCTGGCCAGGGCCGCGTCGTCCAAGCCAACCATCCGGCAAGCGAGCAGGGCCGCAGTCAGATTCTCCGCGTTGTGCCGGCCAATTAGCGGGGCGGCGACCTGGAGATCGGCGCGATCCGCAGACCGCAGGATAAAGCGCAAGCCCTTGGCATCGCAGCGCAAATCGCAGACCTGGTGCTCGGCCGCCGGATGGCCGCCCATGCTCCAGCCCTGGGCCTGGCCGCGGTCCCAGGGGCCGCTCGCCTGCGGGTCGTCGCTGTTGACCGCACACTGGCTCCACGCCAAGCCGTATTCGCTGAACAGCCGCGCCTTGGCCCCAGCGTAGTGATCGACCGTGCCGTGGTAATCCAGATGATCCCTGGACAAATTCGTCCACACCGCCGCGGCAAAGTGCACGCCCGCCACGCGGCCTTGGTCAAGGGCGTGGGAGCTGACCTCCATGGCGACATGGGTAAAGCCCTCGGCGCAGAGCTGGGCAAGGTTCTGCTGAAGATCAGCGGGTTCAGGGGTGGTCAGCTGGCCGGGGCGCACGCCCTCTGCAGTCCAAGTGCCCAGGGTGCCGATGGCTGCGGCCTTGCCCCCTGCGGCGTTGCAGAGTTGGGCGATCAGCACGGCCGTGGTGGTCTTGCCGTTGGTGCCCGTGACGCCGATCACCTGGAGCCGCCGGCTGGGATGGCCCCACAGCGCCGCCGCCAACGGGCCAATCGCGGAGCGGGCTTGGCTGACCCGCACCACCGGCACGTTCCACGCTTCGCACTGCGCAAGGCTTACCGGCGCGTCGACGACCAGCGCCACCGCACCCGCTTGCAGCGCCGCCGGCACGTGGTCGACGCCGCGATGGCGCGCACCGTTGGCCGCGACAAACAGGTCGCCCGGGCGCACCAGCCGCGAATCGGCCACGACCCGCGCCACTTCGACGCCCAGATCGGCGCCGGCAGCCACTTCTGCGGGCAATTCAGCGGTCTCTAGCAGGGTGTGCAAGCGCATCATCGCAGGCCCCCTTTGGCCGGCGCGACGGGGACTTTGCCTGCGGGCATGGGCCCTTTGGCTGGCACCGCGGCGGGCTTGATTGCGGCGACTTTGGGGGCGGCGACGACTTCAACCGCGTCTTCATCGACCGGCGCCTGCCGCTCTTCCACAACCTCAGACAACCGCATGAAATTCGCCTGCACTTGGCTGTCGCGCTGGACCACGCTGCCCGCGGTGGGCTCCTGGCTCACCGCCATGCCGCTGCCGTGGGGCGCGAGGTGCAAACCAGAGGCGGCCATGCGCAACCGCGCGACGCGCATCGGCAAACCGTGGATATCGGGCACGCGCACCTGCTCTGCGCCCAGCTCCGGATCGGGGGCCACCGCGGTCGGCACCCCGCCCAGGGCGGTCGCCACCGGCAGCGGCAGCGGCGCCGGGCCGCCTGCGCTCGCCACCAGCTTGCCCGCGGCCTGCTTGGCCTGGGCGTTTTGCGCCAGCTCGATCTGCCGGGCGCGCTCTGGGTCGTCGCGGTCCAGGTACGGCGCGCCGGGGCTCGGCGGCACCCCCAAGTAGGGCAGGGCAAACCGCGCCACTTCCCGGGCCACAGGCGCCGCCACCGCCCCGCCGTAGCGCATGATCCGGCCAGCCTTTTCGTCGTAGGCGGTGGGCGTATCGATCGCCACAAAGATCACCAGCCGCGGCTTCTCCACCGGGGTAATGCCGATAAAGGAGCCGACCCAGTGCGTGTCAGAATAGCGACCGTTTTCAGCCTGTTGCGCCGTGCCGGTCTTGCCGCCGATGGTGTAGTTGGGCAGCCGCGCCCGCGTCGCCGTGCCAGAGAGGCTCTGCGGATCCTTGGGGTCGCGCGGCCTGGTCACAGAGGCCATCGCGTCGCGCATCAGGTCGCTGACCTTTTGGTCAAACACCCGCCGGCCCGGATCGGCGACAAAGGCCCGCGTCACCCGCCCCGTGGCGTCCAATTCTTCGCGCACCAAGCTCGGCCGCCGGTAAATGCCGCCGTTGCCAATGGTTGCAAAGGCCGCGGTCATCTGCAGCGGCGTGGTGGCAATGCCCTGGCCAAAGGCGATATTGCAGTACTGCACCATCGACCACTTGTCCGGCTTGGCCAATTGGCCATTGGATTCGCCGATGATCCCCAGGTCGACCCGCCGGCCAAACCCCAGGTTCACCAAGTGCTTGTAGTAGTTCTCGCGGTTGATCCGCTGGGCGATCTTGCAGTTGCAGATGTTGGACGACACCTGCAGGCACTGCTTGCCCGTCAGCGAGCCGTGGGGGTGGTCGTCCTTGATGACCTTGCCGGGCAGGCCGTAGCCGGCGCCGGTGACAAACACTTCGTCCATGCGCAGCTTGCCTTCCTGCAAGCCGATCGCCATGTTCCACACCTTGCCGGTCGACCCGGGCTCGTACTGGAACTCCAACGCCGGGTTGTGCCAGCCGTACGGCGGCGCGTCTTCTTTCTTGGACTCGTTGGGATTGAGCGAAGGCGACGTCGCCAGCGCTAGCACCTCGCCCGTGTTGATGTCCATGACCGCGGCGATGCCAAACTTGGCCTTGAACTCCTGGACCGAGGCGTCGAGGTGGTACTCCGT
The DNA here is from genome assembly GCA_964201005.1 of Myxococcota bacterium. Lineage (GTDB taxonomy): Bacteria > Myxococcota_A > UBA9042 > UBA9042 > UBA9042 > SXRM01. The sequence goes on from CAXNCS010000004.1 coordinate 129,142, forward strand.
CACGGCCTGGATCTTCTCGTCGATCGTCAGCTTGAGGGTCTTGCCGCCGTACACTTCCGGCTCCGGCGCGCCGTCCGGGTACATCGGATTTCCCTTGGAGTCCTTGTCAAAAAGCTGGTTCACCAGCTGGCCTTTGAGCAGCGCGTCGTAGCTCGCCTCAATGCTGCCCGTCTGGGTCGGCCGGCCAATCAATGGACCTGCCAAGGAGTTCTTGGGATAGAACCGCTGAAATTCAGGTTCAATGATCAGGCTTTTTGGTAGACTCCCCATCGCCAGGGCCTTGCGCACCGCGTCGGCGCTGTCCATCGGCAGATTCTTGGCGAGGTAGGTAAAGCTGGTGTCGCTGTGGATGCGGCGCTTGATCTCCTCGACATCGCCCGCGGTGGCCTCGGCCAGCCTGGTCGCGACGCGATCGCGGAATTCGCGCAGCGAGGGCGAAGTGAAGGGCCACAGCAAAGCCTGTTGGCGCGGCACGCCCAGCAGGTCGGCCAGCGCGGTGGTGCGCCGGGTCGACACGGCTGCGACCTCGAGCCACTGCCGGCACAGCTCGCGCGGCAGGACCATCGCGGTCGCGGTGCCTTCGCTGGCCAGGGCCACGGGCTCGCTCAGCCAGGTCGCCGCCGCGGCTTGCTCCACGCGTTGCAGGGCCTCGTCGCTCTGATCCACCCCGTGGTCGTAGAAATCGTCCCACACGGGCTTGGCGGCCAGCCGGCGCTTTTCCGTCGCCGCTTTGTCGCTCGGGGCGACCATGCCCTTGTCGCAGACACTGCGCGCCCGGTTCAGCAGCGATGGCCAGCTCGACGCCCGCAGCGGCAGGCTCTTGGGCGAAGCCTTGATCGACGGCAGCAGCCAGCGCGGATTGACCGACACCGCCTCGGAAATCAAAGACGTCGCCAGGGTTACGCCGTTCCGGTCCAGGATCGGGCCGCGGCGAGTCTCAATGCGCGTTTGCGCGCGGATGTTGCCCTCGGCGAACTTGCGCACGCCTTCGACGTTGAGCACGGCGACGACCGCTGCGGCGTAGGCAAAAATGATGTACGCCCCCAGCACGCCGACGACCAGCTGAATGCGCCGATTCGCCCGTTCTGCCCGGGCCGCCGGACTGTTGCCAGCCCGATCCACCCAGTGAAACACCCGGGTGCCGAGGTTACGGATCGAACGTTGCATGGTTCCACCCGCTCCCGCCGGCTGCATTGCGCAACCGTGCCTTGCAGCGCCGGCCGATGGGGGTCTCGCCCGCCAGCTCCGCGCATCGTTGAAAGGCCTTGTCGGCGTCGTCAAAGCGCCGGGCCGCTTCCAGGGCCTCGCCAAACTGCAGGTGCAGCTCTGCGTAGCGCGGGCAGCGGTTCACCGCTTCGGTCATGTGTTCCACCGCGCCGGTATAGTCGCGCTGGGCCATGGACACCGTGCCCAGATTGCGATACCCCTGGCAAAACTTGGGGTTGACAAACACGGCCATGCGGAAGTTCTTCTCCGCCTGCTTGAGGTCGCCTTGGCGCAGATACGCCAGCCCCAGGTTGTTGTACGCGTGGTAGGGCGTGGTGTAGCGCGGCTCGCGGGTCAGCGCCTCAAGGGTGGCGATGGCGTCGTAGTACCGCTCCATCTCGATATAGGTCGCACCCAGGATGTTGCGCGCGGCGTAGAAATCGGGCTTGGCCTGCAGGGCCTTGCGAAAGTGCTCGGAGGCCTCTTCATAGCGCTTGCGGCCAAACAGAATAAAGCCATAGAGGTAGCGGCTATCGGCGTGCATGGGCGCCACGTCCAGCGCCGAGATCAGCTCGCGGATCGCCAAGTCCACACTGCCGCTGTGAAAGTAGCCGTTGGCCAGGCGATAGTGAAAATCGGCTTTCTCCACGCGCTTTTGCTGCTCGACCTCGGCCGAAGAACAGCCCACGGCCGCCGGCGCCAGGCCTAGGCCCAGCAGCAGCGCTACCCAAGGGCGCGCCATGCGCATCGCCCAGTTCCGCGCCATCAGTCGACCTCCAGCACTTCAGCCGCAGCCGGCGCATGCATCTCAAACTTGTCGCCCGCTTCCCGGCGCAGCGCGTTGGGGTTCTTGAGCCCGGTCAGCATGGCTTCCAGGCGGCGATTGGCCTCTAGCTTGATGCGCAGTTCGTCATTGGTTTTGACCAATTCATACGCCACGCGCACGCCGCCCGTGGTGTGCTGCACCCGCACGATCCCGGCCGCGACAATGGCCGCAAAGAAGCCGACCAGCACCATCGCCTTGAGCCAAAAATAGCGCTCGGAGTTCTGGGCGCGCTCGACCTCGCTGCGGGCCGGCTGGAGCCAATTCAACAGGCGCTTGCCGTCGATCCTCTCCGCCTGCGACGGCGCAGCCGCCTGAGCCGCGGAAGCCTCGCCGGCCTCTTCCCAAGCCGGGTCATCCGTCCACTCTGCGGACTCGTCCACCTCGGCCGCCTGATGGGGCTCTAGGGGCTGCGACGGATGCTGCGGCGGCTGGGTCACGGAAACCTCAATCTTTTCGCGGCGACGTGGCACTCTCTCTGGGGGCCGGGCGACCTTCGCCGGGCTCGAATTATCGGTCAACTCACTCGGTAATTTCAGCGATCTCTTCGCGTTATCGGTCGTCCGCCGATCCTGTCAAGAAAATCACGAGCCCTCTAGAACCATTGGCCTTTCTGCCAGCCCTTCGCCGACCCGGCCTGGACCTACCTCGCTGCTCTAAGCCTCGCCTTGCCCTTCGTCCTGGTCGTTCAGCTCGTCTTCGTCCAACTCTTCGTCCTGGCCGTCATCCATCACCGCTAGGCGCCGCTGCAGCACCCGCAGCTTGGCCGAGCGCGCCCGCGGGTTGGCGCTCAACTCTGCCTCGCCCGCGATGATCGGCTTGCGCTGGGGCAGGGTAAAATCCCCGCCGCGCTTGGCCAATTCCGCAAAGCGGTGCTTGACCAGCCGGTCTTCGCCGGAGTGGAAGCTGATCACCGCCAGTGCCCCTCCCTCGCACAGCAGCCCGGGGCCTTGGGCCAACAGGGCCTCCAGCTGGTCCAGTTCGCCATTCACCCAGATGCGCAGCGCCTGAAAAACCTGCGTTGCGGGGTGGATTTTGGACTTGCCGCCGTCCCGCCCCAGCCGCGCCGCCAACCTCTCCGCCAGCGCCAGCGTGGTCACCGCGCCTTTGGCCACCTCTTCCAGCACGATCCGCGCCGTGCCAATCGACCTGCGGATGTCGCCGTAGGCATAGAGCACGTCGGCCAGGTCCTCGAGGCGCACGTCGCCGAGCAGCTCCAGCACCGTGGGGCCGCGGCTGGGATCCATGCGCATGTCCAGCGGACCGTCCATGCGGAATGAGAAGCCGCGCGCCGCGGTGTCAAACTGATGGGATGACACCCCAAGGTCGGCAACAATTCCATGCAGCTGGGCGATGCCTCGCCGCTGACACTCCCCGGCCAGTTCGGCAAACGGCGCGTGGACGTACTCCACCCGATCGCCGTACGCCGCCAGACGCTCTGCAGCGGCCGCCAGGGCCTGCGGATCGCGATCAAACGCGAGCAGCCGGGCGCGGGGCAGGGCCTGCAGCAGCGCCAGCGAGTGACCGCCGCCGCCCAAGGTGCAATCGGCAATCCACGGCATGGGCAAATCGCCCGGTTCCTCCGCCCACGCGGGGGCCAGGGCCAGGGCCTGCACGGCTTCGTGCAGCAGCACCGTCACGTGGGAAAACCCGGGCGATCCCTGGGGATCTTCGGGGTTCACCGCGGTCTCGACCGGGGTTTTCTGCCAGGACGAAGTTGCCAAAGAGCCTCCCACAGTCGCCCAGGTCGTGTCGCGTTCCCCGTGCGCAAGCCGCAGCTACAGGCCGAGCTTGGCGATTTCCGCACTCCAGTTGGGCAGTTCGGCGAGGATGCGCTCTTGGTCGCGGTCCCAGGGTTCCCGGGCCCAGATCTCAAAGCGCTTGGACATACTGGCGATCACCACCTCGCCGCCGGGTTCGATCCCGGCATACGCGCGCAGCGTCGGCGGCAGGACCACTCGGCCGTGGTTGTCAGGCTCCACCTGGACATGGCTCGCTACTTGAAAACGCAGCAAGTTCATGACCATCGGGTTGTTGGCCGGCAGCGCGAGGATGCGATCCTCGTACTCCAGCCAGTCCGCTTCTGGCCACGCCTGGATGCAGTTTCCCGCGACCGAGCGCACCAGGATCAATCGGCGATCCCCAGCAGCATCAAGCACTTGGCGATAGCTCGCAGGGATCGCCAGCCGCGCCTTGTCGTCGACGCGCTGTACGAACTGACCGCGGAAGCGGATCGCCATGGGCGCCTCTGCCCCTGGGCACCGCCTGAGCGGCTTCCAGAGCAATTGCTGTGCAGACAGCAGGCTTGTGGTCCGGACCGGCGGCCGGCGAGGAATCGGCCGCTGCGGACCACTTTGATCCGCTTTGATCCACTTCCTCCCACTTGGGGGAGAATAGGGGCAAAAGGCGCTTTGTGTCAACGCCAACTGCCCCGTCCGAGGCCTCGGAGCAGGGGGCTGCAGCGGCACGAAATCCGGTAAAGATCAACAGTCCGCTGCGGTTGGCTTTGTACAGCCCGGGATCGCAGGCCGCACCATGGGCCCGACCCGGGTCGCGCGGCCGATCACCTCTACCCGGGTGGCGATCGATCCAGCCGAGCCTGTGGTACGTGTCCAGCTAACAATTTGAATGTATTTGATTATCTTTGGTGAACCTGCGTTTGTCTGTACGCGACTGGCCACTGCCGCTACACTGTGTCCGTCTGCCCTGGAGGTCCCATGTCCCGCCCTTCTTTTTGCTCCACGCCCTGGTTGCGGTTCCCCCTCGCCGCGGCGGCCCTCTTCGCCCTCAGCGCCTGCGGCAGCGATGAATCCACCTCAGCGGCCAGCGGCGGCGGCACGACCACCAGCGACGCCAGCTCCACCGCGGACGGCAACGGCTCCGTGGCGATCGGCGCGGTCGACAAGCTGGCCCTATCCGTCGCCGTCAAGCACCTGGACCAGCAGTTG